>NZ_JAKKRS010000001.1:0-744651 GCF_025654025.1 Shewanella sp. SM55 | reverse complement strand
ACCCTGGCGTTCTAGTTTTAACTGTCTCACCCACTTATCCATAGTGGACTTACCTACGTTCATCGCCTTTGCAGCTTCGATGATGCTATGGTTTTTATCGAGGACTAATTGGGCTGCTTCAAGTTTGAATTCAGCACTAAATGTTTTTCTGGTTGTCGATCTCATGTGTTCACCTAAAGTCATCTACGAGGTAATAATATCACCTCTATTTAGGTGGCCAAAATTAGTGTGCCACTACATTTGTCTACCCACTAAGGTTATTTGATAGTGGAATATATAAGTAAGGGGCTGCCATATGGCAGCCCCTTACTTATGTTGTAGCTTTAAATAAAGGAAAGAGCTATTTCATTGGGCTACAAGTCGCAAGTTTCTGGCATTATGCGCAAGGCTTACGTTTCCTTTAGCTGCATCCATGATGTACTCACTCCACCATGTCATCATCACTCGACGGCGCTCAAGGTAAATACTGCGGTTATAGGCACTACGTACTTGGTTTTTATCCGTGTGAGCAAGGGCCGCCTCTATTACGTCAGGATCAAATCCTTGCTCATTGAGTGTAGTACTGGCAAGCGATCTAAAACCATGAGCGGTTGTTCTGTTCTTTAATCCCATCCGTACTAAAGCTGCATTGGCTGTTTGTACATTACAGTGAGTTTTTGGGTCTCTTTCTGCAGGAAAGATAAATTCTCTATGTCCTGAGATTGGTTTAATTGCTTGTAGTAGGGCTAATGTTTGCTCTGTCAGTGGAATGATGTGATCACGACGCATTTTCATTCTTGTCGCAGGGATATGCCAAATACGCTCTTCAAAATTGATTTCATCCCAACGAGCAGCAGCCGCTTCGTTTGGGCGAGTCATGGTGTGTAGTTGCCATTCAATTAAAAAGCGGGTCACTTTTTTAATGCTTGCGTTGGCAATTTCTTGCATTAATTCGGGTAATTCACTTGGCTTCATAGCTGCTAAGTGTTCTTTGCGAGGCTTTTTGAAAATGGCCTTAATTCCTGACAATGGGTTTGCATGAATTAACCCTGTATTGACGGCATAGATCATAACTTCATTAAGCCGCTGCGCGAGTCGTTTTACCGTTTCTAAATTTCCCTTTGCTTCTATTGGTCTTAGGAATGTAATAACCATAGGGGCAGTAATTTGACTGATAGGAATGTCTTTTAGTGAAGGCAGTAGGTGACGTTTAAAGGAACGCCAGGTCGCTGCCGCGTGATCTTCTGTTATAGCGTCTTTTTTTTGATCAAACCATTCAGCGGAAATTCTGCCAAAAGTATGCTCGACTATGGCCGCTTTTGCTGCCATTTGCTCTTCTCTATGGGCTTTAGGGTCTGTGCCATGGGCAATAAGAGTTCGAGCTTCTTGTGCGAGCTTACGAGCTGATAATAGTGAGATATCAGGATAAGAGCCTAGGCTAAGGTTTTGGCGTTTTTTCGTTATTGGGTGTGAGTAGTTAAGTAGCCAGAGTTTCGAGCCATTTGGCTTAATTCTGATTTGTAGACCACTACCATCGGCAAGGTTGTATTCCTTATCTTTTGGTTTAGCAGTTTTGATCTCTGTATCAGATAGAGGCTTAGCAAGTCTTGCCATAACAACACCTTAGCACCAGTATTTTGTTGATACTCAGTGTTACTAAAATTAATACTTATATAAGGTATTGATTTGTAATAGATAACACCATTTTTAGTAACACCACGCTTTAAGGTTAAGTACTGGTGTTACTTCTGATGTTACTAAAAAGCATGGATGTTACCAACCATTATTGGACGTCTATGGACTGAAAATTAAGCTAAGTTATTGATTTTATTTTTATTCAGGCAAGAAAAAAGACGTCCTGAGACGTCTTTGTTCTTATATTTGGTGGAGGCGGCGGGACTTGAACCCGCGTCCAGAACACCTACATCCAAGGCACTACATGCTTAGTCTCTCTTTTAATTAACCCGAATAAACTCCGAAAGACAGGATTTCATCGGGCGAGTCCGGTACTATTTCGCGGTTCACCCCCGGACGGAGTTCCCTCGCTATCAAATGTAAGATGACCATCTGTATACACCGCCCATTTGAGAGACCTGTGTCAGATGGCTAGCTAGCCTAAGCTGCTAGAGCGTAGTTATCGTCGTTTGCAACTATAACTGTGCGGCTTTTTACGAGGCCAACCGCCCCTCGGCATGCTCCCAGGGTTTCGTGAATCCTGTCGAATCCAGAATCGCCCCCAAGAATTTGATTGTAACCCGTAGCACTATGATCACCTAGCATCATTTGCTTCAAGTTCAATCGTTTGTTCATTATCCGTGCGTTTTTTCTTTTTTCATCACGCGTGCTTTTTCAACTTCCCATTCACGCGCTTTAGTATCTTCGCGCTTATCGTGATCTTTCTTACCTTTACCTAGGCCAATTTCCACTTTTACCCATGCACCTTTACGCCAGTACATTGAGATAGGAATAATAGAGTAGCCTTGGCGCTCAACTAAGCCCGCTAGTTTATCTAGCTCTTTACGGCTGAGTAGCAGTTTTTTCAAACGTAGGGGATCGCA
Organism: Shewanella sp. SM55; assembly: GCF_025654025.1. NCBI lineage: Bacteria > Pseudomonadati > Pseudomonadota > Gammaproteobacteria > Alteromonadales > Shewanellaceae > Shewanella > Shewanella sp. SM55. The sequence continues at coordinate 742,114 of NZ_JAKKRS010000001.1, read as the reverse complement.
GACAACGTGTGTCGATGCCGTATTCAAGGGAATAATGGTGCAGCCATGCATAAAGGCTTCGCCATTTTTCAGAAATACGTAACAGTCGGACAAGTTGACCTTACCCATACGGATAGATTTCACTTCCCATCCCATGAGGGATAGGCCAGCTTCCATTTTCTCTTCGAAACGGTATTCGAAGGTTGCGCGCTTATTACGTGCGATAGTCGCAGGCGCGGCTTTGCTTGAATTTTTCTTTACCATAGTGGCGCCATTATACGCACGGTGAATCAATTTGGTATTGATATAAGGGTTTATTTAGTTAATTTCAAGCCTCTATCGTGTTGTTGCTGGTTTTTTGAACGTGATTAGGGGGTTGAGTATCAGCCTAAGTGCACAAGGGGTGCGTTTTTTACGTATCGTGATAAAATCCGTGCAAATTTTGATTGTTGGCCTAAGTTGTTTATTGCACGTGTGTTCTTTTCGTGCGTTTGAGTTTACTTAGGTCGCTGTGAATACGTTAGTGAAGAGTACTAAGTCCTATGCCGCAAATTTCTCGAAGTGTGTTAGTCCGTTTTAGTGCGATGCAAATGTATGACTTAGTGAATGATGTCGAGTCGTATAAGGAATTTTTACCCGGTTGTGTGGGTGGCAAAGTCTTAGAATTTGATGGCAAGACTATGCTGGCATCTGTTGATGTGAGTAAAGCGGGGATCCGTAAGACATTTACGACTCGCAACCAAGTGGTTCCTGGTAAGAGTATTGATTTAACATTGGAAAATGGGCCCTTTAAGCATTTATTGGGGCAGTGGCGTTTTACTGAGCTGACTGAAGAGGCCTGCAAGGTAGAATTCGAGCTGAGTTTTGAGTTTTCAAGCTCGTTAGCCGATATGGCCTTTGGTAAAGTGTTTAATGATCTTATGGTATCAATGGTGACGGCATTTACGAGTCGCGCTAAGGTAATTTACAGTGACAAATGAGACAGATAAGTTTGTAGTTGATGTGGTTTATGCCTTGCCTACACAGCAAAAAGTGATTTCGGTGAATGTGAATACCGGCACGTCAGCGATTGAGGTGGTGCGTTTAAGTAACATAGTGAGTTTTTTTCCTGAGATCGATTTAGAGACGGTTAAGCTCGGTGTATTTAGTAATGTGGTTAAGCATGACCAAGTGATTTTACCGGGGCAAAGGGTTGAGATTTATCGTCCTTTGATTGCTGATCCTAAGGATGTGCGTCGTCGCCGAGCAGATAAAGCTAAAGATGAAGGCCGCGCGAATAAAGTGACGGGCGGACGGGCTTAAATACTGACATCATTGCTCAATAAAAAAGCGCCCTTGGGCGCTTTTTTGTATTTGATTGACTGAGAAGAGCATAAGCAAAGTTTAGGATATTACTTAATTGGTTTTTGAACTTGCGCTTCAGCTTGATTTTCTTTCACTAATGGCTTTTCATCGGCGCGCTGTGCTGGAATTTGTGGCACTAGCTCAATTTTATTACCTGTTGGCAAGCTGCTTTGTTCTAGCGGCGTACTAAATTCTTTGCTCAGTTCATAATCGCCTTTCACTGAGGTAAGTTTATCGCCCGTAAAGTGCAGTATGAGTTCTTTATGCGTAATGCTGGCATCACGCCCACTCTTGTAGTGATACACATAGTACCAAGTATCGTCAGCAAAACTATCTCGTAATACCGGACGGCCGAGAATGTATTCGGCTTGTTCTTTGGTCATGTCAATGCGCAACTTTTCAACTTGTTGCGGTTCCATGTAGTTGCCCTGTGGAATATCGGGCTTATAAATCAACCAATCGAACACGCTACAGGCACTGAGTGAAACAGAGAGCGCCACAGCGCCCAGTAGGGTAAGACTTTGCTTTTTATTGATCATTGTATGCGCTACTTCTGAAAATCTGGCGGCCATAATACCCAAGCATTCCCCCTCATGACAAGGGCAATCGGGCTTTGCAACCGTCATAGATCGAATTGTGTGACTTTTCGACCCAGTATGTTGGCTTTAGTTCTCAATCTTTAAGGATATTTATTCGCTGAAGTCATATGGGGCTATGAGTATGATTTTCTGCTTCAGAGCCGTACAGGTTTACTGTTGGCTGGATTGGGAAAAGAGTAAATGTGAGCGATTTCTTCTTTAAAGCCAAGCAATTAGTTAGCAAGTCGATAGACAGTATGTGTGGCGATAAGCATAGTAATCTCGTTAAAATCAGATTAAAGTTACCGATATGTTTTTATTGTGTTCTTGTACTGTGGCTTTTTGCCGTAAGTTTGCAGTGTTCGAAATAAAATAGTGGGATAGATGCATTGGGTTCTTTAGTTTGCGTAGGTACGGGTTTACAACTGGCCGGACAGATCAGTGTGATGAGTCGTAGTTATATTGAGCACGCTGATGTCGTGTTTTCACTCTTGCCCGATGGTTTTTCGCAGCGTTGGATCCAGAACATTAATCCCAATGTCATCAATTTACAGCCGTTTTATGCACAAAATGGTGAAGTTAAAAATCGCCGAGAAACCTACGAACAAATGGTTAATTCTATATTGGAGGCCGTAAGGGCTGGCAAAAAAACCGTTTGTGCGCTCTATGGTCATCCTGGAGTCTTTGCCTGTGTTTCCCATATGGCGATTACACGGGCGAGGGCAGAAGGGTTTTCAGCGAAGATGGAGCCGGGGATTTCGGCCGAGGCGTGTTTATGGGCTGATCTGGGTATTGACCCCGGCAGCTCTGGGCATCAAAGTTTTGAAGCTAGCCAGTTTATGTTTTTTAATCATGTGCCCGATCCGACAACCCATTTATTGTTATGGCAAATTGCGATTGCTGGTGAACATACCTTAACTCAGTTCCATACTACGAGTGACAGGCTGCAGATTTTGGTTGAACAACTGAATCAATGGTATCCGCGAGATCATCAAGTGGTGATCTACGAAGCTGCTAATCTGCCAGTTCAAGCCCCTAGAATTGAGTATTTGCCGTTGAGTAAGCTGCCCGAGGCAAACTTATCTCCGATCAGTACCTTACTGATCCCGCCAGCAAAAAAACTCGAATACAACTATGCTATTTTAACTAAATTAGGCATTAGACCTGAAGATTTAGGCTAATTGTGAGTGCTGTACTTCTGAGCTGAATTCGGGAGTCATCATATAAATAAGGAAAGGTATGTCTGCATTATCCGATTTTTTTACCCAGTTAGGCCAAGATGCACTGCTGATGGAAGCGTATCAACAGGACCCTGAGGCCATTATGCGTGCCCATGGGTTAACTGATGAAGAAATTAGCGCTGTAATGACAGGGGATATGACAAAACTAAAAGTTTTGAGTGGCGACCAAAATTATCAAACATTTATTTTAGTCAATCATGGTAATAATTAACTAATCTTGAAACGGTTACGTTGTGCCCTATTAGCCATCTTCGCCTTGTGTTCGACAGCTTTGATGGCTAACTCTCTCGATTTTGATCAGGCACTCAATGAGCTTGATGTATTACTGCAATCTGATCTTAGTGCTGCGCAGAAAAAGCTTGCCGAATATGAGAAAGAATTCAGTCGTTTAACTACAATACAACAAGGACGACTGAGGATAGATAGAGCGATAGGTTATTTTTTCATCGGTGAATATACTAAAGCGTTAGATGATCTTCACCAAGCCGAAACCTTAGTGCCAAATACTGATTTATTGGCGTCAGTTTATAGTTACAAAGCCACGGTATATATAGGGATCCGTGACTATGACAAAGCCTTGGCTGCAGTCGCTCAAGCATTAGCCCTAGTGGTGAATATTGATGATGTTACGATTAAACGGCACTCATATCTAAGAATTGCCAATATTTATTCCGAAATGGACGCTTATAGCGATATGGGCCTTTATGCCAATAAGGTGCTACAACTCGCAAAGGAAACCGATGTCCGCGATATTTGTCATGCCAAATTGTTGCGCGCTATTTATTTACTCGGCGTGAAAAATCCCGACGCCTTCGATGCCTTCGAAGATAGCCGTCAATACTGTGATGCGAAGCAATTCCCCCTTCTGGCGACTATGTCGATGAAAGGCAAAGCTATGGTTTTGCAGGAGCGGGGCGACTTTTTAGGCGCGAGAGCGATTCTGCTATTAGCCTTAAAAGGGTATGAAGCTTTTCAATTTCAGTTAGAAATTAGCCATGTACATGCACTACTTGCCGAGAATTACTTTGCCATGGGTGAGCAGGTTCAAGCGAAAAGTCACGCCGTTAAAGTGCTTTCATTCCCCGATGATAATAGCTACATCGAATATAAGCATATTGCATATAAGGTATTTGCCGAACTGATGGCGGCGGATAAACAATTTGAGCAAGCCTATGAATACACAAGAAAAGAACAATATTATAATCAATTGATTTTTGACCAATCTAGAATGAAAACCCTCGCTTATCAGGCGGCTAAGTTTAATGCCGATGAACAGTCGCGTGAAATCAATTTACTCAATAAAGAGCGTGAACTTTACATCGCTCAGCAAATGGTAAAAGAGCGGGAATACACCAATATGCTGATGTTTATCACTATTCTAGTGGGTGGGCTGTTCTTCCTTGGGATTTTGTTAGCCGTAGGTCAGATGCAGAAACGTAAGTTTATGCGTATGGCGAGAATGGATGCCTTAACAGGCATATTGAATCGTGGTGCAGGGCAAGAGTTGGGAGAAAACCTTTTTGTGCAAGCCACGGCTCGTAGCGGGGGGTTCTGTGTCATTTTATTCGATTTAGATTTCTTCAAACGCATCAACGATTCTTTTGGTCATGGAACTGGCGATTGGGCGCTTAAAAAGGTGGTTGACTCCCTTAAATCCCATATCCGAAATGGTGATGTTTTTGCTCGTATCGGCGGTGAGGAGTTTGCGATTTTATTACCTTATGCCGATGAAGAGAAAGGTATGGAAGTGGCTGAGCAATGTCGAGCTCGTATCGAGGCCATTGATACCCAACATTCAGGGCATAAGTTCGTCATAACGGCGAGTTTTGGCGTGAGCGGTTTAATGGCTGATGATCTGAGTTTGGATCCATTATTTCATCGAGCCGACATGGCGCTCTATGCCGCTAAGGCCAATGGTCGCAACACCGTAGTACGCTATTCTGACATATTAAAATGTGACAAGCAGGCAACTGATTTACGGCGTCATATCGCATCGCCCTCTGTGTAATGCAAGTCGAGTGAGCATTTAGTCTCATCCAGAGTTGGTAGGCCCTTACTGGTTTTATCCTTCCTTAGTTTATTGCTCGTTTTTTATTTTGCAGCCACTCGCTAAAATGCAATAACAGTCTAAGGTGTCTCTAAGGGCTCTTTTACTCTGCTTTGTTGCTCCAGTTGATTTCCCCCACGCTTAAGTGTTTTTCGTATCAAAAATTTCTCATTTTTAATGAATTGCCTTGACCTTGTTAATAAATAAATGGGATATCATAGCTGATAATTGCCTAGCTATTGCTGGGGCCTTACATAGAACAATGCGCATTCCTTTTTCCGTTGGAGCCTTCATGGAACAGTCGAGTTTACTCACGTCGGTGCTGCTATTTTTATTGGCGGCGGTTATTTTTGTTCCCTTGGGTAAACGTTTTGGCGCGGGCCCTATTCTTTCCTATTTGGCTGCAGGGATTATTTTAGGCCCAGGTGGTATGGCGTTGGTTTCTGATCCTGCAGCCGTGTTGCATTTTGCCGAGTTAGGTGTGGTACTTATGCTGTTTGTACTTGGACTCGAATTGAATCCAAGTAAATTATGGGAACTTCGCAGTGCTATCTTTGGTTTAGGCAGTGGTCAGCTGTTGTTGTCATGGGCTGCGATTGGAGGTTTGGCTTGGGGCTTTGGCTTGTCTATTGAGGCGGCTTTAGTGGTTGGCGCCGCGCTATCTTTATCATCGACAGCCTTTGCCGTGCAGTTAATGAGTGAGCATAGGTTGCTTACAACCCCACTTGGACGTGATGCTTTTGGTGTCTTGTTAATGCAAGACCTTGCGGTTATCCCTATGTTGCTGCTGACAGCATATTTGGCGCCCAATTCTGCTCAGATTGAACATCATGCGGTGCCTTGGTACTGGACGTGTCTTGCGCTCGTTGGTTTTGTGTTAGTGGGGAAATATTTACTGCCTAAATTCCTTAAACTAGTGGCAAGCAGTGGGGTGCGTGAAGTGCTCACCGCTTTTGCATTATTGCTGGTCATGGGTAGCGCTGAGTTAATGGAGTGGTTGGGACTTTCCGCGGGTATGGGGGCATTTTTGGCGGGTATTATGCTCGCTAACTCAAGTTATCGGCACCAGCTCGAAACTGACATAGAACCTTTTAAAGGCTTATTGCTTGGGCTGTTTTTCATGGCTGTCGGTATGAGTATGGATTTGAAATTATTGATATCTGATCCGTTACTTATTCTGGGTATTTTAATGGCTATGTTGTTGATTAAAACCTTTGTGCTTATGGTGTTGGGTCGCATTCGGCACCACAAATGGCGGCCTAGTATTGCACTAGGTTTGATCCTTGCTGAAGGGGGCGAATTTGCCTTTGTGCTGTTATCTCAGGCGCAGCTATCTGGTATTGTCGGCGATAAAATTGCGCAAGTCCTTGTGCTTGCTATTGGTTTGTCTATGGCAGTAACACCTCTATTGTTTACTTTGTTCCGAGCAACTAAAGCCAAAGTGGTGGATACTCGTCTGCCAGATACGATTAATGTCACCGAATCTGAAGTGGTGATTGCTGGATTTGGTCGAGTAGGCCAGATCACGGGGCGTATTTTGGCCTCATCAGGTATCCCTTTTGTCGCCTTGGATAAGGATGCGAGTCATGTGGATGTTATTCGTAAATACGGTGGTGAAGTGTATTTTGGTGATGCCAGACGCTTAGACATGTTGATGTCGGCGGGGATCGCGCGCTCGCGTTTATTATTGTTGGCCGTTGACAGTGTTGAGGATTCCATTGAAATTGCTCAGCAAGTGAAAACACATTTTCCCCATATCAACATAGTCGCGCGGGCGAGGGACCGTAACCATGCTTATCGTTTGATGAGCCTTGGGGTGACGGATGTGTTTCGTGAGACCTTTGGTTCGGCGCTATCGGCCAGTGAGAAGATTCTCCAAGGCCTAGGTTTATCGCAGGTACAAGCCAATGAGCGGGTAAAAATCTTTGCTGAACATGATAAGAAACTGGTGATTGCTAGCGCAGCCCATCAAAATGATTTGGCGACGTTAATCAATCTATCGAATAAGGGTAAGGCAGAGTTGGAATCCCTCATGCGTGGCGATAGGGAGAATGTGAGTTAATGTTGTCACTCTGATTTGGATATAAAAAAGAGAGCATAAATGCTCTCTTTTTTATTGGTTTACAACATCAAATTTAACGCTGATGTTTAAGTGTTAAAAGCTATAGCTGTATTGCAGTTTGACGTTGCGTTCTTCACCCGGCATACCACCGAGGAACATGGCTTTACTGTAATAGTCTTTATTGAAAAGGTTATTGATGTTCAGCTGGATTTTCCAAGAATCCGCGTTGTAGCTCACCGCCGAGTCAACGACGGTATAGCTAGGCACATAACCGTCTGGAATACCAAATGAGCTTGAGTGCGTACTGCGATCATCGACAAATTTTGCACCAAGGCTCAGCTCGATTGGGTTTGATAATCTAAACCAATCCGCGCCATAGGTAACCCAAGCACTGGCGGTGACATAAGGCACACCTTTTTGACGGCTGTCGTAATTTGCGACGTCATTCGGGTTTTGCTTATCCCTTGCATCTTGGTACATGCCATTAAGGTTAACGCGCCATTGATCATTCAGGTGGGCATTGAGATCGAGTTCGACCCCCTGAGTATCTTCGCTGCCATCGTAAAAATATACGGGAATATTAGGGGTTAATATGCCATTGGTATAATCAGGGTTGTTATAGGCGACATTAGTACGCGAGCTTTTAAAGAATACCAGTGAGCCAAGCAATTGATCCTCAAATGCTTTAAAGCGCATACCTAGATCATTGCTAATTGATTCTGAATCATCTCGGTCGGTAGCATTATCTTTTACTGCATCAAGTACACTGTAAGCGGTGCGCCCTTTAGAATGGTTGATGAAAAATGATAAATCCTCAATTGGCATGTAGGTTAACCCTAGGTTATAGGTCATACCGTTATCTGTGGTATCGGCTTCTGGTGTCGCTTGGGATTGGCTAGTGCTATAGCGTGGATCAACACCAAAGTGCTCATAGGCTTGTTTAATCTCATTAAAGGCAACACCAATACGCGTGGTAAAGCCGTATGGCAGATAACTGACATGTTGTAAACCTACGCCCCAAGCGCTGACTTTTTTGTCATAGTTCGCTGTTTTGAGTGGGTCATAGTCCTCGAATTTACCTGTGCCCCAGTTAGGATTGCGGATGTCGTATATATAAGGCAGAGATCCTTGGTAAATGATTTTGCCATCTTTGTTTTTATAGATTTGATCGGCATCGAAGATAGAATATTGCTGGAAGCGAATATTACGGTCTTCGTAGTTGGCATTGACCAATAATTCATTGTCTATATTGCCAATTTGGAAGTCATAACGTAAATCGGCAAAGTACTGCCACGAAGTCTCGTCGGCATCCACTTTACGGTATTCCTGACGTCTTGCAGCAAAAGGATAAAGTACGCCGTTTTCAACTAATGGCGCGCGGGGATCTGCGTTGATCGGGTTTTTGCCTTGTTTCCAGTAGACGTAGTTATAAGCACCTGTTTGGCGGGCGAAGCCTGAAGTGTAGTCGCGATACTGTAATTGCTGATTAAGAAACAGACTATCGTTGAAGTAAATATTGTGGGTTAGTTTAAATCTTAACTCTTCGCCTTCATTGTCCTTCGCCATGGGTGAAATCAGCCCTGCATCACCAAACGAATAGGGCCTTAAGCCGTCAGCACCCGACAACGAGGCCGCTAACTGCTGACGCTGTGCATCGGTCAGTTGTAGACCTTTACCACTTGGATCGTTGATCAAATCCTGCCAAGTGACCTCTCCCGCGCTCTTACCGCCGACTGAATCGGCATTGTAAATTCGAATCGGGTGGCCAATAGAGTCAACGGCAATAGCATCTTTGATGTAAGCACCTGAAAGCATTACATCTTGGCTATCACTTAATACCCATTTTAAGGCGCCATAGATTTCGTCTCTGTCTGTACCTATATCGCGATACCCATCACTGCGGCCGGATTTTGCCACTAAACGGTAAGCGACATCATCACTCAGGCCGCCCGTGCTATCCAGAGCAAGGGAGTAGGTATCCCATTGTCCAACTTCGGCGGTAAATTTGTTTTTTGACTCGAATTGCGGTTTTTTCTCAATTAAATTGATGACACCGCCAGCACTCCCCATGCCATAGAGTCCAGTCGCTGGGCCTTTTAATACTTCTACGGATTCAACGTTGGTTAAAGAGCGCGTGGGGTTGAAAGTGTTACCAAGGCCAGCACCGCCATACATACCGTCATAGGTGTAATTTGCGCCTAAACCACGGATGACTATGTTGTCACCGATGCCATAGTTATTACCCGCTTGAGTCACACCACTGATGTTACGGATCAAGTCTTGCAGATTATCTGTACCTTGGGTTTCGATCAGTTCTTGGTCAACAATTACAACTGCAGCGGGTGTTTCCATGAGAGACATGTCGGATTTAGTCGCTAGCCCTGAATTTTTCACCACTGAGTTTTGTCTGCCATAAACCGTGATGCGCTCAACGTTGGCTTCAGTATTTGCTGATACCGAGTTAGCTTCGGCGGATGCAGCTTGCGATAAAACGGAAAGGCAGGCGAGTGCAGTTAGTGACAAACGAAATGATTTCATTAATGGTTCCCCCAAATAAATAGGTCGCGAATAGTAATGATTTGCATTTAAGTTGGCAACATATGTTTCAGATGTCGTGGTTGAAATGTGCAGTGCTGCGAATAAGTGTTACGAAAAGGCATGTATTTGAGGAAGTAAGGTATGGGTTCTCGCAGGAGAAAAGCTTCATAAAAAGTCGCGTCTAAGCTTCATCCCGCTGTAATGTCAAATTTGTTTCATTTTTTTTATAAAAAAGTGATTTATTTTTTGAGTTAACCATCACATCCCACCTTGTTGATCGGGAAACGCAACCTGGTACTTAGTTTGAATCGCACACGACACTTGTTTCGTTTACGTAAACGTCAAAATAAAACGGTCGTTTTAATTTGCAGCAATAGCAACAGTCTTTATCATTATGATTCATATGAATTTATCTGACTTACCTCTAGGTTAGTTCAAAACATTGAGCATTTTCTACTTAGGTCTAATATAGTAAAAATGATGTAATAATAAATTTACTCTTAGTTATTTAATTACGTAATTAATTACTTTGCGTATTGATTGGTAAAGTTGTCTGACAAGTTTCATTTAACTGCAATTGTCATATGTGATTAAAATGTTTAATTGCATATTTATCAGTTATTTGTAGTTAATTTTCTTGCTTGGTCAGACCAATTTTAGCATGGTTTTTACTTAGGTTAATGCATGTTTTTGTCAATCTTGGACTGTTGCAAATACAAACGTTTGTCGGTAAGTTTTAGTTCGAAACAAACATTTGATGGTTTTTTGGTGAGTTTATAAGCTGTGGTGATTGGGGATGCTACTGCTTTATATGTCAGCGTTAAGCCTGTGATAGTGGAGCCTCTTGGGAGGGCATCAAGATGACGGAACACACTTTGAGTGAACAGCAATTGAATTCGACACTGGGTAAAGCTACAGCAAACGCCACGCTTAATATTGTGGGTCGTGACATTCCAGGCCAAGAAGTCATCTTTACCGAAGGGGCTGTCGCCTTACTCGAATCCCTTTGTCGTGAATTTGCCGACGAAGTACCCGCCTTACTCGCTAAACGTAAAGATAAACAAGCACGTATTGATAAAGGAGCATTACCTGACTTTCTGCCTGAAACCCGCGCTATCCGTGATGGTGCATGGCAGATTCGCGGTATTCCCGATGACTTGCTTGATCGCCGCGTGGAAATCACCGGTCCCGTTGAACGTAAAATGGTGATTAACGCACTCAACGCCAACGCCAAAGTGTTTATGGCCGACTTTGAAGATTCCTTAGCACCGAGCTGGGAAAAAGTCGTCGAAGGTCAAATCAATCTACGTGATGCCGTGCGTGGTGATATTGAGTACACAGCACCGGACACGGGTAAGCACTATAAATTAGGACCAAATCCTGCAGTGCTTATCTGCCGCGTTCGTGGTCTGCACCTTAAAGAAAAACACGTGCAGTTTAATGGCAAAGCGATTCCTGGCTCACTGTTTGATTTCGCACTGTATTTCTACCACAACTATCGCCAACTTTTGGCCAAGGGCAGTGGTCCATATTTTTATATTCCTAAGTTAGAAAGTCATATTGAAGCGCGCTGGTGGGCAAAAGTGTTTGCTTTTGTTGAGGAACGGTTTTGTCTGCAAGCGGGCACGATTAAATGTACTTGCTTGATTGAGACTTTGCCTGCCGTGTTCGAAATGGACGAAATTCTCTATGAATTACGTTCCAATATCGTCGCACTCAACTGTGGTCGTTGGGATTACATCTTCAGCTATATCAAAACATTAAAACGTCATAGCGACCGAGTCTTACCGGATCGCCAAGCCGTCACTATGGATACGCCTTTCTTAAGCGCTTATTCAAGACTCTTGATTAAGACCTGCCACAAACGCGGTGCCTTAGCGATGGGCGGCATGGCAGCCTTTATTCCTGCTAAAGATCCTGCTCAGAACGAAGCCGTATTGCAGCGGGTGCGTAAGGATAAAGAACTAGAAGCGCGTAACGGCCACGATGGCACTTGGGTAGCGCACCCTGGCCTTGCCGACACCGCTATGGGGATTTTCAACGAATACATAGGCCAAGATCACTGTAATCAATTACATATTACCCGTGATGTCGATGCGCCGATCCTTGCCAGCGAGTTACTTAAAACCTGCGACGGTGAGCGCACTGAACAAGGGATGCGTCTGAACATTCGTATCGCCCTGCAGTATTTAGAGGCGTGGATCAGTGGCAATGGTTGTGTACCTATTTACGGCTTAATGGAAGATGCGGCTACGGCTGAGATCTCTAGAGCATCAATTTGGCAATGGATCCAACATGGTAAGTCGCTGTCAAACGGCAAACTCGTGACCAAGCAACTCTTTAAAGACATGTTGGTTGAAGAGCTGTCGAACGTGAAAAAAGAAGTGGGTAGCGACAGATTCACCCATGGCAAATTCACCCAAGCGGCGGTATTGCTCGAAGACATTACCACCTCCGACGAGTTGGTCGATTTCTTAACCTTACCCGGTTACGAAATGCTGACAGCTTAGAATGAACTCATTTGCTTGAACCGTTTTAGGTAAACCAGATTTAGCTGTGGCGGGGCTACCGCCAACCAAACAATTTAGCAGAGTGAAACTGGGGGGCAGTTTCATGATAGCTACAACATCAAAGAGAAAGGAGCGACACTATGACTAAGGCAACGACTCAGACTTCACGTCAAGAACAGATTGATGCAATCAAGCGAGATTGGGCTGAAAACCCACGTTGGAAAAACGTGCGTCGTCCTTATACCGCAGAAGAAGTGGTTGCACTTCGTGGTTCTATCGTGCCTGAGAATACTATCGCTAAGCGCGGTGCTGCTAAGTTATGGGAATTGGTTAACGGTGGCGCTAAAAAAGGCTATGTGAATTCACTGGGTGCGTTAACGGGTGGTCAAGCGGTACAACAGGCGAAAGCGGGTATCGAAGCGATTTACCTTTCAGGTTGGCAAGTGGCAGCCGATGCTAACTTAGCCGGCACTATGTACCCAGATCAATCTTTATACCCTGCCAACTCAGTGCCAGCTGTGGTGTCACGCATCAATAACTCATTCCGTCGCGCTGACCAAATTCAGTGGGGCAATGGCGTTAATCCAGAAGATGAAAAATTTGTTGATTACTTTCTGCCAATTATTGCTGACGCAGAAGCGGGTTTTGGCGGCGTATTAAATGCCTTCGAACTGATGAAGTCGATGATCGACGCGGGCGCTGCCGGTGTTCACTTTGAAGATCAGTTAGCTTCAGTGAAAAAATGTGGTCACATGGGCGGCAAAGTATTAGTGCCAACCCAAGAAGCGGTACAAAAGCTGGTTGCTGCACGTTTAGCGGCGGATGTGAGCGGTGTCGATACACTGGTTATCGCACGTACCGATGCTAACGCGGCCGATTTGTTAACTTCAGATTGCGACCCATACGATCGTGATTTCGTGACTGGCGAGCGCACCAATGAAGGTTTCTACCGTGTTAAAGCTGGTCTTGACCAAGCGATTTCTCGTGGTCTGGCTTATGCTCCGTATGCGGATTTGATTTGGTGTGAAACCGCTAAACCGGATCTTGAAGAAGCGCGTATTTTTGCTGAAGCGATTCATGCTCAGTACCCAGATCAACTGCTTGCTTATAACTGTTCGCCTTCGTTCAACTGGAAGAAAAATCTGGACGACGCCACTATCGCGCGCTTCCAACAAGCATTGTCAGACATGGGCTACAAGTACCAGTTCATCACTTTAGCCGGCATCCACAACATGTGGTACAACATGTTCGACCTCGCTTACGACTATGCGCGCGGCGAAGGTATGAAGCATTATGTCGAGAAAGTTCAAGAAGTTGAGTTTGCTGCAGCGAAGAAAGGTTACACCTTTGTGGCGCATCAACAGGAAGTGGGCACAGGTTATTTCGACCAAGTGACTACGGTTATTCAAGGTGGCCATTCTTCAGTGACTGCACTGACTGGGTCTACCGAAGAAGAGCAGTTTTAAGCAGTAAGCAGCGCTTAGGATGATCCATTGTGATTGTGGATCACTCCTTAGCACGCCTTATGCTGATGTTTGTGGTGAGGCGTGGTTAAAAACTCGAAATAGAGGGCAAGGCGGACTGTGATGAGTTACTGAGCTTGCAGCTTAAATCTCGAGTGTGAAAGAGTGTTACCTGTAAACCTGTGTTTAGCTGCTTTGCAGCTGTTGTCCCCGTGCAGTTCGCCTACATGTGCTGTGCGGGTTTTTAAGTCAAACCTTGTGACTTAACTTCCTACCCAGTAAGTTTTTGCTTGCCTTAGCTTGGCGACTCTATGAGTCGCTATTTTTTTGCTTATTGGTTCACTATTGCGCTGATTAATATGGTGCAACTCTGATGCGACTTGGTGCAATAATCGGATTATTTTACAGCATCTTATTGCTATCTCATTGTTATTTAATAGCTATCAAATGTGGCCTGAATAATGCTCTGAATATTACGGGAAGTTACAGTGCATTAAAGCTGATTATTGGCATTCACATTGAGGTCACCGCCATGAAATATTACAGTCGCCGTTTAGTTAAACCTGAACATTTAAATCCAGCAAATACCCTGTTTGGCGGTCAGTTGCTCAGTTGGATAGACGAGGAGGCCGCCATCTTTGCTGCCTGCCAGATGAAGAGCACGAGCCATGTGACTAAGCTGATTTCTGAAATCAACTTTATGACGCCAGCGCATCAAGGGGATGTGATTGAGTTTGGTCTGGAGCTGGTGAGTCTCGGCCACAGCTCGATTACTGTCAGCTGTCAAGTACGCAATAAGATGACGCAGGCGCCAGTGGTGAGCATAGATAAGATGGTGTTTGTGCATGTCAATGCCCAAGGATTGCCTGTGCCCCATGGTATTCGGGCGAATGCGGCTTAAGGGGCGTGGCGCTTAAAATGCGTGATGCTTAAATGTATAAGATGCTTAAAATGAGCAGTGACGCCTAGGCGTCACTGTCATTAGTCTTTGGTTAAATCTTCTTTTACCGATTTGACCGCATCCCGTGAAGCATGACCTATGGCTTTTGTCGTGTCTCGAGTCGCGTGGCCTATCTCTGTGGTGACTTCTTTAGTCGTTGTGCCGATGGCACGGCCTGCGTCCTTTAAATCCGCACAGGCGGATGTAGCGAGTAATAAAGGAATAATAATGAGCGTCGCTTTATTCATTGTGATGCTAATCCTCAATTTAAGTTCGTAACTCAATTTACTGGGCCTTGCCATTTTTACTGTGCTAAATGACATTCGGGACAATATAACAGATCTTGAGCTGAATCACGCTATGGCGATATTATCTGCCGAGTCGCTGTTGCAATGCTTCTGGGCGAGTGTCAACCGAGTGAGTGAAACTAAGAGCATTAAATGACGTCGTGGGTTGAGTTATCGAACTCGACAAATAAAAACGCCAGTGGCGTTTTGCGCACTGGCGTCTAAGGTCGCTAAATAATACTGCAAAGATTATTCGAGTTTGGCTAAGCGTTGTTGATAGTCTTCAATCAGGTGCTGCATGATTTCTTCAGGCGCCGCATCGTCACAGCAATCGTCTAAAAAGATTTTAAAGGTGACTAAGGCATGGCCGTCATTTTTGAGTCTGTCACTCTGCATTGAGAAGTAAGCATCTTCATTTTCGGCTTTACGAACCACAAACTTATTTGTTTCGAAGGTTTTTTCCCCAGAAAGCTCGTGCCATTTAGTGATGCGATTTAACGCGATCTCACAGGACTGGTTCATTTCAATATGATTTAACCAAGTAACGGGATGTTCAGGATCTTTGTAATGTGGACATCTAACTGTGTAGTTATATACATGGGTGATTGCAGTCATAGCGTACCTACCTGTTCGAGGATATTGTTGCCATCATAGGCATCGTTTTTGAATTCGGTCAATCATTAATTAAGTCTATATAGCCTTGATGTTTTTTGACGGAGAAGGATAGTTACTGCATGAAAATTAACCATTTACTTAATCTGTCATGTCTCTATTTAGCATGAGTTTTATGCCAATAACTTTGTGCTAGATCTCAGTTTTGGGTGAAGTTTCGCTTTTGCTGAATTACTGATTAATAAAGCAACAACTTGGTCGTCAGTAAGTCTTATTGATAAAAAGAGCGAACAGCGGAGTAAATAGGTTAATTAGGCTTTGGTGGGCGCAATACGATTAAGTGGCAGCATAAGTTGTTGCAGAGGAAACGCAGAAGGCAGAATGGACAGAGGCCCATTCGTTAGAACGGGCCTCTCAGCTGGCTTCATCTTTTGCAGGGAAAAAGCGAACTGGGGCCATCTTATCGGATCTGTAACAGTCTGTAACCCACAGAGATCACGTTTTTTATATCATTTTGCTATGAATATTTTAGGTTCAGATCCTTTCTTCTTGAATATGCTGATTTGTGAGTGTTTTGTCAGTGCAAAGGTGCATAGACACTGAGTTTTATGTTGGTTTTTGTTACTCAATTTTTAAGATAGCAACTTACCTCGCCATCTTGTTGATACAGGTGTAAAAAAGGCCCCAATAGTGCAGCAATAATCTGTGCACTATTGGGGCCTAAAACGAATTCATTGGAGGATGAAGTCGTGTTTACTCACTAGCAGGACAATAAGTCGTTATCCAGCAAGTTAGCGCACGATTGTTGTGTGCTAACTTGCGATTGGTAAGGTATGGCGATTACAGCGCATTAGTGAAGATCTGACAGATCTCCGCATGGGTCGCTTGTTTTGGATTGGTGAATCCACAGGCATCTTTTAACGCGTTATCCGCAAGTGTTGGAATATCTTCCGCTTTCACGCCTAATAAGGTCAGGTTTTCAGGGATCTTAACCGCAACAGACAGTTTTTTGATTGCCGCTATCGCCGCACTGGCACCTTGCTCATCTGTCATCGCAGACACATCCACGCCCATAGCCTTGGCAATGTCTTTTAAGCGAGCAGGGACGACCTGGGCGTTGTATTCCTGCACATGGGGCAGCAGCAGGGCGTTGCACACACCGTGGGGCAGATCGTAGAAACCGCCTAATTGGTGCGCCATCGCATGCACATAACCTAAGCTGGCATTGTTAAACGCCATACCCGCTAAGAACTGGGCGTAGGCCATTTGTTCACGGGCGTTGATGTCTTGACCGTTTTCAACTGCGTTGACTAAGTTAGCTTGAATCAATTCCATGGCCTTGATCGCACAGGCGTCGGTGATCGGGTTAGCAGCAATAGACACATAGGCTTCAACCGCGTGAGTCAGTGCATCCATACCGGTTGCGGCAGTTAGGCTCGCAGGCTTTTTCAGCATTAACTCAGGGTCGTTGACCGACAGCAAAGGCGTGGTGTGTTTATCGACAATCGCCATTTTAATGTGGCGGGCTTCGTCGGTAATGATACAGAAGCGCGTCATTTCACTGGCTGTGCCTGCCGTCGTATTAATGGCTACTAACGGCAACTGTGGTTTTGCGGATTGATCTAACCCTTCATAGTCTTTAATACTGCCGCCATTGGTGGCAACAAGGGCGATACCCTTGGCGCAATCATGGGGTGATCCGCCGCCGAGTGAAATCACAAAGTCACACTTGTTGGCTTTTAACAGGGCTAAACCCGCTTCGACGTTCGTCACTGTTGGGTTAGGTTGTACGCCATCATAGATGGTGGCGGTAATGCCATTTTGACCGAGTTTTTCGGCCACTTCACCCACTAAGCCAATCTTGACTAAGGGTTTATCTGTCACTATGAGTGCGTGTTTAAAGCCTAAGGTTTTGATGTCACCGATAGCATCATCCACTGCGCCTTGGCCTAATACGTTGACAGAAGGAATAAAAAATTTAGCAGCCATAAAATCCACCTATTTGCTTGTAAAGATTAAGTTGTGTTCTTTTCTGGTGATCAAGCTACCAATTTGGAGGTAGTGAAAGTGTGAGCTTGATCGAGTTCGGCGCTTATCTGAGGGTAATTTCCCACTAAAGTTGGAACTGGGTAACTAAATTTCGGACTTTTATGACGGGTATTAGTGTTGGCGTACGATATGGTTTTTTTAGCGTTGTTAGCGCCCCTGGTGATGCATCATTTCTGTGCATTTTTCGTTTACTTTTTATCCCACTTTCTTATCCAGAGTTTGACGGCTCAATTGTTAAATCTAACAGAGGTTAAACCTCATTAATACTCTCATTCGTAGCATTAACTCCAGTTAATTAGTTTGATATCTAATATTAATTTATGCGTGCTGCTGTGGTTGTGGTAGGGCCTCAAGTCAAAGAAATCTATACATTTATCTTGTTTTTACAGATTAATTCTTTTTTACATAACTAACTTGTGAGCTTTGTCACTGTGGCATTTTAGGTTGATAGTTACATCACTAATCATTACTATGATTGTTAATTGAACGTTCAATTAACGTCGTTCAGAGTATTGAGAGAGTGGTTATTCCTTGAGTATGTATGCCTAAAGCCGCAATGAAATTGATACGCAGACAGCAGCTTATCGATGCGACATTAGCATCGGTTGCCTTGCATGGATTGCAGCACACGACCATCAACAGCATTAGTCAGTTGGCGGGGATGTCGTCGGGGATCATCAGTCATTATTTCAGTGGTAAGCAGGGCTTGATCCAAGCGACGCTGCGCCACTTGCTCGAGCAGTTAAAGCAGGCGTTGCTCAATCGAATCCAAGGACAAGTGTTGGCGCCAACAGAGCGCTTAATGATGATAGTTGAAGCGAATTTTACCGAGTTACAGCGCTCACGAAATGTCACTCACACTTGGCTGAGTTTTTGGGCACAGGCCGTCCACGATCCCCAGTTAGCCCGTTTGCAGAATATTAATAGTCGCCGCTTATACAGCAACTTACATTTTTCCTTTCGGCACGTGTTGCCCAAAGAGTTTGCTCTGATGGCTGCTAAGCAAACGGCGGCGATGATCGATGGATTTTGGTTACGCAGCGCCTTAAGTGAAACCCCTGAGCAGGATTTTGTTCAGGCCGAAAAATTATGCAAAACCTTTATCCACAATGTGATAAAGCAGCATGGAGTCAAAACATGTCAGTAGAAGTACAGTACAACTTTATTGCGGGTCAGCTGCTCGCTAACGATAGCGGCGAAACCTTCGACGTCGTCAATCCTGCCACTGGGCAATTGGCGTACCGAGTGCAAGTGGCCGATGAAAAAATTCAGCAAGCGGCCATCGAGAGCGCCAAAAAAGGCTTTGTGATTTGGTCTGCCATGAGTGCCACCGAACGCAGTCGTATTCTGTTAAAGGCGGTCGCATTATTGCGGGCTCGTAATGATGAACTCGCGGCAATCGAAGTGTGCGACACAGGTAAACCTTGGCAAGAAGCCTCAGTGGTTGATGTGGTCACAGGCGCAGATGCTATCGAATTTTTTGCCCATATTGCCCCAGGGCTTGAAGGCGCGCAGCAGCAAGTCGGTGGGGATTTTTATTACACCCGCCGCGAGCCCTTAGGCATTTGTGCTGGCATTGGCGCGTGGAATTATCCATTGCAAATCGCCTGTTGGAAGGCCGCACCTGCCTTAGCTAGCGGCAATGTGATGATTTTTAAACCTTCGGAAGAAACGCCGCTTGGCGCACTGAAATTAGCGCAACTCTTAAGTGAGGCGGGTTTACCTGATGGCGTATTTAACGTCGTCATGGGCGATGGCAAGGTTGGCGCTTGGTTAACGGGGCATCCGGATATTGCCAAAGTGTCCTTCACAGGCGAAGTCGGTACAGGCAAGAAAGTCATGGCCGCGGCGGCAAGTTCATTAAAAGACGTCACTATGGAACTCGGTGGTAAATCACCGCTGATCGTATTTGATGATGCTGATATCGATAATGCCGTTTCAGGTGCCATGCTCGGTAACTTCTATACCCAAGGTGAAGTCTGTACTAATGGGACGCGGGTGTTTGTCCATGAGTCAGTTTATCCACGCTTTATCGAAAAACTGCTTATGCGTACTCAAACCAATATTGTGGTGGGCGATCCTATGGCGCCAGAGACTAACTTTGGCGCCTTGATCTCCAAAGATCACCAGCAAAAAGTGCTCGATTATATTCAGCAAGGTATCGATGACGGCGCAACTCTGCTCACGGGAGGCATAACGTTAACGCCAGAGAATGCCCCTAATGGTTACTTTGTTGCCCCGACGATTTTCACCGATTGCACCGACGAGATGCGCATCTGTAAAGAAGAAATCTTTGGCCCTGTAATGTCCGTGCTTACCTTTAAAGATGAAGCCGAAGTGATTGCTCGGGCAAACAATACCGCTATGGGCTTGGCCGCTGGGGTGTTTACCCAAGATATCAGCCGTGCTCACCGGGTCATTCATCAGTTACAGGCGGGTATTTGCTGGATCAATGCCTATGGTGCCTCGCCAGCCGAAATGCCCGTGGGAGGTTATAAGTTGTCGGGCATTGGCCGTGAAAACGGTAGCGAGACACTCAAGCATTACACCCAAGTTAAAGCCGTTTACGTGGGTCTACAGCCCTTAGAAAGCCCATTTTAAGGAGGCATTTTGACTCAGTCATTAGAGCAAAAATATTATAACTACATCATAGTTGGTGCAGGATCTGCGGGTTGTGTGCTTGCCAATCGTTTGTCAAAGGATCCTAAAAACGAAGTGCTGTTATTAGAAATCGGTGGCAGCGATAAGAGCATCTTTATTCAAATGCCGACGGCGTTATCAATTCCGATGAACAGCCCTAAATATGCTTGGCAGTTTGAAACTGAGCCTGAGCCATATTTAGATAATCGCAAGATGCATTGCCCTCGGGGCAAGGTGCTTGGCGGTTCATCCTCGATCAATGGCATGGTGTATGTTCGTGGTCATGCCAGGGACTTTGATGAGTGGCAGGCGCAAGGTGCGACCGATTGGGATTATAGCCATTGCTTGCCGTACTTTAAGAAGGCGGAAACCTGGGCCTTTGGTGGTGATGAGTATCGCGGTGAGTCAGGGCCGTTAGGGGTGAATAACGGCAATCAAATGCAAAACCCCTTGTACCAAGCCTTTGTGGATGCGGGTATCGCTGCTGGGTATTTATCGACCGCCGATTATAATGCCGCGCAGCAAGAAGGTTTTGGCCCTATGCATATGACGGTCAAAAAAGGCGTACGCTGGTCAACCGCCAATGCCTATTTACGCCCAGCGATGGCCAGACGTAACCTTACTGTGTTGACCCATACCTTAGTGCATAAAGTGTTATTGGAAGGGCAAGCGGCCGTTGGCGTTCGCATTGAGCACAAAGGCAAAGTTGAAGATATTCGTTGTAATAAAGAAGTGATTTTAGCCGCGGGCTCAATAGGTTCGCCGCATTTGCTGCAATTATCTGGCATTGGTGATCCCCAAGTATTGGCCGATGCAGGGGTCGAGTTACAACATGAATTGCCCGGTGTCGGCCAGAATTTACAGGATCATTTAGAGTTTTATTTCCAATTCAAATGCCTTAAACCGATTTCACTCAATGGCAAGCTAGATCCTTTCAGCAAGTTCTTAATCGGTGCCCGTTGGATCTTAGATAAGTCTGGCCTAGGGGCCACGAATCACTTTGAATCCTGTGGTTTTATTCGCTCAAAAGCGGGTCTGGAGTGGCCGGATTTACAGTACCACTTTTTACCAGCGGCTATGCGTTACGATGGTAAAGAAGCCTTTGCGGGTCATGGGTTTCAGGTGCATGTGGGCCATAACAAGCCTAAAAGCCGTGGTGCCGTGACCTTAGTGTCGGCAGATCCAAAAGTGCCGCCCAAAATTCAGTTCAATTATTTACAGCATCCCGATGATATTGAAGGCTTTAGGGCCTGCGTACGCTTAACCCGTGAGATCATCAATCAAGCGCCATTCGATGAGTATCGCGGTGAGGAAATTCAACCCGGCATACAAGTGCAAACCGATGCGCAAATCGATGCCTTTGTGCGTCAATCGGTTGAGAGTGCATATCATCCTTCTTGTTCGTGCAAGATGGGTACGGATGCGATGGCTGTGGTGGATCCCGAAACCCGCGTGCACGGATTGCAGAATTTACGGGTGGTGGATTCTTCTATTTTCCCGGCTATCCCGAACGGCAATTTGAACGCGCCGACCATAATGTTGGCCGAGCGCGCCGCGGATCTGATCTTAGACGCTGAGATGTTAGCGCCAGCAGATTCCGCCGTTGTGGTTGCCGACGCTTGGCAAACCACACAAAGAAGCACTGCAACAAGTTAAAGCCATAAGTTAACAACACGCCTGCTCAGTCCGTCGTATCGACGGACTGGCGGCTTCAATTTTGAAGTGACTCATTAATTGATGACTCAAAAGGGTCATGATTCATTTTGTCTAAAGGGTCGGTCAGCCCGCAGTGAGTGTGCAAATGACCGCTTTCACGACTGATCATCTATCAGGGTTTAACTATCGCGGAGTGTTTTTAAGTAGCGATATTTAAGGCTTGAGGGCAGAACGTTGCCTTTAAAAATGGTTCAGTTTTTATTATTAAATAAAAACATGGAGTTACATTTTATGGGTTTATATCCAGATGCCGACTTATACCCAGTATCGACTGGGACTGAGTGCTCATTATGACTTGGTTATTATCCGCAGGGATACTGTTCACTTTTACCGCGATTGCGTTTGTGATTTACCGTTGGGGCAATATTCGCTGTATCGGCGTGACGCCTGTGCGTACTTTTACCTTTATCGCGATTCTGTTTACCTCAGGACTTGATGTTGGCTTGATCATGTTTCCGCTCACCGAGTTTGCGGGTTACGCCAATGTGGCGGCGAGTCCTGAATATGGCTTTAGTAATCCGCTGGCGATTGAGTTTGGCTTCTGGGCCTTCTTGATTTGGAGCTTCTACTTTTTAACCTGTTTTTATTTTTGTGTCATCGAGCCTAGGGTGAGATTCTTCGATATTCCTTGGGTTAAGTTCATCAATAATATCGTAATTATTGGCACCTGCGCCTTTACCGCCTATTTGCTATTGAGCAATTTACCTTGGTATTTACTCGAATTAGGTGATGGCGAAACCATAGTCGGTAGCTTCTATTTAATCGTATTTATGGTGATCGCCGCGGCAGTGTATTCCAGCACTAGCATACGTTATGTGCGTATTTTGAGTCTGGCGAGCACTTGGTTATTTTTAGGCCTGATTGCCATCATGTGGGCCAGTGCATTTTTATCGGCTGACTCGAGTGTGGGCGAGTTCTTTATGACCTTTGCCATGCTGGGTGACTACTTCGGCAATATTCAACATTTTGTGTTACCCATCAATGACTACCATGAGTTTTATCTGTTCTGGTGGTTTGCGTGGAGCATTATGATCGGTCAATTTACCTCGCGCTTTGTCGGCGGCATGAAAACCTATCAAGTGCTGTTGGCCATGATGGTGTATCCGTCTATCCCCATCGCGATTTGGTTCACCGTACTTTATTACTACAGCGCCAATGGCTTAGATACTTCGGGTTTCTATAATCTGGCGATGGTGATCGTGGGAGTGACCTTTGTAATCAATTCCCTCGACTCACTGGTGCGCCTGTATACCGATAATCTTAATCTGACCATTGAGCGGTTAGGCAAGTTTAAATATGTCAGTTTTAACTTAGTCTTGCTCTGCAGTCTGACATTACTCTTTCAATTAGACTTTCTTCAAATTCAATGGGTTGGTGCAATCGCACTGGGCCTGATCTTTAGCTGTTTTGGTTACATCATGATGACGCAATTGCAAACTGTTCGTGCCATTGAGCGCTCGCCAAAAGAGAACAAAATCGACTTTACTAAAATTGAGCTAGCTAACTAATGGAAAAATTAATAATGAAATCAAAATGTTTTTATCTTATCGCCGGTGGGTTGTTATTGATGTCAACAGCGGCCAATGCCGGATTATCGGCCACTGTGACGGCCACTTCGGATTACACCTTTAACGGTGTCAGCCAAACTGACAGCGGCCCAGCACTGCAAGGCAATTTGGATTACGGTTTTGATTCGGGATGGTACGTGGGTGGCTTTACCTCGAACGTCGACTTTGGGGGCAGCGATGGCACTTGGTTGGAGCTCGATGCCTATGCGGGTAAGTTTTATCAGCTCAATGAGCAACTGAGTTTCGATGTCGGACTGGCCTATTACACTTACCACGGCGAGTCGTTTTCCGATGAGTACAACTATCCTGAGCTGTATAGCAAGTTAGGATATGATAGTTCACTGGGTCACTCTGAGGCTAAGTTGACCTATACATGGGATTACTTTGGTTTGGGTGGTGAGCATTACACTATGTTGCTTGGCCATACTGTTAGTGTCGCTGAAGGACATGATATTCGCTTTAGTGTCGATCGCTCGACATCACTTGATGAGGATAAATGGTCATGGGATGGTGGCAAATCTTTTAATCATTTCCGTGTCGCCTATCTGACCAGCTGGAGTGGCTTTGATTTCAGTCTTGCAGCCGAAGATACCAGCATGAACTTAGATACCAGTGACGAGCGTCTCGTGTTGTCGGTATCGCGACAGTTCATGTTGTAACATCAGGGATTTTACCGTAAAAGCACCTCCCGTGGGTGAGTTCAGTCGCGCTTTCTGGTAAGGTGCACTCGTTGCTTAGAATGGGGAGAATGAAAAGAACGATGGAAAAGTACGAACAACTGCTTATTTCGCTGCGCCGAGTGATACGCGCTATCGACATTCATTCTCGCCAGCTGAACAAACACTCAGGTTTAACTGGGCCGCAATTGATGGTGATGCAGAAAATCGCCCAATTGGATGCGCCATTGGCTAAAACCGTGGCGGAAGAAATTACGCTCAGCCCTGCGACTGTGACGACCATTATCGATCGACTCGAGGGACGTGGTTTAGTGATCCGTCTGCGCAGTGAGACTGATAAACGTAAGGTGCATTTATACCTTAGTGATGCGGGCCGAGTACTGTTACAGGACTCACCTAAACCGCTACAGGATCATTTTATTAAGCGTTATCAGAATCTTGAAGAATGGGAGCAGAGTCAATTGCTCTCAGCCGTTGAGCGTATAGCGACTATGATGGACGCCGATAAAATTGATGCGGCGCCTATGCTCTTGGTGGGGAAGATCCAAGGGGATGAGTAAGTTTCGTTTTTTCAACGACTAAAGTTATAAGATAAAAAAGCACTGAATTCTCAGTGCTTTTTTGCTTTTAGCCGATTAAGCGTTAGATCAGACTGCAGGGCAGCTTGTTTCTGTTACTGAATTGATGAGGATCTCTTGTACTGGTGTGTCTTGGAAGCCTTCGATATTTTTTGTTGGGACTATGCTGATTTGATCTGCCACCTCTATGCCGTCAACCACTTTGCCAAACACGGCATAACCATAACTACTCGCTGACGCGTCTAGATGTGGATTATCTAATACATTGATAAAGAACTGAGAGGCAGCGGTATCAGGTGCATTTGCTCTTGCCATCGCAATAGTGCCACGTTTGTTGCTAATACCGACTGCGGCTTCATTCTTGATTGAGGCACTGGTCGGTTTGCTTTTGAGACCAGTGGTAAAACCGCCGCCTTGGATCATAAAGTTATTGATGGTTCTATGGAATAAGGTGCCGTTATAGAAAGACTTATCAACATACTGCTTAAAGTTTTTACCTGTGATTGGCATGTTAGTTAAGTCAATGGCAAGTGTGATATCGCCTTTCGTCGTTTTCATTAAATAACACACATCCGCAGCTAAGGCTGGCGGAGTGGGATCGGGTGTCGGTGGCGTCGGCGTTAAATCACCATCTGTACTTCCTTCACAACCCGTCAAGGCTATGCAGCCGACAAATAGTAATCCTGATAACTTCTTCATTTCATATCCTTATTCTCAATCATCATTGGGGTGTTTTTGCTTTAGCATTCCATGGGTTTGAGCCACTGGCGTATATGCGAGGGCATATCAGGTTCCATGAATTTAATGTTGTTATTATGTTTCTATGCTGTAGCGAGACGAGATGTTGACAGAGGAGAGATAGGCTGTTCAAGTTATAAAACACAATTGATACAAAGTGTTGCACTGATATCTGTGGTTAATATGTCACCTGACTTATTTGTTAGTATTAGTCTGAATGCAATGACATAAAAATGACTTACGCTTGTCATGTTATTTCTATCCCTTTGCTCTTCACTTATTGCATGCTTTAGGAGCCATGCTTGCCCTCTTGCTGAACGCATGCCCCAATTTAGTGCATTCCACTCTTTATATCCTGATAGCTACTGAGCGCCAACTTAACTGAGTGCTTCTAGTAAGTTACTGATTTTTTGAAAATGTTTTTTGTTATTTCTCTGAAATATTTATGTCATCTTCTTGTTACTTTTCGTTGGCATGGTTACTGTATATCTAAAGCTATGGATGAGCGGTCGCGGGGGCGACAAAATATGGGGCTGGAAAAGTTGCTGTATTTGCGGGGAGTTGGAGCAGAATTTACTGATTGTTTTGGCCAAAATATCCATATTTCCGAGGTAGACAGGCAAGGTATCTTGACCTGTATGTTACAGGAAAAAAACAGCGTGGCAGGTACTGCCATTGATGCTCCTGCTACAGAAGCGTTATCGAGTGATGCTGGGCTGACCTGTGTCGATACGGTATTGACCGAATCACTGATCGCGTCGCAAATTGATTTACTGGATGCCCGTCCTTGGACTCAGGTTCTACCTGAATTCCATTGGTGTTTTGTGGATGAACCTTGGATAAGCCTTTGTTTACCGGAAACCTACACCTCAGATCTGAGTGTGGCGATTGAATGCGAACAGGGTGAGTCCATCGTATTTGATGTGCCTTTCTCGGCGCTTAAGTCCATTGGCGATTACCGCATTGAACAAACGCTTTATCTACACTATCGCCTTGATCTTACGCAACTGGGATTCGCACGCCTCGATCTAGCTGAGGCCAAGACCCAAGCTTTCCCTGACAACTTAATGCCCGCCGAGACTGAGGCGGTGAATTTAGCGTCCTATTTCCTGAGCAGCCAAGAGTTCACTAACAACCCTGCCTTAATCAAAAACCAAGACTCATTTGCGCATGTAGCCGACAAAAATGCGAGTGATTTCTCTGTGTTAGGTTTGGGCTTTCATCGCATAGCTTTAAGCTTAAAACATACCCTATCGACAAGTGCACAAGCGCCAAGCTTGGCGCTAGAGAGCTGTGTGACGGCTGAAGCTGATACCAGCACTTTGTTTTCTGGCACCTTAATGGTGGCGCCGCGGGCCGCCTACCAAGGCGTACTCACGGCTGTCGCCCAAGGTAAACGCCATAAACCTTGGGGGATCAGCGTTCAACTCTACAGTTTGCGCAGTGAGAGCCAATGGGGCATTGGCGATTTTGGTGATTTAGAACAACTGATCGGGCTGGTGGCGGCACAAGGCGCGGATTTCATTCAACTCAATCCCTTGCATGCCCTCGATATCGCGGCGCCAGAGCATCCGAGTCCCTATAGTCCGTGCGATCGCCGCAGACTTAATCCTCTATATATTCAATTACAAAGCGTTCCTGAATACCAAACTCTTGCCACTGAATTTTCAAGTTCTACTTGGGTAGAGGCTATCGCCTTACTGAATCGTGATAATTGGCTCGATTATCCTAAAGTGAGCGAGCTGAAATACCGTGCCTTT
The DNA here is from genome assembly GCF_025654025.1 of Shewanella sp. SM55. Classification (NCBI taxonomy): domain Bacteria; kingdom Pseudomonadati; phylum Pseudomonadota; class Gammaproteobacteria; order Alteromonadales; family Shewanellaceae; genus Shewanella; species Shewanella sp. SM55. The sequence goes on along the minus strand of NZ_JAKKRS010000001.1, from coordinate 714,787 downwards.
GAGCAGTTATATCGCGTTTTTTGTGACACGCATCTGGCGAATGACACGCCCAGAGCGCAAAGATTCCATGAATTTGTGCGTGAGCAGGGCAGTGCGCTACAAGAGTTTGCTCAAGCGGAATATTTACGTAGTCCTAAAGCGTTTGTGCAAGAGGAAGGTTTCTATCTTTACCTGCAATTTGTGGCTGAAAAGCAGTTACACCTCTGTCAGCTAAAAGCTAAAGAGGTGGGTATGGGGTTGGGATTGATCCGTGATTTGGCTGTTGGTGCAGCGCTGCACGGCAGTGAAGTGCAGGCCAATGCCGAGCAGTTTTGTTTGAATGCCAGCATAGGTGCACCGCCCGATCCCTTTGCACCCCAAGGACAAAATTGGGGCTTAACGCCACTCGATCCTGTGAAGTTAAAACAACATAATTTCAGCCATTTTATCGCCTTGATCCGCGCCAATATGGAAAGCTGTGGTGCCTTGCGTATCGATCATGTGATGGGCTTACTGCGACTCTGGTGGTGGCCGCTGGATAAGCAACTCGGTCACGGTGCCTATGTGTATTATCCCGTCGAAACCTTGCTTGCCATCGTTTGCCTTGAGAGCCAACGTGCTCGCTGTGTGGTGATTGGCGAAGATTTAGGACTGGTGCCACCTGACATTATTCATCGTCTCTACTCTTCTGGCATTTATTCCAACGAGTTGTTCTATTTCTGCAAAGACCATCAAGGCTTTAAATCACCGGATCAATATAAGTCCCAAAGCTTAATGATGCTGGCGAACCACGATGTGCCGACTTTAGTGGCTTGGTGGTGTGGCAGTGATTTACACCTGCGTCGACAGTTATCCCTGTTTGAAACTGACGACCAGCTAGGCGAGGCGCTCGCGGGGCGTGAACATGAAAAGCAGCAACTCATTTCACTGTTAGTCGCTCAAGGTCTGTTAGCCGATGTGGCGATAGCCGAACTCGATATTCAAACCTTGCTCACGGCTTGGATGACCTTAGGAGCTCGCGGTAATAGTGCGCTATACAGCGTGCAACTGTGCGATTTATTAGCCGATCGCCATGCGGTGAATATTCCCGGTACTTGGCTCGAATATCCAAATTGGCAGCGTCGCCTGCCGCTGAATTTAACGCAAGTATCGATTTCGCCAGAGATACTGCAGCGATTACAAAATATCGCTGTGGCGAGACAGCTACCGAGCTAAATCTAGCACCAGCGAAAGGCTGCCTAAGTCGCACCACATTATGCCATCCCTAAAGATGAGATTATTAGGGGGATGTGGGTAAAGAGTGCCAATTTGCAAGTTTAATTGACTGATAAACGGAAGAAAAATGATGACTCAAGCCAATGCCTATTTCTACGATGGTGCCGACGTCGCCCTACTTAATGGTCAATACACTGATGTTTTTTCGCTCTTGGGTATGCACAGTGCCAACGAGGGTAAGGCATTAATTGTTCGTTGTTTTTTTCGCAATGCCCTCAGTGTGGATGTGATCAGCATTAAAGATGGCCGCAAAGTGGCGAGTCTGGACAAGGTCAACGAGCAGGGACTGTTCGCCGGCACTCTGGGACGACGCGTCAAGCCGTTTCTCTACTTGCTACGGGTGGAATATCCCCTGTGTCAGTTAGATATAGTCGACCCTTATCAGTTTGATTCACTGCTCAATAGTGACGATATTTACCTGTTTGGTGAAGGCAGCGCCGAGCGAGCCTATGAATTTTTAGGTGCCAACTGGCGTCAAACCCAAGGCGTCGAAGGCGTGCATTTTTGTGTGTGGGCACCCAATGCTAAGCGGGTTTCTGTGGTGGGAGATTTTAACCATTGGGACGATACTCGCCATGTGATGCGCCAACATATTGCCAATGGTTTATGGGAGCTATTTTTACCCAATGTGGCTGAAGGTGCACACTATAAGTTTGATTTGGTTTATCAAAATGGTGAGCGCCATACTAAATCCGATCCCATGGCAACCCAAATGGAATGCGCGCCCCACAATGCTTCTATCGTGCCCCAAAAAGCCCACCATAGCTGGAATGATACCGCTTGGATGAGTAAGCGAGCGGCGACTGCTTGGCATAAAGCGCCCATGTCGGCCTACGAAGTGCACTTAGGTTCGTGGCGTCGTAAGGGAGAGCAAGGCGAGCAATATCTTGATTATCGAGACTTGATTGAACAGCTTATTCCCTATGTGAAGGAGCAAGGCTTTACCCACATCGAACTGATGCCGATCAGCGAGTTTCCCTTTGATGGTTCGTGGGGATATCAGCCAGTGGGTCTCTATGCGCCGACCCACAGATTTGGCGATGCCAATGGGTTAAAGGCCTTTGTGGATGCCTGCCATCAGGCGGGAATTGGTATCATCCTCGATTGGGTGTCGGCGCATTTTCCTAAGGATCCCCACGGCTTAGTGCGTTTCGATGGCACTTGTTTGTATGAGCATGAAGATCCTCGCAAGGGTACACATCCCGATTGGGATACCCTAATTTATAATTATGATCGCGGTGAAGTGCGCAGTTTCTTGTTGAGTAATGCCTGTTACTGGCTGCGGGAGTTTCATTTCGATGGCCTGCGTCTCGATGCGGTGTCTTCTATGTTGTACCTCGATTACAGCCGCGAGCCGGGCCAATGGCTGCCCAATGCCTATGGTGGACGGGAGAATCTCGAGGCCATTAGTTTCTTACAAATTTTGAATCAACGCTTGTACCAAGCTTTCCCCGGCATTTGCATGATCGCCGAAGAGTCCACCGCCTTTGCAGGGGTGACTAAGCCGACGGATCAGCAAGGTCTTGGCTTTGGCTTTAAATGGAACATGGGCTGGATGAATGACAGCTTAAGCTACTTAGGCCGCGATCCGCTTTACCGCCAATTCCACCATCATCAATTGACCTTCAGTTTGATGTACGCCTATACCGAGCAATTTATGTTGTCCGTGAGTCACGATGAAGTGGTCCACGGCAAGGGCTCGTTGCTGCATAAAATTCCCGGTGATGATTGGCAGAAATTTGCCACCCTGCGTGCTTATTACGGTTTTATGTGGGGGCATCCCGGGAAGAAATTACTCTTTATGGGCTGCGAGTTTGGTCAGCGAAATGAGTGGAACCATAACCAGAGTTTAGATTGGCACTTATTGGCTTATGAACCGCACCAAGGTGTGCAACGTTGGCTTAAAGATCTCAATCACTTATATCAAAAAATGCCAGCCTTATCAGTTCAGGATTACGAGGGGGCAGGATTCAGTTGGCTAGATTGTGAGAATAGCCGCGACAGCATCTTTACCTTTGTGCGTTACGGGTTAGCGGGTGATGCACCGTTAGTGTTTGTCATCAACATGACGCCCCAATTGCACACTGGGTTCCGTATTGGTTTGCCTTTGGCGGGGGATTACCGCGAATATCTTAATAGCGATAGCCAGATTTATGGTGGCAGTAATCAAGGTAATGCGGGCACTGTGGTTGCTGAGTCGCTACCGTGGCAGGGAATGGCGCAGAGCGCGCTGATCACTGTGCCGCCCTTGGGCTGCCTAGTGATAGGGCCTGCAACTGGATTGGCTGAGGCGAACTAGCATGCAAAAGCCTACGGCTGATGATATTAAGCTTAATCCTGACGCTAAAAACCACCCATTTCAAAGCGAAAAATGGGCGTTAGGGGTAGGTGAGCCTTTTCCGCTCGGTGCTAATGTTGAAGGCGATGGCGTCAACTTTGCGTTATTTTCAGCTAACGCCACAGCGGTCGAGTTATGTTTATTTGATGACAATGGCGAGCAAGAAATCGCGCGTATTGTGTTAACTGAACAAACCCAGCAAATCTGGCATGTGTTTGTGCAAGGGCTTAAGGCGGGGCAACTCTACGGTTATCGCGTTTATGGCTCCTATGAGCCTCTGCTTGGTCATAGATTTAACCCCAATAAATTATTGCTCGACCCCTATGCGCGCCAGCTCGTCGGTGAATATCGCGACCATGAGTCTAACTATGGTTACGAGCTGAACCACATGGATGAAGATTTATCTTTCAGTAAGTTAGATAACGCTGCCTATGTGCCAAAATGCAAGGTCGTGGACATTCGTCCATTAATCGAGATAGCTGCCAAGCAGTCGATTCAGCCCCTTGTGTCGAGGTTTCAGCCCAAACCCCTAGAGCGCAGCATCATTTATGAGATGCACGTTAAAGGCTTTACGGCGGCGCATCCTGAGATTGAACCCCATAAACGTGCCACCTTTGCGGGTTTAGCGACTCAGCCAGCTATCGATTATTTGGCCGAACTTGGGGTAACGTGTGTCGAGTTACTTCCTGTACAGGCCTTTTTCACTGAGCCATTTTTGCTCGAGAAAAAGCTCACTAACTATTGGGGTTACAACAGTATCGGCTTTTTTGCCCCTGAGCCGAGTTATCTATCCTCCGACGATATTGGTGAGTTTCGGGCCATGGTGGATGCACTTCACGGCGCAGGTATCGAAGTGATCCTCGATGTGGTCTATAACCACAGCGCAGAGGGGAGTCGACTTGGGCCGACCTTTAGTTTTCGTGGCATAGATAATCTCAGTTATTACCGTCTGCATCCGAATGATAAGCGTTTTTATATTAATGATACGGGTTGCGGAAACACCTTAAATATCAATCATCCACGCATGTTACAGCTAGTGCTAGATTCGCTGCGTTATTGGGTAGAAATCATGGGCGTCGATGGGTTTCGCTTCGACTTGGCGGCTTGCTTAGGTCGCGAGGCCTATGGTTTTGATCCCGGCTCAGGTTTCTTCGATGCGCTGTTGCAAGACCCTGTTTTGTGCCGAGTGAAATTAATTGCTGAGCCTTGGGATATCGGCCCTGGTGGTTATCAATTGGGCAATTTTCCCGTGGCTTTTAGCGAATGGAATGACAGATATAGAGACACTATGCGCCGCTTTTGGCGCGGCGATCACAGCATGTTGCCCGAATTTGCTCGGCGTTTTCACGGCTCGGGGGATTTTTTTGAGCACAGTGGCCGTCCACCTGCGACCAGTCTTAATTTTTTAACCAGTCACGACGGTTTTACTCTTAAAGACTTAGTGAGTTATACCCAGCGCCATAACTTGGCAAATGGGGAGGATAACCGCGATGGTCACCAAGAAAACTTCAGCCATCATTATGGGATTGAAGGGGAAACCGAAGATAGCTCAATTCTAGAACTTCGCAGTCGTCAACAACGTAACTTATTGACTACGCTATTTTTATCTCAAGGTGTGCCTATGTTGTTGAGCGGTGATGAGACAGGCCGCACTCAGCAAGGCAACAATAATGCCTATTGCCAAGACAATGAACTGAACTGGTTTGATTGGTCGGCAAAGGGCATGGACACTGAGTTGTTGGCCTTTACTCAGCAGCTTATTGCCCTGCGGAAACGTTTCCCGCTGTTATGTGCTAAGCGCTTCATTCACGAACAGTTATTGGCTGAATCCTTAGCCGATATTGGTACTCGATTAGATTGGTTTAGTCGCCAAGGTGAACAAATGACCAAGAGCTTGTGGACCGAATCTATGTGCCGCAGTTTGTCTGTGGTGCTTTCCGGTGATTTAGAAGATCAAGGCAAGCAGCAAGCTTTACTGTTGATGGTTAATGCCGACGACAACCCTCTCGCTTTTACCCTGCCGACTTTCGAGCACTTGAGTCCGTGGCAATGCCTTATTCATACCCAAACTGAGCTGCTGGATGTTCAGATCTCTGCGACGCGATACTTACTGCAAGATCGTAGTCTCATGCTTTTTCATGCTGATTTGATTTTATAGGAAATGAAGGAATTAACTATGAGTGACAAAAGCGAGCTGAGCCCCAATACCAGCGAAAAACCAGTAACACTAGCTCAGTCAAAAGCCGCGAGCAAGAAGGCTCCCGCTAAGCGTCAGACTAAGTCTAAAGCCGCTGAGCCCTGTGAACCCTGCGATGCTTTGCCCGCTTCTTTTGAGCGCCATTTACGTTATGGACTCAGCCGTGGCGAAGGCGTGAGCTGCGAATTATTTCAAGCGTTAGCTTACAGCGTGAAAGAACAGATGCTAGATAATTGGCGTCAGACTCGAGTGGATGACAGCCATTTTAAGCGCAAGCAAGTGGCGTATTTATCCCTCGAATTTTTGATGGGCCGAGCACTAGGTAATGCACTACTGAGTTTAGATTTGCAACAAGATAGCCGTGATGCCTTGAGCAACTATGCCGTATCGCTAGAAGAGTTAGAAGAGGCCGAACATGATGCTGGTTTAGGCAACGGCGGCCTAGGTCGATTAGCCGCGTGTTTCCTCGATAGCTGCGCCAGCATGGACTTATCAGTGACAGGCTATGGCATACGTTACGAATATGGCATGTTCGCCCAGAAGATAGTCGACGGTTACCAAGTTGAACGCCCTGACCGTTGGTTGCGCGAAGGTAATCCGTGGGAAGTGCGTGTCCCTACCCACAACGTAATAGTGCCATTTTTTGGTCATACCGAATCCTATGTCGATAAACAAGGCCGTAGGCACATTATTTGGGTTGAAACCCAAGATGTGCTCGCCGTCGCCTATGACATGCCAGTTCCCGGTTATCGCAATGGGCGGGTAAATACCCTGAGATTGTGGAAGGCTGAAGCCACCGATGATTTTGATTTAGCTGAGTTTAACCAAGGCGACTACACGGAAGCGGTGGCCCGTAAAAACTTGGCCGAGCAGATCACTATGGTGCTCTATCCAAATGATGCGAGCGAGAACGGCAAAGAGCTGCGATTACGTCAGCAATACTTTTTATCCTCCGCTAGCTTGCAGGATTTACTCAAACGTTGGGTGAGTCGTCATGGTCATGATTTTACGCAGTTTGCCGCTAAAAATGTCATGCAGTTGAATGACACTCACCCTAGCATTGCCGTGCCTGAGTTGATGCGGTTATTGATCGACGAATACGGTTTGGAATGGGACAGTGCGTGGGCGATTACCAGTCAGACCATGGCTTACACTAACCATACCCTGTTGCCTGAAGCATTAGAGCGTTGGCCCGTGCGTATGATGGCGCAAATGTTGCCACGCATCTTAGAAATTATTTATGAAATCAACGCCCGTTACTTAGATATAGTCGCCCACCATTGGCCAGGAAATAGTGAGAAATTGGCGAGTATGTCAATTATTCAAGATGGTCCACATCCCCATGTGCGTATGGCGTATTTGGCGATTGTGGCGAGTTTCTCAGTCAACGGTGTCGCGGGTTTACACACGCAACTACTCAAATCTGGGTTGTTTAAGGATTTCTATGAGTTGTGGCCGCATAAGTTTAATAACCGCACCAATGGCGTGACCCCAAGGCGTTGGCTTGCCCATTGTAACCCTGCCTTAGCTAAGTTACTGACCGCCCATTTAGGTCAAGAATGGGTGACAGACTTAAGCCAGTTAACGGCGCTCAATGCCCTCACACAGGACAATGCGTTTATCCAAAAATGGCGTGATGTGAAGCAAGCCAACAAGGCTTTGCTGGCTAAGATGATTGTTAAGGAATGTGGGGTTGAGTTCGATCCGGCTATGCTGTTTGACGTGCAAGTGAAGCGTATTCACGAATATAAACGTCAGTTACTCAACATATTGCATGTGATTCATCTCTATCATCAGATCCAGCAAGGCCACACCGAAAACATGGTGCCACGTTGTGTATTGATCGGCGGTAAAGCGGCGCCCGGTTACTTTATGGCTAAGTTGATCATCAAGCTCGCCAGCAATGTTGCTCATATGGTCAATTCCGATCCTATGGTGACGCCTTACCTACGCTTTGCTTTCTTACCAAACTACAACGTCAGCGCCATGGAAAAAATCTGCCCAGGGACTGACTTGTCCGAGCAAATTTCAACCGCGGGCAAAGAGGCATCGGGCACGGGCAATATGAAGTTCATGATGAACGGCGCCCTAACCATCGGCACTATGGATGGCGCCAATATCGAGATGTTAGAGGAAGTGGGCTCAGAGAACTTCTTCCTGTTCGGACTCAATGCGGAGCAGGTCTCGCAGGTACGTAACCACTATCATCCGCGCAGCATTATTGACGATTCACTGGCGTTATCTGAGGTGATGAAGTTACTCAAAAGTGGTCACTTCAATCTGCTGGAGCCGGGGATTTTCGATCCTATTATTACCGCCATCGAAAGTAGCGATGATCAATGGATGACGGCCGCCGACTTTGACAGTTACCGAGTCGTGCAAGAAGCCGTGGCGCGAGCCTATAAAGATCCGCAGGTGTGGACGCAGATGAGTATTCGCAATACCGCCGCCAGTGGACGTTTTTCGAGTGATGTGACGATCGCAGGTTATCGCGATGAAATTTGGAAACTGTAAGGGTAGGGCTCTTGGTTATAAGTCTCTTGTTATAGCGGATGAGTATAAGTGTTTGAAAGGAATGCAGCAATCAATGGAAGGAATGGGGAATGCAAGTGAGAAATACTCAGGGGAGTACGGCAGTGTCTGCCGTATCGATAAGCCATTTATGGGCAATCAGTTTGCCGATTTCGGAGTAAGAGCCTATGTCTAATGTTCGTTATATCAGTAATTTAACTCGTGAAACCTATGCGTTGATTTTAGCTGGTGGGCGCGGGTCTCGCTTGCATGAACTCACGGATTGGCGTGCTAAACCTGCACTGTATTTCGGTGGTAAGTTTCGTATTATCGATTTCCCGCTGTCTAACTGCATCAACTCAGGTATTCGCCGCGTGGGTGTGGTCACACAGTACAAGTCGCATTCTTTGATCCGCCATGTGATGCGCGGTTGGGGCCATTTTAAGAAGGAGCTGGGCGAGTCGGTGGAGATTTTACCCGCTTCACAACGCTATTCGGAAAACTGGTACCAAGGCACGGCCGATGCGGTATTTCAAAATATCGATATCATTCGCCACGAGCTGCCTAAATACGTGATGGTGTTGTCTGGCGATCACGTGTATCGCATGGATTATGCTGGGTTATTAGCCGCCCATGCCGAGTCGGGTGCAGATATGACAGTCTCTTGCCTTGAAGTGCCGATTGCCGAAGCAGCGGGTTCGTTTGGGGTGATGGAAGTCGATGAAGAGATGCGCATTTTAGGCTTTGAAGAAAAGCCGCTGCAACCTAAGCATTCTCCGGGTAATCCTGAAATGTGTTTAGCATCTATGGGCAACTATGTGTTTAACACAGAGTTTTTGTTTGACCAGCTCAAGAAAGATGCCTTAAACGAAAGCTCAGATCGCGATTTTGGTAAGGATATTATTCCTGCGATCATCGAAAAACATAATGTGTTCGCCTATCCCTTTAAGAGCGCTTTCCCGAACGAGCAAGCCTATTGGCGCGATGTGGGTACGCTAGACTCTTTCTGGCAAGCGAATATGGAACTGTTATCGCCTACGCCAGCACTGAATTTGTACGATGCGAAATGGCCAATTTGGACTTTCCAAGAACAATTGCCTCCGGCTAAATTTGTGTTTGATGACGATGACAGACGCGGTATGGCGTTGGACTCGATTGTTTCGGGCGGTTGTATTATTTCGGGGGCGACAGTGCGCCGTAGCGTATTGTTTAACGAAGTACGCGTTTGTTCTTATTCATTGGTTGAAGATTCAGTAGTGCTACCCGATGTAGTCGTGCTGCGCCATTGCAAAATCAAGAATGCGATACTTGACCGTGGCTGCATTATTCCCGAAGGCATGGTAATAGGTTATAACCATGATCACGACAGAGCTAAAGGCTTTAGGGTGTCCGAAAAAGGCGTGACTTTAGTGACCCGTGACATGCTAGGTTTGCCTGTAGGCTATGAATAGTGCTTTGATCATTAAAGTAAATTGATCATTAAAGTAAAAATGGCTTAGGTATAGGCAGCTGAATAAAAGCTGCACAGTTGAAGTAGCGGGAGTATCCAATTAATTGAAACAACGCATTTTGATGGTCGCGGCTGAAAACGGTGCCCTTGCGGGCGCCAAGGTTGGCGGTATGGCGGATGTCATCCGTGATTTACCCGCCGCTCTGGCGGGTGTTGATTTGTGCGCCGATGTGATCATGCCAAGCTATGGCTTTTTAACTGCGGTAGCGAATCAACCCCAAGATCTGGGTGAGTTAACTGTGGCCTTTGGTGGTCGCTTGGAGCGAGTGCATGTGTTCTCCATGCCCCATCCCCATGTGCCAGAGGCGATGATTTATCTGCTCGAACATGCATTATGGCAATCCGTACCTGGGCAGATTTATAGCCAAGGCAGTGCCGAGCGTCCTTTCTCCGACGATGCGACTAAGTTTGCTTTCCTTTGCGCGAGCGTCGCGACAGCATTAGTTACTGGCCGAGTGCCTATGCCGACTGTGCTGCATTTACATGACTGGCATGCGGGCTGCTTAGCCATGTTAAGAGCATTCGTGCCTGAGTTCAGTGCTCTCAAAGACATTGAGTGTGTGTTCTCTATCCACAATCTTGCGCTGCAGGGGATACGTCCCTTAAGCCAAGATTCATCCTCTTTTGCTGCTTGGTTTCCCGAGCTGTTTGCCACTTTGACGCAGGGGCAAAAACAGCTGATCACCGATCCCCGTTATCCCTACTGTGTTAACCCTATGCGCATGGGCATAGTGCTGAGCGACAAAGTGCATTTAGTCTCACCCAGTTATGCCAAGGAAGTGTTGCAGCCGTCCAAACCTGAAGCGGGATTTTTTGGTGGTGAAGGGTTAGAGCAAGACTTACAGGCCAAGGCCAATGATGACAAAGTGGTGGGGATTTTAAATGGCTGTGTATATTCGTCAGTATCGGATTTACCCGCTAAGCCACCTGCGCGTATTCAAGTACCCGAGTTCAAGCAATTGCTCAGTGCGATTGAGACTGCGTTAGTGCAATGGCAGGGACATCAAGCGCAAGTGAGCGGCGTGGACATGATTGCTTTTGCCCGCATTCAAGCCCATTGGCGTCAAGCGATGGCGGAGCAAGTACCGAGTCTGCTATTGACTTCGGTGGGCCGCTTGACCGATCAAAAAGTCTTACTGCTGCGCCATCAATTGCCCTCGGGTTTATCTGTGCTTGAGACCTTACTTAAAGCATTGAAGCAGACAAAACCGACGGCGCTGCTGATTTTACTCGGCAGTGGCGACGCATCGATTGCTAAGTCTTTCCAAGCGTTAGGGGCTAAATACGATAACCTATTATTTTTGCAGGGATACAACGAGGCGTTATCCGAAGCGCTGTATCAGCATGGCGATCTATTTTTGATGCCAAGTTCCTTTGAGCCCTGTGGCATCAGTCAAATGTTGGCTATGCGCGCGGGACAGCCATGTTTAGTGCATAGTGTAGGCGGTTTAAAGGATACCGTTGAGGATGGTGTTAATGGTTTTGCTTTTAACGGCAATAGCTTAAATGAGCAAGCCGAAGCGTTTTTGCAAAGGTTGGTGCAAGCCATTGCTTGTTTCGAGGGAAAAACATGGCCACAAGTGCGTGCTGCGGCCATGGCACAGCGTTTTGACTGGCATTCTATTGCAGAGCAATATCGTCAACAACTCTATTGCAAAATGTAATGTGGTAAGTCCAAAGTGTGATGCGGCAAAGGGAATTAACGCATGATTTCTAAGTGATTCTGCTACACTTGTGGGGGAATGTTAAAATGGTATCAAGCCCCCTCATTTTTGGAGTCGCTCTCTGAGTTATGGATAAAGGTATTCTCTTTCCGTTAGTACAAAATGCGGCTTTATTGCTGGCGTTGGTATTTTTGTACGACGTGATCCCTAAAAAACACCAGCGGCAGTATTTTTTACTGTGGCGCATCATTATTGGGATGCTCATCGGTGGTATTGGTATCACTATTATGAGTACGCCTTGGGTATATTTGCCTGGCGTTTTCTTTGATACCCGTTCGGTTATTCTCTGTATTTCTGGTCTATTTTTCGGTGGTTTACCGACCTTAGTTGCTGTCGTGATGACGGCGCTGTATCGCATCAGTATCGGTGGCGCTGGTATATGGATTGGCGTCGGCGTGATAGTGTCATCCGGGTTAATCGGGGTGATCTGGCGTCAATATCGTAAGTCTCTGTTAGCCAATATTTCAGGTGGAGAGATTTTTCTCTTTGCCTATACCGTTCATATCGTGATGTTGTTGTGGTTCTTATTTCTACCCGATGGCATAGCAATGCCATTGCTCGCCAAAGTGACCCTCCCAGTATTGACCATTTTCCCAATTGCGACTTGGCTATTGAGCCGCTTGTTATCGCGACGTTTTGAATTAGAGCGTGATGAACAAATTCGTCTGCAGGATGATTTCCTTTTTCGGAGCCAATTCAACGCGGGCAATATTGGTATTGCAATAACGGGGATAGATCAAAAGTGGATAAAGGTGAATCCACGGTTATGTCAAATGCTCAAGTATTCAGAAGCTGAATTGCTACGGATGACGTGGGCACAAATTACCCATCCCGATGATTTAGAAGCGGATGCCCTGAAATTTGAGCTTATGCTGCGGGGGGATATCGATAATTACGAGATGGATAAACGTTTTATCGTTAAGGACGGTAGCGTGGTTTACACCCATATGACAGTCGCCTGTAAGCGCGGTGGTAATAATGCCGTGTTGCTTGTTATTGCTGGATATTTAGATATCACCTCACAGGCCATTGCCGACCAAGAGGTGCTCGCTAGCCGAGAACAACTCGAACTGGTGTTAAGCAGTAGCGATCTTGGAGTGTGGGATTGGGATATTCGCAATGACCGCATTGAACGTAATGCCCGCAGTGCCGATATTCTTGGCTGCGATGTTGATATGCTCAACGCTAATAGTCGCCAATGGATGGATGCGATAGTCGCCGAGGACAGGCCTAAAGTGCTGCATTCGATTGAGGCCCATATTCGTGGCGAAACGGCGCAACATAAGATGGAGTACCGCTTAAATACCGTAAACCGTAAGGTGCGGTGGATCCTTGATACAGGTAAAGTCGTGAGCAGAGATGCAAACAACAATGCTCTGCGTATGTGCGGAACCTATACCGATATTACCGACGCAAAACTTATCGAAGAATCCTTAAAGTTGTCGGCACTGGTTTACGATAACAGCTCTGAAGCCATGAGTGTCCTCGATGAAAAGGGCGTGATTATTACCGTCAATGCTGCCTTTAGTGTGATGACGGGTTATCGCGAATTTGAAGTGCGGGACCAACATATTCGGCTGCTTTATTGTGACCTCAATGGCCGCGATTTTTACAACAAAATGAATAATGATATTCGCGAGAAAGGCCAATGGCAGGGGGAAATGTGGCAGCGGCGCAAAAATGGCGAGGAATATGTTATCTGGTTAACCATTAATACGATTAATGATAAAGAAGGCCATCCCTATCGACGTGTTGCCCTGTTCTCAGACATTACCGATAAGAAGCAAAATGAACATCTGATTTGGAAACAGGCTAACTACGATACGCTGACGGGGTTGCCTAATCGGCGCATGTTGTTGGAGTATTTAAGCAGTGAAGTGAAAAATGCTGACCGCAATCGCAACCACTTTGCTTTATTGTTCTTGGATTTAGATTTCTTTAAAGAAGTGAATGACACCTTAGGCCATGCCATGGGCGATTTACTGCTGATAGAAACCGCGAGTCGATTGAAATCCTGTGTGCGTGATGCTGACGTCGTGGCGCGTCTTGGCGGCGATGAATTTACTGTGGTGTTAAGTTCGATGGAAGACCATAAGGGGATTGAGCGCGTCGCCGAGAATATTTTGCGACGAATTGCCGAACCCTATGTGTTAGGGGAAGAAACCGCTTATATCAGCGTCAGTATTGGGATTACTTTATATCCCGATGACTCTACCAGTATTGAAGGGCTTCTCAAGCATGCGGATCAGGCGATGTATGCGGCGAAAGATCAAGGGCGTAATCGCTTCAACTATTTCACCCCGTCGATGCAGGAATACGCCAAATACCGCATGCGCTTGATTCAAGACTTACGTCAAGCGGTCGTGAATAAAGAATTTGAACTGCATTATCAGCCGATTGTTGCCTTAGCAACGGGTGAAGTGACCAAGGCTGAAGCCTTGATCCGCTGGCATCATGCAGAGCGTGGTGCTGTGTCGCCTGCTGAGTTTATTCCTGTGGCGGAGGATACTGGCTTGATTGTTGAAATCGGCAATTGGGTGTTCGAGCAAGCCGCTCGCCAGAGTGCGGCGTGGCGTCATGAATTAGGGGTTGAAATCCAAATCAGCGTCAATAAATCCCCAATCCAATTTCGTGATGAAGGCACGCTGCTCAATGATTGGTTGAAGTTATTGCAAGATCTTAATATTACAGGCGCGGGCGTGTGCGTTGAAATTACCGAAGGCTTGTTATTGGATGCCAGTATGGGTGTAACCGAAAAACTACTGGCCTACCGCGATGCGGGTGTGCAAGTGTCGCTGGACGATTTTGGTACTGGCTATTCGTCACTCGCCTATCTGAAAAAGTTTGACATTGATTATCTTAAAATTGATCAATCTTTTACCCGCCATATCGATACCGATTCAAACGATCAAATTCTCTGCGAGGCGATTATAGTGATGGCCCACAAGTTGGGAATGAAGGTGATTGCCGAAGGTGTCGAAACCGATGCGCAGCGGCTAGTCTTGTTGGCTGCAGGCTGTGACTACGGCCAAGGTTACTTGTTCTCAAGACCTGTGCCTGCGGGTGAATTTAGCCAAAAATACTTACAGGATCCGCTTTTAGTCTCCCATGTCTGAGGAGATATTAACTTAGTGGCGATAATTGCCTATAAAAACGCCGCGGATTTTGCTAGACTCCGCGGCCCCGCGTTGGGGCATTGAGTATCACCTCGCATCAAAGTTTTACTACTTAGCTAAAGAGTCCCTATGAAATTTGAAACACTCGGTTTATCTTCTCCTATTTTGAATGCGATAACTGAGTGTGGCTATCAGCAACTCACTCAAGTGCAAGAGAAAGTGATCCCGCTTGCCTTTGAAGGCAAAGACATTATGGCCTGCGCCCAAACGGGGACAGGTAAGACGGCTTCCTTTGCTCTGCCTGTACTTGAAAAGTTGGCGGCTGAGTCTTTAACAAGCGACAGCAATGATAAACCGATTTTACGCGCGTTGGTGATGACGCCCACCCGCGAACTTGCGATTCAAGTCTGCGAAAATATCCAAAAATACAGCCAGTTCCTACCCCTGAAAACCTTAGCTGTTTACGGCGGCGCCAACATGAATCCCCAGCGTAAAGGGGTTGAGCAGGGCGTTGATATTTTGGTGGCAACTCCTGGTCGTTTATTCGATATTATCGGCCAATTCCAGTTAGATTTGTCGAGCGTTACCACGTTAGTGATCGACGAAGCCGACCGTATGTTAGACATGGGTTTTGTGCGCGACATTGAAAAAGTGAAACGCTTAATTGCGCCGCAGCATCAAACCATGTTGTTTTCAGCGACCTATAGCGATGCCGTCAAACAACTCGCTGAGAAAATGCTGAATGAACCTCAGTGGGTGAATGTTGCTGACACGACTACCGCATCCACAGTTGTGCAGGAAGTCTATCGCGTTGATAAACGTCGTAAAGCCGAGCTGTTGTCAGAACTCGTTGGCCGCAACAATTGGCGCCAAGTACTGGTTTTTGCCAGCACGAAAGAAAGCGCCGAGCATTTATTACAAGAATTAAAGCTGGATGGCATAGCCGCAGGCGTGTTCCATGGCGATAAAACTCAAGGCGCCCGTAATCGGGTGTTGGAAGAGTTTAAAGCCAGTAAATTGCGGGTGCTGGTGGCAACCGATGTGGCTGCACGTGGGTTAGACATTCAAGCCTTGCCTATGGTGATCAACCTTGAATTGCCTTTCCTTGCCGAAGATTATATCCATCGCATTGGCCGTACAGGCCGTGCTGGATTAACCGGTCGCGCGATTTCGTTCGTGTCACCTTCTGACGATGAAATGCTCGCTGAAATTGAAGCTTTGATTGAGCAAAAACTGCCCGTGTCGGTACAATCTGGTTATGAAGAAGGCACGCCTTTGCCTGCCCGTTACCGTGATGCGCCCGCGGCACCGATTAAGCCGATTGGAAAGTGGAGCCATAAGGCGCCGCAGGATCGCACTATTGGTCAGTCTCGTCAGGGCAAGTACGCTAAAGGTAAAGCGCTGGACAGCAAAGCAGGTGCAGAGAAATCCTCTAGCCGTGCTAAGCCAGCTTCTGGCTCAGGTAAGCCGTTTAATGCAACTAAACCTAAGTCGAATTTGGTGAGCAATAAGTCAGGTTTTGGCTCTCGCACCAATAAGTCAAAATAAGCTAAGTCAAAATAAGCTAAGCCCAACAATCAAGGCTAATAAGTGCAAAGTGCCTATTAGTTTAGCCGTTTAACGGTTGCCTAGTTTGTTGATTTGACTGTTGAATAGTCAGTTGCATATTTTGCTACATAGCCTGTCGCTATTCTAAAAGTGCATCCTCACCGATGCGCTTTTTGTTGAGCTTCAAAGCCAATACTTCTACACTCGAGCGCCAAGCTTTCTATTCGAGCGAGTTTCCTTATGATTATCAAAGCGATTCCCACCAATATCATTACAGGTTTTTTAGGTGTAGGTAAAACCTCTCTGATTAAGCAATTGCTGGCGACTAAACCCGCGGATGAAATTTGGGCTGTGTTGGTCAATGAATTTGGTGAGGTCGGCATTGATGCGGGGTTACTGAATTCCTCCGATAACGGCATACAAATTCGTGAGGTTGCGGGTGGCTGTATGTGCTGCGCCGCGGGCGTACCGACACAAGTGGCCATCAATCAGTTGATTGCGAAAGCGAAACCTGACCGCTTATTGATTGAACCGACTGGGCTTGGGCATCCTAATGAAATCATTAAAGTACTGAGTGCGCCCCATTATCAGAATGTGATTTCACTGCGTAGCACTCTATGTTTGGTGGACGCGCGTAAGATCCACGATCCTCGCTATCGTGAACATGCAAATTTTATTCAACAGTTGCAAGTGGCCGATGTGATCATCGCAACTAAGTCTGACTTGTATGATGCTGAAAATACTAAGTTACTCTATGAATTGCAGACTTATTTAAGCCATATTGAACGTACTGATATTCCTGTAGTGAGCCACTCAAATCAACAGCCTTTACCTAGCGCTTTGCTGGACTATCTTAACCAACCAAGGCGCGTGTCACTCAATATAAATGGGCATGCTAGCGCGGGCCTAAAGCTGGGCAGCCTACCGACGACTGCCCCAAGCTTGTTTCGTGCTGGTGGTTCGCGCTTGAGTGAGTTGAGCCTCTTTGCCGAAGGTGCAATCGAAGTCGCACTTGATTTTGATGATCGCGGTATAGTGCGAAAGCAGAATCAAGGTGAAGGTTGTTTTAGCTGCGGCTGGGTGTTTGAACCGAGTCAAGAATTTGATTTTGATAAATTAATGGATTTTATTCAGCGGCAAGCTCAGTCATCCAACGTTGGGCAAGTGTTGCTTAGATTAAAGGCCGTGATGATCACTACTGATGGAATTGCAGGATTTAACTGGATTGACCATGAGTTTACTGTGGTTGAACTCGATGACACCTTAGATTCCAGACTAGAAATGATTACCATGGACGACGTCAATTGGAACGAGATTGAGCTGCAGTTGATTGCTTGTCTTAGCTAACAGAGTTCCCCATCACTCTTTATTACAGGTGTGAGCATAGGTAAGAGGGGTCAGATTTGGTGGGAATAGTAAGGCCGGCTCAGTAAGGCAAGGTCACGCGGTATTTTTGGCCGAGTGTCGTGAGTGTGCCATTTTGGATCATCTCCTCGAAGAAGCTGTCAAAACGAATTCTTAGCGGATCAAATTTAGCTTGTTTCGGAAAAGCCATAAAGCCGTCTCGCACATCGATTATCGGCATGATTGGCGTAATTGCTTTAGGGATTTTGATTTGGGCGAGCACTGCATTGGTATTGCGACTATTGGTGGCGAGTAAATCTAAATCACCCCGCGAAAGCCGTTCTATGCCACTTTTAATATCGACAAATTCATTGATATTTAATGATTTAGTTTGTTCAGTAAACCGTGTGCCATAACTCCAACCCTGCATTTTTCCAATCCGTTGCGTTTTAATACTGGCATAGTCGCCATTCCACACTATTTCATTGTCTGCCCGAGCATAAAACACCATATCATCGCGGTAAAATGCTTTCGCCGCAAAAACCAAGTTGGCATTACGTTCTGGGGTATCGTAGGGACCAATAAGAATATCCGCTTGGCCACGTTCAACCATAGAGATAGCGCGGCGCCATGGGGTAATTTGATAGTGAATGTTCACACTTTGCTGCTGGGCGAAGCGATTCAAAATATCGACACCTAAGCCGGTATATTCGCCATTGGCTTGTAGTTCAAAAATTTGACTGAAACTCGAACCCACTGCGAGCAGGTCTTTGGCCTGTGCAGTCAAGCAAAGGCTGCTGAGCGCCAAAAGGACGACTTGTGCAAAGCCTTTGCTGAGTATCATGGCATTCCTTGTGTGGTTTGAATGCGGGAGGTTAGAACACTGTCTCTCGTAAAAGCGGCGATATCGTTATGCAATTCACTAGGGTTAAGGTTAGCAAATTTTACTCAGATTTGATTGCACGTTAACATTTTAATGTTTTGAAATAAATGGAAGATTAATCGTAAGGGCATTAAGCCGTTGATCTTCAATCGATACGTCATCCTATCCCTCAGTCAGCTTAGTTACGCTTAAAGGTTTCAGTTTGTATCATTCACTGATGGGGTGGAGAAATGTATTTTCCTTATGCGTTTAAATCAGTTAAGGCCGAATAAAGGGGATTGCGGTATGCTCTGCCATTCATTGATTTATACGCCAATGCTGGGCGGTTTATTTGAGCGGGATGTTATGAAGCTGCAGGAAATAGATAAAACCTTGTATCGTAAAAATATGAATTTATTCATTGTGATTCTAGTTGTTAGCTTAGTCGTGTTATCGCTGATTTTTGGTACTGGACTCATTGCGCTGTTTGGGGCGACGCCAGTGCCAGGTGAGCCAACAGGTAATTTTCACTTGAATCTCTTAGGCGTGATTTTCAGTCTGGGTCTGTGTAGCGCCGTGATTTACAACTTAAAAGACCGACCTTTTTTCAGTGAAATTTATTATGTGTGGCAATTGAAGCAGCTCCATAATCGTATTTATCGCAAGTTGATAAAGATTAAAGCCGCTGCGGCGCAAAATGACGTGAATGCTTTGATTATATTGCTTTTTTATTACACCAGTTTAAGGCAAGTGTATGTACTCGATGACAATACGCTGACCTTGCCGGCACTGACTCAAGATCTCAATCGTTTGAATGCACAAATCGAAAGCCTAGGCTTATTGCTGTCGCCCGAACAATTTACGCCTGAGTTGCTGACAAGATCTTTCTGATACTGATGAGGTAAGATGAGGATCGCTCCTCACCTTGCCATCATCTAGCCCTTATCTTGTCTTTGTCGTCCTTGCCCAGAATGAGGTCAGCGAGTTTCACTTAGGCGGCTTGCTGGGCTCTTTGTAGTGTGAGTAACCACTTACCATAGATGTAAATCCCTACCGCTGAGATAGTCCCTATGGCGGCGATGATGTACCACGCCATGCCAATGTTATGGCTGTGGTACAGCAGTTGGGTGAGTTCCTGGGCGCTTTCACCTGTGTAGCTCACCAAGGTAGTAAAGGCTTCACCTTGGGGAATGGCGCTGACCTCAGTGCTGTTCATGCCGCGCTCTAGCAATAAATCCCGCGAAAACAATTCCTTTGATGCATAAATCTCGTAGAGTTTAGGGCCAAAGTAGCCTTCTAATCCCCAGCCGATCCCTTGGGGCAACATCACAAATCCTAAGTACATGGCTTTTTTGCCTTCGGGAGCAATATTACCCATAAACTCGTTTTTCTTCGGGCTAATCATCATTTCGCCAATGGAGAACATGGCAATCGCGAATACGATAAACCATGCCGCATGGAAAGCACCGATAAACACAAAAGCTAAAATACTCAGCAAACAACCAATAAACATAGCGGTAGTAATACGGTATTTAGCCGTCAGCGCCGCAACGATAAAGCAGCAGGTCATAATCAGGCCCGCATTGAGGTTTAGCATGCCCTCGGGCATCACCTTAGTGCCTTCGTTATTGAGGCCAAGCCAAAATTGCAGAATGCCGTTACTGGTGCCTTCGCTGCCAAAGAGGGAGGTGACGATTACGCTGGTATCGACCCATTCGGAAATATGGATAGGCAGCACATCGAATAAGGCATTGAACAAGAACCAAAATCCTGAAAAAACGAGCATATAGTAGATTACAATCGGCTTTTTCAACTCGCGCCAAGCATCACGCCACAGGGATTCTTGTTCGACTTCACCCGATTTTATTTGCTTATTGCGTTCCAGTCGCTCGGCTTTACCTGGCTCGGTATAGGTGAGTAAGAATAAGAAGTTGAGTGAGATAATCGCGGCGCAGGCGAAAAATACATTGTCCCACGACAATTGGCGCATATGCACAGCAACTAAAGGCCCTAGGAAACCGCCAATGTTTACAACTTGGTAAAAAATGCCCCAAGCCATTGAAGTGTTGTTGCGATTAGTGGACAGCACTAAGGTGCCTTGAATGCCCGGTTTAAATATCCCTGTGCCTATGGCAAGGAGTAATGCACCGACAAGGAAGCCCCAAAAGCTGGGGAAGAATGCCATGACGAGATAGCCAAAGATTTTAATGATGGTGGAGCCGAAGATGGTTTCTTTGTAGCCCACTCGGTCAGACATGCCACCGGTGAACACGGGCACAAAGGTTTGCATGATCGCCCAGAGGGAAATAATAATGCCGTAGTCACTTAGGCTGATCCCAAGGCCGCCCGCAGACTCTGGCGCTTTAGCGTACAATCCAGCACTGGCTTTAACACCGTAGTAGGCGATACGCTCGACTAACTCCATACCACCAACTAACCAAAACACATAACCTAAGCTAGTAATGGAGGCCCACATGCCGAGCTGTTTGACTTCTCGCAGATCGTTGCCTGCATTTGGACTATTCTGACTCATGTCCTTCCCTTATTATTGTTATTGAATTTATTTCTGTTTAACCCATTAATTATCAAAAACTTAAATTTATAAAGTTAATGATTTCATCTTGCTTAAATACGTTAATGGGCTTGCTTGAACGGATACTTTACCTAATTCGGCCTTAAACACCAAAAAAGTAGCAGAAAATGATGAATTAACCCACATCTGTTATTGAACTGTACTGAGTTTGTCATTTGGCTGAAATTGGACTGTTTCTGCTTAAGTCATTGTGATGATTAATCTTTATTGTTAATTATTCACAATGAACATGCTTTGAGTTCTCGCTATTTTTAGGTACAATCCATTGTCGCATTTTTGTTCACCCGATCATTTTTCTAGATAGATACGACTCTAGCCCCCCTTTTTGTGAGAAACGCTAATGACAGCAACAACATCTAATCATGCTCCTGCGGATATGAGCTTGCTCGAGGAGCCGATTGCGAAGCTTTTTTGGCGCTATACCATACCCACCATAGCCTCTATGTTGGTCACGGGCGTATATGTGACAATTGATGGCATCTTTGTTGGCCACTATTTAGGTGAAACAGGGCTGGCGGGGATGATGCTAGCTTACCCTGTGGGCGCGATTTTATACGCTATTGGCGCCATGATAGGTATGGGTAGTGCGGCATTAGTGTCAATCAATCTTGGCCAAGGTAATGTAGTCAAGGCCCGTAAACTACTGGGTAATGCCTTTACGTTATGTTTATTAACGGGATGCTTTTTTGCCCTTGTTGGTGGGATATTTTCGCGAGATATTTTGGTTGCTCTCGGGGCGCAAGGGGAGATGCTCGAAAACGCTAACGAATACTTATTCTGGTATTTTGCACTGTGTCATTTTCCCATAATTTCAATGACCTTCACCACACTGCTGCGTAATGATGGCAGGCCATCCATGGTGACTTGGGTGCTGATTTTGGGTGGTGTATTAAACACTTTCTTAGACTGGCTGTTTATTGTGGTTTTCCCCTTTGGTTTAGCAGGTGCTGCGATTGCGACTATGTTGTCGCAGGCGGTAACGGGGCTTTTGTGTTTGCAGCATTTTTTCAGTCCGCGCACTCAGCTTAAAATCACTTTTGAGCAGATGAAGCTCAAGCTCGATAATTGCCTTAATATAGCCCGCGTTGGTTTCCCCAGCTTTTTGATGAATCTCTATTTATCGATAGTATTAACCCTACACAACACAGC
This sequence comes from Shewanella sp. SM55, assembly GCF_025654025.1. Lineage (NCBI taxonomy): Bacteria > Pseudomonadati > Pseudomonadota > Gammaproteobacteria > Alteromonadales > Shewanellaceae > Shewanella > Shewanella sp. SM55. The sequence continues at coordinate 692,641 of NZ_JAKKRS010000001.1, read as the reverse complement.
TTTTTTATGGGTGGGCGGCCCCTTACACGTGGCAGCCTATGGTGTGGTGAGTTACACAGAAGCATTCTTCTATCTGATTTTTGAGGGCATTGCGCTTGGTACTCAACCTATTTATAGCTTTAACGCGGGAGCTGGGCGTTTTGACAGGGTTAAACAAGCGCGCAATATTGCTTTTGGTATGACGTTACTCACCGCAGCTTTAGGTTTAGCGCTGATTTATTCTCGCCCTGAATGGTTAGTGTATTTGTTTGCCGGTGATAATCCGAATTTAACACCAGTGGCGATTGAAGGTATGCGCTGGTATTTTTGGGGCTTGCCTATGGAAGGCTTAATCTTAGTCGGTGCGAGTTTCTTCCAAGCGATTAACTGTTCGAAACAAGCTTCTATGCTGACGGGCGCTAAGCTTATTCTTATCGCTGCGATCATCTACTGCTTTGCCTGGGCGTTCGGCGTGATTGGTGTGTGGGTGTCGCTCGCGACCTGTAGCACAATCTTGACCATATGGATGTTTTACGCCATGAAGCGAGTCGAGGCTCGTTTGCATTAATCCTTGCTTTGGGTTGTATTGGTTTCGCCTGATTTATTGACAAGACAAGGGGCGAGGCAAGTAACCTGTAGCTGGGGCATAAGTGTTTAGTTTTACGTAAATTTTACAATTGGGGCGATTAATGGCCCCGATTGTAATTGCCCACATATCTTTCGTCGTTAAACATGACTTAGGGCTAGCGTGGGATGATGGCCTCTGGTACATTTCGCTGGTTTAATCTGCAATCAAAAATGACTTATCCAAGCGTGCTCTTAAGTCGAGGCTATAGTCCTCAATTAATAGACTGAGTTCGCTTAGGCTTTTGGGTCGATTGATCGTTGATATGACTGGGTATTGAGCCGAATGACTCGCTCGTTGATTTTAGTAATTTATGTTTTATGAGGCCCTTATGCGCACCACTGCAGTCATTTCTATGCTGTTGCTTGGCGTGTTAACGACAGTTAATGCCAGTGCCAAAGAGAATGAGTTAGTGTTTGCCAGCGACTTCGAAGGCAATCGTTTATCTCAACCTTGGTCGTGGATCATGGGTTGTCAATTTGAAGGCGCTGAACCTCACACAGGTGAAAGTGCGCTGCTTTGCGTCGAAGGCAATAGCAGTATCGTCAGTAAGTACCCTATTTCTGAAGCGGGTCTATTAGAGTTTTGGGTCAAAACCCAGAATACTCAAACCCAATATCGAATCAATGTATTGACCTCTCCGGTATTAAAGCTCGATGCCCAGTGGCAGCATGTTGCTTTAATCGATATCACCCCTGGGGCTAACGAATATTTAGCACACCGAGTGTCTATTGATGATCCGAGTCGCCAATATATCCGTCTTGATATTGAGGCTATTAATGGCCCTATCAGTTTGGACGATTTGAGCTTAGGTAAAATTCGCCTTGATATGGCCCTGCAAAAAAATGAGCAGAAAATTATCGGCGGGATTTTAGATAAGCTGAAAGCTGATAAGAATTACGAAGTGCAGTCTGAGTCATTTCGTACTTTAGGTAAAAATTATGCCGCCCAGCTCGAGAGCCAAAGACAATACCTCGAGTACTCGAATGCTATTTATTCAAGTATCACCTTTGTGTTGGCGACGTCTGAGCGCAATAAAATGTCTAACCCTATGGGATATAACACCTTTAGGTCGGTTTTAACTGACGCTAAACGTGTGGCATCGCCTCTCCAACAGGCGCGTTTAGGCTCTATGGTGAAACCCTTTGGTGACTTGGCTACTGCCACCTTAAACGTGGTCAGTGCCGGTGCGTATTCCGCCTTTGCCGAACCCTTTAAGTCATTCTTAGCAGCGACTTTTGATCGCTCTAATTATGACAACAGTGACTTAAGCCGTAGTGATAAAAAGTTTGCTGAAGAAAATGGCCTGAAAATTTATCAGCAGGCCGAACGGTTTATGTCTGAAATCGAAAAAGAACTGCAACAAGTCACTGCACTCGATAATGATTTAGTTAGTATGCAGAAGAACTTAGATAATTTCCGTAAGGATCTCGACAAGCATCTGCGCAGTTACTTACAGCATGCCAGTATTGCCCGCACACCTGAAAATTACAGCCGAGTGATGAGTAAAGACGAGCAGGCACGCGCGCTGGTGATTGCTGAGGCGAGTGCCAATATCAGTGCTAAAGCTGAGGCGCTATTGGCTTCGAACAGCAATGCAGAGTTAGTGCAGTACATGATTAAAACCACTGAGAAGATTGATGAATTTCAAGAGTTCAAGGAACGTTTTAATCAGATCACTTCGGCCATGCTGACCTTCTACGACAAATTTGAGCGCTCAATTGCCGCCGAGCAAAACCCCTTTACCGATCCTAGCGATCGCGCCGTGTGGGAGCAGCACGCCAAAAGCGCCCGTAACTACATTCGCCAGTCGAAGGAAGCGTTCACTAAAGCCTTTATGTAAAGGATTGTTGTAAGTAAGTGGTAGTAACGGCCTAAAATTATGGCGATTTTTCTATTTTAGGTTTGGAGTTATCAAGGATAAAACAGGTAGTCAGAATCATTTCTGTTAGTGGGCAAGGATGATGAGTAAACCCTATACAACAACTCGGTTTGACACAGATACTGCCACAATGGCGATATTTGATCCCGCGGCATTAACTCATCGCTGTGAAGATACGGCTGATTGGTGGTCTGTGCCGAGTGACGAAATTTTGGAAATCAATCAAGGTCATGTGCTATTCGTAGGACTTGGTGCCGATGGTTGTTATGAGGTTGAAATTTTCCGCAAGCTAGGTGAGGCTGGGCTCAATTCGAATTATCTCTCTGCAAACTTAACAGTATTGTCAGGGTGCCTGTATATTGGCGCCGCCGAGCAAGTTCCAGCAGGAGATCTTGGGCCTGAAACAACCTATGGCGGCGCTTTAATTTATGCTGTGCGAGGGAATATTGAGGTGAGAGTGTATCGGCTTACACCCCATAAACTGGTGGTTGAATATGAGTCAACCTCAGAAGATGTACTAAACGAGTTTACGTCTAGCCCATTACTTTAAGCGGCTTACTTTATTCGCTACCATTTTTAATCCCTATACGGGCTGTTAAACACCAAAGGTAACTTGTTAATCATCAGGGGTAAAAAAGCAATTTAACATTATGAGTTCTATGATGAATAATACTAAATGGCGCGAATGTATGACGCTGTTAGCTTCTCGTCCTGTGTATTTGCAACTACAGTTGGTCGGTGAAGAGGACTTTCCTCTCGATTATGAAGCCTCAAATCAAGTGTTATCCGAGATCATGGCTACTGATTGTCTTTTTGTGCAAAGGTGTATTCGCTATAAATCCATTAACGCGATTAGAATTGCGAAAACCGTTTTTCCCGCCGGTTTGGCGGATGACAATGTATTTCTGCTTGCTGAATTAAAAATCAGATTACAGCAACTCGGCCAGTTACCACTAATTGAAGACGATCAGTTTATTGTTATTCATGGCTATCATGACCTCATGGTTTGTTGAATCCAGAGCATCTACACTGGCTTACAACACACACCATATCTTAAGCTCGCTCTGCGATGGAGTTCATAGACTTCACAACCTAACAATGGCTCAGTTCTATTAAGAACTGCGCCAAAACGCTCAAAGTAGTCTTCATTAACTTGTTTTGCACTGATAAGTGGTACTTCAATACTGACATCTACACGACCTTTACGTATCAACGCTGGGTCAAGATTATCAGGATGATTTGTGGTCATTATTACAAGGCAGTCATCAAGAGGAATGATTCCGTCTAACGCGTTTAGAACGCCACCTAAAGTGAGTGGTGGGTTATCTACATTGCTTTCAGCAGTACGTGATACCGTAGCCTTTACACAGTCACAGTCCTCTATTAACAACATAGCTCCGGGTGGTACCTTTCTAATCGCCTTATGAATAGTGGCATCATTTACAGTCGATAGATTCAATATGTAAAGATCGCGATGATACTCAACAGCTAAGGCTCTCGCTATACCCGTCTTACCTGTACCCGTTTTGCCATGTAACAGTATGGTTAGCTTACTTACAACCGATTTCCCTCTACTTGCGAAGTTATCAACTTCTCCCATCAACTTCTGCTTAAACCCTTCATCTAGCACTAATTCACTAAAACCCGATGATTTCAATGTGCCATAGCGACACCATTCGGTTTCTTCGAAAATATTAACTTTTGGCTCTGTAGAGATGTCTCCACGAGTATCTTCTAAAAAACTATATAGTTTATCTTTTGCCCACCATGGTGCACTTACAGTAATAGTATCGTATGCCATCGTACTATCGACCTTAGAGCGGGTAGCCAACATGAAACAACCACCGTATTTAAACAGGTGCATACCGTAGCCGATAGACTTAACACTGACACGCCCGTCGTAACTCACACTATAGTCATAGTACACAGCCTCAGAGATAGAGCGTGAAAAAAACGGAATGGTAGTATTACTGATCAAAAAGGACAGTTTATTGAATACCTCTGTGCGCGCCTGATGGCTATCGTCTATAGTGAGCCGCACAAACAGCAGACTACTGAGCCAACTTAACAGCTTCGCGGGGACATCTTTTAGCATATAGCCTACGAGTCCAATTAACGTTAATGTTAATACTCCAACAATGACAGCCGTCAATAAAGGATCACCATTGGTGAGCGCCTTTATTTGTAGTAATACCTCGTTCATTTACTCACCTTTACTATAAATGCCTCATGGACATAATCGAGAATACTATCAACCGAGTCGAGGATACTACCAAGGTATCCTCAGTATGTGCGCTATCGCACGTGTTAAAGCGACTTGATAAAGATCCCCTGCCTATCACTAACGATTGCCTTATAACGTAGTAATATCACATTTTAAATCAATATCTTAATGTTGGGTTTATATTTAAGCGTCACTAACGTACACAGATAAATATCAGAGATGGCGCCGTTCATCAAAGAGTAGGATGGGGCGGCCCTGCATCCACGGATTGACTTGAACAACATCCGTGTTTAACTGCCAGTTCGCTATCTGATAGGCAGGACGCCTGAATGTCGTGCAATGCAGGGATGCATGAGAACGACCATGGCTCTCGTTCATAAGCTTAAAGCCCTAGGTTTCTATTCACCGAGTCGGCGAGTGAATGCCATGGCAAGCCTGTAAACTGCTCGTCAATAAACGTTAATTGGTAAGCAGTGTTAGTGGTTTATCAGCCTACAACTCAAATATCATTCAGCGAAATCTCAATAAGAAAGCCGCTAATGGAGGCGGCTTTTGTGTTTCGATGATTCCATAACCCTTGAATTTTCTTGGTTACATTAAATCTTGAGGCATTAGAGCAAATACACGTTTAAGCTGCAGGCACCGTGGGCGCCGACGACGAGGGCTTGTTCGATATCGGCGGTTTTTGATGGACCCGCGATAAACACCCCGAACTCACCTGATGCTAACGTGATTTCTTTAGCTGCCTGATGTAGGGTCGGCACAATCTTATTCGTTGGCAGGGCTAAGATCAGGTTTTCACAGATAAAAGGTGTCACTCTGTGGCCTAGATTTTTATTGTTAACCCAAATGGCACCGTTTTCGGCAACGCCAATGTCACCAGGGATCACTGCATAATCTATGTTTTTGAGCTCGTGGGCAGTGGGTGGCATTTCACGGTTTGCCGTGACACCCTCTACAAGGGAGATGACCTGTAACCCTTGGGCGATAAGTTCATCGACTTTGGCTTGCAGGGCTTTGATGCCACCTTCTTTATGCAGCGTACCCGCGACAGTATTGAGGTTGGTCTCGAACTGGCCGACGAGATTTTCGACTCTTGGCGTCACATCTATGCTTGGCATAGGATGATTTGTTAAGGCCGACAGTTTGAGCGCATTGATAATTTCAAGTTTACTAGACATCTTATAGGCTCCTGTGTTTCTTAAACCAAGCTTCGAAGCTGGAGTTCGGGGCAACGGGCAGTTCACGGTATTTACCCCATGCACCGCTAAAGGGTTTTAACAGACTACCCGGTAGAATGCGCAGCGCAGTTCTCGCCACACTCATAGAGCAGTTCAGCATGGTTTCGCTTGCCATAAATTTACCCACTAATGGCATGTAACTGTTTTTGCCATAGGGGAGTTTTCCGGCTTCAGCCTTAAGGCGTCTGTGGTGGAAAATAATCTTATCGAGCGGCACCTTCGTCGGGCAGATATAGGTACAGCTGCCACACAAGGTACAGGCCCAGGCAATCGAGTTAGTGTCATCAATCTTAGCGCCCACTGCGATACCAATTGGGCCAGGAATGGTGTAGTTGTAGCTGTAACCGCCGGAGCGACGATACACAGGACAGGTATTGAGGCAACCACCACAACGAATACATTTCAATGATTCTGCGAGGATTTTATCCTTGAGCATCTCAGTGCGGCCATTGTCGACGATAATAATGTGCATCTCACCTTCGGGCTGTGGGCCACGGTAAAAGGCGCTATAAGTCGTGACAGGTTGGCCTGTGGCGTTGCGTGCCAGTGTGCGTAGCAAGACGGCTGCGCTATCGATATCGGGCACCACTTTATCGATCCCCATTGAATGCAACTGCAACTTAGGCAGGTTAGCACCCATGTCGGCGTTGCCTTCGTTCGTGCAGACCACCACGGCGCCTTTATCGGCAATCGCCATGTTCACGCCTGTCATCGCGGCATCGGCGCTAAGGAACTGTTCACGCAGGTGGGCACGGGCGGCGCGGGTTAAATACAAGGGATCGGATCCCCCCGCTTTAGTGCCGAGTTTTTCATGGAAGAGTTCGCCGACTTCTTCTTTCTTCATATGGATCGCGGGCACGACTATGTGTGATGGCGGCATTTTAGCGAGCTGAATAATCCGCTCACCTAAGTCGGTATCTATGACCTCAATGCCACGTTGTTCTAAGTACGGATTGAGGTGACATTCTTCGGTCAGCATAGACTTAGACTTCACCAACTTTTTGACTTGATGGCGGGATAAAATGTCATGCACGATACGATTATGCTCTGCGCCATCTTTGGCCCAATGGACTTGTATGCCGTTGGCGATACAGTTTTGTTCAAAGGTTTCAAGATATTGAGCAAGATGGGTTAGCGTGTGGAGCTTAATTTCTGAGCCAAGCTGACGCAGTTGTTCCCATTCTGGGATGCTACCCGCGGCGCGGTCGCGTTTTTCTCTGAGCATCCATAGCGCTTTTGAATGCCAGTCGACACGGGTTTCGTCGCGGCAAAAAATATCGGCTTTATGGGCATGGACTTGGGAGCCATTAGCTCCGTGATTATGATTGTAAGCCATGGTGAGTCTCCTAGAGCGCGGCGTTTAGCACTTGCGCTATGTGGCGAATTTCAATCGGCAATTGCTGTCTGCGGATCATGCCATCGAGGTGCAACAGGCATGAAGGATCAAAACCCACCACATACTCAGCACCCGTTGCGGCGTGGGCTTGGGCCTTGTCTTTGCCCATTTTGGCTGACACTGCGCCTTCATCGACGGCGAAGGTGCCACCAAAGCCGCAGCATTCGTCACGGCGGTCTGGATACACTATGTCTATGCCGGCAATATTGGCCAATACAGCTTCGACTTTGTTGAATCTTGGCCCCATTTGCTCACTTGGGGTGGCAAGGCTTAACATGCGAATGCCATGGCAACTCAGTTGCAAGCTTACCTTGTGCGCGAAGGGCTTGGTAAAGGCTGGGATCGGCGCGATATCGTGTAAAAACTCTGTGAGTTCATAGAGTTTGTTGATCACAGCTTGTGCTTCTGGGCTGCTATCAAACTCGTGGAAGTTTTCTTTGGCGGCCACTAAACAAGAGGCGGCAGGGCAAACAATAGCGTCGCATTCCACTCCTTTAAAGGCGTTGAGCAATTTAAGGGTGGTACTGCGTGCTGCATCGAAGCAACCCGAGTTTGTCATCGGCTGGCCACAGCATGTTTGACCCGCGGGTAGAATCACTTGGTGCCCGAGTTTCTCTAATAATTCCAAGGTGGCGATCGCGACCTCTGGCATCATTTGATTGACTAGACACGGGATGAAAAGGGCGATTTTCATTGTGTTTTCTCTTTCTTGTTAGTGAACGACATTGCCTTGCTGTGCGACCCCAAAGTCCACACAAATGCTAAGGTAGTTGATCAAATATAGGCCTATCTTAGCGGAATAAGTAGCCCTAATTTAGTAAATGAGCTTGTAGATTTTTTCAAAAATGAGAATATTTTAACTTGATGATTACATTGATTTTAAAATGTATTTATTCAGGTTTGAAATTCTCAAAAAATACTTAATGACAAATAAATGAGAATAGTTCGCTTATATAAACAAACGGGGCTAAAAATAGCCCCGTTGTTTACTACTGTCATACCAGATTAGCGGCTGCACTCTTCGAGCAGATAAGCTAAGTGGCGGTAGGAAATGCCGCTGTGTTGGGTCAAACCGACCTCGCACATACGGTTGGCGTAATAGCCTTCCTTAATCTCGACAGGAATGAGCTTTTTGATATTACGCAGTGCGCTGGCGTTGATTTCAGGCTTATACAAGCCTTTTTCACCCGCGTAACCGCAGCAGTCAATTCCCGCAGGTTTTAACACTTGCGCAGAGCAGGCATCAGCGATTGCTTGCATCTTAGGTTCAAGTTTCATCTTGCGTGCGCTACAACCTAAGTGCAGTGCCACATTGACTTTTTTGCTGATGTTGAGCTTAGTCAGTAGCTTGTCGTGCATAAACTCAACTAAGTCGATAATTTGTACTTTTGGATTACCTGACAAAGTGCGGTAGGTGCAAGACAAGGCATCGACGATCACTGGCAGCTTGCCACCATTAGTCATCTTGCTCACGGCATCGATAAGTTCTTGGCGTTTGGCATCGGCGTTTTTAAAGTCGCCCTTAGATTCCCACATCTGGCCGCAACATAAATCGCGGGTTTTTTCTGGCGTGATGACGTTATAGCCAGCACGTTCCAGCAGCGTGACAACCACCTCTGGCAAAGTGCGGTTATCGGGATCTTTTGGCGTCGGACCAAAGGTTCTGCCGCCACAGGCTGGGAAGTAAATCACTGTTTCTTGGCCAACTTTAGCGGGGGATGGTTTTGGCAATTTGCCGCCTTTCGGGAAATCTGGGTTCCAATAAGGCACTTCTTTTGAAATCAAACGGCCGGTTTTCATTAGGGCACTGGTAATGTTGTCGCCAGTGATCTTGTGGATCACGCCAAGCATGTCAAAACCTGAACTGATAACCTGGTTAACTGCGCCAAAGTGTTTGGCTTGGAAATCTAAGACTTTTTGTTCAGTAGTGCTGATGTACGGCGTGCGCAGTTTACGCACCAGTTGGCCCATGCTGTTATCCACTGGGCAAGCAATAGTACAAAGCTGGCAGGCGGCACAGGTATCAACTACATCGTATTTAGCGGCGGCGCGCATTTCTGCTGCGGCGGCTTTATCACCGGATTGTTCTAAACGTTCGATTTCACGCAGAGTCGCAATACGTTGACGAGGTGAGAAGTTGAGTGCCGATGTTGGGCAGGTTTTTTCACAGAAACCACATTCGATACACTTATCAACAAAATCATCGACCACAGGGCAGGGCTTGATGTTTTTAACGTGGACATTGCTATCGTCGTTAAGAATAACGCCTGGGTTTAGAATACCCTGTGGATCAAATACTTGTTTGATGCTCTTCATCAAAGTGTAAGCATCTTGTCCCCATTCTTTTTCGACGAACGGCGCGACAGCACGGCCAGTACCATGCTCGGCTTTCATTGAACCGTCGTACTTGTTAATCACCATGTCGGCAATATCATCCATAAAGGCATGGAAACGATCGATATCAGCTTGAGTCGAGAAGGTGGGGGTAATGATAAAGTGGAAGTTCCCCGCAAGAGCATGGCCATAAATACAGCCTTCAGGGTAACCATGTTTATGGAAAAGCTCAGTGATATCGTGCGCCGCAGCAGCAAGATGCTCTAGTTCAAAGGCCACGTCTTCGATGATAACTGAGGTTCCCTTTGGACGCTCACCACCTACAATCGGGAACAAGCCTTTGCGCATTGCCCAGTATTTGTCATAAACCGCTGGATTAGTACTAAATTCCATTGGGCGGATAAAGTCAAAACCGGCGAGTTTCGCGGTGACATCTTGAGTATAATTTTCTAAGGTTTTGTCGTCATCAGCACGGGATTCTATCAGTAGAATAGCGGATAGGGCCGGTAATTCTGATAACCAATCTGGCATACCAGGCTTGCCCGTTACTGCTTTGATTGATGGCCAATCAAGGAGTTCAGCAGCAGAAACGCTTTCACCGTTTATCAGTGGTATGGCTCGTGCGGCATCTTCCATATTATGGAATACGGCCATAGCTGAGGCTTTAAATTTAGCTTCGTTCACTGTGTGATAAGTGACTTCATTAATAAAAGCTAAGGTGCCTTCCATCCCCACCATTAAGTGGTTGATGATGTCAAATGGGTCGGTAAAATCGAGTAACGAATTGATGCCGTAGCCGGTGGTATTTTTAATGGAATACTTTTTACGAATTCTGTCCGCTAACACTGTGTTATGACGAGTCATGTGCGACAGTTCTGTCAGCGCATCCAGTATTTTTCCATGGGATTTAACAAAGGCAGCTTTTGATTTTTCACAGCCTGTATCGAGTTCAGTACCATCTGCAAAAAGAAGTTTCGCGGAAGCGATAGTTTGGTAACTGTTTTGCGCAGTACCACAGCACATTCCCGAAGCATTGTTTGCCACAATACCACCAATTTTGGCAGAGCCTATGGTGGCGGGATCGGGACCAATTTTGCGGTTAAGCGGCGCGAGTACGGCGTTAGCGTCGGAACCAATGACAGCAGCACCTAAGGTGATCTGTTTGGCATCGCTACTGACTTCAATCTTTCTAAAACCATCATGGCCAAGGATCAACAAAATACCTTCACCGATAGCTTGGCCAGATAAACTGGTTCCAGCGGCCCTAAACGTGACGGGTGCATCATGCTTACGGGCAACGGCTAATGTGAGCTTTACCTGTTCTAGGGTTTCTGCATGGACAACCACTTCTGGGACTATCCTGAAGTAGCTTGCATCGGTGGACCAGGCAAAACGGCGAACGGGATCATCCGTCACGGGATGATCACCTAATTGCGTTCTTAGATCATCGATGACCAGTTTATAGTTAATCGACATAGCATCACTCTCTTTATTAATAGATTAAAGCCGAAGTCACTGGGAGTGACTTCGGGCATTCAATAAAATAAAACGGCTTAGAATCCACCCCACAGGGTAGCTATTGTGCCCGCCAGTAAGGCATAACCAATGGCAACAGGCATTGTTTTACGGATAATTTCTGATTCTCTACCTGCCATACCCACTACCGTTGCAGCGGCAACCACGTTCATTACGCACATCATGTTACCGGCGTTTGCACCGATACCTTGTAGTGCCAATACCAGTGTGTGGTTCATGCCAATATTGTCGGCAACGCTGTATTGTAGGCTGGAGAACATCATGTTTGAGAACGTGGCGGAACCCGATAAGAAGGCACCAAAAATCCCCACGATAGGCGCCATCCAAGCCCACACTGCGCCCATGGAACCTGCCAACATATCCGCTAAAGCGACAGGCATTGAGGCAAGACCTGCACCATTCGCGCCTGAGTTTAAGAAGATTTTTACCATAGGCACTGATGCGCCTAATGAAATAATGGTTGGCAACATGGACTTACATGAAACACCGACCGTTTGCTGAATCGCAGGGCTTTTCATTTTGAACAGGAAGAAACCTAGAATACACACGGCAACAAAGAAGGCGCCAGGGGCATATAGGGTGGCGAAGCTGGCTTTTAGCTCAGTGCCCATTAGGCCTGTCCAGCTGATGTTAAAGCTTGATAACCATGCTTTTAACGGTGCCACTGTACGCGACAGTACCAAAAGCGCAGCCATGATGATGTAAGGTGTCCAAGCGGCAATTTGGGAAAACTTAGCCGTTGTTTCGACTTTTCCGCTTTCTTGACTGTCATTCTCTGCGAAATCATTCCATGGCGTTTTAGGCAGTAAGTAGCCTTTACGCGCAACCGGGATCACTAAGGCCATACCGATCAATGAACCGATAACCGAAGGGAATTCTGGGCCTGCAAGGTAGTTGATGATCCATGCGGGGACGGTAAAGGCAAGACCTGAGAAAATCGCAAATTTCCAAATTGCTAAGCCTTCCTTAAAGGATTTATTGCGACCAAAGAATCCTGTTAGCATGGTCACCATTACGAGAGGAATTAATGAACCTGTGATTAAGTCGATAGTGATCATATGCATGACGATATATCGCGCATAACCAGCATAGTTACCGCCATGGGCAGCAAATTGCTCCGCCGCCATGCTCACGCCACCTTGGATCAGACCCTGTTCCATCCCAAAAAGTACGGGTAGACCAATCGCACCGAAGGATACACAGGCCGAGTCAGCAATCAAAGCCACGACAGCTGCGGCAACGGGTGGTACACCAAGCAATACCAGTAGTGGTGCGCCAATGGCTGCGGGAGTACCAAAACCAGCACTACCTTCAATAAAGGCACCGAATAACCAACAGATGATGATGACTTGTACACGGGCATCGGCACTGATGTTAGTAAACCCAGCACGGATAGTGTCCATGGCACCTGAGTATTTCAGGGTATTGAGTAGGAATACGGCACCAAAAATGATGGTTAACGGTGTGATGGCTGAGAGCAGTCCTTCGAGGACCGATGCCGCCAGTAATGTGGTATCCATTTGCCAAATAAACACGGCGGCGAGCGCTGTGATTATCATGGAGATAGGCATAGCCTTAGATGCAGGCATTCTGAGTAACACTAGAAATAGCATTACACTGAGCACTGGCGTCAAGCTAGCGAGGAGTTGAAGTATTGTCATGCTTGCCTCTTCATAAAGTGGTCTGTCTTATTATTGATATTAGGATTTTTCATCTGCCTTCATGTCGACTTCCCAGACCAATAAATCAGCAGTTAATACTGCAAGTACTTACGGTCTCGACATTCTGTGTTGTGTACTAGACGCTATTGTGAGCTTGACTAATATGATCTAGATCATCTTGGCTGTTATATGAAATGCTAATTTACAGTGCTGCGGGGTGCTTCTCTCGGGGGATTTTCTTATATGTGACAATGATCACTTAGACTGTTGGGTGTATATCTACTTTGGTTATATTAAATTAAATTTGTTGTTTTTCTGGTTATTAAAAGTAGAGCTATCACTCATATTCATCGTCATTATTGCAATTAACTGATCCATTTATTTCATTAATAGTCTGTTATTGGTTTTTTCAGTCATTTTTAAGGTGTGATTAAGGTCGCATAGATTGTTGTGGCTAGATTAACTCATTTACTTCTATTTTCATCAAGCTATTGTAATGTTTGCCTAATATGTCCATTTTGGAATGGTTTTTTATAGTGATCTAGAGCACGTTTTAAAATGGTGGGATTTTATTGTGATGGATATCACTTAATGAATTTTACTTTAATATGAAATTTAATAACCATTGTTTAATTTAGTTTCAGTTTATTTGAGCGAACAGCCAGCCCAAATATTCAAGTATATTGAGCGAATAACAGAAAAGTTGAAATAAAAAGTGACCGCTTCTAATGGGTTAAGAGGGGAAATTGAGAGAACAGGGTGAAATTGAAGCAGAAATTTTAAGTAACAAAACTAAAAAATACTGTTTGAACTTTTATCAGACTGGTTAGTGTCATTAATGCTCAAACGCCATTAATGCGAATATTAGTTGTTTGTGAGAAGTGCTAAAAAGTTCACCAAAGACTGTGCAGGGGAAAAGATAAGGCTTTAATCGCAACCTTCTAGGTTAAATTTACAAAATAAAAAAGAGACGTGATATGTCTCTTTTATTGGTGATTTAGCCAACAGATACAGACTTAAAACAACTTGCTGCCCCAGCCTAATTTGGTCCGCAGCACGTGGAAATAGTTGTGTCCTTTAGGATGAATAAGCCGTAAACGTTCAGAGCTGCGGCGCACTATGATTTCATCGCCGGGTAACACGGCTAAATGCACGTGGCCATCACAGCTGACTTCGAGGTTTTCGCCATTTTCAGGTGACACAACCATTTTTATGGTGCTGCACGCATCGACAACAATCGGGCGACACGACAGAGTGTGCGGGAACATAGGTACTAAGATTAGGGCCTGTAAATTAGGCGTCAGAATAGCGCCGCCAGCGGAGAGGGCGTAGGCCGTTGAACCGGTAGGCGTTGACACTATCATGCCGTCGGCACGTTGGCTGTACATGAACTGATCGTCAATATAGACCTCAAACTCAATCATGTGGGCAATTTTACCCGGATGGAGTACGGCTTCGTTGACGGCGGTGTTGCTCGCCTTGAGCATACCGTGGCGATAGACTTCGGCTTCGAGTAAGAATCTATGCTCGGTATCGAACTCTCCATCGAGTACCTTGGCGAGCGCCTCTTCGAAGGCATCGGGCGGCAGATCGGTTAAAAAGCCTAAATTGCCGCGGTTAACCCCAATCACGCCTAAATCGAAGCGGGCTAATACCCTTGCCGCGCCGAGCATGTTACCGTCACCACCGACGACTATGGCTAAGTCGCAACGCGCGCCAATTTCTAGTAAATCGACCGCTATGATATTGGGTCCTAATTCGGTAGCAACACGCTCTTCCACTAAGACTTCAAAGCCCTGCATTGTCAGCCAATAATGTAGACGCTTTAAGGTTTGGTTGGTCCCTTGGTGGTGAGGTTTGCCGATAAGGCCGATAGTATGAAACTTTGTGGTCATATTTATGCTAGATCTGGCCTTAGGCCTTGAAACGTCAAAATTGATCCCCATAATATGCCCAGAGTATTTCAGAAACAAAGCATTTTTAGCTGGAGTGAAAATGAGCAACGAATCGATTAAAGCAGAACAGGATCTGATCCAAGAGGGTGTAGAGTCTGAAGTATCTACCGCAGAAGCAAGTCTGATCGATGAGCTTACCCAGGCCAATTTCCGTATTGAAGAGCTGGAACAGTTACTCGCTGAAGCTTTGGCGAAAGTTGAAGAGCAGAAGGATTCAGTCATCCGCGCCGCAGCCGAGGTCGATAACATTCGTCGTCGTGCGGCAATGGATGTGGAAAAGGCGAACAAGTTTGCCTTGGAAAAGTTCGCCAATGAACTTTTGCCTGTGCTTGATAACATGGAGCGCGCGCTAATGGGGACAAACCCAGAAGATGAAGCGACTAAAGCGATTTATCAAGGTGTTGAGTTAACTCAAAAAAGCTTACTCACTGCGGTGGCTAAATTTGGTGTTAAGCAAATTGATCCACAAGGTCAGTCATTTAACCCTGATCAACATCAAGCGATTGGCATGCAGCCAAGCGCCGAGTTCCCTGCGAACACTGTGATGTTGGTGATGCAAAAGGGTTATGAGCTGAACAGTCGCTTGCTGCGCCCTGCGATGGTGATGGTGTCACAGGGTGGCCCAAACCAAGAAACTGCGACGATAGATATCGAAGCTTAAGCTTTATTGGATCAGCCGCTGTTATAACAGACAGCAACAAAAAAGGACTGCAATTGCAGTCCTTTTTTTATGGGCGGAATTTTTTATTGATAACATTTAGCGTCTTAACGAGATAAGCAAGTTCAGCCTATTGCGCTAGATAAGCATTGATTTGCGCCAGTATGCCTTCGGCATCCAGTTGCAAATCGTGGATGACTTCCTCTGGCGAGCCATGTTTAATGAACTCGTCTGGCAAACCAATTTGGAGTACGGCTTTAGGCATTTTTAGCTTTTGAAGCTGTTCAAGCACTCCGGCACCCGCACCGCCTATAATGGCATTTTCCTCCACAGTGACTAACACTTCATGGGTTAGTGCCATTTCTTTTACCAGATCAACATCAAGTGGTTTCACAAAGCGCATATCGACAACCGTCGCATCTAAGCTTTCGGCAGCGGTTAATGCCGATGCGAGCAAGGTACCAAAGTTAAGTATGGCAATACGCTTACCGATGCGCTTAATGACACCTTTACCAATTGGCAACGCAGTCATGGACTCGACTTGCATCGCTCCCGTGGCACTACCCCTTGGGTAACGCACCGCACTTGGGCCCGCATCATAGCAATAGCCAGTGTAGAGCATTTGACGACATTCGTTTTCATCGGACGGCGCCATGATCACCATATTAGGGATACAACGCATAAAACTTAAATCGAATGCACCTTGGTGGGTGGGACCATCGGCACCGACGATACCGCCACGGTCAATGGCAAATAACACGGGCAATTGTTGTAGTGCGACATCGTGAATAAGCTGATCATAGGCGCGTTGCAGGAAAGTCGAGTAAATCGCGACTACAGGCTTGAAACCTTCGCAGGCAAAACCCGCCGCTAAGGTGACTGCATGCTGCTCGGCAATCGCTGCATCGAAATATTGTTTCGGGAAGCGCTGGGAAAACTCCACCATGCCAGAACCCTCACGCATCGCAGGAGTAATCGCTAACACTTTCTCATCTTGTTCGGCAATGTCGCACAACCATTTACCGAAGACTTGAGAAAAGGTCGGTAAACCGGGTTTGGTGGCCGGCTTTTTAAAGAGTGATGGGTCAAACTTAGGCACAGCATGCCAACCAATAGGATCTTTTTCAGCAGGTTCATAACCACGACCTTTTTTGGTCATGATGTGCAGCACCTGTGGACCTTTCAGATTACGCATATTGCGCATGGTCTCGACCAGAGCGTCTACATCGTGGCCGTCGATAGGACCTATGTAGTTGAAACCTAACTCTTCAAATAGAGTGCCAGGAACGACCATACCTTTGAGGTGTTCCTCAGTGCGCTTGGCCATTTCTTTGATGACTGGCATACCTTTCAACACTTTTTTGCCGCCTTCGCGCAGTGTGGTGTAGAAACGGCCTGACATCAGTTGTGCTAAATGATTGTTGAGGGCGCCGACATTTTCTGAAATCGACATTTCGTTGTCGTTCAGTACCACGAGCATGTCATTGTGCAAGTCGCCCGCGTGGTTCATGGCTTCAAACACCATGCCGCCGGTCATAGCGCCATCGCCGATGACAGCGACAACTTTACGACCTGCTTGTTCTTTTTCTGCAGCTATCGCCATCGCCAGTGCGGCGCTAATCGACGTGCCTGAATGGCCAACGCTGAAAGTGTCGTATTCACTTTCTTCACGCCATGGGAAAGGATGTAAGCCATCTTTTTGCCGAATGGTGTGCATTTTGTCACGTCGACCCGTGAGAATTTTATGGGGGTAGGCTTGATGGCCTACGTCCCAGATCAGTCGATCAAAGGGGGTATTGTAGACATAGTGCAGTGCCACAGTGAGTTCTACTGTGCCGAGCCCAGAGGCAAAATGTCCGCTGGACATGCCAACAGACTTAAGAAGGAACTCGCGCAGTTCATCGGCTACTTGTGGTAAAAGTGCCTGAGGAAGCTGGCGGAGCTCATTGGGGGTGTTGGCCTGCGCCAACACGGGAAACTGAGAAATGTCCAAACTCATAGCGAGATACTTCGACTCTTATTATATTCTTCGCTCAATGATATAGCGGGCGAAGTCTGCAATTAACTGGCTATTGTATGGCAATTTAGCCAGCGCTGATAGTGCCTCTTGGATCAGTTGTTTGGCGGTGTCTTGTGCACCTTGTAGTCCAAGTAGTTGTGGAAACGTACTCTTATTCGATTCAGTATCAGAGCCTTGCGGTTTACCTAGCTCTTCGGTGGTGGCTACGATGTCAAGGATATCGTCTTGTACTTGGAAGGCGAGTCCGACCGCACGAGCAAAATCCATCATAGCAGCATACTGATCTTTTGGCGCGTTTGCGGCGATCAAAGCTAACTCAACGGCGCAGCTGATAAGGGCGCCAGTTTTCATATTATGTAGCTGAGTTAACGCTTTAAGATCAATATGTTTATCGGTCGAGGCTAAGTCTATCGCTTGGCCTCCACACATACCACGATAACCTGAGGCTTTGGCTAATACTCTTACCATAGCAATATGTTGTTCGCTGCTGATCCCTGCTACGGCTTCGGTGACAATTTCAAAGGCTAAGGTTTGCAGAGCATCCCCCGCTAAAATGGCCGTCGCTTCATCAAAGGCGATATGCACTGTCGGCTGGCCACGGCGCAGCTCGTCATCGTCCATGGCGGGTAAATCGTCGTGGATTAATGAATAAGCATGGATACATTCAATGGCTGCGGCGCAAGCATCTAACTTTTCGAGTTCGACCCCAAACATGCGTCCTACACTGTATACGAGGAACGGTCGAATGCGCTTCCCTCCCAATAAGGCACCGTAAGTCATAGCGGCTTTTAATTGGGGAGCGGTATCTTCAAGCGTACTAAAACGCTGTTTTAATTGATCATCAACTCGTTGTTGATATTCTTGAATGGTACTGACTAACACGCTTATTCGCCCTCAACGGCATAGGGGGATAGGGGCGCATTTTCGTCTTGTTTCAGTAAAATGGCCACTTTTTGTTGGGCTTGTTCGAGTTTTGCTTGGCTATTTCGAACGAGATTGATGCCACGTTCAAATTGTTTTAACGCGTCATCGAGGGAGATATCGCCTTGTTCTAGATCGGCAACGATGCGTTCAAGTTCGCCAAGGGATTCTTCAAAACTAAGATTTTCGGGTTTCTTCGCCACGTTCAGGTTTCCTTTGATTTAGCGGACACAAGGTATATCAGGGCGGCGTAAGGGTCAAATTCAGACTAAAGATATTTGCTCAATAGCACGCTTTGTTACTGAAATTTTTCCAGAAAATATAAATTGTCGCTAAACTTGCTTAGTGTGTGTCCGATAACTGACAATAGTATCATCATTTGTATGGTAATTTTTAACTGGATAAACAAGGCTCGTATGTGTGTCGGTGGGATTATCTTATTCGGTAGAATAACTGAGTGTTCTTGCTTACCCAGAGTAAGTATTATGTCGTTTATTACGAAAATTGAGGAGCCGTTGTGGATTTAGCAACAATAATCGGAATTGTGGGAGCCTTTGGTTTTATTCTCGGCGCTATGGTGACCAGTGGCGGCTTGATGATTTTCGTTGATGTGCCCTCGATCCTGATTGTGTTCGGTGGGTCCTTCTTCGTGGTAATGATGAAGTTCACTCTTAAACAGTTTTTAAGCGCCGTTAAAATTGCTTTGAAAGCTTTTGTATTTAAGATTGATAAACCAGAAGACTTGATTGAACAGTCAGTGACTATGGCAGATGCTGCCCGTAAAGGGGGGTTTTTGGCATTAGAAGAGGCGCAAATTAGCAATACTTTTATGCAAAAGGCTGTCGATATGTTAGTCGATGGTCATGATGGTGAAGTAGTGCGTGCAGCTCTAGAGAAGGACATCGCTCTAACGGAAGAACGTCATCGTACGGGGATTGGCATATTTAGAGCCTTTGGCGATGTTGGGCCAGCGATGGGGATGATAGGTACACTCGTTGGTCTCGTGGCCATGTTATCAAATATGGCGGATCCTAAATCTATTGGTCCTTCGATGGCGGTTGCGTTGTTAACCACATTATACGGCGCTATGGTTGCTAACATGGTTTGTCTTCCTATCGCGGATAAGCTAACGCTTAGGATGGGGGAGGAAATGCTTAACCGTAATCTTATTA
Source organism: Shewanella sp. SM55 (assembly GCF_025654025.1). Lineage (NCBI taxonomy): Bacteria > Pseudomonadati > Pseudomonadota > Gammaproteobacteria > Alteromonadales > Shewanellaceae > Shewanella > Shewanella sp. SM55. The sequence continues at coordinate 673,037 of NZ_JAKKRS010000001.1, read as the reverse complement.
TGGATGCGGTATTGGCGATTCAAGATGGACAAAACCCGCGGGTGATTGAAGGCTTTTTGAAAAACTATCTTGCTGAAAAAAATCGTAAAATCGATACAACGGACGGAGAGTAGCCCATGGCTAAGTGCAATTGTCCACCGCCCGGAGCACCGCTCTGGTTGGCAACATTTGCCGACTTGATGTCGCTGTTGATGTGTTTCTTCGTATTGTTATTGTCATTTTCTGAAATGGACGTGATGAAGTTTAAGCAGATCGCGGGCTCAATGAAGTATGCCTTTGGTGTGCAAAATAAGGTGGAAGTTAAAGATATCCCGAAAGGGACTTCTGTCATTGCCTTAGAATTTAGACCAGGACGCCCCGATCCGACTCCGATTGAAATCATTAACCAGCAAACGAATGAAATGACTGAACCTGTATTGGATTTCCAAGCGGGTGAAGACGATAGTGCGGGCGGCGTGCAGCAGCAAAATGGTTCTCAGCGGGGTGGCGAAGCGAGTGCTACGGCGCAAGAAGTGGCCGATGCGGTTAAAGCGGAAGCGGCAGCGGCGCAAGAAAAGATCAATCAGCAAGTGAAGAAGATGGCGCAGGAGCTCAATAAAGAGATTACCGATGGAGCGATTGAAATTGAGTCATTAGGTCAGCAGATTATTATTCGTATACGTGAGAAGGGGTCATTTGCTTCTGGCTCAGGTTTCCTGCAGCCTCGATTTAAACCTGTGGTACGCTCAGTCGGCGAATTGTTAAAAGATGTGCCAGGTGTCATCACAGTGTCAGGTTACACGGATGATATGCAAATAAGCGATGAGCTCTATAGTTCTAATTGGGATTTATCCAGCAAACGTGCCGTGGCAGTGGCCCATGAGTTAGTACAGGTCAGCGGCTTTGATTCTAATCGAATGAAAGTGGTTGGTATGGCGTCTAACAATCCGATTGTGCCTAACGATTCTCCGGAAAATCGTGCCCGTAACCGCAGGGTTGAAATTGCTATTGAGCAAGGTAAAGCTAAGGAGTCTGAAGAAATTCAGATCGGTAATTCGCCTTAAGTGTTTAGATACTCTCCCAATTTAAAGCCGCAATAATCTTGCGGCTTTTTTATTGAGCTAATGTGGACTTTTCCCTTTTAGTTAACGTGTTATGCATCAAATCACTGTGGTTGATTTAAATCCATTTGGGCTTTACGTTAATCACATTGAGTGTGTAATCCCTAAGTTTCCTTGACCATCCCTCAACGACTTATTGTTAATAATTTATCTCAAATCACTTATTTTAAGCAGGGAAATTCACACCATTCGAATAGGCTTTAGTGACATTATTTCAGCCTAATTAGCTGCCGTGATTTAGTCATTAATACGCGATGAATACGCCACAAATTTGGCCTGTGTCGCTGTTGGCTATGTGCGCTGAAACTCGCCTTTTTAGGTTGCTTGGGTATATAATCCCCCGATTATTCTTTTAACCAATTTTGCTGTTTTAAAATTGCCCGCGGAAATCCCATGAAGTTTATTGTAAAGCTGTATCCAGAAATCATGATGAAGAGCAAGCCTGTACGCATGCGCTTCACCAAAATGCTCGAAACTAACATCCGTAATGTGCTTAAAAAAGTTGACGAAGATGCAAAAGTGCAGCGTCAATGGGACCGCATTATGGTGATGGTACCAAAGGATAAGCCTGAATTGGCCCAAGCTTTCGGTGAGCGTCTGGCGTGTATTCCTGGCATTGCACACGTAGTGCAAGTGGATGAGTACAGCTTTGAATCTGTTGATGATATTTATCAGCAAGTCTTGCCTGTTTACCGTGACCAACTCGCGGGTAAAACCTTCTGCGTGCGAGTAAAGCGTACTGGCGATCATGATTTTAATTCTATTGAAGTTGAACGTTATGTCGGTGGTGGCTTAAACCAGTTTACTGATGCGCTGGGCGTGCGTTTAAAGAATCCGGACATTACCGTTAATTTAGAGATTGAGCGCGATAATCTTTATATGGTGACTAAGCGTATTGAAGGTCTAGGCGGTTTTCCGATGGCAACACAGGAAGATGTATTGTCCTTGATTTCGGGTGGTTTTGACTCTGGCGTATCTAGCTATCAATTTATCAAAAAAGGCGCTCGTACCCATTACTGCTTCTTCAATCTGGGCGGCGCACAGCACGAAATTGGTGTAAAACAAGTGGCTTACCATTTGTGGAAAACCTACGGTGAATCCCACAAAGTGAAGTTTATCTCTGTGCCTTTTGAGCCTGTGGTTGCTGAGATTTTAGAGCGTATCGATAACGGTCAAATGGGCGTTGTATTGAAACGCATGATGATGCGTACCGCGGCGCGTATAGCCGAGCGTATGGGCATTCAAGCCTTAGTTACCGGTGAAAGTTTAGGCCAAGTGTCTAGCCAGACCCTGACCAACTTAAACGTCATCGACCGTTGTACTGAGTTATTGATTCTACGTCCCTTAATCGCCATGGATAAGCAAGACATTATCAACGAGAGCCGTAAAATCGGCACCGAAGATTTTGCTAAATCAATGCCTGAATATTGCGGCGTAATTTCGCAAAAGCCGACGGTAAAAGCGGTATTAGCTAAGGTTGAAGCGGAAGAGAAAAAGTTCTCTGAGGATTTGATTGATCAGATCATCGCCCAATCTGTCACTATCGATATCAGGGAGATCGCAGAACAAATGGATACTCGGATTACTGAGACAGAAACAGTTGCCAGTATCGATACCAACCAAGTGGTCATTGATATTCGTGCCCCTGAAGAAGAGGAAAGCAAACCGCTGCAAATTGAAGGTATTGAGATAAAGCGCATCCCATTCTTCAAGTTAGCGACTCAGTTTGCCGATCTCGATAAGCAAAAGACTTATTTGCTCTATTGTGAGCGTGGGGTGATGAGTAAATTGCAGGCATTGTATTTAATCGAGCAAGGTTACACGAACGTGAAAGTGTATCGTCCATAAGTCGGGCGAAAACCTGCCCATTGCCGTATATCGTCAGTGGGATTGATTTGCTATTCAAGTACAAAAAAGCCGCATATTAATGCGGCTTTTTCTTTGCTCTTACTGATCGTGACCTGAATTTCAATGTCGTTTAGGTTATTCGGCTTTAACGACTTGCTGATGAGATGCGACATCGTCAGTGGCAATCAACAGAGTGGCTTCTTGTAGCACTTCTTGGTGCATTTTATTCATTGCAGCGGTTAAATCTGCAGTGATATTGGCTTGCAAGTCGCTTGTGTCGATGACGATTTCGTCAACGAGTACATTTGCACTGGCATTAAAGCTGAGTGCTGAGACTAATATTAACGCAAATGCCGATTTTAAATTGAACATAGTCGCCTCCGGGCTGACAAATTAACGCTGTCAGACATTCCCATCATCAACTTTGAGATTGTCTAACTTAGGTATTTCATAGCTATGGATGTTTCATCGCTATTGGTGTTTCGTTGATAAGCTGTTTCATTGGCGCAAAATTTAACCAAAAATGCTGGCCTTTACAAACGATTAAATGTAACAATACGGATTAGAAAAACTAATTAAAAAACGAGACTGAGATCACTATGTCGAGACGATTACCACCGCTTAATGCGGTTAAAGCTTTTGAGGCAGCCGCGCGGCATTTGAGCTTTACGCGGGCAGCGGAAGAATTGTTTGTTACACAGGCTGCGGTGAGCCATCAAATAAAGGCATTAGAAGATTTCCTCGGATTAAAATTATTTCGTCGAAAGAACCGTTCTTTGCTATTAACCGAAGAAGGGCAAAGCTATTTTCTCGACATCAAAGATATCTTTATTCAGCTTGCCGATGCTACCGACAGATTACTCGCCCGCAGTGCGATTGGTTCGCTGACGGTCAGTATGTCACCCAGTTTTGCGATTCAATGGCTAGTGCCACGCTTGGCTAAATTCAGTGAGAAAAATCCCGATATCGATGTGCGAATTAAGGCCGTTGATACCGAAGCGAGTTCATTAACCGATGATGTGGATGTGGCTATTTATTATGGCTTAGGTAATTGGCCCGGGCTACGTGCAGATAAGCTCAGAAACGAAGTGCTTATTCCCGTATGTTCGCCCATGTTGCTCAACGGTCCTAAACCACTCTCAAAACCGAGCGATTTAAAGTATCACACGTTATTACATGATATGAATCGTCACGATTGGCAGGCGTGGTTTAGGCAATGTGGCATTACCGATATTAATGTGAATCAAGGACCTATTTTCAGTCATTCGTCTTTGGTATTGCAGGCGGCAGCCCACGGTCAAGGGGTTGCCCTGGGTTACAGCGTGCTGGCACGCCCCGATATTAAAGCTGGGCGGCTTGTGTGCCCATTCCAAGAAGTCTTGGTCAGTAAAGATGCTTATTACTTAGTTTGCCAACAAAACCATGCTGAGTTAGGTAAAGTGGTGGCGTTTCGTGAATGGATGTTAGACATGTTTGCCGAGGAGTCTCGCAGTGAGTTGTTGCCCGGATAAGCCGATTTATGTATTAGAAGGGGAGCCTGCGAGTACTTTGATTTTATTGGCCCACGGTGCGGGTGCTAACATGGATTCTGATTTTATGCAGGCCATGTCGGCGGGATTCGTTGCTCAGGGCTTCCGAGTGATGCGCTTTAATTTTCCTTATATGCAGGCGAATGCAGTCGATGGCAAACGGCGTCCACCGGACCGTGCGCCTAAATTGCTTGCGTGTTTTACACATATGCTCGATATCGCCCACTCACAACCACAAGTTGAACGTGTGGTGTTAATGGGGAAATCCATGGGCGGTCGTATGGCGGCCCTATTAGCCTGTGATCCTGCATTAGCGGCGCGCATCGATAGGGTGATTTGTTTAGGTTATCCTTTTGTGCCACTCAAAGGCGGCGAGCCTAGATTGGAACCTTTGAATGAATGCCAAGTCCCAGTATTAGTCGTACAGGGGGAGCGGGATAAGTTTGGTGGCAAAGCGCAGATCCCAAGCTGGCCCTTGAAAGCTGAGATAGGATTGGTTTGGATAACCGACGGCGATCATAGTTTTGTCCCAAGAAAGTCGTCAGGCACCAGTGAAGCCACTAACCTTGCACGTGCTATTGATTTATCAAGTGATTTTATTCGTGAGCTTGATGTTGAGCGAATAAATGTTGAATGAGTTAATCCCATTCCAGCAGGAGCGTTAAATGCGTAAAGGTTTATTGTTACTCGCCGCCGTGAGCGGATTCTTAGCCGTCGCTTTAGGGGCTTTTGGTGCCCATGGTTTAAAAGCGGTCGCGCCACCAAACTTAATTGAAGTCTTTAACTTAGGTGTGCAATATCATTTCTACCATACCTTTGCCCTCATCATGGTTGCATTCTCGGGCCAATGGTTAACCTCGCGTTTACTGGACTGGTCGGCATATCTCTTTGTCGCAGGCATAGTACTATTTTCGGGCTCACTATATGGACTGGCTTTGTTTGGGACTAAGTGGTTAGGTCCTATTACGCCTATGGGTGGTGGTTGTTTCTTACTCGGTTGGTTATTATTTGCCGCCGCGGTATGGCGTCACAAAGTTATCGACGGCCATGAGTCTTAATCATTGATGCTTATGTGAGTTAACAGGCTTAGGGTGCACCTAAGCCTTTTTTATTTCTCTAATCGCAATTCAAGGTTCAGCAGTAGGCAAATAGGGCATTTGTGGATTGAAATTGGTATACTGGCGCCCAAATCGATAGTCAGCCAATGCTTTGGCTTGGATTTCTCAGGGATCCCCATGAAAAACCTATTTTTATTTTGCCGCGCAGGCTTTGAAAAAGAATGCGCTGCAGAAATCCAACAGCGAGCCGGTGAGCTCAATGTGGGTGGCTTTGTTAAGGCCAACAATAACGACGCTTATGTTGTATACCAATGTTTTGAAGACGACGCTGCTGATACGTTAGTCAAACAATTACCTTTAGATTCGCTCATTTTCGCTCGCCAGATGTTTGCTGCTAGCGACTTGTTAGTCGACTTGCCTGAAAATGACAGAATAAGCCCAATCGTTGCGGCGCTCAGTGACGTCAGCAAAGCGGGTGAAGTGCGGGTTGAAACACCTGACACTAACGAAGCGAAAGAGCTCTCGGCTTTTTGCCGTAAGTTCACTGTGCCTTTACGCCAGCATTTGAAAAAATCGGGTAGCTTGCTCGCGCAGGAAAATCCCAAACGTCCGATTATCCACGTGTGTTTTATTGGCCCCGGCCGTGCCTATGTGGGTTATTCCTATAGCAATAACAGTTCGCCACATTTTATGGGCATTCCACGCCTTAAAATGGCGGCGGATGCACCGAGTCGTTCTAGTCTGAAACTCGACGAAGCCTTTGGCCAATTCGTGCCTAAGGAAGAGCAAGAAGAGCGTATTCGCAGTGGCATGAACTCAGTGGATTTGGGCGCTTGCCCTGGTGGCTGGACTTATCAACTGGTGCGTCGCGGCATGTTTGTGTCGGCAGTTGATAATGGCCCTATGGATGAAAAACTGATGGAAACGGGCCAAGTGAAACATTACCGTGAAGACGGTTTCCGTTTCGAACCGCAACGTAAAAATATCTATTGGCTGGTGTGCGACATGGTTGAGAAACCTGCGCGTGTTGCCGAACTGATTGAAGCTTGGGCGATTAACGGTTGGTTTAAGGAAGCGATTTTTAACCTTAAATTACCGATGAAGAGCCGCTATAAAGAAGTGACAGCCATTCTTGAGACCATGCAGACGATTCTTAAAGAGAATGGTGTGACGGATTTTAAAGTGCAGTGTAAGCATCTTTATCACGACCGTGATGAAGTGACAGTGCATTTATGGCTACGTCCTAATACCGCGTGGAATTAATTGCTGCGCTAACCCTGCGGTGATCTTGTTGTCGCTAGAATGGTAATAGTCATGCGGGTTTAAAGCCACGCAGGTTTAAAAGCTAGATAACAAAAAGCCCCAAAGGAAACTTTGGGGCTTTTTTGTGTTTACTCATTTGAGTTTCAAGCGCTTGCTTCTTTTAAGCTTTTGCTTGAACAAGCGCGTTATAGGCTCGTCTTAAACGCGCTTAGCATTGAGATCACAGACGCTCAAGCACCGCTTGCGTGAAGTCAGTCGTGCCGTGAGTGCCGCCTAAATCGCGAGTCGTACGGTCGCCTTCTTCGATCACTGCAGATACCGCTTTACGGATTTGCTCAGCTTTGTCAGCCATACCTAAGTATTCCAGCATTTGGATAGACGCTAAAATTACTGAGGTTGGGTTTGCGAGGTTTTTGCCAGCGATATCAGGCGCACTACCGTGAACGGCTTCGAAAATTGCAGCATCACGGCCAATGTTTGCGCCAGGTGCCATACCTAAACCACCTACTAAACCGGCACACAGATCCGATAAAATGTCACCGAACAGGTTAGTCGTCACGATCACATCGAAGTTTTCTGGGTTCATCACTAACTTCATGCACGTTGCATCGACGATCATTTCTTCTGTCTTGATGTCTGGGTAACGTAGGCTCACTTCGCGGGCCACTTTCAGGAACAGGCCTGACGTTGACTTCATGATGTTAGCTTTGTGCACGATAGTGACTTTCTTACGGTTTTCTTTGCGAGCTAGTTCGTAGGCGAAAGTGGCGATTTGCTCAGCACCTTGGCGAGTGACGATACTGGTCGCTTCTGCCGTTAAACCATCTTCAGACACTTTTTGACCATGGCCAGAATACATGCCTTCGGTGTTTTCACGTACTGTGATGATATCGATATTTTCGTAACGGGCTTGGGTACCTTTGAAAGACAGTACTGGGCGTACGTTAGCATACAGACCGAATTTCTTACGCAAGGTTACGTTGATAGAAGTAAAGCCTTCACCAACGGGAGTCGTCAGCGGCCCTTTCAGCGTGATACGGTTTTTTTCGATGAGTTCTAAAGTGCGTGCTGGCAGTAACTCGCCTTGCTTTTCAAGTGCAGTCAGGCCGGCATCGGCAAATTCATATTCAAAATCACAGCCCGCTTTATCAAGAATTTTTAAGGCTGAATCAATAATACTTGGGCCAATTCCATCACCTGGAATTACGGTTATCGTTCTTTTTGACATGGAGAAGTCCTTCCACGGTTCGTCGTTACTGCAATTGTCTGCCCCAGTGCTAACTGGATAGCAGGACTATGAATTTGGTATTTTTTCTGCCTATTATTTTAACCATCTTTGGTCAAACTTCACAGGAAATAGTGAGCAATATCACGATTTTTTATGTGGTATAACTTGTAAAAATACTGGGTTCTCACCATGATGGAGAGCCAATGGTTAAAAAAGTCTACTTTAGTCTAACAAATATATAAAAGAGGAAGACATTGAAGTTAATCCCTATCACATCTCTGGTTTTGTTATCCCTTGGAATATTGCCAGCAGTGCAGGCTGAAACCAGCACTAAACCGCTCACCCTAACAGACATTATGCATTTTGAATCCCTTGAAAAGCCGGTTATTGCAGACAAGGGGCAAGTCATCGCGGTCGAGTCTGCGCCCGATCGCGGGGATAGTCACGTCATTGTGAAAAATGTCCTGTCGCAGCAAAGCTATCAAATCTCGGGGGGGTCAGCTCCCTTGGTGAACCATGATGGTCGTTATGTGGCTGTGGTGGTTAAACCGAGTTTGCTTACGCGTGAGACGAGTGATGCCAAGGCGAAGAAAAAACTTAAGTCCGACATGGTGTTGCTCGATACTCAAACTGGCACGCAAACTCGCTTCGAGCGTGTGAAGGAATTTGTGTTCAGTGATGACGGTAAGCATCTGGCGATTTGGTTTGAGGCTGATGAAGAGTCCAAAAAAGAGGCTGAGCCTAAAACGACCGAAAAACTCGCTGAAGCAGGCACACAAAGCCCTGCGAATATTGATAAGCCAAAGGTCGATAAGTTTGACCAAGGTCGACGTTTTACGTTGCTCAGTTTAGAAGACCAAACAAAGCGAATTGATGTCGAGCAGGTTACTGACTATGTTTTTGATAAGGCAAGCCGTAGACTCGCGCTGGCAGTGAACGATATCACCAATAAGCAACATCAATTGCAGTTAGTCGATTTAAACACTCACAAAAAAACCGTTGCCTTTGATTCGCTTAGCCAACAGATTGGTGCGTTAGCGCTGGCTAAAAATGGTCGTTGGCTTGCATTTACGCAGGGCAAAGACAGCGAGTTACCTTATGGCCGCAGCTATCAGTTATCGCTGGTCGATTTGCAGTCTGGCAAAATCAGTACCCCCCCTGAGTCACCCGAGTGGAAACTTAATCGCTACACAAGTTTAAGCTTCTCATTGGATAGCGAACGGCTGTTCTTTGGCCGCGTACCTGAGGTGAGTCAGCTGCTCAGTTTGCAGAAGATCACCGAAGAAAAAGACCTGTTCGATACAAATATTGTCACCGGACAGCGTGGGCTTAAGGTGTGGCATGGGGATGATCCTCGTATTAAGCCTAATGAAATCAAGCAATATGAGGATGAGCAAAAACGCACTTACCTTGCGGTATTGCATTTAGGCTCAAATAACGTGGTGCAGCTTGGCGATAAAACTGTTCCAGATGTGACGATTTCACAACATAAACGTTTTATGTTGGCCAGTTCAGATTTGCCCTATCGCAAGATGGCAACTTGGGCAGGGTTCTACCAAGATTATTATCTGGTCGATATTAATACTGGCAGTAAAGTGCCATTTTTGACACAACAGCCGAGTGATGCCGAGCCTACGCTGTCGGGAAATGGCAAGTATGTGGCTTATTATCAGCAAGGTAATGTGTATCTCTATGATATTGCTCAGGATCGTCGTACTAATCTCACAAAATCCCTAAAGGTCAGTTTTGCCGATGAAGACCACGATTATCCATCCAGCGCTCCAGGATATGGTTTTGGTCCTTGGCTTAAAAATGATGCGGGTTTCTTGGTTTACGACAAATACGATGTTTGGCAGTTTAATACCGAATCTAAGGCGGGTTTTGCCTTAACCGCAGGTAAAGGGCGCACTCAGAAAATTCAATATCGGCTTGAGGGCTTAGTCGATAATCCCGATGAGCCGACAGAGCTTGCCTATAACGCTACGGTTTTACTCCACGGTTATAGTGATAAAACCAAGGCCGATGGTTTTTATCAAGCCACCTTGGGTGAAGCAGGCGTGAAGACGTTGATGCAAGGTGAGTATAAGCTGACAGTATTGGGACGCAGTAAAGACGCCGATACTATCGTGTTTTCTAAGGAACGTTTTGACTTATTCCCTGACTTGTATACGGCCAGCTATAGCGCACCGCAAAATGCAGTTAAGCAAACCGATTTAGATAAGCAGCGTCAAGCCTTTAACTGGAGCCAATCCGAGTTAGTTCACTGGACAAATGGCGATGGTAAACCGTTAGATGGCGTGCTGATCAAGCCGACGAATTATCAAGCGGGTAAGCGCTATCCTGTACTGGTTTATTACTATCGCTTTATGACGGATAGACTGCATGCCTTCCCGCAGATGAACATTAACCACAGACCTAACTTTGCTTGGTACATCAATAATGGCTATGCGGTGTTCCTACCGGACATTCGCTTTGAAATTGGTTACCCAGGGGCGAGTTCAGTACAAGCGCTCACGTCTGGCGTGCAAAAGCTGATTGAGATAGGCATTGCTGATCCCGATGCTATTGGTTTGCAAGGTCATTCTTGGAGTGGCTATCAAACGGCGTTTGCCATTACTCAAACTAAGATGTTTAAGGCGGCGGTTGCAGGTGCTCCAGTATCGAACATGACCAGTGCCTATAGCGGTATTCGCCACGGCACAGGTATTGCGCGTCAGTTCCAATATGAAACCGGACAGAGTCGTATTGGCGCAAGTTTGTTTGCCGCGCCGCAAAAGTACATTGAAAACTCGCCAGTATTTTATGCTGACCGTATTCAAACGCCTTTGATGATCATGTTTGGTGATAAGGACGATGCAGTGCCTTGGGAACAAGGTGTTGAAATGTACTTAGCCATGCGCCGTGCGGGTAAAGAGGTGGTGTTCTTGCAATACGAGGATGAGCCGCATCACTTGAAAAAGTACCCGAACAAGCTCGATTACAGCATTCGCATGATGCAATATTTCGACCATTATCTGAAGGGAAAACCTGCGCCAGAATGGCTCAGCAAAGGTGAAGCCTATGTCGAGTATAAGGCCGATGATGAATAGGCAATTGGCTTAGTTGTTTTACAACTGAGTCAATTCGTTGATTGTTAAAATAAAAACGCCACCGATTCGGTGGCGTTTTTATTTAACTGTCAGTCGTATTTATTTACTGGTTAATGTCTCTTGGGCAGAGCTGAGGGCTGTGTCAGTATCTGCATCGAGATATTGCTTATAGGTATCTTGGCCCCAAGCAATCAATTGATCATTTTTAAAAATCAGTGGGGTACATTCCTCTTTCGTGGTCACACCGTCTGATTTTTCATGGTGAGTGCGATAAAAGAGCACCTGTAGCTTGGTTTCTTTTACGGCTTTGGCCTCTGAAAAGTCAGCTTTACCTAGTAACTGTTTTACTGAAACGATATTTTGCCCTAGCGCTAACTCGTTCATTTTTTGGCTGTTATAGGATTGTCTGTCCTCCCAACTCATGTCATCTGGCGTAGGTTCATAAACGAGTACCACTACAGCGACAAAGGCGACGTAGGCGGCGAAAATGCTACCGATGATTACCGAAACTTTTGATTTCATTTACAGTTATTCCTTTACCTCATTAAATGAGTCACGTTATTACGTCCATAAAATACGCTTTTGTTGTTCTAAGGTAAATGCGTTAATTGCAACTTTATATTAACAGATGTTTAGGCTGGATTGATTGGGTTTTCAGGCAGGCAGTTATTATCAGGCAAGGAGTTCATCACGCGAAAATCTTTTAAATTAATATTGAGTGGCAGGTCTGTTTGTAACTGTGCGAGCTTATAGCTGAGTCTTGCCATCTCCTTACCTTCGGCAAGTTTTTTGGCTTGTTTAGCGCCTAAGTTAGATAGCGATGAAAACAAGGTTGGTAAGCTTCTAAAGGTTTTCAATAATTCGGCAGCCGACTTAGGGCCTATGCCCGCAATACCAGGAATTTTATTACCGCTGTCGCCCGCTAATGCCATCAAGTCGAGAAATTGACTGCGTTCGACACCGAGTTTTTGTTCCAATGCAGCGATATCTAAGTACTGCTGATTAAAGTGATCCCACTGGCTGATTTGGCGATGATTAAGCTGACTAAAACCTTTGTCGGTGGACACTATAATGGCTTCACCCTGCGCTTTGGCGGTTTTTATCGCTAGAGTGGCAATCACATCATCAGCTTCAGCCGCCGCATAAATAGAGCTAATGTTCATCATGGTTAAGTGATCTTGCAGCGCAGCAAGGCCTTTTGCCAGCGGCTCCGGCATAGGTTTACGGCCTTTCTTATAATCGGGGTAAAGCTGTTTACGCCATGAGACTTCATCCCCATCCCACACGATAGCTACATGGGTTGGGCGATGCACACGCAGCAGTTTAGTGCACGCCAAACTGACGCGCTCTGTGAGGCTTTGCATATCGGATTCATCGGGGATCGCCGCATAGATGCGGCGAACCAAGTTGAGACCATCGATGATTAAAAACTTGTTCATGGGGTGTTGTTGCTTCGCTCTCTATTTCACTATTTGATAGCAAGGAATATAGGCGCTTCCTGGAAGCTTCATTCTTTGTTGCTGTACAAATGCACTTAAGAGTTTATCCATCATATCCATGAGCTTAGGATCGCCTTTTAATTGGAAGGGTCCATCACGCTCTATGTGCTTGATTGTTTCCGACTTGACGTTACCCGCCACTATACCTGAAAACGCTTTACGGAGGTTGGCGGCAAGTTCGGCTTTATTGGTTTGGAAGTGTAGATCTAAGTTTGCCATTACTTCGTGGCTTGGGATAAAAGGTAACTGAAACTCAGACTCAATCTTCAGTGCCCACTGATATTGGTAAGCATCACCCGTTGAGCGGCGATAGGCTTTTACTTGCTCCATTCCTTGCTTCATGATGCGTGCCACTTCAGTGGGATTATCAATGATAATTTGGTACTTTTTCTGAGCTTCGGGTCCTAAGGTTGAGGCAATAAACTCATCAATCTTAATGAAGTAATCTGCGCTCTCCGTTGGGCCTGTGAGTATCAGGGGGAAAGGCGTTTGTTGGTTTTCTTCGTTAAGTAAAATACCCAATATATAGAGCAATTCTTCAGCCGTGCCAGCACCGCCAGGGAAGATAATAATGCCGTGGCCTAAGCGCACGAAAGCTTCGAGGCGCTTTTCAATATCGGGTAAGATCACCAGTTCATTGACTATTTGATTCGGTGGCTCGGCGGCAATAATACTTGGTTCAGTTAAACCAATATATCGTGCATTTTTAATCCGTTGTTTGGCATGACCTATCGCCGCACCTTTCATCGGACCTTCCATCGCACCAGGACCACAGCCTGTACAAATATCTAATTCCCTCAGGCCAAGTTGATAACCTACCTCACGTGTGTACTGGTATTCGATGGCATTAATACTGTGTCCGCCCCAACAGACGACCACATTAGGGTCTTTCATCGGTGCTATCGCCCGTGCATTACGCAGAATATCAAACACCACATTGGTGATATGGTGGGCATTGGTCAGATTAATGTGTTTTAGTGAGTCATATCTATCACTGATATAAAGGATATCGCGTAAGACTGAGAACAGATGCTCTTGAATTCCCGTGATAATTTGACCATCGACAAAGGCTTGTTCGGGGGGATTGATCAGTTCTAATTTTACCCCACGCTCCCGTTGTAAAACGTTGATGTCGAAATCATGGTATTGCTCGAATAGGGCTTTAGAGTTGTCGGTTTTTAAACCCGCGGCAAGCACTGCTAAGGAGCAGTTGCGGTACAGTTGGTATAGGGCACTTTTGGCACTATTTTTGAGTCGATCAACTTCAAGTTGCGAAAGCTGATCCATGCTGCCTTTTGGGCTGACTTTTACTATCATTTACCACTCCTTCGTCATGACAGGAGTGATTAGAGGAGGCGTATAGTGGGGCTTAATTATACGTCAATCACAACCCTGTCTCTGCTTTCGTGTTTCGCTTTGTAGAGTGCTGCATCGGCGCGTTCAAAGGTCTCATGTATGAGTTCACTTCCCATAACTTGCGCAGCCCCTATAGATACTGTAACTGTAATTCTCTGATTTTTAAATTTAAATGGAATATTTTTTACTTTCTCGCGCACTCTGTTTAAAAGTTGAGCGATATCAGCAGGGGCCACATCAGGTAATAGCAGTACAAATTCTTCGCCGCCATAGCGGGCTACAAATTCTGTATCTCGCAGGGAGTTTTTCAATGCCATTGCTATAACTTGTAAGGTTTTATCACCTGTGCTGTGGCCAAAACTGTCGTTGATGGTTTTGAAGTGATCGATATCGGCAACGGCAACCCACAACGGGGACTTATGCCGTTGATAGTTACGGTATTCTAGCTCCATGCGCTCTTCTAATGCAGCACGGTTAGGCAATTGAGTTAAGCTGTCGAGTAAGTTGAGTTTTTGTTGTTCAAACAAACGCTCTTTGTAGGTGTTAGCCTCACTACTTAACTCATTAAGCTCTTTGCGCATTGTCTCCATCGACTTGCGCAGCAGAGCTTGCTCTCTTTGCTCTAGGGCTTCTTTACGGGCTAATGCCGAGCGGATAGAGTTAAGTTGCTCTGTTAGTTGAGCTTTAAGGTCAACGACGTCTTCCACATCGATAATGATTTCACCGGCGTTGTCGACGCGGGTGTTAATCTCACGATTTAGCTGGGTTTTTAATTGGAAGCTACGTTGATTGTGATTGTAAGATTCGCTCACCACCTCACGCACCGCGGTTAAGGCATCATTGAGTGCAAACAAAAACTCTTGGGATGCCGATTTCTCGCGGGCGATGTTATCAAGCAATAATGCTAAAATGGTTTGGTAGGCTTCGAGCAAGCTATCAACTTCAATCTCAGAAGAGAGTACTTCTTTGATCACTAATACTTGGTCACGTTGATCTTTACGGAACTCGATTTCCGAAATCATCTGTGCCAGCTCATGGGCTAGTTGCCTGTGTTTTGGTAAGACATCAAGTTTTTCAGATTCGCTAAATTGTAGCTGTAATATGGTTTCGTAGAAGCCAATGATTTGCTTAACTTTAGGTATATATTCCCACACAGTATGAAAAGGTTTTGCCAGATCTTGCTTGAAGTAATTGACTTCTTTTTTGAGCTTTTCAGGTGCAGAGTTAACGCGTTGGATCTGACGGATCACCTGTGACAAACCAGTACGACTCTCTTCGAGTTGTACCATCACATGGTGATATTGGCCTTTTAGCAGGCGCTCGACATCAACTAATTCTGGCAATGCCTCATCGACTCGCTCAAACGTATTTAAGTTATGGCGAAGTTTGGCGAGTTTATTATCCAGCTCAAGATTTTGCCCTTTACAGGCGAGGCTTAAGTGACCAATAAATTGGAGTAATGTCTGTAACTTTGCATTTCTATCTTCATTAACTTCATCAAGGGCAAGTTTGGCCGAATGGAGTTTCTGTTGCAGCAAGGCAAGTTGTGAAACTGTAGCGCTTGAATCCTTCATCCTGAGTATTGTCCTAACTCTGCAAGGCTAAAAAACATGACAATCCTATGTCCAGATTAGCTGTTAACTCATATGATACTAATGTTATAACACTGGGCGTAGAGTGCAAATGCGATTTGCCTGTGACTCTGTGATTAATTACCGATATTGATCAAATATTTTCCAATAATTGCCTATCTTGGTTATTTTCCCAGCAAGGCCAGCGAATATCCTCTTTATTGCCGTTGGTCTCTAATCTGATTAATCCACGCTCAATGCCTTTTTCAAGGTGCAAAAATAACGGGTTTGCAAATAAGCTCAAAGGAACAAAGTCGAGGGCTCTGAGAGCGACATAATAGTCGTTATTGCCATCTAAACTACGGGCACAGGCAAGCGCCATCTGCACTGTTTCAAATTTTAATTTCGCTGCCATTTTAATTTCTGATTTTGCTAAAAGTGGCAAATGTGCAAAGCCAAGACGGAAATGATGTGTGATTTGCTGTTGATCGAGTTTCAGGCGTACTTGGCTGAGTATTTGTGTCGGCTCAATAGGTTGCGTGAAACGAACCGCAAATACCCCTTGGCGTACCACATAAACAGATGCTGCGAGTGCATCCGTTAGATGATTGGCAATTTGCGCTGTTACTGCATCACTAAAATATTGGCCATAGTCCAGATCCGCCGTAAGTTGGGTGGGGAAGGCGATAATCGCGAGTGCCGTTGTGGATTCCTGACTTTGATTATGGCTTAAATGTGCTAATAATGCGGCATATCCTAAATTGTGAGTGAAGGGTTCCTGTAGCGTTAATTGAGTTAATGCCGCGTTTTTAGCTGTTATTTTGCGACGATTTTGTAGCATGAAAATAATCACGAGCAGCAAGAGTCCGGCAATAAGGCTGCAAATGAGCAGTAGCGTGTGAGTGTTGTTGCTTTCTTTCACTGTCTCAACGAGTTTTCCCTGTAGCATGTTGAGCTCAAGTTTAAGTTGTTGCTCTGCAAGGGCAGAGGCCGACACTGGGGAGTCTTTATCTGTCTCAGCTGGCTTTTTACCTAGCTCAATGATACGGGCTTGGGCATCGATGGTTTTTGATAATTCACCTAATTTTTGCGCCGCCGAGGCGATAAGGGTGAGTGCGGATTTTTGTTCATCGACCAGTTTTAAATCGACCGCGAGTGCTAATGCGATATCGGCATGGGCCATCATCAGCGGCCAATCTTGGTTGGTTTGGGCGATTTCACCAATTAAGAGTTCGTTATAAACTTGATAGTGATGGCTTTGTTTTTCTTTGAATATTTGATTGGCCATCAGTAAATATTTTAGGGCGTTAACATTGTCTTTAATATTTGAGTAGGCTTGTCCTAAATTATGGAAATTAAGCCCCTGTGCGATGTAGTTACCGCGTTTTGCATCTAATTGCTGGGCATTTAGGTAGTAATCAATCGCTTTATGCCAATCCCCTTGTTCGCCATAGACCATAGCGATCACTGTCATACAACTTGAAAGATAAGTGTCATTGCCCATCTTTTTAAAGCCAGCCGCGGCTTCATGAGCGTTTTTAAGCGCTTCATCCCACTGCTTTAAGTCACGGTATACCTTAGAAAGTTGCAATTGCAGATTGGTTTTCATTGAAGGGTAATTAGAACGATTGGAGATCCGAATCGCTTCACTATAATGCTGTAGTGATTTTGTAAGCTGCTGATTAAAATTGTAATAAAAGCCAAGCCTCGCTTCAGCCGCCGCGATTAAGTAATCGTTTCTGAGTTTATAGGCAATGTCGCGGTATGTGTGGAAGTGCATCAGTGCAGGCACTTCCTGGCGGATCAATAAATGTAAGCCACCTAGATGTTCATGAATATTGTGTTTAAGAATTAATGCTTCGATGTCATAGCTGTCGTTGATGCGGGTGAGCGCTTCATTATAAAGACCTATCGCTTCTTGATATTTCTGTTCCGTACGGCCAAGGTAACGGCCATTTAACATGGCGACCATTGCAAGTTCGTAGGGCGATTGCGCCGCAGTCGATAGGAGTTCAATCAAGCTTTTTGCGTTTTGAAAATCGACCTTGGTTTTAACGTTTGGCTCCATATTGAGGCGGGCCAGTAAATACAAAATCTGTTCAAATTCGAGTGGATTGTAGCCTTGCTCTTGGGCTGCGCGCTCAAATTGGTCACGGTTTTGAAAAGCGAGGGGAAAGGAAATTGTTTTGTTGAGCGCATCATACATTTGCTGCGGTGATTCTCTTAACTCAACCTCATCCGCTTCGAGATCTCGGCTTTGGACTGTAAAAGGCAGTGACAGCAACAGAGTAAATAAAATAACCGTGAGTTTTTGCATTTGAACTGTGATTCCTCATTCCTTTAGTCAAGGAACTTATTTTGTTAGCTTTTGTTAGCGCCTAATGAGGATGCTACATCGACTTGTTATACTTGGAAAAATCATAAGAAGCATAATAACAGAAGGAAGCAAGAGTGAAACCCAACAGACTATCAATCTTGATATTGAGCGCATTATTTTCGGGTCAAGTATTGGCCGATGTGAAATACCAAATCGACCTTATTAAACCCGAACACCATATTGCCCAAGTGAGTGTCACTTTTCCTGAAGTGAAGACGAACGATTTTACGGTGAATCTCCCTGTGTGGCGGACGGGCAAATATCAAGTATTGCCTTTGGCCGATGGTGTGCGCTTATTTAGTGCTAAAGATAGTCAAGGTCATGAACTGCAATGGAAGCGCACCGCGAGCGGTGAATGGCAAGTGGCGCTCACGCAGCCAACCCGTGTTACCGTCAGTTATCAATTGTATGCTAATGAATTAGGCCAAAGGGTGCGCCATATTGACGCGAGCCATGCCTATTTAGATGCTAGCGGTGTGTTCATGTACAGTCCGCAATTTCGCTCTGAACCAATATCCGTAGAATTAAAAGTACCTAAAAATTGGCAAAGTTACTCTGGGATGTCATCGGGTAAGGCCGCTCATTCCTTTATTGCCCCTAATTATGATGTGTTGATCGACTCCCCGATTGAAACTGGTGTGAGTACCCATAAACAATTTAGTGCTAATGGTAAAAACTATGAATTGGTGTTTTGGGGTGAAGGTAACTATGACACGGATAAAATAGTAAAAGATCTTAAAGCCTTAAGCGGTCAAGCTAAGGTGATTTGGGATGATTATCCTTTTGATCGTTACGTTTATATGGTGCATGCAACGAGTGGTGCCAGTGGCGCGACAGAGCATTTAAATTCTACTGTCATTCAGCTGCCGCGCTTTAGTTTCCGTGAACGCAAGGACTACCTGCGCTTTATTAGCACGGCATCCCATGAGTTTATCCATACCTGGAACGTGAAGGCTTATCGCCCCGAGGGATTAGTTCCCTACGATTATCAACATGAAAACATGACGGAATTACTGTGGATGGCTGAAGGTTCTACCAGTTATTTTCAAGATCAGTTGCTGTTGCGGGCTGGAGTGATAACAGTTAAAGAGTTCCTCGAAGATTTAGCCAAGCGCGTCGAGAAAAACCAACTCAATCCGGGTCGTGAAACTCAATCTGTGGCAGAGGCGAGTGCAGGGGAGTGGAGCAGTATCGGTGGCGATTATGCCATTAACCACAGTGTAAATATTTACTCAGAGGGCTACTTAACCTCTTTAGCCTTAGATTTTTCATTGCTGCAAGACTCCGAGCTTAAGTATTCATATCGCGATGTGCACCGTCGTTTATATCAAGATCATCGCGTACCAAAAGGCTATGGTGTTAGTGATGTTCAGTACATTCTTAAAGACTTATCCGGCAAAGATTATGCGTCTTGGTGGCAAGCCAATGTGAATAGTCCCATGAGTTTAGATTTCCCAGAATTATTATCACAGGCAGGGTTAAATCTGTCCTATGGTAAAGATTCAAAAGCTGAGGCATTTGCGGGAATGACCTTTAGCAGTACCCATGGCTCTTTAGTGTTAGACCAAGTGTTGCGTAATGGTCCTGCTTGGCAAGCGGGCATAGTTGCGGGGGATGAAGTATTAGCGATTAATGGTCTCAAGGTGACTGCTGCGGGTTTCTATAAGCGCATCAAAGACTTTAAGGTTGGCGATAGTGTAGAGGTGACATTATTTAGCAACGATAAAATCAAGCAAGTACAGCTCACCCTTGGCGAGCAACAAAGCGGTAAGCTAGTGCTCAAGGGGGATGCAAAAGCGACTAAACAGCAAAAAGCTTTCTTCAAGACTTGGTTAGGTATTGATTGGCCGTTTGACAATAAAGGCGAGTTAGCGACTAAAGCTTAATGTGGTTAGGGCTTCATATTTAGCATCTAAATGCCTTTGTCTTAAAGCCACCTAAAGTAAAATCGTCATAAAAAAGGCGCAACCATTATTTTGATGGGGGCGCCTTTTCTTATCTTGTACGGCTCAGTCTAACAAGCGAGTTGCAGATCTCGTCTGCTTAACGAGTTTTGCTTAAACTTGTGCGTCTTCGAGTCCACCAAGGGCGGCCACGAGTGCATGCATCAAGGCGACTAACTCGCTGCCCATTAGGGCAAAGTCTGCATCTAAACGAGCCATAGGATCGTCAGTGCCTACTTCATCGTTCCCTGCTCTAAATTCTTCAGAGAATTTAAGGCGCTTCACGCTGGCATCTGATTGCAATAATAGTGCAATCGATTGGCCGAAATGCAGCGCTAACTTGTGTACTTGCTTACCTGTTGCTAAGTGAGCTAACACTTCGTCTTCTTTCAAATCCTGCTGCTTAAAGCGCACAATTCCGCCTTCATCAGCTTCAGATTTGAGCTCGGCTTCGTCTTGCATTTCAAAGGGTAATGGCGCGCTGCCAAGTTTTAACCATTCAGTTAAATTGGATTCGACTGGCGCTTTAAAGCTCAGTGGGATCACAGGTAAACTGCCGAGAGCTTTACGTAATAACGCTAATAATTCTTCGGCCTTAGTGGCACTTGAACTATCAACGAGGATCATTTCTAGCTCAGGCAAAATCAAGGCGTGGGTTTGGCTTCGACGCGAAAAAGCGCGTGGCAGTAGGCTAGTGATGATTTCATCTTTTAGCGCATCTTTTTCTTTTTTCGCCAGTTTACGATTTTCTTCATCTTCAATGAGAGCCACTTTTTCTTCTAAGGCTTCTTTGATGACTTGGCCTGGCAGAATTTTCTCTTCTTTAGTCACGCAGATCAGATGGCGATTGTCAGCGCTATGGACCAAAGAACTGCCTTTTTTGCCTAACGCATTTGAGAAACCAAATTTACTGACATCTTGGCTTGAGCAGGGGGAGAAAGTGAAATCGGCCAACGCAGTTTCTAGCGCTTCGGTTTCGACGGCAAAAGGTTTATTGAAACGATAAAGAGTAAGATTTTTAAACCACATAAGAGGCGCTCATTGAAAATTAAAGTGGCAGTTTACGGCATAGTTTGGACGGGGTAAACCTGTGTTCAATAGCTGATTTTTAACGGAAGATCAGAATTCATTAAACTGTAACATAATAATTAGCTTAGCTGCAGCCTGCATTTTTACTGGGTTTTATGCCTGGCTTCGCGTCAGCTTTTTTGCACGCCAACGTTAATGGTCACAATTGAAATAAAATTGAAACACATTCATTGCAAACTTTCGGTCGTTCCAAACCAATAACCAAGACGAACATAACGTCGAAAGGATTAAATGATGAACGTTTTTTGTAAAACTCTACTTGCTTCTGCGCTAGCTTCTGCAACTCTGGCTTCAGCTAATGCCGCTGAGCCACTGACTGTTTATGGTAAGTTGAATGTCACTGCTCAATCAAATGATGAGAAAGGTGATGCTACAACAACTATTCAAAGTAATGCTTCTCGTTTTGGTGTGAAGGGTGATTTTGCACTGTCTAGCTCGCTGGAAGCTTTCTACACAGTGGAATATCAAGTTGATACAGGTGCAGCATCAAGCGATAACTTTACTGCACGTAACCAATTTGTTGGTTTGAAAGGCGCATTTGGTTCGTTCTCTGTGGGTCGTAATGATACCTTGTTGAAAATTTCTCAAGGTGATGTTGATCAGTTTAACGACCTTTCAGGTGACTTAGGTAAGCTGTTCAAGGGTGAAGTTCGCGCTGCTCAAACGGCGACTTACCTTACGCCTTCCTTTGGTGATTTTGTATTCGGTGTTACCTATATTGCCGAAGGAAATGATGTAAAAGGTCAATTTGCTCAAGATGGTTTTAGCTTAGCGGCCATGTATGGTGATGCGAAACTGAAGAAAACGCCAGTTTATGCATCTCTTGCCTATGACTCAGATGTGTCTGGATATGAGATTGTTCGTGCCAGCTTACAAGCTAAGTTAGCCAGTATTAAACTGGGTGGTATGTACCAGCAACAAGAGCAAACCTATAAATTTGATTCTGCAACGTCGATGCCAGTTGAAGTCACTGCAGAAAGTGCTAACGGCTATCTATTAAGCGCTGCCTATGATATCGATGCTGTTACTTTAAAAGCTCAGTTCCAAGATATGGAAGAACTTGGTGATTCATGGTCGGTAGGTGCAGACTACAGCTTAGGTAAGCCAACTAAACTATTCGCTTTCTACACGAACCGTTCGTTAGAAGCGTCTACAGATGATGACAAATACATTGGTGTTGGCTTAGAACACAAATTCTAAATCTAGCATTAAAGCTCAATTAAGGAGGCATATAGCCTCCTTTTTTATTGCTATAAACAAACAGTTATATAAACTTATTATGACAAATATTACTACTATATGGCTCAAGCGGCGCACTTATTCATAAATCTGTAATAAAAATGACTAATAATAGCCGTGTTGACATTCACTGACAGAAAATCACTTATGACTGCAAGGATATTGATAGTAGAAGACGAGTTGGCCATCCGCGAGATGCTGACTTTTGTAATGGAACAGCATGGGTTTACAACCTCTGCGGCGGAAGATTTTGATTCGGCCATTGCGCTGCTAAAGGAGCCTTACCCCGATCTGATTTTATTGGATTGGATGTTTCCTGGCGGAAGTGGTATTCAATTGGCGAAACGCTTAAAGCAAGATGAGTTTACGCGCCAAATTCCGATCATTATGTTAACCGCCCGCGGTGAAGAGGAAGATAAAGTCAAAGGCCTCGAAGTTGGCGCCGATGATTACATCACTAAACCTTTTTCCCCTAAAGAGCTGGTCGCACGTATTAAAGCCGTATTGCGTCGTAGTGCACCGACTCGTTTAGAAGAAACCATTGATGTACAGGGCTTAATGCTCGATCCTGTGAGTCACAGGGTGAGTGTGGGTGAAACTGTATTAGATATGGGCCCAACCGAATTTCGTTTATTACACTTTTTCATGACCCATCCTGAGCGTGTTTACAGCCGTGAACAGCTGCTCGATAATGTGTGGGGCACCAATGTGTATGTTGAAGACAGAACCGTTGACGTGCATATCAGACGCCTTCGTAAAGCCGTTGAAGAGTCTGGTCATGACCGCTTGATCCAAACGGTTCGTGGCGCTGGTTATCGTTTCTCTACACGCATTTAGTGCTGAATAACTGTTAGGCACAAGTTAGCTTTTACGCTATCTTGTGCTCCTCTTATTTAGCCTGATGTTTGGGTTTATTTATGTCTGACTCTTATTCAGGGTATCGGTTGTTTACGCGCTTAGGTTTATATCTACTGCTTTGCGCGCTAATAGGTTTATTGGTAGGGAAACTTCTCTGGATACTCTTTATCGGCACGCTAGGGTTAGTTTGCTGGCATTACCGACAATTATCACGGCTTAACTTTTGGTTATGGCGGGATAGGAAACTTACGCCGCCGCAGGGCAGTGGGAGCTGGGAAGGTGTATTTAACGGTATTTATCGCCTTCAAGGGAAGAATCGTCGACGTGTCGGTCAACTGGCCGCACTGCTGGCACGATTTCGTCAAGGTGCTGAGGCGTTACCCGATGCCGCTGTCGTGCTTGATTCAGAGCATAATATTTTATGGTGCAACAAGTTAGCGCAACTCATTCTCGGTTTTGTGTGGCCACAGGATAATGGTCAACGAATCGATAATTTAATCCGTCATCCTGATTTTTCTGCTTACATTAAATCCGCACAATACAAAGAGCCGCTGGAGTTACCTTCGCCGGTATCGGATAGGCGTTTGCTTGAAATCCGTATAATGGCTTACGGTGACAGGCAGTTACTGTTAATTGCGCGGGATATCACTCGTATACGTCAGCTTGAGGGAATGCGAAAAGAGTTTGTCGCGAATGTGTCGCATGAATTAAAAACGCCGCTCACTGTGCTACAGGGTTACCTCGAAATGATGCAAAGCATGGCTGAGCCTGATTCGATGAACGTCAAGCCGTTAGCATTGATGCAGCAGCAGACACGACGAATGCAATCTATGGTCGAACAGCTATTGATGTTATCGCGAATTGAAGATGCGGCGGATATTAACCTCGAAAACACTGTGAATATGACGCAGTTGATGGAGGTGCTCAAGGAGGAAGCTAAGGCGCTGGCACAAGATAAGTATGAATTGAGTTTCTATTGTGAGCCTGGACTTGATTCTCACGGCAATGAATTGCAGCTGAGAAGTGCCTGTTCTAACTTGATTTCTAATGCGATTCGTTACACAGAACCTGGCGGGAAAATTACAGTGCAGTGGTGCAGTGTGGCTACGGGTGCCATCTTTAGCGTAACGGATACGGGTGAAGGTATTGCGGCTCAGCATATTGGTCGATTAACGGAACGCTTTTATCGGGTAGACAGTGCGCGCTCAAGGCAAACTGGTGGTAGTGGTTTAGGTTTAGCGATAGTAAAACATGCGCTTAACCACCATCACAGTAAGCTTAAAATCAGCAGTGAAGTCGGTAAAGGCAGTACTTTTAGCTTTATTATCCCTTTGCATCTTATCGAACGTAAGAAATAGTATGTGTGAGTGAAATATTTACAATAAATAATAAAAACAGGCCATTAGGGCCTGTTTTTATTTCTAGGTTTATTGAGTCTTTATTATACCAATCGTATTAAATATCTGTTCATTCAGCGGGGATTCAACACGCTTTAGACAAGGCGAAGGCTTGAAGGCATAGTGGTGCTCTGTCGAAAGCCTTTAACGCAGTATAAAGCGCGTTGCCATGCCGTTAACATCACCCGCCCTTCGGGAGCCACACAGGCATCCCACTCCGGTGTTGCATGAATGACTATTTCTGCGTCAATGCGCCTTGGATTGAAATGCCTGTGAGGCTCTGAACTGATTAGATATTTAATGTGATTGGTATTAATGACAGAAAAAAGCGATAAATAGTGCATTGTCATTTAAGTGTCATATCACGGACATAGAATTGTCATTGTAGCGATTGATACTGGCTGCGTCTGAAGAAACTTAAGTTACAAATTAGTTAGCTTACTACTGGAGCACATAATGAAACTGAAAAAGCTTGTCGGCGCGATTACTCTAACAGCCGCTGGTGTATTCTCTGCCACTGCGATGGCATCGATTGATCCATCTCTGCCTACTTATGAAAAAGCGAGCGGTGTATCTGGCAACTTATCATCTGTAGGGTCAGATACCTTAGCCAACATGATGACACTTTGGGCAGAAGAATTTAAACAAATGTACCCTAACGTCAACATTCAGATCCAAGCGGCGGGTTCTTCTACTGCGCCACCAGCGTTGACTGAAGGCACTTCACAGTTCGGTCCTATGAGCCGTAAGATGAAGCCTAATGAAGTTGAAGCGTTCGAAAAGCATTTTGGTTATAAGCCAACTGCGATTCGTGTAGCTATCGATGCTTTAGCCGTATTCGTACATAAAGATAACCCAATCAAAGGTTTAAACGTTGAGCAAGTTGATGGCATTTTTTCTTCAACTCACAAATGTGGTAGCAGTGACATCCAACGTTGGGGCGATTTAGGCTTAGACGGTAACTGGTCTGCCAAAGACGTTCAACTTTACGGTCGCAACTCAGTATCGGGCACTTACGGTTACTTTAAAGAGCACGCGCTTTGTAAAGGTGACTTTAAAGCTAACGTAAACGAGCAACCTGGTTCAGCTTCTGTTGTGCAATCTGTTTCTCAATCTCTGAATGCGATTGGCTACTCAGGTATCGGTTACAAAACTGCAGGTGTTAAAGCTGTTGCCATCGCTAAGAAAGGCAATGAGTTTATCGAAGCTACAGCTGAAAACGCGGCTAATGGTACTTACCCACTATCACGTTACTTATACGTTTACGTGAACAAGCAACCAAACAAAGACTTAGCACCAATGGAAAAAGAATTCCTGCGTTATGTATTGTCTAAGCAAGGTCAGCAAGTGGTAGAGAAAGATGGCTATGTGCCAGTGCCTAATAGCGTAGTTGCTAAAGATTTAGAGCAAGTAGGTATTCGTTTGTAAGTCAAATGGCTTGTTAATCAAGGACCTCCCAGGAGGTCCTTTTTGTTTTTGTGGTTTTAAATGTGTAATGATGTCGGGTTTATACCAAATTAAAGACATAAAAAAAGCAACCTAAGTAGGTTGCTGTAAATTCCAATTCGGAATCTTGGGACGGTCGCGCTAGAAACCATCTAAAGGAGAATGATGATGAACGAAGAAACTCATTACAAAGATTCGGTTCATAATATCTGACTCAGCATCATCAAATTAGTTCAGGGAAAGTGCGAAATATTTTAAATAATTTTGCATTTTGTTTTTATAAAAAGAGGCTGACTCGATTTTTGCCAAGTTTGCACGTCTCAATTTTAGCTGCTTCTACTGTGACTACCGATAAATCCAGCAAGCTAGAGATAGCCTATTGCAAACTCGGTATCTACACCTAAAGATGAACTGTTACAAAAAAACTTGTTCCTAAGGAGCTCTAGAGCTCAGTTACGATTTGCCTCTGAGTAAATTTGCAGTCGATAATACCTTCTAATGATTAGTGATAAGTTATCAAGCCCGTCACCACCGCAAGGTAACTCATAACTCACTATTTAGAACATACCGCTCAAAACTTGAATATCGAGGCGACAGTGTTGCAACCAACTAAGAGTACATTAGCTGATGTAGCCCCTTGGGATTTAACCCGAGATTACCATTCTTTTGCGAATACCGAACAAGTGCAAGTGACCCATGTCTCTTTGGATGTCATGGTGGATTTTGACGCGCAGCGTCTTTTCGCTAAAGCGACGCTGTCCTTGGATTTTCTTGAGTGTGATGTAACAGAGCTTTGGCTTGATAGTCGAGATCTAACCATACTCGCTGTGACTTGTTTTAATGCTACAGAGGGGGTGAATGCATTAACAGAAATGGATGAAGAACCGCTCGACTTTGTGCTTAATGAAGCTGACCCCATACTCGGGCAAAAATTGTGTATCACGTTACCAGAATCTCCATGCAAGCAGGTTTGTATTCACTATCAAACCTCGCCGTCCGCCCAAGGATTACAGTGGCAAGCGCCTGAGCAAACCGCGGGTAAACAGTTACCTTACCTCTTTAGTCAATCGCAACCGATCAATGCCCGCAGTTGGATCCCATTACAAGATACGCCTAAGGCGCGGATCACTTTTGATGCTAAGGTGCAAGTGCCCAAAGGCATGCGCGCCGTTATGAGCGCGATGAATCATCCCGATACGCCACTTAATGGTGTGTTTCACTTTGAGATGGAACAGCCTATTCCGACCCATTTAATGGCCTTGGCTGTGGGTGATATTGCCTTTCAAGCGATAGGTCCAAGATGCGGCGTGTATACCGAGCCGAGCATGTTAGTGGCCGCCACAAAAGAGTTTGAAGATACTGAGCACATGCTCGACGTTGCCGAGTCATTGTTAGGTCCTTACGTATGGGGCCGCTATGACATGATTATCTTGCCGCCGAGTTTCCCATTCGGTGGAATGGAAAATCCGCGTTTAGCCTTTTTAACGCCCACACTCATTGCTGGTGATAAAAGCTTAGTGTCAACCGTTGCCCATGAGTTAGCGCATTCTTGGACGGGTAATCTGGTCAGTAATGCGACTTGGCGTGATCTCTGGTTAAACGAAGGTTTCACGACCTATTTTACTAACCGTATTGTCGAGGCTGTCTACGGCAAAGAACAGGCAGAATTAGAATGGGTAATAGAGTTTGGTCGCTTAAAAGAAGAAATAGCGTTTTTGCCTACGGGTAAGCAAACTTTACCCGCTAATGTGCAGCAGGACGATCCTAATCTTGCCTTTAATCGTTTTACTTATGATAAGGCTTCGATGTTTGTCCATGATTTAGAGCGTAGGCTAGGGCGAGTAGAGTTTGATAAATTTTTACTCACTTATGTGAATCATTTTGCGTTTAAAGCCATTACCACCGAAGTGTTTGTCGAGTACGCAAAACAAACTTTATTGCAATTACACGCAGATAAAATCACTGAAGCTGAACTATTAACGTGGATTTATGGTGAAGGCTTACCTAAGGGCTATTGCGGACCAACATCTATGAGTTTAGATAAAGTCGATGATGCGCTGGCGTGTTTTCTACAGGGAACAGCAGCGGGTCGGTTAAGCGTTAAAGATTGGCGAGTGCACCATTGGCAATATTTTCTGACCCAATTACCTGAAGTTGTTAGTCAAGTTCAATTGATGGATCTGGATGAAACCTTCCAATTAACCCAATCGACTAATGCAGAAATTGCCTGTGATTGGTTTCGAGTCGCGATTCGTAATCATTATGATCCTGTGTTGCCGGCATTAAGTGCCTATTTAGTGCGTATTGGACGCGGTAAATTTGTGCGGCCACTCTATGCTGAGTTACAAATTGCGGGATATCACTCTGAATTAAAAGACATCTATACAAAGGCGCGTGCAGGCTACCATCCTTCGATTCAAGTTCAATTGGACAAATCACTCAGCTTATAGAAATTTAGGTAAAAAAATGGCAACCTATGGGTTGCCACAAAGAAATCAGTGTGGGATACAAATAGAATTCAATGCGCTAGCGTGTTTTCTATTGTGTCCCAAAAGGGAGATGATGATGAACGACCAACCAATTCGACTCAATGCGATAAAACAGAAACTGTGTCATTTGAGTGCATGAAACTGCGACTTCACATATTTCATTCTCAAGGTGCATTTAATCTTATCCGTTAATCCTTACCTATACTCAGAGTCGCCATTTTTAATTAAGTTCACTGATATCAGAAAAAAATCTCAAAAAGTTTCAAAAAGATTTTCTGGGACATTTTTCTGGGGAATACTGAGTACTCGCACTTAAGTGTTACATTTGTTTTACATTAAAATCATGGGGATAAAAAATTAAATGCGTGCCAGATTTATTAATCTATGAGCTAGCGTTAGCGCTTGTTGAAATTTGAGCAAAAAAAATGGCAACCTAAGGTTGCCACAAGGAAATCAGTGCGGGATACAAATAGAATTCAGTGCGCTAGCGTGTTTTCTATTGTGTCCCAAAAGGGAGATGATGATGAACGACCAACCAATTCGACTCAATGCGATAAAACAGAAACTGTGTCATTTGAGTGCATGAAACTGCGACTTTACATATTTCATTCTCAAGGTGCATTTAATCTTATCCGTTAATCCTTACCTATACTCAGAGTCGCCATTTTTAATTAAGTTCACCGATATCAGAAAAAAGACAAAAAAAGTTTTTGAGAGATATTGAGTGCCCATACTTAGTTGTTACATTTATTTTACATATAAATAAAGGGATAAAAAAAGGCAACCTAATGGTTGCCTAATGACCTATTCCTAGGTCAAGGGGACTGCGCTAGAAGCCCCAGGGAGATGATGAACATGAAAAAGACATTCACTGTTCAATACATTTGAGGGGCCTTGTACGGTTAAAGTTCCATAAAAAATTTAAAATAAATCTAAATTTTTATAAACTGCAAGATTTCAAATAGATAGTGATTAAATTATTTTAGCAAAGCAGCAATTTTACTTTCTAATGCTTCGGGTTTGGTCGTTGATGCAAATCTTTCGATTGCTTCGCCTTGGCGATTAACTAAAAATTTAGTGAAATTCCATTTGATACCTTGAGTGCCTAATACGCCGGGAGCGGCTTTCTTAAGGTATTGATAAAGTGGATGGGTATGTTCGCCATTCACTTCTATTTTAGAAAATAGCGGAAACGTCACGCCAAAATTCAATTCGCAAAAGGCTTGAATGCCTTGTTCATCGGCTTTTTCTTGGGCGCCAAATTGATTGCAAGGAAAGCCCAAAATCACTAATCCTTGATCTTTGTATTTTTGATATAGCGTTTCTAATCCTTTGTATTGCGGTGTAAATCCACATTCACTGGCGGTGTTGACGATTAAGAGTACTTTGCCTCGATACTGCTCTAAACTTACCGCGTTGCCTTGAATGTCTGTTGCTGATTGGCTGTATATATTCGTAGTCATGTTCACCTCCGTAGGATCTTAGCCAAACAGCATAAACCTTAAAATAATTTTCAGCAATATAATTGCGCGCAATTTATTTTGTGGGTTTGCTAATTTACTTAATTATCAATATAGTTACAGCAATTTTGTGGCTAAAGAAAAGGGCATCTGTGTGATAGAAAATGACGCAGAATACGAAACAAACATGCAAGCTGATGTGGGGCAAGTAGTTCAACAACTCACTGAAGTTGAAGGCGAAGAACAGGCTGAAGTGTTTAGTGAAATTCTGAATGACTCAGAACCTGGAACCATAGCCTTAGCGCTTGAGTCCTTGCCCTTGGATGAGCGTTATGAGCGTTGGCAGCAAGTTGAATTTGCTGACAGAGTGACTGTGCTGAGCCTAATGCGTGCCGATCCACGTATGGGGATCCTGAAGCGGATGCCTGACAATGAAGTGGATCTGTTATTTGCGCAATTAAGCCCAGAAGATTTAATTGAGTGGAGTGATTATCTTCCTGAAAGTTTTACCGATCGTGCCTTGGCTCAGATGGGAGAGCGTCAGCGACAACGATTCGAACTTTATGATCAATACTCTGAGAATGAAATCGGCCGTTATACCGATCATCAAATGTTGGTGCTCAGTGATAAGGCGACAGTTGCTCAAGCGCAGCGCTTCTTTCGCCGTATAGAGCTCGATTGTAACGACAATTTGTTTATCGTTGATGATCTGGATAAGTATCAAGGTACTGTTCGTCGTTATGATATTTTTAAACATAATCCCGATGAGTTATTGATTTCACTTTTGTCTGAGGACTGCCGTGCGTTATCCGCCGATACGAGTCTTTTGGAAGCGGCCGAAGCGATAGAGCACAGCCGCGAAATTGAATTGCCTGTGATTGATGAGTCCGGAGAGTTAATCGGTCGTGTGACGCTAAGAACCGCAACGGCATTAGTGCGTGAGCATTATGAGGCGCAGTTGATGGCAACAGCGGGTATGGATGAATCCGACGACTTGTTCGCCCCGATTATGAAAGGTGCTCAGCGCCGTGCTGTATGGCTTGGGATCAATTTACTGACGGCTTTCCTTGCCTCAGCGACCATTGGTTTATTTGAAAATGTCCTATCGCAAGTGGTTGCATTAGCTGTGTTGATGCCGATTGTTGCTTCTATGGGCGGCATCGCGGGGAGCCAATCTCTAACGCTAATGATCCGCGGCATGGCCATGGGACAGATTTCGGCGGGTAACTTGTTTTCGCTAATGAAAAACGAACTCGGCATTGGCATAGTTAACGGATTTTTGTGGGCGATAGTGATAGGTTTAGTCTCTGGCTGGTGGTTCGGTGAAGCGACGATAGGTATAGTGATTGGCTGTGCGATATTGATTAATATGGCCGTTGCCGCTATTGCTGGGGTGATAGTGCCTATGGTGTTGCAGAAGTTTAATCAAGATGCGGCGTTATCGGGTTCAGTGATCTTAACGACTGTGACCGATGTGGTGGGGTTCTTTACTTTCTTAGGTATGGCGACGTTGTTATATCTGTAGCGTGGGCTCTTGGGTGAGTTTGGAAGATGAATGCACGGCAATTTGGTGTGCATTCAGCGTATGTTGGGAACATTAACGGTTTAATCTGGATATGAATAACATTCAGTTTGTTATAGGTGAAAAGCCGGAAGAATTAGCGCTGGCGGCACAATTAATTGATGGGCGTGATGATAATGCTCATCCGTTGGATCATCAGGTCTTTTTCCATTCCCGTGCGGTGATCTTAGCGAAAACTATCGAGGGTGAGATAGTGGGTTGTGCTGCGATAAAAGCTGGTAAAGGCACTGTCGATAAAGGCACTGTCGGTGAACTGGGTTATCTGGTGGTGTCGCCCCATTATCGGCGTCAAGGCATAGCACAAGGTTTAACGCAAAAACGTATCGAAGTGGCTAAGGCTTTGGGGATCTTGATTTTATACGCCACTATTCGCGCCGAGAACACGTCGAGTCAAGCTAATTTATTGAAGGCTGGTTTTCAGTTTTGGCGTAATTATTTGAGTATCCGTGGCACGGGAAATACTGTGGGTTGGTATTACTTAGCTTTAAGCGTTAATGTCGATGCTGAAGCGATAATGCAGTCTTTAGTTGACGATCGTACCCCGGCGGTCTAATTGTGTTGTAAGTGAAAAGACTTAGATCTTAATGTGTTTTCATCTTGTTTTACATTTGTATATTACTCGCAAATAATCCCTCATTATACGCAAATAGGCTGATTTTCTTTATTTATTCGGTATGATCCGCGGCTATTACCCACAGTCATTATTGAGGTGTTTTTTTATGGCTAAGTTCAGAGTAGCAAGTGTCTTATTATTGAGTGCAGCAGCGCTGCAAGTGAATGCGTCAGAATTTAATCTTGGGTTGAACAACGATGTGGTTTCAACTGAGTTAGAACTGCAATTGAACAAAGATACTAACGCAGTTTTGGGTTATATCTATGCGGATGAAGGCGGCCATATCGCTCAAGGTGCAATGCACATGACCCATGATGCGGGTGTGCATCACTTTGAGGTCGGTGCTCAGTTAAGCCAGCTTTGGTCTGACTATTCACCCAATGGCAGTGCCGTTTCTGTTGGCGGTCGTTATGCACTATCAATGGGACCCAATATTTCACTGCACGCCGCGGCTTACTATGCACCGTCTGTATTGTCATTTGGCAATGTTGATGGTCATTATGAATTAGACTCAAAAGTGCAATACCGTATAACGCCAAACATGGCACTTTATGTTGGTTACCGCAAGATTGCCTTCGAATATGATGATGCCCGCAATTTTACTTTCGAAGATGGTGTGTATATTGGCGGTAAATTCCGTTTCTAAAACAAATCGTTTTGATCTCGCTGCGTTAACTTAGCAGTCGATGTAAAGAGCCGGCCGAGGTTAACTTCGCCGGCTTTTCCATTTCGCCTTTAGCTCACTGTAGCTTGGTAATATGGATGAGAAAATGACCAATCCAATCCCGATTAAAATCACTAGGCTGAGTTCTTCATCGAGTATCCACCAGCCTAACAAGGCTGCAAAAATCAATCCTGTATATTCTACTGGTGCCATTTGGCTCGCATCGGCACGTCGATAGGCATGGATGATGAGATAGGTCATGGCAATGTAAAATAGTCCCAAAGTCAGCCCCACTTGCGCCACTGGTAAACTAAATTCGGCGCCTTCGTATAAGGTCGCAGGTATCAGAAATATCATCGCAAAGGCATTAGACCAAAAGAGCATGGAAAAAGGATGTTCATGGGTCGAATAGGCCTTTAAAATCAAACTATTCAACGCTGATGTCATGGCACCGAAAAAGGCTAAACCTATGTACAGGTTAAATTCTGTTGGTTGGCTGATAAGCAAAATGCCGCTAAAGCCGATAAGACCTGCGACCGTGCGTCGATAACCAATACGTTCATTTAAAAAAATGGCCGATAGTACTAGCAGTAACAAGGGTGAGGTATAAATCACTGCTGTTACTGTTGCGAGCGGAAGATGCAGAATAGCAAGCATAAAAATGGCGTTGCCCAGTCCAATCAATAGTGCGCGGGCGAGATGCACTTTGTAAAAAGGACTCAGTTTAAGATTACCCTGTAAGTGCCACACAAAAGGCAGTACAAGCAGAGTGGCAAATAATTGCCTGTAGAGCACCAGTTGAAAAACAGGCACATTGGTTTCAAGCAACTTAACCAATAGGTTACCGCTGGCAATCAGTAGTTGTGCGGCTAAAATCATCAATAGAGGCTGCATAGGATCCCAGCAAAAATAAGTCAGTATTAAGGTGTATCTTGAATTTCATGCCGCAGTTTGGACTTTGAGACTAAAATAGCATCATAAGGCATGGTATATCCGACTAATTTAGCCTAACTGATTGTAAAAAACTAAATGTAGCCATAAAGTTAATCTACAAATCCAACTATCGACTAAGATTGACAGCATTAGCATTTTCTTCATAGCTGTAAAAATGATCTATGGCCCTTTAACTAAATAAGCCGATGAACAAACTTAAACAAACTCTATTTGGGTGTTTTTTACTTTTATTGTGGACATTAAGTCCCTCTGTATTAAGCGCTGAAATTGCGTTGGACTCCCCGTATTTGTTCCATGCTAAAGCGGATCAACAGCCTCCTGATCGGTTTGAAACCGTGCCCCATTGGATGGGAC
Source organism: Shewanella sp. SM55 (assembly GCF_025654025.1). Taxonomy (NCBI): domain Bacteria; kingdom Pseudomonadati; phylum Pseudomonadota; class Gammaproteobacteria; order Alteromonadales; family Shewanellaceae; genus Shewanella; species Shewanella sp. SM55. The sequence goes on along the minus strand of NZ_JAKKRS010000001.1, from coordinate 639,031 downwards.
AACTCGACGAAGCTAGTTCGGTCAGCTTAACCGGTGGCGATTATTGGATGATTACACCTGTGATGGTCAATCAACGTCAATCAAACTGGGTAGTGGATGCAAGTAATTCGATTATTGAATCCGTAGATTATTGGATACTCGGCAGTGACGGCAGCGTACAACATGCCCACAGTGGCTACAGTGCTCCATACCAGTTTTTATTCGATTATGGCCGTAAGGTCACCTTGAATATGGGCACGGATTATTGGCTGGTGGTGAAGCTGAGTAGTCGTTATTACTCATCTCCCCCTGAGATAGCTTTGCAAAGTGTGGCGGATCATCAACTTATGTCTGACCGTCTCGCAATGGCAGTGCTGCTATGTTTAGGCGGCTTATTGTTTATCGCCTTATATAATATTTTGATTTATATCTCTATTCTTGATAAAGCCTTTCTCTACTATGGCCTTTACGTATTTGCTTATTTTGGTGGCTGGGCACTGACTTTCCATTTGCCCGCACACTTATTTAATTTTCATTACCTTGAGTTGCATCATCTGTTTTTCATCAGTTTGCCCATTTTTAATATCATGTTTTACAAGCACTTCCTGCAGTTGCCTAGTTACTCACCGCGGCTGTGGCGTCTTAGTCAGTATTTAATGTTTGCCTGTATTGTGGCTCTGCCGACCAGTATTTGGTTGTTGTCCTATACGGCAATTATTGCCTCTGTACTGATCATGCTATGGATTGCTTTAGCAATTACCTGCGGTAATGTGTGTTTGATGAAAGGCTTTGCTCCTGCGCGTTATTTTATTCTTGCCTTTACTTGCTTGCTGTTGCCTGCGGTGATTATTTTACCCGGAAATATGGGGCTCACTCCCGATTTCATTGAACATGCAGAGCTTGCGACTCTGATGGGCGGTACGGCTGATGCGTTATTACTGTCCTTAGCGTTAGCGAATAAGCTGAAATTACTTGCTGAGGAACGTAAGGCGCATATTGAAGAGTTAGCGATTGCATGGGAAAAGGCACGTTTAGATGGATTAACGCGAGTCGGTAATCGTTATGCCTTTGACGAATATATGAACTCACAATTAGGATTTGCCGATAAAGTCGTGCAACCGATGGCGTTAGCACTATTGAATATCGATAGTCTGAAAAGTGTCAATGAAACACTCGGCCATCAAGAAGGCGATAGATTATTGCTGTTGATAGTGCAGTTATTGCAAGCAACAGACTTAGCGCACATGAAGGTTTATCGTATTAGTGGTGACGAGTTTGTGATTGTGACGCCTTCTGCTGGTATCCAGTTATTACAGAGTGCTTTGAGTGGCTTAGGTGAAGAATTAGCAAGCCATGGTTTTAAAGATTGTCAGTGTAGTTTTGGGATGTCGTTAAACACTGAGGTCGCAGATCCCCATGAGTGGTTGCGTTCTGCTGACACTCACTTATATCAATCGCGTATGGATAAGCGTCGTCAAGAGTATGCAGATACTCGCGGTGTCGATGTGAGGCTACATTTAAGCTAGCTATTGAAAAAGTTAAAATAATCGTTTTATACCAATCACATTAAATAGCTAATCAGTTCAGAGCCTCACAGGCATCTCAATCCAAGGCGCATTGACGCAGAAATGGTTATTCCCTTTTAAGTCAATACAACACGGGAGTGGGATACCTGTGAGGCTCCCCAAGGGCTGCTGATGTTTACTACATGGCAACGCCCTTTATACTGCGTTTAAGGCTTTCGACAGAGCACCACTATGCCTTCAAGCCTTCGCCTTGTCTAAAGCGCGTTGAACTCCCGCTGAATGAACTGATATTTAATACGATTGGTATTATTAGAACATTAGAAAACATAAATGGCGCAGAATTTATCTGCGCCGTTTATGTATTTATCTTAGATTTATTAGCTTCATTTTGCTTGGACTGAGCAGTGTCCAAGTTTGCGACTTAGCTAGATTTAAGGACGAGCTTAGAAGTCTTTTTCGCCCTTAATCACCGCAGGATGACCTGATATCGCTTTTGATGTGTGCATTCCCGCCATCGTCGCCGCTTCGACGCAGCCCGCATTAAGGCCTGTCTTTATCCAATCGCCCGTCATATACAGGTTATCTATCCCTGTGCCATCTGTCGTGATGCGATACTGCGAGCTGTCTTTAACCGATAAGACATAACGCTCGGATGGGTCTACATTTGCGCGCCAATATTGGCTATCGAAGCGGGCAACTCCTTGACGGCCTTGTTCATCGTGTAACCATTCCCAAGGGAAGCTATCACCGACATTTTGCCAAAGTTTATGGATTTCGGTATTGAGTTGATGGATAGCACCCGCTTTAGCTTCTAAGGTTTTCTGTTGTTGGAAATCTACATCCGAGCTTGGTGGATAGGCCTCGACAGGCAATGCCGAGCAAAAGTAACTGGCATTTTTAGGTTCTAAGCCGCGCCAATCTTCTTTGTCTAGCAGTTGGTTCATCGATGCCCAAGTATCGAAGGGGTCGGTGAAGCCCGATAATACGGGCTCCTCGCTATCTTCAGAGTAATTAGGCCAGCCTATCCCATTCAGATCTTGGTTCATCCACAGTTGATAGGCTTGAGTGGCGACAGTTTGCACCTTATCAACGCAAAGCTTGAGGGCTGGGCTTTGTGCCATGACTTCACTCGCCACGTGGGGCACAGAACCTATGGATAGACCGAAGATCACTTTGTCGAAATCTACGCCTTTGACTAAACGCTTTTTCGGCAGGGCTTTGCCAAAGTGAGTTTCATACACGCTGTCCCAATCGCTCCAGAAGTGTTCAAGATTGATATTATGGGCTTTAAGCAGTGCCGATTGCTCAGGCTCAAGCTGCTCATAATTGGGCGTACTCGGCCAGCAAGCGAGACCTTTCACATCGACTAAAGGATCGTAGTTTGTGACAGTCGGCGCCAGAGCTACTTGCTCAGTGATCTCAATCGCTTGAATACTTTGATTACGGCATTCGAGATTATCAACTCGATTGAAGTAGTGGAAATTGACTCCGCGGCGTTTGAGCACTTCGTAAAAAGGTGTAAACACAACATCACCCATGCCCGCCTGCATTTTCCACATCACGCCACCTTGATAGCACAGGGCAATACGCAACATAGCGCGGATAATTGTGCCCGCTTCGACATTAGGTTTGTCGAAGTTGCCTTTCTCATAGGCAAACACTAAGTCGTAAAAACCGCGCACTGGCGCACTGTCGACTGTGTACTTAAGGCTGGCGCCGTGTTTGGTTAACCATTCGCGATAATCATAGCCATTGATGGCGTCAAAGCCTTTTTCAAACACATCGTCGGCAAACATGCCCTTGAGGATCGTGAGCCCCAGATCGGCGGCTATATATAAGTGGCGCAGTTCGTCATTATTATCTAAATGTCCGCTAAAACGTTTCACGAGTCTTTGATGCAGGGCATCGACAGCTGATTCTACAAGACCATCGTCACTTTCACTGTGTACATGCTCATCGCACTCGCGGCCAATCATTTGATTGAAATGGCATTCAAGCTTATCACTGAGCGTGTCGAGTGATTCTTTGGCATCTTCGACTGAATCCTCTAACTTATCTTTTAAACGTTCAAACCAGCTGCTATCGAGCCAGTTTTTAGGTGTTCCCATGGCTTTTTCATCTGCATCGAGCAGGTCATCCATGTCTTTGAGCCATTCCTTTATCCACGCAAAGGCGACTTTAACGACTTTCCAGAAGGTGAGGGTTTCGGTGCCATCACCTGGGATGCCTGGTAGCATTGGGAAAGTGATTGGCCAACTCACAGAACGGCCATCAACTTCTTCCTGTAAGACGATGAAGTTATGGGGTTTAAAGGCATCAAAAAAAGTCGCAAGCGGCGCGTTTGCTGGCCTATCCAATTCCTCATACGCTTTACGCATTAAGGCAAACGCGTTTTGATAGAAACCAAACCAGATGTGTAAACCATGTTCTTCGATGCGTTGCCCCATAGCGGCATTGCGGCCACTTGCCCCTTTACCACCGATACGCCAGCCGAGTTGATAGACATCAATCTCATATTGATTCTGCCAGCCGGGTTTGTCGGTTAGATAACAGGCTGCGGTCATTGCCGCGACACCGCCACCGAGAATGGCTATTTTCTGTTTTTTGATTTCGGAGTTATCGACTAATACTTCGCCGGGCGGCACTTCAAAATCGAAGTTCACATGGTAAGGGAGTAAAACGTGCTGCTCACCAATCTCGACCCCGAGCGTATCTTTTAACGGGAAGCTGGCATTATCAAAAATGGTCGCGACAAAATCATTTTTTAGCAGGGCAACACTGTGCACTTTATTCACTTGGGCTGGCGCGGCAACGATGGCTTGATAAATGGCTTTTTGCCCTGACGAGTCGGGGAACTGTTTTAGAAATACTTGATCGATAGCGGGTTTAAATAACAGATGAAATAGCTGCTCTTCGCCAAGCTGGTCAAGTTCTGGAATAAAATCGGTTTGTTCTTTAAAGAGTTGCCAAGTTTGAGCTATCGCTTCAAGGGTTGAAAGCTGTGCCTCGGGTTTGGCATCGCAATTCACTTCAATTAATGGATGCAGGGCAAGTTCGGTTTCGGGTGAGAAATGTAAAAAACTTTTGGTCTCAAGGGATAATCGCGTCAGAGGCTCGCCAACCGCTGGCATAGTGTATTCACATAAATACTTAGGATAACCAAAGAGTTCTCTGCCATTAATTAAGGCCATGGCATCGTTCACCCAAATGTGTAGCGGCTGAAAATACACTTGGCTGATTTGTTTACTGTCGCTGCTATCTTGGCGCCCGATCATGACCCAAGTGATGATGTCCGTTTCTTGGATCCAGCCCTTAGCTCTGTCCTCTGGATAAGCGGAATACGCTTTTTCAATTTGAGTGAAGGTTGTCAGTACGTAGGGAGACAGCACCTTAAAATACATTGCGCTGCCGGCAACTTGATTCAGGGTTTTATCGATAGAGCGTTGCAGGTTTTCCCGTTTCCCCTTAAGAAAAAAACCGTACATATCGGCTTTATTTAGCACTAAGGGCGAGTGCATCAACATACTGCCTTGGGGATAAATAAAGTCGGGGCGCTGTTTTTCCATGGCGTTCATCCTTAAATTTCAGTGTAAGTCCAATGATTTGGGAGTTATAGCCCAAAAAGCATAGGGCAAATAAGCAATTAAGCCCATTGATTTTACACTGGAATGATTAAGTATTTGAGAGGGGATAACGGAGTTGAGTAGCAAGTTGGATATTATCCAACTTGCTCAGATTTGGCAGGTTTAGCACAGAACGAATTTGTAAAACAAACCCGTGATAGCAAGGGTACTTAGATTTAGTTACTTCGATTTATTTTGGTAGAAATCCACCTCTGTATTATCGTCCGAGTAACGTCGCTTAGTATCTCTGCGGCGCTGTTTCACGCGTTTATTCTTTTGCTTACCTTTGACGTTATCGCCCCATGGCGCATCATCGTCGTCAAATTCATAGGAGTGTGACATGGTCAAAATTCCAAAAATACCTGTGCCATTCGCAGCACCCGATCTTTTTACCCAAAGGTGAGATGAAGCTAAAGCGAAATATTTCATCACTGATGGTGAAAAGTTTTGTCCAAAGGCTATATCTTGCCACTGAAATGGCCGTATCTGAGATTTCAATGGGGAATATGTGGATTATCATTATGATAATTAAAGGATAAGTGTAATTATCGTCGGAAATTATATTATATGATTGAAACTGGCGCCCAGAATGAAAGGCGCCAAGTTTTGATACAAAATAATGAGTTAGTGTTACTTGACGCGCAGCATACGCGCGACAAACATACCATCACTATTCGCTTCAAAGGGCCATACGGTCAACATTTCTGTTTGTTCACCCGTAAAAGGATGGCGTATCGGCGTGAGCGTGAACTCTGGATGTTGCTGTAAAAATGCTGTCACCACGTCTTGGTTCTCGAGCGGCGACAAGGAACACGTGGCGTAAACGAGGATGCCGCCCACTTTAACTGCGCGGCTACTACGGCTTAAAATATCGAGCTGTAACGCGGCTTTATCGGCCACGGCTTCAACACCATCCAACCAACGCATATCAGGATTACGTCGCCAAGTGCCAGTACAACTGCACGGGGCATCGACTAACACACCGTCGAAATGATCCGCTGGCACGGGGAGGGCATCGCTCTTCCAACGGGCAACGCTAATACCGTTAAAGTGAGCTCTTTGGGCGCGTTTAGTCAGTTCTTCTAGGGCATTGGAGCGAATATCTGACGATATAATGCTGCCCGTAGAGGGTGTTTGAGTATCAGCAGCCTTGGTCAGCATCAAAGACCGCAGCTGCAGGGTTTTACCGCCGGCGCCACTGCAGGCGTCCCACCAATGGGCATCGGGTTCTGGCGCGCAAATTTGCCCTATGACCTGTGAAGCCAAATCTTGGATCTCAATGTTGCCGTCTTTATACAGGGCGATTTCATTAAGATTCATACTCTTGCTGCTAAGGTTAATGGCATCGTTAAAGTAATGACCATAACTAGCATCGATACCTATCGTTTTCAGCTGCGCCGCCGCATCTTGGCTCGTGATCCCTTGCGCGCGTCCCCAAATCGGCGGGCGACTGGACATAGCTTCAATTAATTGCGTTTGCTGAGCCGCATCAACAGGGCACACTTGCCAGAACCAGTCGGGTAATAAATCCTGTGATTTAAGCTTAGCCGCGGGAAATAAATGCTGCATTAGCGTGAGTTTGTCGTCGAGACTGTCAACGGCAAGTGCTTGAGCCTGTTGATAATCGATAGGCGACTGCGATAACTCATGCCAAGCAGTGGCGATATCTTGCCAAGCATGGGCTTCCAATAACGCACTGGCACTTAGGCTGGCAAAATAAGTCGCTGATTCTTGTTGATCGCCTAATCGCTGAAACCAACCCCACCAGCGAAATAGACTAAACAAAGATTCACGGATGACTTTACGATCCTTCGAGCCGTGTTTTTTATGTTCTCTAAAGTAGTTGGCCAGAATACGGTCGGCGGGCATTTTACTGCTTTGAATTTCATCGAATAATTGCTTAATTGTACTGGCGTAACTGAGTGCACGTTTTTGCGCTGGAGTGCTCGCCTCTGCATCTAACGCTGACGATGTGTTTGAGTTGGATGCTTTACCGGAAGAGAAGCTGCTTGGATTACCCATAAATTTAGCCTAGATCATGCTTCTGTGACTGCGCCTTATGTAAGAGGTGTAGCGAACAGAGGGGAAAAATAAGTGGCGCAGAGTGTAGCAGTTTTGCCCGATAACAGGCAGAAAAAAAGCCCCAAAGTAGTATCAACTTGCAGGGCTTTTTGTGGTTGGGTCACTGAGACTCATAGTGCATTCAGTACCAAAGGGTTATTTGCAGGCTATCGCTCAATTACCGCTTGGAAGGTGATTATTTCGTCACCATCTTTTGGATTTGCTTAGCCCGTTCTTCATCACTCATTTCCACCGGTGGTGGCGTGACTATGCCTTTTTGGCACGCGGGTCTGAGTGCTAATTCATCTAACCAACGTTGCAAATGTGTCAGACCTTCCATATTGATGCCGCTCCACTCGTGGATCCGCACCCAAGGCCAAGTTGCGATGTCGGCAATCGTGTATTCGTCACCAGCAAGGTATTGATTTGTAGCTAGTTGAGTATTCATAACCTCGAATAAACGTCGACCTTCTTTTTGATAACGTTCTATTGCTGCAGGGATTTTTTCAGGGAAGTACCTAAAGAATACGTTGGCTTGTCCCATCATGGGGCCGACGCCGCTCATTTGGAACATTAACCATTGGATCACCTGTGAGCGCTTTTTAGGATCGGCTGGCAGGAATTTACCTGTTTTTTCGGCTAGATACAGCAGAATCGCACCTGATTCGAATACCACAAAATCCTCGTTATCGCGGTCGATAATGGCGGGAATGCGACCATTGGGATTAATGGCAATAAACTCGGGCTGTTTTTGCTCACTGGTACTGAAATCTAATTTATGGACGCGATATTCAAGTCCCATTTCTTCCAGTGCGATGGAAATTTTAAAACCGTTAGGGGTCGCGGCTGTGTATAAATCTATCATGATGATTCCTTAAGGTTATAACGCTTATAGCTACTCACTTTAGTACCCATGAATATTCATCATCAGGCATTAGCGCCGCTATTTTTTAGGGGTTAACGATACTATGGCAGGACGCTGCGTCATAGTGTTGAACCAAGCCTTGAGATGCGGCAAGTTATCAGCCACTTCGATGTCTAAATTTTTAATAAAACTGATAAAAACGTAAGCCGAAATATCGGCAATACTGAATGCATCGCCTGCCACAAAGGCTGACGTGTTCAATTGTTGGTCTAAGGTTGGTAGGAAGTCAATGACCCTTTGGCGTGATTCTGCGCCCCAAGACTCGACACAATTTTCCCTGTCTTTATAGACACAGCTTAAATTACGAAAGGCTTGAAACCCGACCATTAATCCTTGTAACTCTATGATGCGTTGCCACATTTCTACTTTGGCGCGCTCAAGCGGTGTATTACCAAACAGTGAACGCTCACTCGGGTGGATTTCGTCTAAATAGCGGCAAATGGCAACAGATTCACACAGGTAACTGCCATCATCGAGTTCGAGCAGTGGAATGCGGCCATTTACACTTTTGGCTTTAAACTCAGCGCTTAAATTCTCGCCTCCACGGATATCGACGTTCACTCTTGGCACTTCTATGCCTTTTTCTGCAAGAAAAATACTGACGCGGCGTGCGCTGGGAGTCGGAGCTAATTCGTAGAGTTTCATCTAAAGTCCTGTAGTTTTTATCAGTGCTTTATGCTCGATTTGAGCATATAAGGCTTTAACGGAACGATCGGTTAGGTTAGAATTTACGTCATATCTAAACGATCAGTCAAGAATGATTTACCCCTCAACTTTCTGTAGTAAAGAGGAATGGTGAAGCTGATCGTGAACGCGTATTCAAGAGATTAGGTCGCAGGCTATGGCACGGAGTTGTAATTTTGATCGGCAAGAAAAACTCATATTGGCGATGGAGCTTTTTTGGCAAAAGGGCTTTGCCGAAACCTCGATTTCCGATCTCGTCGGCCATTTAGGCATTAATCGATTTAGTCTCTATAACAGCTTCGGCGACAAGCAGAATCTTTATCGCGAGTGCCTCAGTTTCTACCTCGATCACTACTCCTTTGGCGCTTCAGATACTTTGCTGCATGAAAAAGCGGGCTTAGCTGAAATAGAAGCTTATTTAGCGCGCTTTGTTGCTTTGCAGCGGGAGCAAAAGTATGGCTGTTTTATGCAAAATGCTGTGCTCGAAAAGAGCCTTAACGATGAAAGTGTGCTGCAGGAATGTCAGCGATTATTTTGTCGATTACAGACCTCATTCACCCAAGTGTTACAAGTTTGCCAAGCGCGTGGAGAGCTATTAGCCCATGTGCAACCACATCAAGTTGCTGCTTTTTTAGTGCTGCAATTACAAGGGATTAGAGTGTTAGGCAAGGCGGGCGAATATGAGTTGTTAGACAATGCGTTTGTTGTATTGCAAGACTATTTACGTAGTTTGAGTGCTAATCAGACTGCATAACTGCAAATGACATAGTTTGATTGGCCTAGGTTTTTGCCTAGGCCATGTTTTTAGAAATCTATTTTTAAAAGTTTATTTCTAAAAGCCTATTTCTAAAAGTCCAAGTCCAGCGCAAAACACAGATAGGCCATCAGTTGAGTACAGTGTGCAAATTGCTCGGCACAAAAACTGGCTGCATCTGGGCGGCAGAGTTCCTCAAAGGCGATATTTTTAACTGCGATAAAATCTTTTCGTTTTAGCTCTATCAGCATAGGGTGGTTTTTATCAAATCCCTTTGGTGGTCGAGTTAAGCTATCGCCATCCATATTAAATCCATGACTTTGTAAGGTTTGTAGCGCCTTTTTATAGCCGTTGGGATTCTCATCGATACAAGTGCGAATGGCATTTAAGGCTTTCGATTCTGGGTGCCAAATCCCTGCGGCAATAAAACAGCCATCTTCGGCAATGTGTAAATATAGTCCCGGCGCATGCACGTCTTTGCCCTGAAAATGGCGAAATTGAATGCCAACATTGGTTTTATAGGGCGTTTTATCTTTGCTAAAACGGCTGTCTCGCTGGGGACGCATCAAGCTGCCGCCGACTTTTTTTGGTACGGCAGTGAGCCTAGGCGAGAGGGCGAGAATACTGGGCTGCATTTGCTCGATAAATTGCAGCGCAGGCGTTCGCACTGTTTCTTCGTATTCCGCCTGATGGGCTTTAAACCAGTCGCGGGAGTTGTTTTGTGCCAGTTGATTTAAAAATTGCAGGCTTGCCGTGCTGAATGTTGCACCAGTCGCGATGGGGATTTTAGTTGTTAGAGTGGCCATTATCAGGGAACCTTATTAATGCAGATAAACCGAGCACAAGCAGTATTAATGCCGATTGAGGAGCAAGGTGAGTTGCTGACATATCCTCCCGTATCGCCCGTCCGTTCTTACTCACGATAGTTAAAACACGATAGTTAAAACACGATAGTTAAAACACGATAGTTAAAACACGATAGTTAAGACTGCCAAGTTGGGTGCCAATACTGCCATCCTTCGGCAAGATCTTCACTTAAATTTTTGCATTGTGCCGCTTCTACCTTGTTTTCAATAAGTCGGTTATTTACACGTAAAGCTAAGTGAGAACTATTCTTATCTTGTTCGTTAGTGCCTATAATGCCGCCCTATTTTTAGATTGGTTTGTTAATAGGATGACGTTGAATGGGTTGCCTGCCTAAATGTGATAAGTGGAAAGCGAATAGAAATCTGTCGCTCATGGGATTATGTATATTGTCCTCAATGCCGTTGTACGCCGCAGAGGTATTGGGCGAGCCTAAGGTTGAGCCGATTGAGATCCTGCAGGTTCATGGGCAGCAATATCGCAGGGCCATCACAGTCGCTAAACCCGGTGAAGCGATTATTTCCATGGATCAAATCGAGGAGATGCAGGCGACAACTTTCGCCGAAGTGATCGATGATATGGCTGGGGCGCATATCGATGGCGGTACCCGCAGTGGAGGTGAGCGGATTAATATTTGGGGCTTTGGCGAGACTGAAGATTTTAACGTTTATGTGGATAATGCTCCGGTGGGATTTGAGCAGTATCGCTACGGCTCATTTTTCCTCGATCCTGACCTCATCAAGCGAGTGGAAGTGATTAAGGGGGCCCATGATGTGCGCTCGGGCAATGGGGGTTTTGGTGGTGCCATGTATGTGGTCACTAAATCGGCCGATGATTTTCTTAAATATGATCAATCACTTGGCGCGCGGGCCAAAACCAGCTACGCCAGCAATAATGACGCTATGGGTTATACGGGGACAGTTTATGGCCGCGTGAATTCACATCTATCTGGCTTGCTGCATCTTACGCGTCGCGATGCGGGGGATGTCACTTTAGCCAATGGTGAAGAGTTTGAATATTCAGGTTATGAGCAAAATAACTACCTAGGTAAGATGGATTACGCGCAGGGCGATCACCAATTAGCCTTGAGCGTGACCCATTATCTTGATGAGGGCCGCAAACCTTGGGCTAATCGCCGTGGCCCTATGCCTGCAATTTCGGACTACAACATCAAAAAGTACGGTTCCTACGAGCAGGCTTTGTATGCCACAACCGCCTACAACACCTATGAAGATAACACTTGGTCGGCTAATTATCGCTATTCGCCGAGTAATCCCCTGATCGATACCCAAGTGGTGATTTCCCATTCGGCGAATGCACGCCACTGGGTAAGACCCGATATCGCGTGGGAGAAAATGACGGTTTCCGTAGGCAACTTCGGTCACGAATCTTGGCTAGACTATAAACGTGACTACATTGATATCAACAACTTGAGCTTGATTGGCGATCATGAGATCACCACAGGATTACAGTACCGTAGTCTTGACCGCACTTCGTTAGTGTTTAACAAAAGTTATGAAACAAATCCCGAGAAAAACTTTGGCTGGTACACACCTTACTACCAACCTGAAGGCCGTCAAGATACCTATGCTGCCTATATTCGCGATGCAATTCATCTTACTAATGACTTAACTGTGACTCCCTCGCTGCGATATGACTTTATCTACAGCATAGGTCGACCCAATATTGCACCGGATTACAATGATATTGCTGCTGGCCATGATTATAGCTCAACCCATCATTCGGGGTTCTCACCAAGATTAGGCATAGATTATCAACTGACAAATCACGCTCGGTTAAACTTTGATTACGCTTATAGCTTGCAAGCCCCTGTGGTGGATGAGATTTATGCCGTGCAATACGCTAAAGCCAGCATTACTGGTACGAGTCGCGACATTGATGTCGAACGCTTACATGCCTTCAAATTAGGCCTAATGACGCAGCATCAGCATGTACTTGCCAATGAGGATGCTTTGTCGACGCAAATCACCCTGTTTGCCAATTTAGGTCGTGATGATATTGCCCAGCGCCGTGGGGCTAAGTCTGATAAAACCCAGTTAATTCAAAGCGGTTACACCAATCTTGATGGTTACCATATTTACGGTGCTGATTTTGAAGCCCAATATCGCTATCAAGATGTGTTCAGTGATCTTGCGGTTTCATGGCTGCAAGGACAGCACAATGGGTCACTCAGAGACAGCCAAGATGACGATGAATATTTAGCTAACATAGCCCCGCTCGATATTCGTTTGCGTTTAGGCATGTATATCACAGATGACATTTCTATCGCTTGGCAGGGCGCTTGGTATGATGCGCAAACCAATGTTCCCCACGGTGATATCTTTAATGCCGAGTCGCCAAGCGAGAATTATTTCCTACAGAATGTGTATCTCGCCTATGAACCTCAAGCCATCTTAAAGGGATTAAGTGTGCGTTTGATGGTAAAAAATCTTACGGATCTGCAAGTGGTGCCGTTTCTCTCCGATGGGATACCCGCCGCAGGGCGTGATGTTCGTTTGAGTTTAGCCTATGAATTTTAAAGACTAATCACCAAGGCTGTGTGGACTAGGCATATATAGCTCATAAAAAATAGGGTTATATTGCCTCAGCCCCCTGCCGAAAAATGCCAGTTTATGGCATAATCCGCGTTTTACTATGCATATAGAACAGAAAAATGACTGAAAATGAATTGCTAAGTCGCTGTGGCGGCAAGTGTGAACTGTGTGGCAGCGAGCTTGAACTCTCTATTTATGATCTGCCAGCCTCCGATGGCCGTGACAATGAGATCATGATTTGTGAAACCTGCAGTGGCCAAATTGCGGCACCGGATACCATGGACATGAACCACTGGCGTTGTCTGAATGACAGCATGTGGAGTCCTGTACCGGCAGTTCAAGTGATGTCATATCGTATGCTTAAGCGCTTAAATGGCGAAAGCTGGGCGCAAGATTTGCTGGATATGCTTTATCTTGAAGACGATTTAAAAGCGTGGGGTGATGCCGAAGTTGCCGCAGCAGGTGACGATGCGACGCCAACGTTAGACAGTAATGGTGCAGTGCTCAATGCTGGCGATACTGTGGTCATCATCAAAGACTTAAACGTGAAAGGCACTAGCTTTGTGGCTAAGCGTGGCACAGCTGTGCGTAACATTGCTTTGACCAACAACCCAGAGCATATCGAAGGCCGTGTTAACGGGACTCGTATTGTGATTCTGACGTGCTTCGTTAAAAAGTCTTAAGTTTCGCTTAGTGTGAGCGCGATTTATTTAGCTCAACACAATAAAAACCGCCATGATCGTTAGCCGACATGGCGGTTTTTTTATGTTGAGTTAGGTAGTTAAGATACACAGCGGGTGATTTGATATTGGCGTGCATAGCCCTGCGGATTAAATTGCCAAGATAATATCCACGCGATCACACTTAAGCCACCGAGTAATAACCAAGCACTGTTAAAGCTGTTGAAATTATCGCGAATTAATCCGGCAATCCAAGGCGAGATAGCCGCTATGGTATATCCCATACCCTGCACGAAGGCGGTTAATTTACCTGCTAACATGGGATTCTGTTGATGATCCATAGTGACAATCAGCCCGAGTGGAAAAATCCCGCCAATACCTAATCCTGCAAGTCCCGCCCATAAAAATAGCGATACTTGAGGGGCGAGTGCCAGTCCCATAAAGCCAATGAGTTGTAGCAAACAGAGTAGGGCTATGATGGCGCGTCTGTCCGTCGACTTGCTGGCAAGCCAAGGAAACACTAAGCCCGCGATCACTTCCATGCTGGTTAAGAAACCTAACACTAATCCCGATTGAGTTTGGCTATAACCTAGCTCGACCGCGTAGGGGGCTAACCATGCAAGTACGCAGACATAACAACTTGTGCCTAATGCAAAAAATATCGCCAATAGCCAACTGCGACGAAAACGCCAAAAGTTAAGCTGCAAAGCTTGCTCTTTTGCTTGACTCGGTAATGCGGCTTTATGTTTAATCAGGAGCCACAGCACGAGTGCGAATATGCCTAGCCAAGTCCAATGACCTAGACCCGCGCGCCAACCTAAGTTCATCCCGATAAAAGGCGCGCTACTCGCCGCTAATGCGGCGCCGCCCATAATGGCGGTGACGTAAAGCCCCATCATTAAGGGCACCCGTTCACCGAAATTAAGCTTAATCATGGCGGGCATTATGGTTTGAATGAGGGTGATTGCGACTCCAGCCAGTAATGCCGAGCAGATAAGCCAATTGGCATCTATCGCCCAGAAGCGCATTGCAGTAGCGGCGATCAGTAGTAGCAATGATCCTGTCATTACGGTATTGAATCCTAAGCGTTTAGCGATACTAAAGCCTGCAAAACAACCCAGTCCCATGGCGAGCACGGGCAGCAATGTCAGCATAGACGCTAAGGTAAAGCTTAAGCTGATATCCTTTTGTATGCTGGGCAGTAAAGGCCCAACGGAGGCGAGAATGGGTCGTAGATTTAGACCAATAAGGATGAACGCGAGTCCGAGCAGCAATAAATTCGCTTTCTCTGTCTGGGGGGATCGCATGGATTGTCTCCAAAAATAAGCTGAGTTTGATTTGCTGAAAAAGTGATTTGTAGCAGCATTTAGCATACTCATGATGATTTCCTTTCAACAACAGTAGGTTGAAACTACATCACTACAATTCAAAAAGAATCTCTTTCAGATGTATCTTGATATAAAGATATTTTAATTCTGCGAGAAAATGACTAAGATGTAAAGAATGATGTAAAGAATCTTTATATTGAGATAAATCTATGACAGCTAAAATGACGCTAACTAATGCCAGTCCTGCGGATACTAACGCGAGTTCTACGGATACAAAGAAAGCGGATTCGAATACCAAAGAAGATGGCCTCGATAGAATTGTTGAACAGTGGCAACAGCAAGGGGTGACTGAGGATTTGATCCCTATGGCTGTGCTCGGGCGAATCGCTCGTTTAACGAAATATATCGAAGTGGTACTGCTGCAATGCCACGCCGAATTTGGCTTAGGTCAGGGGGAGTTTGATGTGCTCGCGACGTTAAGGCGCTCGGGAGAGCCGTTCACACTCTCGCCTTCGCAACTTTATCAGAGCATGATGCTAAGTTCTGGCGCTATGACCAGTCGTTTAGACAGACTCGAAAATAAGGGGCTGATTGAGCGGGAGCACAGTAAGGAAGATCGCCGCGCCGTCCATGTCTCGTTAACTGCTGAGGGTAAGTCGCTCATTGATAAGGCATTACCTCAGCATATTCAATGTCAAAATGCGTTGTTCGCGGGCGTGAGCGTTGAAGATAGGCCTGTATTACTGCAGATTTTAAAATCTTGGCTGAACCAATTTGAGCCGCAATAATTCGTTTAAAATCCCACTTTAGTCTTTAAAGTAGGCTGATATGCAATAGCGGATCATTTTGGCAAAAATGCGGTAAACATGAGCCAACCGCGCGGGATAACATTTGATAGAACAAGGGAGTTGCCATGGTAAAAAGACGTGAAGCATTTGAATTAGCGGGAAAACGAGTCACAGCTGGGACGCAATTAGGGATCAAGCTGCCAGCCGCTAAGTTGTATACCGATACGCAACTCGATATTCATGTGGAAGTGTTTCACGGAGCCAAACTTGGCCCGACTTTACTGGTTTGTGCCGCTATTCATGGGGATGAACTCAATGGTATCGAAATTTGTCGGCGTTTATTAGCCAGAGTGAATCCCAAGAATCTGACGGGCACGTTAATTGTGGTGCCAATAGTGAATGTGTTTGGTTTTATTCAGCAATCCCGTTATTTACCCGATCGTCGCGATTTAAATCGTTGCTTTCCTGGTTCTAGCAAAGGGGCGCTCGCAAGCCGTTTAGCTAATCTGTTTGCCACTCAGTTATTAGTTCATGCAACCCATGTGATTGATTTACATACAGGGGCCGTCCATAGGGATAATTTGCCGCAAATTCGCTGTGATACTAATGATGAGACTATGCTGGCCATGGCGAATGCCTTTGGTGCGCCGCTTATTATGCATTCTAAAGCGCGCAGTGTTTCTATGCGAGGTTATGCTAATCAACAGGGCATTCCTTGCATTTTATATGAGGCTGGAGAGGCGTTACGTTTTAGCGAGTTGTCGATAAAATCTGGCCTCAAAGGTGTGCTCAATGTGATGCGCAGTTTAGATATGCTTAAAGGGCGAGTGAGTAACAAAGGCGCGAGTGTCAGTGCTATTCGCAGTTATTGGGTGCGCAGTGAATCCGATGGTTTAGTGAATATGAAGCTTAAACTCGGCCAGCGGGTGACTAAGGGTTATATCATTGCCCATATCGTCAGCCCCCACGGCGGTGACAGTGTGGCCATTCGCGCGCCAACCGACGGTATTATCATAGGAATAAGTAATATCCCTGTGACTAACGAAGGTGAGGGTATGTTTCATATCGCCCAGTTCGAAGGTGACGAAATTGAAATTGCCAACGAACAACTCGATGAATTCCTGATGGAATATGCCTAGAATCTAGAATCTAGAATCTAGGTCCCATCACCTCTACAGTTTAAACCGCTCCACTGAGCTGGTGAGTGAATGGGCAAGCAGAGTGACTTCGTTGCTGCGTTTGGCCATGTCCATGGCTTCATTGGCATTTTGGTCTGCAGATTGTGCCGCCTCACTCATGCTCGACTCAATCCGTTGGCTGTAATCTAACTGCTCGTGGGCGGCGTGGGTGATCTCTAGACTCATTTTATTGAGGGTATGTAAGGTGCTTTCTATGTGAGCGATAGCATCCTGCAGGATTTGGCTTTGTCCGACACACTCATTTGCTTGATTTTGCCCCGTAGTAATTGCATCGGCTGCCGTGGACGTTTCTTTTTGCAGGGCCGTGATCATGGTTTGAATTTCGGCGGTGGCGGCTTGGGTGCGTGAGGCAAGTGATCGCACTTCATCGGCCACGACGGCAAAACCACGACCATGTTCCCCCGCTCTGGCGGCTTCAATGGCGGCGTTCAGTGCCAGCAAATTGGTTTGTTCGGCAATGCTGCTAATGGTGGTTAAAATGCTGCCAATATTATCGCTTTGAATGCTCAAGCGAGACATGACTTCAACTGAGCTACTTAAACGGGCGCTCAGTTCGGCAATTTTATTGCGATTATCATCGGCAATTTGCTTCACTTGATTACCGTATTTCGAGGCTTGACTGATTTGTCTCGCCGACTCACTGGCCTGTTCTGTCACTAGATTTGAGCTAGTAAACATCTGTTCTGCCAAGGCTTTCGTTTCATCGACTCGACTGATTTGCGCCGTTGCGGCATTGGCGATGCGCTGGCCTTGCTCATTGGTTTGCGTGGCAGAGCTGTCCAATGAATGGGCATTTTGGCTGATATTGGTTAACAGCTTGGCAAGATCGTCACTCAAGGTATTCATGTTATCGATTAAGGCACCAAATTCATCGTTATGACGTTTATGAATGCGTTTAGATAAATCCCCTCGGGCGATACTGGCGAGTGCGCCGTTCACTAAGGCCAAGGGATTGAGCATGGCCTTGGAGGTGAAGAAAGAGATAAAGCTCACCATGATGATAAATACCAGTGCTAGTACAATCGCTAAGGTTTGACCCTGTTGAATATCATTACTGGCGATGGTTTGCAGGCTGGTAAATCGGCGGTCGGCTAAGTTGATTAACTTATCTAAGGCGAGATTATTCGCATTAAACTCTTTATCGGCATCGAGGTAATGTTGCTCTGCTTGTCGTTGTGCCTCAACTACGGCTTCCTGCACTTTATAAAGTTCGGCAGGCGCTGCGAGTAAAGTATTGATAATCGCATATTCTTGCTCGAATATTTGCAGTAATCCTAAGGTATCAAGCCCATCAGTTTGTTGTTTTAAAAAGGTAAAGTTAGTGGTGAGATTTCCCAGTAAAATACCGACATCCTGTTGGTGCGATTGAATAACATCCAAACTTTGAGTGTGGATCAGTTCCCCCATAGTGTTGGCTAGTGTATAGAGCATGTCGTCAATGCGAGTACCTGTGCCGACAATTTCTTCGAGTAAAGTCGGATTATCGGGGATGGAAAGAGTTTCGAGATCAATCATCGCATTACTGGCGTTGGTCTTGGCATGGTTAAAGCGCTCAAAGAGTTGCAGGTACTGCCGTTTTGCTTGTTCATTGGCGAGTTTAGCGCTAAACATGGCTTGGCTTTGCTGCAAATAGGCTTGGTATCTTGCCTGCGCTTCGTTTAGGGATGTTTGCATCTTAGGTTGATCTGCAACTCGCTCAATTAACTCATTTTCGATACTTTGATATTTCTTCTGCAGCGCGGTAAATGCTTGCTGACTTTTGGTTAAGGCGGCAGTGTCTTGCTGACTATGGGCTAAGGTGGCAAGGCGTGACATTTTTAATAGCACTAGTTGTAAGCTATTACTCTGCTTTTGCACGGGTACGGCTAAGGTTTCAATATTTTGATAGGCGGTTTGTACTTGGGAGAGTGAATAGTAGAAAAAGCTACTACCAGCGATGAGCAGCGCGCCAATTGCACTAAAACTAAAGATGATTTTTTGTTTTATGGTAAGCGTTAACATAGTGCGAAAACCTCTTCTATGACTGTCCCTGTAAAATGGGTTTATTAATGGTTAGATCGCTGTTTTCGTTGAAATATTGATTTAAGTGTAGCAGAGTTCGTCATAAGTACAGTGATTAGTTCAATTGAACGTTTAGATTTAATTTAGGTTAACTAGTTGGTTTTATTATTTAAAATTATTTCAACCCTATCTTGAAAAGGATTAAAGATGAAATCAGTCGTGTTAGGTGAAAACCTTATCGTACCGACAAAAATTCTCTGCATTGGGCGTAACTATGTTGAGCATATCCATGAATTAGGTAACGAAATCCCCGAGGATATGGTGGTATTTTTAAAGCCCAACTCGGCCATTTCGACTGTGCTTCATTCTGAGCATCAAGGGGAAACCTTGCATTATGAAACCGAGCTGTGTTTTATGTTTCAAAATGGCCGTTTCAGTAGCGTCGCCGTCGGTTTAGATCTCACAAAACGTGATTTGCAAACTAAGTTAAAAGCTAAGGGATTACCTTGGGAGCGAGCAAAAGCCTTCGATGGTGCTGCGTTATTCAGTCCGTTTGTAGCGATTGATGATGCAGAGGCACAGCTGTATTTCACCTTGAGTATCAACGATAACTTGATGCAAGAGGGGCATATCGATTTAATGATTTACAAACCTCAGACCATATTGTCCGAGCTACAGGCATTTATCAGTCTCGATGAGGGTGATATTGTAATGACAGGCACGCCCAAGGGCGTGGGAAGCATTCCCGCTAAAAGTGTATTTAACGTCACGCTGAGCCGTGGCCTGCAAGCGAGTGCTGAACCCTTACTCGAATGGCAGTGGTTAAGTGTTTAGTGATAAATCGCTGAGTTGCTCGCATGATTGAACCTGATGACGTAAAAAAGACTGCTGTATTGCAGGTGCCAACTTGCCAGCCACTGCAACAATATTTGATTGCGTTAGGGGCGAGTCAAGCTGCTGTTGAACGTTACTTACCACAGTTTAAAGCGTTGAACGTGCCGGCAGGAGAGGTGCTTCTTGGCCAAGGAGATGAGCAGTCACAGGCATATTTTGTTGTGGATGGTATCGTGCGCGCTTGCCATTATACTCAGGAGGGCATAGAGCGCTGTAAGGAGTTTTATTTCGAGGGTGAACTGTGTTTTTTGTATGTCAGTTGGCTTAAGCAAATTCCCGCTCGTTACCAATTAGAGGCCTTAAGCGCCTGTAAACTTATCCAAATGCCGTTATCTGTGTTGGATGATACTTCGCTGCAGTCAGTGCAACTTGGGTTACTTAAACAGCAATTATTGTATAAAGAACAAAAGGAAGCCTTTTTACTGCTGCACACACCTGAGCAACGTTATCTGTATTTACGCGAACATTCACCACTTTGGCTTGAGCGGTTAAGCCAAGGTCAGCTAGCTAATTATATTGGCATTACGGCAATCAGTTTGTCGCGTATGCGTAGACGACTTCAAGACTCTCTTTAACGGTTTTTGCTCCCAGTTAACTTAAGTTAATGCGCTAAAGCGCGATTCCCATGATGCTGCGCCTTAAGTTGCGCTCTCAAGTCTGTAAGGCTTTCAATCAGAGTGCGCATTATTACTTAAAGCGAAGGAGCTTAATAAGTTGACTGCGTTTACTTTGTCTCAAATTTTGGTGGCGATAGCAATTATCTTCGATCTGATTTCGTTTCAATTTAAGGCGCGGGAGCGGATAGTCGCTTGTCTTTTTGTGTCTGGCATCTTGATTTCAATTCATTTTTGTTTGCTGGAGCAATGGACTGCCGCAGGCTTAATGGGCATAGCCACAGTGCGTTATCTGACCAGTATTTTTACCACCTCAAAAGTAGCCCTATGGTGTTTCTCTATTGCTGCACTTGTGATGAGCATTGTGACCTTTAATGGGGTAACGACTGTGATCAGTTGTATAGGCACCTTGTTTCAAACCCGCGCCGCATTCTGTCAAAGGGATAAAGATCTCAGACTGCTTATGATAGTCGGAACCAGTTTTTGGCTCGTTCACAATGCCTTAGTGGGATCGCCTGTGGCAGTGTTAATGGAGGTACTCTTTATTGGCAGTAATTTGGTGGGCTATTATCGACACTATTTTCGTGGGCAGCTTAAGCAACTGCCGTGATCAGTTTAAATAATCTCATTGATAATTAGAGAGATATTTATTTTATAACGGCTAATCACAGGGGACTGTTGTAATCGTCGCTTGGCCGCCGATGTGAAGCTAATGCCAGTGTGGGTTGGCTCTGGAATGATTAGAGTCCCGCGACGGCTTCCATATCGAGTTCGATATCTGTGCAGCCTTTAGCACAGTAGATCCCTGCCGCTAGTTCTGCTTTTGCCTGCTCTGGCAATATCACTTTAAGTGTCTGTTTACAGCTAGGACATTGCACTGGCTTACCTTTAAATACCCGTTTAATCAGATTTTTCTGCTCATTGAACGAGGTCGCTGTGGTTTGATTTAACACGGCAAAGGGGCTAGTAGAAGCAGTTGTCATCGGTTGGCAGATCCTTAGGCTTGATAAAGTGTTATCACGAGAGTGTCATCGCGAATAGCGAGATTATAGCCTGAGTTGCGCGGTTATTGAAAAGCCTCAATGTAAGCTTGTGCCTAACCCATCGACCAGTGGTATTAATAGTCAATTAACGTATCGACCATCACATACGATGGCCGACATTATGCGAGAAACGACTAGAGGGTGTTTTGCCAAGTCGATGGGCGAGAGTAACGCGCGCCATCTTTGACTCTGGCGCGGATGTGTTTGACATCATTAAGCTTGAAAGCTTGGCGGTAACTTAGCCAAGGTCCTGAGTCGAGTTGGTATTCCAGCTCGGCATTGGGATATAAGCTATTGAGCACTAACTGCTGATGTTCAACACGTATCCCAGGCGGTGATATGCGATAGAAAATTCCCGCTTTAGCTAACTTAGGTTGTACCTTATTGGCATAAACCGCGGCGAAAATTTGCCAATCCTGTTTGAGCACTTGCTCGGCTTGGCCATTGAGTTGGCGGGCAAAATGTTGAGTTTGCTGGCTATAGATTTTACCTTGATAATCATAGGCCAATTCCCATGGTGCCTTATGCCATGCCCGTTCGGCGAGGGCGACCATGCGCGGGAATAACATGTATTCTGCTTGCTCGTCCGATTGCACCATTTCGCTCCAAAGATGCCCCTGCAAGCCGTAAAAACCGTGTCCCGGTTTGAGCTGGCTGCGGCTATCGTCCGACACAAATGGCTGATTTAAGCTATTGTGCCAGCGCTCAGCATGGGCTGGCAGATTATCGGGCATAAAGCTAAACACCTTAAAACTGTCTATTGCCCTCGAGGCCCAATGATTGCCGCGCTCATCTGGATGGCTAGCGTAGGGGAAATCGAAATAGGTGACTTCTGGCGTTGAGATAACGACCTTCCAGCCAAGATTTGCTTGCTTATGGGCGATTTGATGGCCGTTGTCTGAAATCTGCGACCAAGCGTTAGATTGCACTTGGGCGGGCATGTTTTCGGGACGCACTTCACCCATACCATCATTCCAACCAGCGGCAATAATCCCTTTCTCCGCCAGCATGTTAGCAACGCGCTCGATAAAGTAACCATTGAGCGAATGCAGTCCGGCTAACTCATCGACTTTTTGTTTTTTCATTGCGATACACGAGGGAGAGTCGACCCATGCGCCTGCGGTTTCATCGGCGCCTATGTGGTAATGCACTAAAGGAATGCCTACGGCTTGGTGCATCTTTTTAACTTCATCAATCACAGTATCGATAAAGTGATAGGTGCTCGGCAGACACACATTGAGTGTGTTGTCGTGGTAATACTGAATCGACGAATATTGGGTTTTATCTGTAAATTCAGTCAGTAAAAACTCCTCCGCCTTAGCTTTGTCTCCCTTGGTGAGGTAATGGTGATAACGCGCCTCCATGGATTTTATTGCGGCGCGTGAATGCCCCGGCATGTCCAGTGAAGGGATCACTTCGATATGGTGAGCATCAGCCAGTTGTAATATTTCTTGGTATTGCACCACGGTTAAGTAGCCATCGACGGGGTTAACGTCCGCTATGCTACTGCCCAGTTGTGGCAATAAACAGGTTTGCTCGGTTAAATCGAAACAGCGTTTTGCACCCACATCGGTCAGTTCGGGTAAGCCGGGGATGGCTAAACGCCAGCCTTCATCGTCGGCTAAGTGCAAGTGCAGCTTATTGATTTTATAGGCGGCGAGCTGTGGGATAATGCGTTTAATAAAATCGAGCGAGTGAAAGTTACGGGCTAAATCGATATGTAGGCCGCGAAAGGCGTAGCGAGGCTGGTCTTGAATATCGATGGCGACCAGTTGATCGTCACTTAAACTGATCAACCCAGCTAGGCTCTGTAGGCCATAGAAGAGTCCCGCCTCAGTGCCCGCTCGAATACTGATTTGTTCAGTCGTTATGGTTAACCGATAGGCTTCGCTGCTTTTAATTTCACTATCATGGGCTTCAGTGCTTGCGACTTTAGGTGCTTGAGTATCGAGTTGCAATAATAGCGGCGTGCCTTTGTCCTTGGCCGAAAAGCCTAAAGAATCGAGGTAATCAAATGCCGCCTGCCGTCCCTTAAAATCGACAGTTGCAGCCGTGAGTCGATAACCTTTAGCAAGGGATAAAGGCGCTGAGTTTAGGCTTTGGCTATGAAGTGGCGTGGGGATGAGTTTGCCGCTAATGTCAGGTGCCTTGTCTGCGGCTAAGGCTTGATATTGCTCGGCTAAATACTGGCCATCGGCAAAGGGGGTTGCATCGTTTTTTGCTAGTAAGAATTGTTTCTCTGCATTAAAGGGCGCCAGGTAGTCTTGATCGGCTAAACCTGTTTCTTTATCGCGCCTTGTTTGAGTGCTCTTTATGACCTGCGCTTTATCACCCATAGCGACAAAGAAGTTTGGCATAAACTCGGAACGGGTGATTTGGCTACCTTGGCTATAAAACTCAATACGATAAACTTGATTGGCGACGAAGCCCTTAAAGCTGGCTTTAGGAGTGATTTTATGTAAATCGCCATTGATATGCTCAATGCTAAAGTCACCCGCATCGACGAAATAAACGGGCGATAATTGGCTGAAATAAATTTGCCAGTCGCCGTGATTTAACTCTTCGCTGGATAACTTGTCGTTGGATAACTGAGTGGGCAGGGTTAGCTCAATGGCGGAGCGATAGCATTGGGCTTCTTTAGCGGGACAGGTTTCAAGATAACTAGCGGTTAACTGATAATTTAATTGGAGCTTATCGGCCAATTGATTCAGCGCGACATGATTTGCCTCCTGCACGGCATTGGCGGCCTGTACTGATGGCATAACAAGTATTGAAAGCACAGGCATCGCGGGAAGCACGGCCATTACGCCGCTGATTAAGGCCGTCTTAATCCTCTGCCACTTTATTTTCCCTTTCGTTAGTCCTTTCACTTAGCTAAGTCCTTTTGTTGTAAAAACCATTGCGCCGCGCCAATTAATTGCTGGAGCATTGTGATGTTAGTTAAAATCGCTTGATTTCTGTTGTTGTAAAAACCACTGCGCCGCGCCTATGAATTGCTGGAGCATTGTGATGTTGGTTGAACTTGCTTGATTTTCTGTTGTTGTAAAAACCATTGTGCCGCTCCGATCAGTGCTGCATTGTGATGTTGGCTGGCTGAAATCGTCAAGTCTGTCAGTTGCGGGCCATAGACTAAGCTTTGCAATTTCTGTTTAAGCGCTTCAATAAAAAAGGGAAAGCTTTGGCTGACTGAGCCGCCAAGGATGATATCTTTGGGATCGTATACCAGTAAGGTTTGGGCGATCATGTGCGCCAAGTGTTCGCCAAAATGGGCGAAGGCTTGTAGCGCTTGGCTGTCACCTTCACAGGCTTTTTGGTACAAATGCTCGCCACTCATGTGATGATGAGTGGTGAAGTATTGCCCCGAGCAGTAGTGCTCAATAATGCCATCACGATAACTCAAACTACCTATTTCACCTGCGGCGCAATGTTTACCCGAATACAGCTGACCATTAAAAATCACCCCAGCGCCTACGCCAGTGCCTAAGGTAATCCCGAGCATGTCTTGATTGTGATTGAGTACAGCTTCGCCGAGGGCAAAGAGGTTAGCGTCGTTATTCACAACAACATCCATTTCAAAGGTATTTTTAAGCTGCTGAGCCAACTGCGTTGCCGTTAATGCAGGGATGTTGAGCACTTCGAGTAAAGTGCCGCTGTGCATATCCACCATGCCGGGCACCCCGATGGAAATACCATAGGTTTCAGGCGTGAGGTGGCTGTGGATACAGGTCACGAGGAAATCTAATAATTGTTCAAAATTGCCATCGGCGGGAACAGGATACCGCCAAGTGTCGAGTAAGGTTTTACCTTCCACCTGTGCCAACATCAGTTTAGTTCCCCCAAGATCTAAACATAGGACGCTCATAATAGCTTGTTGCCTCTCGTGTTGTTTGTTGCCATAGGAACGGCATCCTTTGATGCCGCTTTCGCTGAGAACAGGGTAGTGTTTTTAATCAAGGGACGAGCCGTTAGGGCCACATAACCTATGTAAGCCATAGGGATTAACAGCACTAACATCCCGAGCCGTAACTCGCCGGATAGCTCGCTGATAAAACCAATGATCGGCGAGATAAACGCGCCGCCGATAATGCCAGTACAGAGAATGCCGGCGAATGATCCATGATCTTGAGTGCGCGAATTGAGCGCCAACGAGAAGATCACCGACCACATGATAGAAATGAAAAAGCCAACCAATGGGAAACAAATTAATGCTAGTTGGCTCGGTCCCCAAATCGCCACTAGAAAACAAACCAGTGAACTAAGGGAAAAACTGAGCAGCAAGATCTGACTGTCGATAAGTTTAAGTAGCAGTAAACCGAGTAGGCAGCCGAGCGTCATGTAAAACCAAAAATCGCTAACCACATTGGCGCCGACACTTAAGGTGTCAAGACCATGATATTGTGACAAAAATACTGAGATACTGTTAGCAAGTCCTTGCTCAAGCGCAACGTAGGCGGCGATAGCGAAGAAGAATTTCAAAACGGTTTTATCTTTGAAAAGGCGTAAATGGGTCTCGAGGGCACCTGCCGACTCATCTGCCAATTTATCCACTTTGGGCATCTTCACTAGGCTGGCAAAGAGCACCATGGCGAGTGCGACCACGGCAAATAACCAGTACATGGCGAGCCAACTCATGTTCTCGGGCAATAGCTGTTGCACATAGTTGGCTGATGCTGCACTGGCTTGATCTAAGGCGACAAAATGCTGATACACCAGCGGCGCTAAGGTCGCGGCGCCGCCAAAGGCAAGTTGGGCCAGTACGGAGAAAAAGGCAAAATGCTCTGGCCCCGCAGCTTGTCGCAATAAGGGATTGACTGCCACCTGCAATAAGCTCATGCCAGTGCCAATACAAAATAGGCTAAACATAGCGATGCTAAAGGTAGGGAAACACACAAAAGTGACGGCGCCGATAAACGCGAGGCTAAAGGCTAAGATGATCACCCGCTTTTCACCGTACTTGTCTACTAAAATCCCCGCAGGAATCGATGTCACTCCGTAGGCGATAAAAAATGCAAAGGGAAACAACCCCGCCAACGTCAGGCCGATAGCATAACTGTCAATTAATGCAGGGAAAATCGGCCCCATGCTGTTGGTCATCAAGGAAATCACAAAGAAAGTACAGAGGACAAACAGAATGATGAGTTTGTGTTTCATGTGCTTAGCCAATTGAATTAAGTGAAATTCATTGTGGCTTGACGCTCGCCTTGGTGGTGATACGAATGGTGCCTCTGTCGATACTTTTCTCACATAGTCAAATCGTGTTCGCGCTGATTGGGCTGATTTACATCAGGTGCAGTTAATACGGGCTGTAGATACTTATAGATACTGGCTATAGATATGAGTTGCAGCTGCTACGGATGGGCATAGGTAAAACTGTGTTTTTGTATCTGCTGATAAGGTGTTTACTTGTAAAATAGTTACCTTTAATTAACATTGGATAGAATAGTATTAGAGTAACGGAGTTGAGTATCACTGTAGGGCTGACTTGCTATAGACAATAGTACGCGAGGCACAGCGATTTGTCTGCGCTAATAGTCCAAGGCTGGCATTAAAAATAAGGTCTAAGTAATTGAATAATTTAACAGGATGGCATAACGGCTAGCTTGAGTGAATGGTGTTGAACTATAAGAGCTGATTGAAGCTTAGGTAAAGGAATGAGCAATTGGAGTTTAATGGATGAAACCTCTGTGTGAAAAAGTGATCCCCGATGAAAACAGCTCTTGGCGTTACTTTCGTTATGAATGGGACCACATGGATCTCAATTGGCATTATCACCCCGAGTACGAAATCTGCTTAACCCTCAACAGTTATGGTATGCGTTATGTGGGCGACCATATTGCCCGCTATGGCGATTATGATTTAGTGATCATAGGTCCCGACATGCCCCACGGCTGGCAATCCGAGGCTAACCTTGGTGTTTCAATTGACGAGATATCAAATGGCAACGCGCTAAAAGACGACACTTCGAATGCAAGAGTGCAGGAAGTTGTTTATGTGGCACAAATTCCAGCGGTCTGGCTACACCAAATTGTGAATGAGCAACGTGAGTTAGCGTCTTTGCATTCACTTTTGACCCATGCCAAACGAGGTGTGTTGTTTAGTGAGGAAACGGCGCGTAAGGCCCATAGTGTGTTTATCGAAATGGAGACGGCCAATCCTTTTAGACGCTATATTTTGTTATTGGAATTATTAGCGTTATTACAACAGGATAGTCAGCAAGAACTCTTGTCGAGCACCTTGTTTACCCACGGTAGTAAACTCGACTTTACCGTGAAAAAGCTCGATAAAGTGATTGAGCATATTTATGACAATTACACTCAGGCCTTGTCGGCACAGGATTTGGCAAAGTTAGCGCACATGAGCACCAATCATTTCCATCGATTCTTTAAAAAACGCACCGAGAAAACCTTAACTGAGTTTATCAATCAACTCAGGATAGCTAAGGCGTGCAAGTTACTACTTTCAAATCAAAGTCCGATATCAACCATCAGTGATCAGTGTGGTTTCAACAACTTATCCAATTTTAATCGGCGTTTTATTCAATTTAAAGGTGTCACGCCGAGTCGTTTTCGTCAGTGCTTTAGCAGTAAACAAAGGGCAATTTAACCATTCTTATCACGGATGCTTAGGCTGAAAATACTGCTCCACTAAGGTTTGGCTGTAGCGTATTGCTTGCGCCGTGATCTCCGCTGAAATCGGCTCAAATGGGCGTTTCAGTTTTGGGTCGCGGTAATCCATTCCCGCTAACAGCGCATACCAAGAAGGGCGAAAGTAGGCGAGTTGCTGATCGTATTGGTAAAGCAGCAGATCAAAGTCTTCCCCTTGATACCAAGCTTGCAATAGTTGCGTCAGCCTTTGGGAAATGGTGACTTTTCTCGCCGCCAACCAATAGGGTTCGCTGCGCTGGCTGGTGACATAATGGGCCTGAATATAATCCTTTATGCCGAGCACTAACTGCATGACCGCCTGATTGAGTGTTTGTCGACTTAAGGTCTCTGCCTGCTTATTCAATTGATAGCGCTCGAATAACGACATAAATTTTTCAAGGGTGAATTGGGTCATCATGATCGACGTGGCTTCGAGCGGTTCGATAAAACTTTGCGCAAGTCCTATCGCCAGCACATTGTTGTGCCAAGCCTTGTCACTGACTCCGACCCGCATTTTGAGAAACCGTACTTGGGTTGATTCAGGCAGATTAACACTGTGCAACAATTCCTTGGCCGCGGCATTGGCACTGAGGTGGCGACTGCTATAAACATAGCCATTGCCAAGCCTGTGGGTGAGGGGAATTTGCCATAGCCAGCCCGCACTGAGCGCCGTTGCGCGGGTATGGTACTTGGCTTGCTGTGCTTGGGTTTGCAATGCATGGTTTTGTAGATCATGGGTTTGCTGTGTTTGAGTTGAGTCCATTAATGCTGGTACAGGAACAGGTACAGGAACAGTAACGGCGCTGTCGTTGAGCAACTCATCGGCGAAGGATTGAAAGGGCACGCCTAGGGCTTTATGAATTAACTTGGCGCTAAAACCGCTGGCATCGATGAAAAAGTCGGCGCTCAGCCGTTCGCCATTCGCCAGGATCAGCGTCTCAATCTGCTGGTTTTGAGAGGTTGACACCTCGACCACATCAGCAATGATCTGCCGTACGCCGCGTTGGCAGGCATAATCTTTTAAGTAGTTGGCCAGCTCAGTCGCATCGAAGTGATAGCCGTATTCGTTAGCACTTGGCAGAGTTTTTTGTGCCATAGGACTGAGATTACGTTTGGCCAACACACCGCTGGAGAAAAACGCATCGGGTTTAACGGCACTGCCATGCCCTCGGCGCCTCGCATTGGCGTTGATAAAAAAGACTTCGGCGGGTTTTACATCCATTTGAAAATAGAAGGGGTGGAAATATTGCTGCCCGTCACCATTCCAATTGATAAAGTCGATGCCGGTTTTATAGCTGGCGTGGCATCGTTCCATCCAATCTTTTTCGCTAATGCCTAAGTTGTCCATAAAGCGTTTTAGGTGTGGCGTTGAACCTTCACCAACGCCTATGGTGCCTATGTTGTCCGATTCCACTAAACAGAGCTCAATGGCGGCAAATACGGGGTTATTCGCGAGGGCTGCCGCTGCCATCCAACCTGCGGTTCCACCCCCTAAGATAATGATTTTTCTGATTGCTTGCTTCACTTTCATGGTTTATCCCCGCTGCATTATCAACGCAAAAAGCCGACCCTAAGGTCGGCTATGGTGTGATTCAAAATTAAAATTTGTAACTGGCACCGACGAAATAACGTGAACCAAATTCGATGGTATT
This sequence comes from Shewanella sp. SM55, assembly GCF_025654025.1. Lineage (NCBI taxonomy): Bacteria > Pseudomonadati > Pseudomonadota > Gammaproteobacteria > Alteromonadales > Shewanellaceae > Shewanella > Shewanella sp. SM55. Next base: position 609,217 of record NZ_JAKKRS010000001.1, on the reverse strand, counting down.
TTGCGTCAATCCATATTTAACATCATAGGATTGCACCACTTCATTGGTTAAGTTAACCCCTTCGAGTGAGATATCTAAGTTCTCCATTGCATGCCAAATAATCGAGGCATCCACTTGTTGATAGCTGTCGTTTAACACGTTTTGAATATTACCTACGCCTAAGTATTCTGAACGCCAGTTATAGGCGATACGGGCGCTGAACAGATCATCTTCGTAGAAGAGTGAACCGTTGAAGGAGTTTTCTGATACGCCTTCAATCATCTGCTCGGTGCCATCAGGGCGAGTGCTTTTACTGTCAACATAGGTGTAGTTGGTTAAGAAGCCAAAACCGCTTTCAAAGTTATGTTGTAGCTGGATTTCAAGCCCAGTAACAGAGCCGCTACCGCCGTTGGCTGGGGCTGTGACACGGCATTTATTCCACTCGGATTCTGACGCGCCGCAACCTTCAATGTACTGAGTCGACTCAGTGACAAATACTACGTTATCAATATCTTTGTAGAACAATGCTGCCGACAGCATAGAAGATTCAGTGAAGTACCATTCGATGCCAAGGTCGGCTTGGTTTGCCTTATAGGGTTTTAAATTTGGATTACCGCCGGTCGCAGTACCAAAGTTTTTCGCTATGGCTAAACCTGGTTTGAGGTCGCTGTAGTTGTTACGCGCCATCACGGCAGAGGCCGAGGCACGTAGGATTAGATCTTTTTGTAGATCGAAGGCGACGTTGATACTCGGTAACCAATTATCGTAATTAACGGATTCATTGTAGGGTTTGCCATCGGCAAAACCGGTTGAGGTTTGGTCTGTGTTAACGTAACGCAAACCAAAGTTACCACGATAGAATTCGCCGCTGAAATCCGCTTGGGCGTACAGGGCCAACATATCCTCTTCGACAGTGAAGGTGTTACCGAGATCGGCGACTTCCACTAACTCGCCATTGGCGTATTTCTCACTGATAAACGCCCACCATTTGTCTTCATCTAACTTGGCATAGGAGTCGAGCACATTGCCACCGCTCTGGGAATGCAGGCCAGACAGTACGCCATCGCTCCAGTTGGCTAGGTTGCCATTAGGCACGAAACCTAGGATTTCTGCGGGGTTACGGTTGAAGGCATTACGCTCGAAATCACTGGTGTTGTACTTAATCCCGACCGCAATTTTATTAATAAAATCATGATCGAGTTGATATTCGAAGTCAGACTGCGCGTAGGTGACTTTATGATCTTGCACTGTGGTTTCGTAGTTGGCTTCCTGCGCATGCTTGAACTGGCTAGCATCGTTGGCATCTAGGCTTGTCAGCACCACTTGATAGGGACCTGTGGCATCGTAACTAAAGCCACCATCGACACTGCCTTGGCCATTAGGGAAGGCGGGATCGCCAATTTTGCCGCCTTGATCCGTCGCAGGGATCCACCAAGAAGATGAGCCGCCTTGGGTGCCGCCATCTGAGGTCGATTGGCCAATGACGCCGCTAAGGGTGAAACTGTCCCCGACGTATTTTCCGGTTAAGTTGAGTACGTCAGACTTCATATTAACCGCGTGGCGTACCACAGGGTTATAAATAATCGACGCATACGCCGGTAGAATCGTTGCCGATGCTGTGCCGCCTTGGGCGTTGTTCACTACGTTGGTGGAGCCTGAACCGCGCGCGCCAACGGTAAGGAAGTTGTGGTTTACGTGGGGGATATCGAGTTCGAAATTAAAGTAATCTAAGGTGAACTCTGTTTTTTCTGTCGGTGCAAATTGCAGTGTGACTTGGGCACTGGTCCGTTCACGCTCTGCCCTAAATGCCTGTGAGCCAATCCCCCACGCCCCGACAGTTGATTCTTGGTCTTGTGCAGGATCGGCAGCGAAGTATTCATAATAACCGCTGAGCGATTCTAATACATGACGACCACTGGTGAGTTTTTCTACTGAGTAAGCGCCTAAAATACCAAATTTTTCATCGTCATTTTTCCAGCTTCCGACGAAAGATCCACTTGGATCTGTTTCATCGTACAGGCTGCTTTGGCTCAACTCACCTGCCACTTGATATGTGTGAGCATCGAGATCTAAGGGCTTACGGGTTTTGAGATCGACAGTGCCGCCCAGCGCACCTTCTTCAAGGCTAGCGGTTGGCGTTTTGTGGACTTCAACCGCACTGACTTGCTCGGCTGACAATAATTCCATGTTGAAGGTACGAGTGGCAGGACCTAGGTCATACCAAGAGGTGCTGGCAACGGTTTGACCGTTCAGCAAAATACGACTCTGTTCTGGCGCTGTACCACGAATGGTGACCCCGCTCACTTCACCGTATTGTCTATCGACCGTCACCCCAGAAATTCGCTGCAGCGCATCACCGATGTTTTTATCGGGAAACTTACCTATGTCTTCCGAGGTGATAGCATCGACCGTGGAGTCGGCGAAGCGTTTGGTATTCATAGAGGCTTCAATCGAGCGACGTATGCCGCGTACTTGGATTACCTCAATATTTTCTGCAGTTGCCTCTTGTTGCTCCGCCGCGACTACGGTTGAGCTCATCCCGAACAAGGCGTTAGCGATACATAATGCGAGCAAAGAGCTCTTAAATAGTTGACCTTCTGACATGTTATTGCATCCCTGTAGTGCTTTTGTGTTGTTTTTTTCTCCAGTTAACTTACCTGTTATCGAATTGTTGATGCGGTACTTTTCACACTAGGATTGGTATTTTTCTATTGTCTTTGAAGCCTTGGGTAAGGGGGATAGTTAATACCAATCGTATTAAATATCTGTTCATTCAGCGGGAATTCAACGCGCTTTAGACAAGGCGAAGGCTTGAAGGCATAGTGGTGCTCTGTCGAAAGCCTTAAACGCAGTATAAAGCGCTTTGCCATGTAGTGAACATCAGCCGCCCTTTGGGAGCCACACAGGCATCCCACTCCGGTGTTGCATTGACTTAAAAGGGAATGACCATTTCTGCGTCAATGCGCCTTGGATTGAAATGCCTGTGAGGTTCTGAACTGATTAGATATTTAATGTGATTGGTATAACTGGGTGCAAAGGCAGGATTTATCGACTTAGCGTAGAAAAGTATGGCTTGTTGCTAGGATGGTATAACTAATGCCAGCGGGATTACTCACTATAGATAAGCTAAACGGATGAGTGAACTCGCTGTCTACAGGTTATGAATTAACCAGTGCGTAAAGAGAACTAACTTATTCATCTTTAAACATTATTTATAGGATGAAATCATGAAACTGAAATCGATAGCCGTTGCAGTTGGGCTTTGTGTTGCAAGCTTGAGTACTGGCTTAAGTGCGGCCTACGCCAGTGATAAAACCATTTACCTTACCTTTGATGATGGTCCAATTGACGCGACTTTAGGGCTGTTAGATGCGTTAAAGGATGCCAATATCAAGGCGACGTTCTTTATAAATGCGTTTCATATGTATGGCGAAGGGGATGAAAACGAGGCGTTAGCGGCTGTCGCCCTACAACGTTTGCTAGACGATGGTCATATTCTGGCAAACCACAGTTACGATCATATGCTGCATAACTGCACTGATGGCGTGCAATCTGGGGCGGCATATTGTAATCAAGTTGGACTCTGGCCTGTAAAATCCTATCAAGATGCGGCCACCGATTTCACCTATTTTGTGACGAACACGGCCAAAGTGGTTGAGCTTATTCCTAATGCCGCCAGTTATCCCAATAACAAGATGACTAAGTTGGCACGTTTGCCTTACACCAATGGTTGGCGAGTGACCAGTAAACTCAAAGGCGACGGCTTGTGTGCGACATCCGATACTGTGCCGCCTTGGGACCCCGCTTTTGCTTGTACCGCAGAAACCTCGACCAACAGTTCGCAAGTTGCGGTGCAAATTCAAAACATGCTCGCCGAGAGTGACTATAAAATATTTGGCTGGGATCTAGACTGGGGACCTGAGGATTGGGGCGTTGCCTTTCCTGCTGAATCCATGACCGATGGGGTTGAGCTGGTGGCAAAAGTCAATCAAGTGATCAACACCTGTGCGGGCACCACAATGAACCCTCTTAACAGTCGCACGCAGAACTTAGATTGTAGTGATGGTTTACATAACGGGAAAGTGGTTATCTTGACCCACGACTTCCTGTTTGAGAATGCTCACCGAGGACAAGGTGCAACCATCAACTTGCCTAAAATTAAGCGTTTTGTTGAAGAAGCTCAACGTCAAGGATATCGTTTTGATACGCTAGATAACTATGCCCCTGCTTGGCAGGAACAGCATAATTATCAACTACCTGAGTTTGTGTCCTATCAAGATAAAATCTATTCCTTAGTGCAAGCGCATTTCTCCCAAAGCAATTGGCAACCAAGCCAAACCCCAGCCTTGTGGAAAAACGAAAAGTAGTGATGTATTGGGCTGAGTATTTACTCAGCCCATCATATTGGTCGAGTAAAAGGCATGTTGCTGAACTTAGCCTGACAAAATTCAAAATAGCGGCATTTTTTACACTTTACCCACTTCGCTTTAACTCAGTATCTGTAATACTGCTCCGACATTGATTTGAAGTTTATCGGTGTTAGAAAAGTAGCGCATAACGAGCGCGATTGGGGAGAGAAGATGAGTACGTTTGTAAAATTAACCATAGCGGCAACCTTAGTGGTATTAGCCTTACTTGCTGCGGGTATTTACCGTTTCAACATGACCAATGATGATATTTATATGGTGATGGAAGATGGTAAGGTCATGCAATACGATGAAGCCATGGCGCATGAAAAAACTCAGGCTCAGGCGAATGAGATCGAAACTGTGACACCTTTTGAGGTAAAGCCTGTGGCGAATGCATCGGAAGTGATGCTCAAACTCTTTAGCTTAAATACCGCCAATCCTGTTGAAATAACGCTGCCTGAGGGCGGCAAGTCCGTTGCACTGACTCATTTTATTAAGATCAAACAAACAGAGTTTGCTATGGGCGACTACCAAGATGGTGAGGTAAAAGGTCGAGCATTACTTGATTACTTACGCATTACACCGTTAAATTTCGATCCCGCTCTAGAGCCGGACACCCAAAGTGACGCACCGATTCAAGATGATCCTAAAATGCAAACTATGCCCTTTGTGGCGCCCTTTATTGTGACGACTCAAGGTTCAGGCATATTTTGGTATCTTGGATTGTTTAATCTGGATTTTAAACACAATAGCTTGAAACACTTAGGCAGTGTCATGCTTGGCGATCGAATCGAGGTGGATAGTATTGAACCTGTTTATCCTTTCGAAGCCCCATTCAAAATTGCTGTGACTTATCGCGATAGAGCGTCTGACCAACCCATGTCTGAAAGCCCTGAAATAGTCAAAACCATAGAGATGATAGTGAGTGAGACCAGCCTACATAAGTAGCGTGTAAATGCCATTATGGATCTGCGCAGGCTTATGCTAAGTTGTTTTTCGGTAAGTGGGTGATGTTTGCTTCAGTAGCAAGCGTTAGCAGGTAATAGGTCAGCATAAGATTTCGACAAGGAGAGTGTCATGCAAGTTAGCAAAATCACTGGGAAATTTGATGTTAAGCTCACTCCTGATAGCCCCTATGCTACTGGCATTGGTGGTGTGACGTTAGGACGTATGGGCTTAGATAAAACCTTTTATGGTGAGCTTGAGGGGCGCAGCAAAGGGGAAATGCTCAGTGCTATGACGTCAGTCAAGGGCTCAGCTGGCTATGTGGCCATTGAACAAGTGGTTGGTAATTTGTGCGGTAAGCAGGGCAGTTTTGTATTACAACATTTTGGCATTATGACCGATGGACAAAATCGTCTGATCTTAGAAGTGGTACCCCATTCTGGGGCGGGGGAGTTGCAGGGGTTAACTGGCACTATGACCATCAATATTGAGAATGGCCAACATTTTTATGCATTCCAGTTTGGCTTTGAAGCTTAGTTTGACTTTGAAGCTTGAATAACACCTGCGTTTTAGCTCAGTTTTCTGTAACTCTTCTCCTTTATGATCATTCGAGTCATCTGAATTCACCCTTCTTAATTTAAGCGAGTAAGTCTTTTCGATTGGGTCTGAAAATGGGCATAAAAAAACCAGCTGAGGCTGGTTTTTTTGATTCTTTTTTCATAAAGCACTATCGAACCTTGAGTCTAGATCTGTGTGCTGTTACTTAAAATACGTTTAATTTAAAAAATGCCGTTGTCGCGAGAGTTAAGACACTTTTTTAACAACTTTAATTTTATCAACGACCTTTTTCACATCGTCGGTATTTTCGGCAATTTTCAGTGCTAGTTGACGTTCTGCATCGCTGGCAACTTCACCTTTCAATGTGACTATGCCATTGGCAACATCCACATTAATTTGGGTGCCGGATACGTCAGTTGAAAACAGTAAACGCGTTTTGATGACTGTGGCAACTTTAGAGTCAGTTAAGGTGGCAACAACTTCACTGGTGCCTTCTTTTTCATTCATCACAGTGAGTTGGTTATCGACATCTTTCACTCCATCTAAGCTTTTGATGAGCTCTGTGGCGAGGGCTTTATCCACACTGCTTTCCACTTTACCTGTTAATGTCACTTTACCATCTTTGACATCTGTAATGATGTCGAAGGAATTGAGATTCGTGTTGAGCAGTAAAGTGGTTTCTGCTTTACCATCGATCCACGCATCCTTGGTTCCGCCTTTCCAATCTTGGGCGGCGGCCACATTTAAACTGATTGAACCGACAAGTAAAGCCACTAGTACTGATGCTGTTGTAGTTTTCATAATCATATCCTCCGTTGTTTTCTCGAAGCTAGATAATGCGCCAATCGTGCCAATGTTTTTAAGTTAATGATTTTTAATGTTTTAATTGTTTTATCTGGCGTTTTTATACCTTAGCATTTTCCTTTAGGTCGGTCTTTTTTACCGACAAAATGTAATTTTTTCTGGCATGCTGAGCCATCATTCGAGCATAAAAAACCGCACTCATCAGTGCGGTATTATGTCTGTAGTAAAAGTGGAGGGGAGTCGGTTAAATATGGCTCACTTAGCGACAGGGAATTAATGGTGATTGAGCGATCCCGTACCGTCGTAACTCATTTGCAGCCAAGCGGCACCCTCTGCAAGTTGGTTTGCAAGTTGTGGCTGATGCGCTTGCCTTACTGCTTGTTTTATTTGGATTAGCACTTGCTGCTCTATATCGACAAGGGCGGTCATAGCCTGCGAAATTTGGCACTGTTGCAGCAATTCTGTTGCTTGAGTATAAGTGACGGGCACGGTGTGACTTAGGCCATTAATTGGCTCGTCAGCCAAACGTCTCAGCTGTTCAAACCGAGTTAACATTCGTTGATGGATGTTAGCTTTGGCGGAAAAAACACGCTTAAGATTATAGTCTTCGACATACCTCCTCGCTTGGTTGTAAAATGTGAGTCCTTCCTGATTCAGCTTGATGATTTCATCGATCAACATGATATCGGCGCGGATATCAGTCTGATGTTGCACAACATTAGACTTCATTATGGGCCTCCTAATGCCAGTGTTCGACATAGATTGTTTAACTGCTTGGGTAAACTGATTTTGTTTCGTTCAGCTACCATGCATATTCTGTTCTCGTTTTTAATGATATTTTAACAGGCTGATTTTTAGACTGATATTCTCAGTTCATCGAGATATCATCTTAGAACATCGGCAACTATTACCGTTGCTGTTGTTAAAATTTCATGGCTGACATACAGTAGTTTTTCATACAGGGAGTAGATACGCATGGCTCGACTGACACTTTTTTATCACTTGCAGGATGTTAGCGCCGAGCAAGCAATCATCGAACTTGCTGGTGCTGCTGACTTTAATAAGCTACGCAGTGTCGATGACTTGCCTTGGATAGAGCAGCTAGGGGCAAATCACGTCGATGTTGCCATTATTGAGTTATCCAGTCTTAGTCGTGAAGATTACCTTGTGCTGCTGGATAATGCGGCCATGTCAAATATTGAGTTTATTTTTCTCTCCGACGGTCAGCCAAACCCCAATCTTGATCAGTTAATGTCTCATTTTGCTGGTTACCACTTTCGCAAACCTTACGATATGCCGCTAATCAGCGAAATTTTTGCTGATTTTGCACAGTATTTAGCATCATCGCCTAATCGACAGCATCCTTTTGCTAGCGAGCTAGACCAATACGGTTTGCTTGTTGGTTCATCAGCTCCTATGCACAAGCTATATCGCACAATTCGTCGCGTCTCTGCGACAGGCAGTAATGTGCTGATTATTGGGGAAAGTGGGGTCGGGAAAGAACTGGTTGCTAATACCATACATCTTGCCAGCCCTAGGGTGAACGAGCCTTTTATTGCGATTAACTGTGGTGCATTAAGCCCAGAATTGGTCGACAGTGAGCTGTTTGGTCATGTCAAAGGCGCATTTACGGGGGCGAATCGGGATCACAAAGGCGTATTTGAACAGGCTGAAGGCGGGACCTTGTTTCTCGATGAAGTCACCGAAATGCCGATTGATCATCAAGTGAAGTTACTCAGAGTGTTGGAAAATAGCGAGTATCGTCCTGTGGGTGGCGACAAAGTGCAACGTGCAAACGTACGTATTGTGGCAGCGACTAACCGTGATCCCATAGTGGCGATAGAGGCAGGGCTATTTCGAGAAGATTTGTACTTTCGTTTGGCCCAGTTTCCCATTCGCGTTCCGCCCTTACGGGAACGTGGCGAGGATATTATTGGGCTTGCGCAGCATTTTCTTGCCTATCGTAACGTGGCCGAAAAGCAGAATAAGAGCTTAGCTGAAGACTGTATTCAGATGATTGCTAAGTACCCTTGGTCTGGTAATGTGCGCGAATTAAAACATGCAATTGAGCGAGCCTATATTCTGGCCGATCAGGATATTTTACCCAGCCATTTACAGCTACCTCAGACGAATGAAGTGGGTTTATGTGGTGGTGAACAAGTTGTTATCCCCCAAGGCATGCGCTTAGATGATTTAGAGAGAATCGCTATTTATCAAGCACTAGAAACCACTCAAGGTAATAAAACGGATACCGCCGAACAACTGGGGATCAGCGTTAAAACCCTCTACAACAAGCTTAGCAAGTACGAGCAGCAAGTCGAGACCGGTGAAACGACTGCTGAATAAACATTAATTATCAAATTAATATTGAAACAGAGCTAAGTTTTATACTCTTTTTTTTGTAAATAATAACTCCTATTCTACAGCCCTTAAACAGAAAAAGCGGAGATAGAATATGAAACACTTATTAACAACAGCATTATGGCTTTCTTTGACAGCCAGTAGTTTTGTAAACGCCACCCCAGCAGTAGGAAGTCTTGAAACAGTCGCTGAATTGCCAATACGACCTGGCAATGTCAGCGTCACTGCACAAGGTCGGATTTTTGCCACAGTACATCCATTTGATACACCATCAGGTTTGCAATTGATTGAAGTTAATCGTGAGACCAACGCTTATAAAGCTTGGCCTTCAATGGATTTGCAAAAAACATCGACAGCCAATACTGCTCAATTTGATACCTTATTAGGTATTGCTCAGGACAAGGCTGGACACCTCTGGACCGCAGATATGGGGTTAGAATTAGGCCAAACAAGGATTTGGGGATTCAACATTAAGGACGGCAGTCTATATAAACAAATCGTCCTACCACAAGCTCTCGCGCCTAAAGGCAGCTTTATGCAGGATTTGGTTGTCGACTCTCAAAAAGGCTGGATTTATTTAGCTGATATCGCCAACCCTGGCCTCTTAGCGGTGCGTATCGACGATGGTCATACAATACGTTTTTCAGGTCATAGCTCGCTGCAGGCCGAAACGGATGCAGTAATGAACATAGATAACAAAACAACATTGTTTAATGGCAAAGTCGCCAGTGTAGCGGTCAATCCAATCAGTTTATCTGCCGACGGAAGTACACTCTATTATGGTGCAATGAATGGCACTCACTGGTATCAGTTATCGACTGCAGCTTTACAAACAGGCAATAATGATAAAATTATCGCCACGGTAAAATTAGTCGGAGCCAAGCCTGTATCAGATGGCGCAGCAACGTCCAAACAAGGTAATCATTACTTTACCAATTTGAACCACAATGCCATTTCCATGCTAGATAACAAAGGCACACTAACAACAGCGGTCAGTTCTCCACTACTGGATTTTCCAGATAGTGTGCAATTTGGTGAAACAGGCTGGTTATATATTTCAGTGAATCAATTGCATAAAGCAAAAGCCTTTAATGGAAAAGCCGAAACAGCCAAACCGCCTTATCGCATCATGCGACTCTGGACCGGTGAGGATACTGCTGCGGGTCAATAACACCTTAGCTGCAACTGCAAAGTTGCAGCTTATATTTGCAGTATGAGTTATATCGCAACTGGTATTTACGTTGATGTGAGTCTTTGGTTTAACTCGAAAGCGTCTAGAAATGAGTTAGGTGTTGATTGTGCAAACTATCAATGCCTCTTATTGTTACTGGCACAGGTCAATATTGAATGGTGAGATAATTTTTGGAACAAGGAACAAGGAACAAGTTCAGTGAAACTCAATCAACCTTCTAAAAATGCATTTTATATTCAAACTCTGAGTACTCAGTACCGACCTCTATTATGGCTGTTTGCTGCTGGGTTATTACTGCTTGGTTTACTCTGCGCCAGAGCAACCTATTTACAACCCGATCCGATACTACAGCTCGTTCTCGGCTGGGTAACACTGTTTCTATTGTTACCCGTGTTACCGACTGCGTTTGTTCAGCAACAGTGTTGGTTAGATGCTGAGCAACAGCAATTGTGGCTCGGTAAAGGTTTATTCAATGGGAGGTATATGGGATTGTGGCGGTGGCGTTCCTATGCCTTTTCGGACATCAAAGCAGTGCAACTTTATCAGCTGCAAATCACCCGCTGGCATCAGATCAGCCGCAATCGCCAAGCGGAAGATACTGTCCAACATTATCTGGCTTATTTAGAATTGCACCAGCCCAACGGTGCTCAATTGATATTGGGTGACAGTACTGATAGAAAGGAATTACAACAAGTTCTACAGCAATGTGCGCAGGCAATAGACTGTAAATTTCAGGATTTTAGTAACACCACTCAAAAATCACTTCCCAAAGGTAGTGAATTTAATTTCATGCGGGTACTGGTTCTGCTGGTTATATTTATTTTGTTGAATATTTTATATTTTTTGTTCGTTCTATAAATGCCCAGTCATCCAGCCTAAAAAGTTAGGCTGGATGTCCTCCACAACGATCACTCATCTTGCTCTGTGGTTTCCTGATAAGGAACAAACACTTTAAGAGATGCTGGCTGGACTTCAATAGTGAGATCCGCTGGCTCAAATACTTCACCATCAATCACATATTTACACTTAGGCTGGCTGCTGATGGTGACCTTTTTAGCATGTGCATGATGGACTTTACTTGCACTCGCTTGTTGATCTCGCACATTTTTATTGCCTTCTTTTACCCATCCTGCAATCGCTAATTCAGCGAGGCTAAGCAACTGCTCTTTGGGTTCATCGCCAGCATCCAACCAAGTAATGTCGAGCAAACCGTCGGTCATGTTTGGTTCGCCATCGCCCTGCGCCAACACGCTGGTAAACGGTGCGGCATTGGCAACGATTAGGCTATGGGTCGTCAATGTTGTGGGTTTTGCATCATCTAAGCTGAGCTGGATGGTTAAAGTGATATCGGCATTCACTGCGCGCCATAAGCCATCGAGGTAGGCAAACTGGCCGAGGGCATTTTTACGCTCACGGTTTGCGGATTCAATCATTTGTTGCTCAAACCCTATGCCCACAAGCAACAACACTAACGCCTCATTACAACGCGCGGTATCAATGGCTTGGCAATGCCCTTGAATAATATTATCCAGCGCCTGAGAGATAGGAATAAGCTTACTGCCTAAACCAAAGAGGGCATGACTGAGGGCATTAGTTGTGCCAAGAGGAATGATGCCTAAGACGATATCCGTATCAACGATTTGAGAGGCCACTTCAGTCACAGTACCATCGCCACCACAGGCGATAATGATATCTGCGCCTGCATTACGGGCTTGCTCGGCGAAGACATTTGCGGTTTCGTCTGCTGTTGTGAGTTTTAAAGTCAGGTCAAAATAGGCTTTAAGTTCATCTTGGATTTGCTCGCTGTATTCTTGCCATTTCCCGCCACCAGAGACTGGGTTGGCGATAATCCACGCCACTTTGTGGATGTTAATTTTCCCTTGACTTAGCATGCGATCGAGCGCGCGTAATTGCCATTTGTTTAAGCCAGCGGTTTTGCGAATTTGCTTTATCTGCTGCAGTACTTCGGCGAAGTGCTGTTGTTTATCTTTACAAACCAAATAAGCGGCGAGTACCAGCACTGAGCGGCCACGACCCATAGCACAGTGGATGAGTACCTGTTTATTGGCGCGCACTTGGCGGTGCAGCCAGTTAACGGCTTGATTGAGTTGGGCGCTGGTCGGTACGCTATGGTCGAGGATGGGAATATTTAAATACTCGATATGATCTTCAAATTGCGACCAATCTAAGCCATCAAATTCAGCGGTGACATCCAGAATGGCAGTGATCTTATTGGCTTTAATCTTTTCCAGATCTGCGGAAAAGAGTCTACAGCCGAGATACAGATGTTCATCAATCCTTTGCATGGGCGGTACTGAATCGTATTTTCTGGCCCAGTGGTTATAGAGTCGACTACCTAATAAAAAGGGAATAAAACCCCAACGAATATACCAAGGAATAGTGCCATCTTGGCGTTTTCTAAAAATACTGGCGAGATTAAACCAATAGGCTGAACCGACTAAAAACAGTGACAGACTTGTCCATGCACAAATGAAAGTGAGCAGGGGAGAAGTGTCTGTTACTGCAAAATAGGCTAACAATACTGCACCTGCAGTGTACAAATATTTGATGTGGATCTTCGTTAGCATGCAAGTCCTCCAATGCCATTGTTCTTGGTTAAAATCGTTGCACTTGAATGGATAGATGTCGAGATGAGAGATGCAGAAATGAGCGAGTCTAAACCAAAAGAGTGGCAATAGACGAGTCTATTGCCACCCTAAAGTCAGGTTTGTTTAGCACTTAGTATCTTTAGCTTTAACACCTTCTTTGACTTCTTCACAGGCATCTTCGATAGCGTTACCTGTATCAGTCATCACTTCATCGATTTTTTCGCCCGCGTCTTCGGCTTTGTTATCACTACAGGCCGTTAAACCTAGGGCGAGTAATAATGCGAATGCAGCACTTGTCATCAGGGTAAATGGTTTCATATCTATCTCCTTTTCTAAAAAAAAATTATAGTCGCGGTGATTTACCCTTAAGGGCATTGATCAGCAGAGAAATCACTAATAACACAATAAATATGAAGAAAATGATTTTCGCTATTCCCGCCGCTGCGCCAGCAATCCCAGCAAATCCTAACAACCCGGCAATCACGGCAACAACTAGAAATACTAATGTCCAACCTAGCATAATAACCTCCTGCCCTTGTATTAATCCTTCGCATGACCGTTTGTGTCACTTGTAAGGTAACGGCTAATGGCTCTTACTTGATTGCGATCTTAATGCCAACTTTAAAAATTTTAAGTAGTTAATTGATTTTAAATATAATTTAAATCATTTTATTTAAAATGGTGTGAGTGAATTAAAAGAGGGGTAGGCAATTTTTACCTAAGCTTCGGTAAGAGTTTCAGCCTAATACGTTGAATCAAAGACTGTGAGCTGATGTCGTTCATAAGTAAAGATAAATAAAAGCCGACACTGTGAGTTTGTGTCGGCTTGAAGATATTATGATCTTATAATACAAGATGATAGGAGCTAAATACGTTTAAAAACGATTTAATGGTTTCCAGCGTTGCAGGCTAACCGGAATGCTCGCGCCTTGGGATAACAGCAAGTTAATGCGGGATTGATACGCCGCGCCCACCATTAAATGTTTGGCTAAATCCACCGCATTACGGGCCTTATAGTCATCTAAATAACTGCCTTTCGCCCACGCATTAAATGCGCCGAGCGCTGGGCCTGCCCAAATTTGGTAATCCATTTCGCGGCCGACTTCACCTGTGTTTGACCAGCGGCTCGAAAGACCCAAATACCAGCGGAAAATCAGCGCCATCTTACGTTTGGGGTTATCCAATGCACGCTCGATTTGCTTAGGATCGCGCTCGTTAAAGTGGGCGACAGTGCCCGCCCAAATATCATCGAGTGATGAGCGGAACACTTGCTCTTCGAGCTTTTTACGCTCGTCCACAGGGATGGCATCAATCGAATCGTAACGGGTGTAGATCTCATACAGCTTATTGGCGCGCATCGGGAACAGAGTGCCGCGCTTAACCACTTGTAATTTCACGCCCATTTCGAACATATCGGCGGCAGGCGCCATAGTCACATCGGCCATTTCTGTGGTGGCGAGCAACTTACGTGTGTGTTCACTCGCGCCCGCTTCGACGCAGGCTTGGTTGATTGAACCTGTGACGATAAAGGCCGCGCCCATGTTGAAGGTGGCTAATGCAGCATCGGGAGTACCGACGCCACCGCCAGCGCCCACACGGATGGGCGTCTTGTATTGATACTTAGCTTGGATTTCATCTTTGAGCGCCAAAATCGTCGGTAATAGCGTGACTAATGGACGATTGTCGGTATGGCCGCCTGAGTCGGCTTCGGCCGTGATGTCATCCGCCATGGGCACGAGTTGCGCCATCACCATTTGGTCTTGGCTGATAAGGCCGTCACTCACTAATTGCTGGAGGATTTTGGCCGGCGCTGGCTCCATAAACTTAGTCGCGACTTCGGTGCGGCTGATTTTTGCGATGACTTTGTTGCCAATGACTATTTCGCCATGTTCGTCGCGGCTCAAACCTGCTGCGCGGTAATAAACGATTTGCGGCGTTAAACCTAAAAATGCCGAGGCTTCGACCGTGCGCACTTTATGTTTTAAGAATAACTCAACACTGCCGCGCTCTAATGCGGGCTCACTTGGGCTGTGAATTAAATTAAAGGCGTAAGGACCATTGGGTAGCGCCGCTTGAATGCGAGTAATGGCCGCTTCAACGCGGGATGGGATTAACCCCGCCGCGCCAAACGAACACAAAATGCCCGCTTGGCCCAGCGCGATAACCAGTTCTTCCGAGGCAATACCGTTGGCCATAGCGCCAGCGTAGTAAGCGTATTTAACCCCGTGTACGCGGCGAAAATTACTGTCGCCTAAACTTTGGGTGCCAAGGGCGGGCGCAAAGGCGCTGACGGGGTGTGAGCCCAGTGGCGCTTGGCTGTCGCTTGTGGTGACTTCGGCCGTTTGCGCTATGCCTAAGCCTTTTTCACTGTGATTCACTAAGTAACAGGCTTGGCTTAAATCTTTGAGTTTTTTGCCTAATGCGTCGATATCAAAGCTCAGCGCGGCATCGTTGACTTGCCACGGCCAAGGGCTGAGTTTTTCGTTATTGCTATTGAATTGATCTAGAGTATGGCTAGTCATCTTGGGTCTCGTTTTTATTGCTGCTGCGTTGCTATTACCTGGGTAAAAAGTTCGGGTGTAAAAGCCAACGCAGCGGCAGGATTATTTTTAAGTTATTCAATAAACAGAATTTAGCGTATTAAGCTTCTTCAATACAGATGGCGATATCTTTAACTTCATAAATTCGCAGGCCATCTTTACTCAAGTTGGCATCGCCCATAATGATGCGTTTGCCATTGTCGTCTGTCACGCTGGTAATGTGCACATCCAGCGACATCTGCTTGTTTAATGGGTTAATTTGGCCGCGATATTTCCATTTGATATCCGATAAAATCTGCCCAAATTTTGGATTTTTAAAGCCAGCGCCAAGGTCTTGGTCAATCGCATAGGTTTGCATCAGCTCGATAATGGCTTCAACCCCTAATGAGCCTGGCATCACAGGATCTTGATGGAAGTGGAATTGGAAGAACCAATCACTCGGGTCAATGGTGCGCTCGGCGTATAAATAGCCAAGGCCCGCTTTACCGCCGGTTTTCACTATATCGGCTTTGTCGATAAAGTTAAGCTGACCGCCCGCTAAACGGTAATGTGGTTGACCTTTTGGTGCATTAAAGCTGCGATGTTGTTTATCTAACAGATTGATTTGGCTATCGGCGGCTATGCCATTTTGCACATGCCAAGGCTGAGTTGTCTTGCCGTTGTCTATGCCTAACTGGTTTTTCAGCGCATCGCCCTTGAAGTAACCAAATACCGCTTTACCTTGGTAGAAAGGCTCGCCATCGCAGCTTAATTCAAAACTGAAATTCTGGATGATGTTGCTGCCAGCAATTACAGTCGATAACAAACGTGAGTCGTTCACTATGGTTTTGCCACGTAAATCCACATGGCGCAGCAGCTTACCGCTGCCGTCTAAGTTACGGAAAAACAGCTCTTGGCCGGGGAAGCCCAAGGTGGTGCCCATATAACCTGAGATAAAACCGTTTGGCTGCAGTGATATCTCCATCAGCACAGAATAGGGCATCACGGCGTGATGGCTGTTTTTATCGTAATACCAAGCGTTTGCGGGCACTTCGTATTCAGCGATACATGAAGAGGGCTTTTTCAGCTCGCCGCGTTTGCCGTCAATCGCAATGACGCGAGTCGTGAGCTGCAAATCTCCGCAAGGCGTGCGCGGTGGAATAAGGCCGCGATAGATGCTGAAATCGGGGCCGAAGCAGTTTTCGATATCGCCCGTGGCAAATTCGAACATGTGATACGGCGTGAACGGCAGGGTATCGGGCACGCGGTTGGCGTACTTTGAATCCGCTGGCGCAATCGGCGCGCTCACATGCTTAAGCGGCACTACGCCTTTATTGGTTGGCGCAGTTAAATCAGGCAACTGTGCCATCAGTGGCGCAGCTAAGGATGCAGAGGTAAGCGGCGCCGCTGAAGCAGCATTCTTGGCAGCATGGCTAGCTACATGGTTAACTGTGCTGGCATCGTTATCCGCGAGGTAGCGGGTGCATTCGGCTTCTTCTTTGATCATCACCCCAAGGTTTTGGAAATCCACGACCACTTTGCCATTGAGCAAAATATCGATATTCGCCTTAGCATACGGGCGCGGGCTCATACCGATTTCGGTGATTTCCATGCGATAGGTGAGCAGGCCAGATTGCGGCAAGACTTGACCGCGACAGCGCACTTTTTGTGACGCGTTTTCTAGCGGTTGGAAACGACCGTTTTTGACGCCCCCTTCTTCTGTACTGGCATGCATCCCAATATGCAGCATAAAGAATTGTAGTAATTGACCACAGCCTTCGGCCATTAATGATCCCGCCATCACTTGGTCGCCCTTGAAATGACACGGGAAATACCAATGATCGGCTTCGAGCTGCTTATGGCCTTGAACTGAACCTAAGCCCCACGCGCCGCCATGCACCTCAAGATTGCTGACCTGTTCAATCATCAGGAATTTTTCAGATGCAAAACATAAAGAGGGCTGCAACCCATATTGGGCTTGATGCGCCGCGTGTGCACCGCCAAAACAGCCACCGATATCCGCGCCGAGCAGTTTATGGATTTGGCTGTAATCAAATTGGTTTTGCGCGCAGTTCAGTAACGGATTAAAGCGCGGCTTATTCGGATTGTTCAAGGCAAGGTTGCGCGCTTTGATTTCGGCTTCGGTGTGAATAACGCCTTTGCCGTCGGCCAGTTCTTTATCGGTGAAGAAGCCGGCACAGCCGCCATCCATTTTCAGGATCAGCTTGTCGCCCACGAAACATTCGTAGGAGAAGAAGAACAACAAGGTATCGCCATTGCGGGCAAAGTGATTGATGGAAATGTCGTAGCGCAGGGTGTCGCCACCGCGCGGTAAGTCGCCAAGGAAGGTCAGGGTGCAATCGAGCAGACGATAAACGCGCTCGCCTTTATTTTCAAAGTCGATACCTAAGTAGCTGATCAGCATTAAGTCGCATTGACCCGATTCAACGGCCACGGCCCACGGAATTTGACCATCGACCAAATACGGCGCGTCCACAGGAATGTCGTATTCTGTGGTCATAGTGCAAGGCTGATATTGGTTCATCTGGGCGTTTAATTTCGTTACCCGAGATACCAGTAAATAGTCTGTGGTTGGCAGACGTACACGGCGCGAATAGCTGTCGATAATGGCGTAATCTTGGCCAAAGACGTTAGCGATATCGCCTTCGGCGTACTCGACTAAATCCGCATAATCCCAAATACAAGGCTTGCTTATCGGTGTTGGCGGCGTGTACAGAGGCACTTTTGCATGGTTTGGATAAAGCGCAGGATGTGGAAGAACCGCTGTCGCAGATGCCTGAACAATGGCTTGCTGTTGTACTGGCGCAGCTTGGCCATTGACGGCTAACTCGCTGGCAAGCTGGGCTTTCATCAAGGCATCGGCCAGTTTCAAGCCTTCAGCACGGCTTTGTAAAAAGGCTAAATGGGCTTCACGGGCGAGTTGCTGATTGCTTAAAAATGCCGTGTCTTTTAGCTCTGCTTGAGCGGCGTTTTTATTGGGCGTGCTTAGGGCATTAATTGGCATGCTGCTTAATGTCTCTTTTTGTTGAGCCGTGGTTGGGCTGCTTGTTGCAAAGCTATTCGTGTCTTTGCTAGCTATTTGGGCCAAATGTTTGCGTTGGCTGCGCGCTGGCAGTGCTGTCATGGCTCGGGCTTTTTGTTGTATAGCATCAAGGTCCGCCAACGGCGTATCCAGAATATGCTGATAGATATCGCGGCCACCGAGCGTTACTTGTTTTATTAAGTGTTTTTGCTCTGAAAGCGTTAAGTCTTGTTCAAGCCTTTGCTGCAAACTGTGCGCTTGCGTGGCACTTTGGCTGAGCAGTAACTGCGAGCATTTACCTTGGCTAAACGTCGCTACGAGCGCGTGCTGCACTTGATTAGCTTGTTGCTGTACTTGGTTTTTTAATTGCCCATGATTTTTAAGCTGAAGCAGCGCGCTCAAAATACTCGCCATACCCGCAGCGGCAAAGTTGTGGCCTAGGGTATCAGCAGCTTGGCTGCGCTGGTTCACACTCGGCAACAGGGTATTGAGTACCAGCTCTGAATCGGCAAGTTGCTCAACCGCAATACTGGTTTCAATCAAGTTAATCTGGCTGCTATTCACCTTGGCTTGGGTTAGCAAGTCATCGCAAATACGCGCAGTGTTGCTATTACCTTGTATGTCACAAATCGCGCCAAATACTTGGCCGCTGATGTGACCATAACTGTCGCCATAGCTGCTATTGGCATTAGCATTGTCAGCGGCATTACTTGGCTGGGCTGCACTTGATTGCGCTGTTGTGAGCACTAACGCGCCAGCACCTTCACCGACTTTCCAGCCTGTGTCAGTGGCAGTAAATGCCACTGGCGATACGGCGTTTTTAAGGATCACTTGCTCTAAACTGCCACTTAAATCGACGGCGGCGATCACTACGGCATCTAAGGATTCTTGGGACAACAGATTTTCGGCCACATCGATACAGCGGGCGACCGATTGCTCCGCCGCCGAAATGGTAAAGGCAGGGCCGTTAAAGTCCCAAAGGGATGCGATACGTGACGCCATGATGTTGCCAATAAAACTGGTGTATTGGTTCAGTTTGGCGGCATCGAGCACACTGTCCATGGCGATCTTTTCAAGGGCGAGATACTCGGCTTGTGTGAGTGTTATCCCTTGTTTTTTAAGACTGTCTGCCAGTTGAGTGTGCAGATTTACGCGGCCACGGAACTGGTGTAATTCCAGTTCGGTTTCCATCGCTACTAATACAGCAACCTTGCCACCGGGTTTTAAGTTGGCATCACGGATCGCTTCATCGGCCACTTTGATCAGCAGCAGTTGCTGGGAGATCAGGCGATCATCCTCATTGGGCGGCACTTTAAAGCGCAGGAAGTCAAAATCGAACTGGTCGATATAGGCGCCTTGCGGGACAGAAGGCAAGCCAAAGTTAGCTAAGATCTCAGGATGTTTATCTAAGCCTTTCCAACGTTTAGCGGGTAGCGGGATAAAAGTATCTTGCTTCGCGCTTATCGTTTTATCCAGTGCATTTATGGAGGATAAAGGCCCGAAGTGTGATGCTAAGCCAATGATATTTAATGGTGTGTGCTGATAACTTACAGTAGCAGCCGGTTGTTCACTCTTTTTGTTTGTATTGGCAGCATAGGATTCCAGCAATAAATGCGCGTTACAGCCGCCAAAACCAAACACAGAAACACCCGCGTGGCGGCGGTCATTGCCGGCTTTATCTGGCCAAGCATGCAACTCTGTTGGCAGATTTTTAGCGCTAAACAAGCCCTTAGGCGAAGATATCGGCGCTGATAAGTTAATACTTGGCGGCAGTCGACCCGAGCGCATGGCAAAAATCATCTTCATGATCCCCGGCATGCCCGCGGCTGTGAGTAAATGGCCTAAGTTGGATTTTGCCGAACCGATCAGCGGCACCGCAGAGCCCGCGAGTTTGTCCTCAAAAAAGCGTTCCATCGAAGCGAGTTCGACCTTATCCCCAAGCGGCGTGCCTGTGGCATGGCATTCAATCACTTCGATATTGGCGGGCAGTGTGTTTGCCGCACTATAGGCGCGCTCGAAGGCTTGCACTTGGCCCTTGCTGTTGGGGCTTAATACAAACTGGCCTTTACCGTCGTTCGACAAACCAATGCCGCTGACGACGGCATAGATGTTGTCGCCATCGCGCTCGGCATCTTCTAAGCGTTTTAAGACTAACACCCCAGCGCCTTCTCCAGCGAATAAGCCCTTGCTATTGCTATCAAAGGGCGCTGAAATACCGTGATCTGGGTAGGCGTGGAAAATTGAGAATCCCATGTTGATAAAAAAGGGATCGGCGCCCGATACTGCGCCCGCAAGCATCATGTCGGCCTTGCCAGTTGTTAGGTAATCGCAGGCGAGTTTGAGTGCATAAACCGAGCTGGCGCAGGCGGCGTCCAGACTCAACTGGGTGCCACCCAAACCGAGTGCATCGCTGACTAGCTTTGAGGCTGTGTGAGCAACGGCGCCATTGGCGACGTTTAAGGCTTGGCTATTGGCATTGAGATCGTTAACTGAGTTGCCAAAGTCAGTCAGCTGAAATGCGCTTTGGTTAAGTTTGTTTTGCAGCGCCTTTTCAACAGTTTGATGATACAGAGGCAAAAACAGTTCGTTGGAGCGGGCGGTGGGGAACGACAAGGTTCCCATTACAATACCTGTGCGCGCCAGTACGGCATCGCTTGGTGCAATCCCTGCGTCTTGAAGGGCTTTGCGACTGCAATCGAGTGCCCATAAAAAGCTTTCATCTAATCCGTCAAAGGCGGACTCAGGCAGTTGATAACCCTTGGCATCAAACTCAAAGTGTTGGATATAGCCGCCTTTATCACAGTAAAAACGGTCAGATTGCCCCTGAACACCTTGGTAATCGGCGGGATTGGCATTGAGCTTTTCGCGACTGATTTGGGTGCGAGAGTCTTTTTTATCCAACAGATTTTGCCAGAAGGTTTGTGGATTATCGGCGTCAGGATACTGAGTCGCGAGACCGACAATCGCAATTTTTGACGCACTTTTTGATGCGCGGTTTGACGCAATGGTAGGCACGTTAGTTTTATCAATCGTAGGGGAATGCTGAGAACTCACAGGGGTTCTCCTTTTGGTGATACAGCTGATGATAAAGGGGCTGCATTAGCACTTAATGGCTTAATGAGCGGCGCGAGCGACAGTGGCACTCTGTGGCTTATCAGCTGAGCTAAGCACTTGAGTAAGCTGGTAATCGCATCGGCACCCTTGGCATTGCAAGCAATGGCGACTGTTGCCTCGTGCACCGTGCTTTGGCCTGCATGGGCATGGCTGATTTTATCGATAAGTGTGCTGGTTTGCCTATCGGCGCCCACTTCGACAAACAGTCTTGCACCTTGCTCAGTGGCATTTTGAATGAGCGCACTAAAGTCGAGTGGCGAACAAAAGGTATCGGCAATCGCGCGGCCAATGCTGTGGCTATCCACGGTTACTGGCGCAGTTTGTGCTGCGCTAATAAAGCGAATAGGCAGATCTTGCGCCGCCGCTTCCAGCGCCTTAGGTTTCAGCGCCTCAGGCTTTAGTGCTTGAGTATAGAAATCTTGTACTTGCCCGTGGACTAGCATGGCAGGCGCGGTATGCATTGCCGTGACTCGATTGGCGGCAATCCCGCGTTTGCCTAACGTGGCAAGCAGGGCTTTGCAGCTTGTTTCGCAACCTGCAATGACGCAGGTATCACCTTGAATGATGGCTAAGTAAGCGCGAGGGAACTCTGGCAATAATGCTTTGATTTCATTGCTGTCAGCGCGCACCACAAAGCTGTTCCACACTATGGATTCATTATCCTTAAGCTGCCACGCTCGGCGTACTGCGGTTAGCTCGCCAGAAATGGCATGGTTGAAAATATCGCTATTTTCTGTGGCCTTGATCATAGCATGGGGCGTTTGCCACACATCTAGGCTGGCCCACATGGCTGCTTCGCCCATTGAGTAACCGAGCGCCATTTTTGGCTTAATATTAAAGACTTGGGTCAACAGTTTAGTGAATAGATAACTGGCGCCCACGCCACTAATCGCTTGCTGGCTTAAGCTCATGCCCGCTGCAGTTTTTACATCTGCGGCATAAATCTGCGATGATTGCAGCATGGCGCTTAAATCGCCTTCACGTTCTAGCTGGTGATACAGCGCGGGGAAATACTCATGCAAGTTATTGAACATATTGGCGTAAACAGTGCCAACGCCGGGATATACAAAGGTCAGCCCCGCATCCCCTAGCGGCTTAGCGGTGAAATAGCTACCCGCTGGTGTCTTAAAGGGGTGACCATGATGACGCACTGAATCATTTTCAAGCGCCGAAAGCATAGCTTTGGCTTCAAGTTTGAGGTCATCAATTGATGCCGCCATTAAGACTAATGCCAGTGTTGCGTTGACATCATAGCGTTCAAACAAGAATGCGAGTTGATGTGATGCAAATGACGTGTTTAGTGCGCCAATCTCTAGTGAACTAAGCAACTGAAACAGTTTTGCTTTTAGCTCATTAATACTGTCACCACTTATCGGCACAAACAGCCGGTTTTCATCAACAAGAGCTTTGGGCGCGATAACTTGTGTGCCTTGGGTCAGCACAATACTTTGGCTTAGATTTCGAGACTCACCCGTTTGATTTGACGTTTTTGCTACAAGATTTAGACACAAAACCCGCGCTTGATGTTGGTCGCTAAACCAATAGCCTGCTTGATGATTTGTGCCGTTTGCCTCTTTAATATCAGTTGCGCCATGAAGCGGCGCTTGTGTTCGCGCAGCGAGGGCGGTTACGCCTTGGCGCAGCGCAACAAATGCCTCGTTGAGTGTGTTGGCGACGAGCTTATGCTGAACGGTTTGTGCTGGATTGCGCTTTGCCGCCGCTAATGCCGCATTAGCAACAGCCGCATTAGCATCACCTCTTGCCTCATTACCAGCGGCAAAACCAGCGATAAACGCGTGGGCGTGTAGGCGTAGTTTGGCGGCGCGTAAACCATCGAGCAAATACAGAGACTGGGGTAGATTGCCATTATTGAATTTAAGTTCAACGAGCTTGCTTTGCTCAATGGCTGTTGTTGCTTGGCTTAATAACGCAGTGAGCGACCTTTGCTCATGCACTGACGGTTCATGATCTGTCGATTGGTTGGCATCGGCAGCGCAAATCTGAACTCTTTCACGTTCCGCAAACGTCCCTAATACTTGGGCTGAGTGAGAGTCAAGATTGAGCGCATCGCCAAGCAACACTGCAATACGCAGTGGCTTGGCGCTATTTGTCGTTGCTAAAGGAGAGGCTAAGTTCACTCGACTTTTGCCTCCACGCTTTCAATGCTTTTATTCGCAACTTTATTGGCAACTTTATTGGCTAAGAATGCACCGTTGAGGTTTTTGCTGATGGTGACTTTGGCGTTGTTCATCTCGCAGCTTAAACGACCATCTTGATGA
Source organism: Shewanella sp. SM55 (assembly GCF_025654025.1). NCBI lineage: Bacteria > Pseudomonadati > Pseudomonadota > Gammaproteobacteria > Alteromonadales > Shewanellaceae > Shewanella > Shewanella sp. SM55. The sequence continues at coordinate 585,405 of NZ_JAKKRS010000001.1, read as the reverse complement.
TACAGCGTGATATTGGCTTCAAGGGCACGGCCAGAGTGTTTCACTACCTCGAGCACTAGATAACCTGTATCGCCAAAGGCAAACGGCGCATGGGAGATAAACTCATCAATGCTTGATGGCAAGCTCGCCGCGCCATATTTGAGTCTCGCCCACACTAGCATCGCCTGCAGCAACAAATCTTCTGCAAAAACTTGTGAGCCTTTAGGCGTGAGATTGGGCACAAAACTCCCGCAGTCCGCTAACGCAACATGGGGAAGACTCACCTTAGCGACTAAGCTCGCATCGTCAAACTTCACCACCGACTCAATACCTTGCAGTCTTGGGCCGTGGAAAAGCGTGCCGTCGCTGTAAAGGCGGCTCGCGGTTGTGATGGCAGAAAGTCCTGCCAAACTGTGCGCGTCAAAAGCAGTTGCTTTGCTGTTAGTGGCTAAGTTATCTCTCGCCGCGTCATCAACAGCATCATCAACGACTAGGATGGCTTGATATTGCGGACGACCTTCAAAGCTGATTAAGGCATTAATTTGTACACTAGCTTGTGCATTGACTAAGGGTGTTAGTTCAAGTTCCAGCGTGATGGGGGCTGCACTTCCTAACACTCCATTTTGTAACACGGCAGTGTCGAAAATAATGCCCTTCAACAGCTTGTAGCTTTGCACTTTGACAGGCTGCTTGAGCACATCAAAGGCGGCTTCACGCATCCACTGAATTGCGCACACAGTCGGTAATACGGGACTACCGTTAATGCAGTGATCTTCAATAAAGATCATTGCCTTAGGGTCCAGTATGCGCTGCAGTGTTAGCGGTCGCGTGAAAGCGATTGCAGCAAGTGTTGATGCCAAAGCATGCGGATCCGACGCGTCAGTGGTCAGATCCGCTTCAGGCTTTTTTAGATTGCTACCTTGAGTTGCTTGCTCGTCACTTGGAACTGTGCCTTGCATATCAGTACCGACCAGCAATTGTGCGCCTGTGTTGCTCAGTAATTGGCTCGCAAATAACTCTGCACCCGCCTTTAACGGGATCACATAAACCCCGCGGTCCATAAACATCTTTTTCAGCGCTGGATTCACCATTCCGCCGTCCCACGGACCCCAATCGAAGCTCATCACTTTGGCATTTGGCAGTTGCTGCGCCAGTTGCAGTGCGGCTTTGTTGAGTATGTCGTTGGACATGGCGTAATCGCTTTGGCCAGTATTGCCGTAAAAACCCGCCGCCGAAGAGAATAGGGCAATCAGTTTTAATTTATCTAAATCCAGTGCGGCAAGTAGATTGTTTATACCTGTGACCTTAGTGCCATACACCCGTGCCAACTCATCTAAGGTTTTGTCTTGGATGTGTTTATCGGCGAGTACGCCCGCACCATGGATGATGCCAGTAATAGGCGACAACTCAGTGATCGGCACTATAGTGCTGGCGATCGCATCTGGATTGTTAACATCGAGACTTAAGTACTCGGCGCTCGCGCCCACAGCGGTAAAGGCTTGCAGTGCTGCTGCAATTTCTAGGCTGCTTTGAACTGGCCATACTAAGGCATCCACTTGTTTTGGCGTGGGTTTCTCGCCCAAGCTTTGAATGTGGGCAATAGCTGCGGCTTTAAGTTCGCTGTTATTTTTACCTTGTGCCCAAGCGGGAATGGCTTGTTGGCTGCTTCTGCCAGCAAGGATAAAGTGCGCCTTGCTGTGTTTGGCTAAACTTAGCGCACATTCAAAGGTCACGCCTTTTGCGCCACCGGTCACCAGTATTTTATCTGCACTCGTCAAGTTTGCCGCGCTGTGGCGGGTATCAGCCTTGCCAGCAACTAAGGTTACGCGCTCAAGTGCTTGGGCTGCGTCTTGGCTAACACCGACTTCCAATACGTTATCGGTTGCAAAGAGCTCAGCGATCACTGCATTGGCCAGTTGCTTGGCATCAAGTGCTGGCGCGATATCTAAGGCGCGGCAATGCACGCTTGGCCACTCGTGGCTCAAGGTTTTAGTCAGACCTGCCAATGCCGCTTGGTTTAACTCGCTGCGGGCAATTTGGCTGTGGTTAAGATAACCAAAGCCACCGTCGATACGACTGACGCTGATAAAGCTGCTGCCAGTATTGGCGGTTGCTGCTGCTGTTGTTAAAAACGGTTGTAAGTGCTTGGCGAACAAGAACGCTTGCTCGACGGATGCCTTGGCGGCATTCGACAGCACTAAACCTTTCGCATCGGCTGAGGTTTTATGTTGTGGTTGCAGATGAATAAAGCCTGCAATCGTACCTAAGTTTTTGATCTCATTAATCACTGCGCTGATGCTGGCATCGTCAATCGCCGCCAATGTGAAGCTGGTAATGTGGCTATTGAGCGGTGATGCACTGGCCACAAGGCTTTCTGGCGAGCGTACAACCGCAACAGTTAGACCTTGAGCATGCAATTTTTCGGCAAGTACGCCAGCATTGTGACCATCATCGCTAATGATAATGCAGGCATCTTTAGCAAAAACGCGTGTTAGAGCTTGTTGCGCTGATTGCGCTGATTGCTTTGACGATTGCTGTGGCGATAGTTGCGCTAGCTCAGCCGCCGCTGGCAACTTTTTTAGCACCACCTCACTGTGTGGCGGTAAATCGATAGTAGGTTCAGGCTGAACGACAGCGCTAACTGGCGCGGCATTCTGGCTTACCGCGTTTTGGCCTAGCTTGCTTTGCCCTATTTCTTTCGAAAAGAGTGCAACGATTTCACCTAAGGTGCGACACTCGGCCAGATCTTCAGGATTGAGTTCAGGCAAACCCGGTAGCTCGTCTTGCACTGTGCCTAAGATTTCAACGCGCTTGATGGAATCGATACCTAGATCGGCTTCCATATCCATGCTGAGTTCCAGCATTTCAGTGGGATAGCCCGTCTTGTCGGCCACTACTGACATCATGGTTTGTTGGATTTTTTCAGCACTTAAGCCGTTATTTATTGTAGCGGTAACAGTGACCTGTGCTGCTGTTGTAGTTGAAGTCGAGCCAACCGCAGGTAGTTTGCTGTTCATGTAGTCAACGATTTCACCTAAGGTGCGACACTCGGCCAGATCTTCAGGATTCAGCTCAGGTAAACCCGGCAGTTCATCTTGCACTGTACCTAAGATTTCAACGCGCTTGATGGAATCGATACCAAGATCGGCTTCCATATCCATGCTGAGTTCCAGCATTTCAGTCGGATAGCCTGTCTTGTCAGCCACCACAGCCATCATGGTTTGTTGTACTAACGCAGCGCTTAAACCGCTGGCGGCAGGCGCGGCAGTTGTCACATGAGTTGCTACGATAACTGATCCCGCAGCTGGCAGCTTGTCATTTTGTGTAAGCTTACTTTGCATGTAGTTAACGATTTCGCCTAAGGTACGACACTCGGCCAGATCTTCTGGGCTGAGTTCAGGTAAGCCGGGCAGTTCGTCTTGCACTGTACCTAAGATTTCAACGCGCTTGATGGAATCGATACCTAGATCAGCTTCCATGTCCATGCTGAGTTCCAGCATTTCAGTGGGGTAGCCTGTCTTGTCGGCAACCACAGCCATCATGGTTTGTTGTACTAACGCAGCGCTTAAACCGTTAACGGCAGGTGCGGCTGTTGCCACTTGAGTTGCCACATTTGCAGCAGTAATAGGCGCTACGATAATTGAACCCACTGCTGGAAGCTTGTCATTTTGTGTAAGCTTACTTTGCATGTAGTCAACGATTTCACCTAAGGTACGACATTCGGCCAGATCTTCTGGGCTGAGCTCAGGTAAGCCCGGCAGTTCGTCTTGCACTGTGCCTAAGATTTCAACGCGCTTAATCGAATCGATACCTAAATCGGCTTCCATATCCATGCCAAGCTCTAGCATTTCAGTGGGATAGCCTGTTTTATCGGCCACCACAGCCATCATGGTTTGTTGCACTAACGCTGCACTTAAGCCGCTCGTTGCTGGTGCCGCAGGTGTCACTTCTGGCATCACTACAGCAGGCATGACTAATGCTGGAGCGGCAGGAGCTGCTGGCGCAACTTGTACAGTCACAGCTGGTGCATAAGCAACGGGAGCGGTTTGCACAACAGGCGCAACAGGTGTGCTAACTGCGGGTCTCGTCGCAACAGCTTGAGCCGCTACTGGTGCAGCATTATGTGGCATTGTCGTTGCAGCAACAGGTGCAGGAGCCGACGCAGTTGCTCGTGGCTGACTTGCAACTGCTGGAGTAAAGTTAATCGGCGCATTGTTTAGCATGGCCAAGGCCGCTTGGCTGCTACTGCTTTGCAGTTGCATAAATTCGGCGTGGCTTTGCAGGGTTTGCGCTTGATGCTGGTGGAACATTTCCATCGAGCGTTGCAGGCTTTCAGGGATTGCAATGCCAAGGCTTGCCATCTTGGCTTGTTCTGTCATCAGTGTCGTGAAAGTATCGCCGTATTGCTGCGGGATAGCTAAAAACTGTTGATGTAACTGAGCCGCTTGAGATTGTGCGCTGAAAAATGCCGTTAACGCATCGCTGCTGACGCTTGCTGTACTTGGATTCAATTGCGCCGTCGCTTGTTGCTGGTGATTGTTTAAGCCTTGCGTCACGCTTGAGGATTTTTGTTTCATTTCAACAGTTGCCACTTGATTCGCTTCCACTTCTATTATTTTTTCAACCACTTTTTCGACGATGACTTCTTTCTCAACGATTTTTTCGACTTCTCTTTCGACAACCGTTTCAACGATGCGATCCACATATTGCACTTGGCTAGTCACGCTGCCTGTGGCGAGGGATTTAGCCATCTTAGCTTTGGTTGCAGCACTAATATGGTTAGTGGCAGTGAGTTTGATGTTCATCGCTGATGGCGCTTCACGTTCGGCAATTTCTTGTGACGTGACGGCTTGATAGGGGTCAACCTCAGTTAACGCCACGCCGGCTACGGCTAATTGCACTGCGGCTAAGCGTAATTGACTGTCACTGTCGCCCTTAGGATTCGGGTTCATGCTGACAAGGCAAAGCTCATTTAAGTGTTCACCTAAGGTATTTTCAACTAACTTTTGCAGTATGTTCTTAGGGCCAAACTCAACAAACACACGGGCGCCAGCGTCATACATGGCCTGCAGTTGTTCGCTAAAGCGAACCGATTGCAGCATGTGTTGTTTGAATTCTGCTTTAATGGCTTTGCCATCGCTTGGGTGCAATTGACCCGTACCGTTGGCATAAAGTGCGACTGAAGGCGCGCTGAATTTAGCTTTATCAATGGCTTTGGCAAATGGCTTTTGTGCGTGTCCAACCAATGGGGTATGGAACGCGCCTGAGACAGGCAGGGCAATCGCTTTAAAGCCCAGTTCACTAATGGCTTTCGCGGCCAGCTGAGTTTGCTCTGTGCCACCTGCGATGACTAATTGCGTCGGCGCGTTGTAGTTGGCAATTTTAACGCCATCAAACTGGGCTAAACAGCTATTGATCGCATCGATATCATTCTTTTGCTTAAGAATAATCGCGAACATGGTTCCTAAATCAACTTGAGTCCCAGTATCGCTCGGCACTTGCGCCATGGCATGCCCACGGGCGAAGGCCAGTTCGACGTAATCTTCATTGGAAATCACACCTGCCGCGCAAAGGGCTGACAATTCACCAAAGCTGTGACCTGCCACCATATCGGGTGCAAACCCCGCTTGCGTTAATAGCGAATATTGCGCCATTGAAACCGCGCCTATGGCGCTTTGGGCGAACAGGGTATTGGTCAGCGCCGCTTCTTGGGCTTTAACCGCATCGGCATCGAATGCCGGAATAGGGTAAAGGATGTTTGATAACGGCGTTTGGCCGTGGTGAGCAAATACCTTATCGCTGGCCGTCACTTGTTGGCGCATTTCCGGGAAATGGCAGGCGAGTTCGCGGCCCATGTTCAGGTACTGTGAACCTTGACCAGCAAACAGGGCAGCCACTTTATTGGAGTCATTCTTGCTATTGGTTTCAGTGACTAAAGCTTTTGCGCGGTAGCTGATGCCAGAAGGTAATTGCCACGCCTCGCTTGCACTGGTTTCTAGGTGCCCGCTTTCTAAATGCGCAATTGATTGATTTAACTGAGCTTGCAGCTGAGCGATATCCTTAGCCACAAAACCTAAACGGGCATCTGTGTCTGCCAGCGGGCGCAGCGGATATTGCTGAGCGATAGCGTTCAGGCTCGCAGCACTGCTCTTATTCGCGTTTGCGCTCGTGTTCACGCTTTGGCTCAGCGCAGCTTTTAACTCGCTAAGCAGCGCGGCTTTATTGGCTGCGGCAAACAATAGCGTCTGCGGCACACTGCGCTGACGATATTGCTCGTCACGGCTATGCTCAGGTTTGTATTCTTCTAATACAAGATGGAAGTTCGTGCCGCCAAAACCAAAGGAGCTTACACCAGCACGGCGCGGCGTTGCATCGGCGCGCTGGAACCATGGGCGAGTTTCGGTATTTAAATAGAATGGTGAGCTTTCGATATTCAGTTTTGGATTAGGCTTGCTAACGTTAATGGTCGCAGGCAATACCTTGTGGTGCAGCGCTAGCGCGGCTTTGATCACCCCCGCAGTACCTGCGGTGGACTTAGTGTGGCCCACTTGGGATTTTACTGAACCTAACGCGATATGTTGATTTGTGTCGTTGCCTTGGGCAAATACTGATTTTAAGCCATTAAATTCAGCCACATCACCTGCGGCAGTGCCCGTGCCATGGGCTTCAACTAAGCCAATGCTGTGCGGGGCAAAACCTGCATCGTCGTAAGCGCGTTCGAGAGCTTTAGCTTGGCCTTCGGGGCGCGGCGCATAAATACTCTTAAACTTACCGTCAGATGAGGCGCCAACGCCTTTGATGACGGCATAAATCCGGTCGCCATCGCGCTCGGCATCTTCAAGGCGTTTAAGCGCGACCATGCCGATACCTTCGCCGATCATCATGCCTTTTGAATCGATATCAAAGGGTTGAATGGTTTCATTGGTGGTGAAGGCTGGCGTTTTTGAGAAGCTCATGTACATGGACGGCGAGTTATCGGTACAGACACCGCCAGTGATCATCATGTCGCTGCGACCTTCGGTCAGTTCAGTTAGCGCCATACGCATAGCAGCGAGCGAGCCCGCACAGGCAGCATCGACCACACAGTTCATGCCGCCAAAATCAAAACGGTTGGCGATACGGCCTGCAATCACGTTGCCTAAGGACCCAGGGAAAGAGTTCTCTTCCCAGTGGATATATTGGTCTTGGAACTTTTTGATCAGCATTTCGCTGTCTTCATCGCTCAGGCCGCTGCTTTTGAATACTTTTTTAAGCACTGGATATTGCAGGCGCGAGTTCAAGCTCTGACTGATTTTTTGACCACCGCCAACCCCTAGGGTAATGCCGATACGATCACGATCGTAATCGGTGGGCAGATTGGCGTCGGCAAGCACTTCTTTGGCGACAATCAGCGACAGCAGTTGCGAGGTATCTGTCAGCTCAAGAATATTGGGCGGCAGACCGAATTCCATTGGATTGAAGTCGACTTCTGGTAAAAAACCACCGCGTTTACAGTAGCTTTTATCGGCTTTGCTTTTGTCGGCATCGTAGTAATCTTCGGCGCGCCAATGGGTGTCTGGGATGTCAGTAATGGCATCGATTTTTTCGCTGATCAAATCCCAAAATTTATTTAAATAACGCGAGTTAGCGAAGATGCTGGCCATGCCGACGATGGCAACGGGCATATCTTTTAAACGTTTGTTGAGTCGTTTATCTTTTTTTGACTCAGTCGCAGAATTAGGTACAGAAGGGGTATGGCTCATAAAGAGTCTCCACGGGTCGACCTGGATACGGTGACCTTGTTTTGGGATTCAGCCGCGTTTGTCTTTGGCGTGCCATGGGCACCGGGAAAACGGGCTAAGAAGGTGTGATAGTTGCGAACGAGCAACTTTCGTAAATGAAACGGCCCATGTCTGAGGACATAGGCGATATATCTATTGGTCGCTTGGGTATTACTGTCTTGATAAATATCGAGGTAAATCCAATCACTTGCTGTGTCTACGCCTAATAGTACTGAACTTGGCGCTTGCTCAGTGAGCTGCGGCGGTATGGTGAGTGACACCACTTGCACCACAGTATTGCCGTCGGTACTCGGCAATGCGAGGGCTTTGGCCAAGGTTTCTGGATTAACCGTATAGGTTTGGATATCGCTGCCTTGAGTCACAGGCAATTGATTAAAATAGCGTTCGGGAACTTGCGGTGCTTCAAATTCATCGAGCCGCGATATGCCATAGCGCTTTAAGCAACGGGCAAGGCCGGAGCGCGACACATTGGGATTAATAAAGGTTTGGGTGACGTTGAGCAATCTATCTAAGGTGAGTTTGAGTTGATAGCGTAATCCCACCACCACATATTCTTCCATCGGCGTGAGCGTGGTATTGAGGTGATGGGGCGTGTTCGAACTGTTACTAATGGACTCACGCTTCCGCCATTTGCGGACTGTTGCCTCAGTAATATTTAAAATTTTTGCCAGCTGGCTGACGCTCAGATCCGATTGCTGGATAAAGAGTCGCATTTCAGGCGTGGTGGTGGCGTTGCGATGCCGAGGTGCGCTGTCTTTTTTCGCCGCTTGAGTCGTGCTCTTGGGGGCGTAAGACGGCGCTTTAGATTGAGAGTCGCGAGCTGCCATTAATAATAATTATCATCCGACATAATCTATTGGGACTGAGAAGCCATTTTGGCTGAGTCAGCTGTGGCACTCTTGAAGAACATAGTGACACTCATCGTAAAACCTGTGCTTATCATCTGTGTCACTTAATGGGGATGCAGATTACCTGAGGTTTCGGGTCGATACAATCATCTGGGACTGGAATTTATTGGCTTTCGTTGAGTAATGGTATTTTCTGTGCGTTATGTTGGGTTTTCGCTGACCGCTTGGTTTTTTTAATACTTTGATAGTGGAAGAATTAAATTTTTAGGATCGATAAAGGCCGCTTTTTTGGGTTAGCGGGGTAAAATAGCCCAATATTGGCTTACGTCCCTTTCGTCATGAATGAGACTGTGCGGCTAAACCTGTTAATTTGGGCGCAAAACCTTGGTGCAATTGCAGCAAAAATTGGCGCTTAGGATGGCGTTCAGGGTCGTTCTAAGAATTGCTCTAATTAGAGAGTTGCTAAGAATTGCTCTTATTAGAGTGTGGCTAAGAATTGAAATAGGGCTTAGTTGAAACTATTTAAGATGCATAATGAACTCAAATAATGATGAACCCAGATAAGAATGTTGCTAAGTGCTCTCCCAAAAGCCAGACAATGATAACCATCAGCCGCAAGGCTTTGTCCTGCAAGGCTCTCAAATGACCGACTCCAGAACATCTAGCAAAAACGGCGTGAATGTGGATCTATTTTTTATTCCACTGAGCGATATTTCATTGCCGCAAACATCACTCGCTCAGTCTTGGTTAAGTGATAATGAACTCGCTAAGGTCGCGCGTTATCGCGATCCCAAGGCGCAAATGAAGGGATTACAGGTCAGGGCAGCGTTGCGGGCCGTGTTATCTCGCTATGCTGATTTATCGCCACACGAGTGGTGTTTTGAATATGGCGTTAAGGGTAAGCCGAGTTTAACGGCAAAATTGCAACAGCAAACGGGGCTTGAGTTTAACTTAAGCCATAGCGGCGATTGGTTATTGATTGGTGTGACTCAGTTTCATGGTGTTGAGTCTGGTTTATTTGGAGTCGATATAGAAAGGTCACGGCCGAAGACGGATATCTATCCAATCCTAAATCACTATTTTTCTCCCCAAGAAACTGCGGCTTTATTAGCTCTCGCCGATGAAGCGAGTCAGCGGCAGCGCTTTTTCGATTTATGGGCGTTAAAGGAATCCTATATTAAGGCGACTGGCCTAGGTTTAGCGCAGTCGCTTAAATCCTTCGGCTTTGATCTTAAGCCATTCGAGCAATTGGTAGCCGGATCGGTTGAGCTTAGATGCCAAGATGCAGCGTTGATGCCGTTCTATGGTGTGGCGCCTTTGCTGAGTGTCTATCCTAATATCCCGCTGCAAACCATTGATGCAAGTTCATTGTATTGGCAAACCTATTTTGGGCGTTTGACCGAGGAATACCGTTTTGCCGTGAGCTTAGGGTATGCTGGCAACACCGAGATTTCCATAATGCTAACGGCGCAACTGAGCAGCATAGAAGCCTTACTTGCAGATTATGGTTAACTTGTCTTATTCATCTTCGGTTAAACATTGCTGGGTATAGTCACGCCCATAATATTTTGAATTTGAATTTGAATTTGAATGAAATAAATGAGGTTTAACAATGAAACGGATTAAGTGCCTAATACCTACCACTATGATGGTGTTGCTATCTGGTTGTGGTTATTTTGGTGGAGATGAAAAGCAGCAATTGGAGCAGGCTTGGTTAGCCCAAGATCCACAGTTGCAGCAAGTGGTTGAGCAAATTCGTGCCAATGGCTTAGATGTTGTGGCGCAAAGCGCGGCAGCTGGCACAGTTTCGGCCTGTGTGGCTGAAAAACTCAGCCAAGATCCGCTGGGTAAGTTAGTCAATGTTGAAGGCTCGCTGGTGGAGTCTGCTAAGGTGGCAGAGCTGCTGGGGGACTTACAGAAAGTAATGGAGCAAGACATCAGTTTTGATCAGGTCGCGAGCTTGCTGCAAAAGGGCGCCGATGCGGCGGCCTATGCTAAAAGCCTTATCGAGCAACAAGGTTTAGATCAAGCCTTACAAAGCCTTAAGCAAATGGCGACTGCGAGCGAGCAATTTGCCCAACAAGACTTAGGTGCGCATTTTCAGCAGTTATTGCTTGAGTGCAAAACTTCAGTCCCAACGCCAGAGTCTGCGAATTAATTCTGCTTTGTTAATCTGACAATATATCCTGAATCACTTGGGATGATGCCCTCCAGTGCTAGAGCCGTTCAAGGCGAATATACGCTAGTCAGTCTTTTATCCATAAAAAAGCCCTGAAGATTCAGGGCATTAATTTGGTTATTTCGTGCTTGGTAGTGGGACGATTTCAAAGCTTTCATCGAACTTTACTAAGGTCGACGCTATCTTACCGAAGGCATCTTTATCACCCTCTAACTTGGCAGTACCCTTAGCCAGTAACTCTTTAAGTGTGACTTTTCCGAGTAAAATCCCCGTAATATAGCGTTTATCAATATAAAGATTGGCATCGGCCTCCATCGGTTTATCAACCTTAATATTGCTTAAATTACCGTTACTTAGTTCAACATAGAGCGTTTCTTGGGTGTCAGGGTTAATCACATTAAGCCGGATTAGCCCAAGTTCAGCAGCTTTGAGGCTATCGACTTTTACGGCGAGGAAGTCAAATAGGGTCGATATTTCCATTTCTCCTAAAATATCTGCTGAGGCCGATTTAGGCGCGCCAGGTTGAATGCCTACGCGTAACTCTTGGGCGCCAGTGAGGTAAATGTTGCGCCAGCCAGCCCCTTCGGCTTGATAACCCAGTTGCTCATAGGTATCGGCAAGTAATTGTCTTGCCTCTTTGTTATTAGGTTCTGCCATCACGACTTTATTGAGTGCGGTGGCCACAAAACGGTACTCGCCTTGGGTATAGTCGGCTTTGGCGTGTTTCACGACGGCTTTAGCTCCGCCCATATACTCCACAAATTTCGTCGCTTCATCTTTTGTCGGTAGTGGGTTTAAGTTGGCGGGATTCATATCGAAATAGCCAAGGTACATGTTGTACACGGCTTTGGCATTATGGCTGTAGGTGCCATGGTAACCATTGGTGTACCAAGTATCGCGCACAGCCTTAGGGATAGTGGTTTGAATAGCATCGCCAATATCTTGAATACCCACGCCATTATTGGCTAAACGCAGGGTTTGATTATGCACTAGGCCATAGTTATCCCTTTGCATTCTTAAGTATTGGTTTATATCAGTATTGCCAAATACGGGGGCTGAGTGGGCAGTGAATATAACCTGTGCATCATTACCAAAATGGGTCAGTAATTCATTGATATCCTTAGACCATTTTATCGCATCTCGGACTTTTGCCCCGCGTAAGGTATAAATGTTGTGCATGCCGTGGTAGGTGAGCTCTGCGGTCCACAATGCTTTCATTGAGGGAATATAGGTGGCCATTTCTGAGGCGGCTTCTGTGCCTGAGGCATCCATAAACACCATGTCGATACCATCAATGGTGAGTGTTTCCCACTTGTCTTTGGCATTTAAGGTGACATCGGGTTTAACGTAGGTCACTTCGCCTTTGGATAGTCCCTTAGCAAGTGCGGCATCGACAATGCCTTGATCGTTTCGCTCTAATGTTGCGCCGTATTGATAGGCGGCGCGGCGGCTCATGGCATTACCAGCGAGGACGTTTTCGTCGACAATTTCTTTGGTGATGTTATTGGAACCATAGACTTTGACGTTTGGGAACATGTCTTTGATTGCGCGGGAGCCGCCAAAATGATCTCCATGACTGTGGGAATAAATCATCGCGACTACGGGTAAGTCATTGCCCTCGGGCAAGTGTTTAAGCGCAAACTCAAGGGATTGCTTTGCTGACTCTTTGGTCAGCAGTACGTCATAAAGGATCCAGCCCGTTTTACCGCGGATAAGGGTTAAGTTCGATAAGTCTGTGCCACGCACTTGATAAATGCCATCTGTGACCTTGTATAAGCCGTTAGACACCATATTCAACTGGGCTTGGCGATAAAGTGAAGGGTTTACTGTGTCTGGGGTTTTGTCGCCAATAAAGCTGAAATCGGCACGTAAAATGGCTGCTGTTGGCTCATCTAGTTCAGCAATAAGATTTTTAGAAAACTCTTCAAAGGCTTTTTTATCGGCAAAATTAAGGCTTGCTGCTGAGGCTTTGTTTACCGCAATGGTTTGCTCGGTGGCAGGCTTTCCCTGATAGTGCAGGCTAATATGTTCATGCTCGTGTTCAGCAGCCACGGCGCTTAAAGAGAAGCTGGCGATAATACTCATTGTCATCAAAGATTTTTGCATTATTTTACCTACCAAAAAGTGGGATAGTGTCGTTGATGGTTTGAGTATAGCCAGCTTGTGTATTTAGATAACTCGAGTTAGCTTGGATTGTAATATTCATATAGTGAATGAGTGCACTCCCTTATGCCGACACGAAAGCCATTAGATTTAAATTTATTACGCGTGTTTATGGTGGTTTACCGTACTCGTTCATTCACCCAAGCGGCACAGGAGTTAGATTTAACTCAGTCTTCCGTGAGTAATGCGATAAGCCGGTTCAGGGCTTGGGTCGGGGAGTCGCTGTTTAATCGAGTTGGACGGGGAATTGAGCCTACATCGGTGGCACGGGAGATGTACCGTAAATTTGAGCAGCCCATGGCGGATATTGAAACCGTATTGTTGGGGTTTGAGCATTTTGATCCCACCTCGAGCCAGCGGCGCTTTTATGTATATGCTAATGAGTCGGTTATCGAAGCGCTGCAATCAGGCGTGCAGGCTTTATTACAGAATGCGGATATTGAAGTCATTTTCCGCGAGTCGCCGCCGCAGGAGGATGAGCTATATCGCGATATTTTGCTTGAGCGGGTCGCCGTTGCGATAGACATTAAGCCCGCGCAGCAAAGTTTGCTCTCGAGCAAATTACTCTTCACCGAAACCCTCGTTTGTATCGTCAGTTTGCAGCATCCTCGTATTCAAGGTGCTATCACCCATGGGCAGTATTTTGAGGAGAAACACGTCTTTTTAAATATGCGGCGCTTTAATTTGACTGCAGGGGATTTGTTTACCGAAGGCGTGTTACCAAGGCGCAAAATGTACAGTGAGCAATCATCTCTATTGAGTATGTTTGCAACTGTCGGCAAAAGTGAGGCGATAGGCATAGCGCCTTTGCGGTACGCCAGTCAGTACGCTGAGATGTTCGGCTTACAGATTTTACCTATGCCCCTGAAAACTCGGCCAATTGATTTGTATATGGTGTGGAGCAGTAAATATACCCAAAACCCGAGCCACCAATGGCTACGGCGTTTATTGCTCAATGCGAGTGCAAACACTGTGAATAAAAAAGCTCTGAATCTAGCGAGCAGCTAGGGCTAGCAATTCAGAGCTTTGTTGCAGTTTTTAAACCTTATTTTCTATCTCAGATTGTTAATCTAATAGCCTAGGAAGGTCATTACTGTCTTGCGAGTCTGTGGCTTTCACCAGGTTGCTCGAAGTCACTGCGATAAGGGTTGATATCTAAACCACCGCGACGCGTGTAGCGGGCGTAAACTGTCAATTTAGTGCAATGGCAAAAACGTTTTAAATCGACGAAAATTCGCTCGACACATTGCTCGTGGAATTCGTTATGTTGGCGGAAAGAAATCAAATAGCGCAGCAGTTTCTCGCGATCGATTTTAGGGCCTTGATAACGGATCATCACGCTGCCCCAATCGGGTTGCGAAGTGATCAAACAGTTGGATTTCAGCAGGTTTGAATTAAGCGTTTCCGCGACCGTTTGCTTATCGTCTGTACTGTTAACTAAGTAATCAGGATTAAAACTATAATCGCTGACTTCAATATCGAGATCGTCAATACAAGTGCCAGGTAACTCAATAATACGCTGAATACCAAAGCTTTTGGGCTCGATAATCTTAACGCTAACATCACCTTGAGCACACTGACTTAAGTCTTGCACTAAGGTTTTTTGCAGTGAATCTAGGCTATCAAACTTGGTTTGATTAAAGCTATTGAGATACAGTTTGAACGATTTCGACTCAATCAGATTCAGGCTTTCATAGCTTAAATGAAATTCAGCTATGGCCACCATAGGCTTACCTTTGGCATTTAACCAAGACAGCTCATAACCCGTCCAGATATCGGCACCATGAAACGGTAACGTCCCAGTGAGTGCAATAGCATTACGGTTTAGTGAGCGTGGAACCCCTTGCAGCAGCGACGCATCATACTCGGCTTGGTAGTCGGTGGCTTTACCTAAAGTCAGGCCAACAAGCGCTTGCGCATCACTATAGGGATCGTGATTCTGTGTCATCAATACTGTTTCCATGTCAAAATAGGCGCACATTATACCTGAAATTGGATTGTGCTTAAGTGTCTTGTCTGCCCGCACTCGATAAATTTTTGCAAAACTATCATCAAGCTTACTTAACGAGTTTAGGTGAACTACCGCGTTATTACCCACAGGGTGAGCCTTCTGTGTGTATTCAAGGCGAATTTCAACCGGATCTTGAACAGGCCGTTTCTTGGCAGCCAGTGAAACGCAAAGTTGAAGGCAGTTTCGCCAATGTAGAGCATGCACTGGAGTTAACTTTATGGCCAGAGATCAATGATTTTTACGGTCATTATTTCTCCGCACCAGTATTATTTGACTCTAAGTGGGGCACGGGGGAGTTACTGCAAGTCTGGAATGATGACGATTTTAACTGCCTGCAACAAAACCTGATTGGTCATCTGATGATGAAGAAGAAACTGAAGCAGTCACCGACTTGGTTTATCGGTCTGTTAGATGAGGGAGATAAAATGCTCACCATCAATAACAGTGATGGTAGCGTATGGATTGAAATCCCTGGTGAAGTGCAATCTGAGCAATTGTCCTCGAGTTTGACTGCGTTTATTGAAGCATTATCGCCACGGATAGCACCACCCGTTAAACATGAAGAACTACCTATGTCCGCATTAGAACATCCTGGTATTTTCGCCAGTTTTAAACGTATGTGGCAAAACCTTTTCGGTAAGCGTTAACTTCTGTGAGCGAAATTTTTATTATCAACCTAAGTATTAACTCAACCTAAGCGTGGCTTATCTTAGGTTGAGTTCTGCAAGGGGATAAACAGGTGTTATTGATGATCCCAAGACAGATTCGACACTATGCGGCAAGGCTCGCAGCGAAAATGGAACATATCTAATAAAGGTTCATCGAGTTTCCAATCATGACTGCCACAACGTGGGCAAGGTCGCGTTTTTTCTGAGGCCAAATCTTGGCCGCCAACGCGATATAAGTAGTAATAGGTCGGGATCTGAGTGAGATATTCGATACGACCGCGCAAATCCCAACCTCTGCGAAATAAATCACTGTCAGGACTCGATAATTCCTCTAGCGCGGCAAATTCTGCCTTAGTGGCCGCCGCCATTTGCAGCTCGTCGCAGGCTTGCCATTCGCTCTGCCAACGGATAATACGCTTATGATCGCCATTAAAGGTTGCGGGTATACGGTACAGGGGAATGGGCAATAAATTGTCGCCGCTGCGTAGGGGCGAGCACATATGCACAAAACTGGTGTATAGCAGTTGCCAGCTGGGTGTTTCGGTATTACTTACTTCAGAATTGATATCCTGACCAATAAACTTTTCCCGCGGCGCGAGTAGTTTAGCGTCGGTTAATTCTACTAAGGCTTTTTTGACCCAAGGGCTGTGATATTTGTGCGCTAAACTGCTTTTCTCTGGCATCAATAAACGCACTCTAAACTCACCGTCATTAAAGGCGACCGCAAATTCTCGTCCTAAGATTTGGCCATTAGCTCGATAGGCTTCAAGGAGCTGATTAATGGCCTTCTCGGCGGCAGATATCGTGGTGTCGGCGAAGCATTCGAAGCGCAGTTCAGTGACAAACATTAAGCTGTTTTTCCTTGGATTTCTAATAAGTTGATGCGTTGTTTAAGTTCAAGCAGTTCGTTTTTTAATTGCATTATTTCTGTTTTTTGCTGCTCAGCATGACGTTCAAAATACGCCTGTTGCATCTGCATGCGCTCGGCGAGCACTGCAAGGGTTAAGGTATCGTTAGTTGCGGGAGTGTCAGTTGTAGGGCTGATAGTTTGCAACTCAGCTAAACGCTCGCGATCCGCCTTAGGCATAGATTTAAATTGCTGTAAGCCTTGGATCAATATAGGTAAAGGTAGGCTACTACCTAAACGGGTTTTAATTAAGGCAAGGCTCGGTACTTTACCGCAGGCTTCGAGCGAACGTGCGGCCGCTAATACTTGGTCAAGGGGACTCATAATTAGCAAAATTCCTTAATTTGTTGAATTGTTTAAACCAATTTTAAAATAATAATTAATTTTTTCATTTAAAAACAGTATGTTGTCTTGTGGCATTTATTTTGCTTATTGTCCAGCCGAAATACCATTTTTAAGCTTCAATAATAATTACACAGGATGTCACATGATGAACCATAAATTGAATAACAAACTTATCGCCATCACTTTTTTAGGGCTCGCAAGCTTAGGTCTTAGCGGCTGCGTGGTCAATGTCGGTGATGGAGAATCGGGCTGGGATAGCAGCGAATCTTGGGAGAAAGTGCAGGATAAAAATCGCACTAACTTAACCAAACTGAGCTTAGGCATGCCTAAAGACCAAGTGATGATCTTAATGGGCACCGCTGATTTTAGTGAAGCCTATATTCAACAAAGTGCTCAACAAGGTGAAGCCAATAAAGAAGTCTTAGTGTTGTTTTATCGTACCCAGCGTAATAATGGCGATGGAAAAACCACTAAGGATGAATGCACGCCTATCGTGCTGAGCAACAATGCCTTAGTGGGTTGGGGTGAAACGGCTTACGGTAAAATCTGAACCAACGAGTCTTATCGTTTACGTAGCTGAGTGTCTAATTGCTCAATGGGCTCAGTCCAGAGGGCATCGGCTTCTAAACCTTCAATGATAAAGCTCTTTTGGGCTGGGGTCCAAAAGGGCGCTTGGCTTAAATGGATGTGATGGTCGATATCATGGGTTGCAATAAACTGCGCTATGGCCTCGTCGCTACTGTCTAAACCGAGTTGCTCAAACAAGTGGCTTAAGTCTACTGGAGTTGTATCCATCATTATTTCCTTTTCAGTATAGTGCCTTCGTTTAGAGTAAGCGCCTGATTGAAAAATGCAATCTATGATTAAAATTTGCACTTTTTAGTTTCCTTGGTAGATTAACAGTTACGCATAAAAAAGTGTGAGCTAAGTCAAGGAATGCTAACGATGGACAATGAAATTCTGGAGGACTGCCGCGCAGTCTATTTGACCGCGGAAGACTTACGCATTGCCGCTTCTATTCTCTATAACGCTTACCATGATGATCCTTTTTTTGTCGATTCACTCTTTACCTCAGACAAAGCCGCTTATGAGCAAAAATTGCGCGCCGCAATCAGGGAAGAACTCAATACGTTATGGCAACAAAAACAAGCCCTCATTGGTTTATTCGACCATGAAAGACTCTTTGGGTTAGCCTGTGTCGTTACTCAAGAAGTGCCTTTAGGGGAAGGGCGTTATTGGCATTGGCGCTTAAAGATGTTGTTAGGTACAGGTTGGCAATCGACTCAAGCACTAATGAACAAAGAGTCCAGTATTATTGAACTTTTACCCAGTAAGCACTGCGGTATTTTGCAGTTTATTGCTCTTGCACCAAATGAACAGCACAAAGGACTTGGACATAAGTTGGTGCAAGCTGTGGTGAGTTGGTGTGATGAGCAGCCTGATTTGGATGGCATTGGTGTGTTTGTCGCTCAGGAGAACCACTTGCAACTGTTTACTCAGCATGACTTTGTATCCATAGGCGAGCTGAGTATTGGCAGTGTCCATGGCCAGCTTTTATTCTATTCGGTTCAACAAGATGACTAACTCTTATAAACGTTTCGCCGATTTTTATCCTTTCTATTTATCCCAACACCAGCACCCGACTTGTCGGCAATTACACTTTGTTGGCAGTTGTTTAGTTCTGCTGCTGATTGGCATTGCCTTGGTTTCACAAGCCTGGTGGCTATGTTGGTTTATTCCTATTGTTGGCTACGGTTTTGCATGGGTGGGACACTTCGTATTTGAGAAGAATCGACCCGCGACATTTCAGTATCCCTTTTACAGTTTGATGGCAGATTGGGTGATGTTTGCTCAGATGATCCGCCGCTTTTTTAAACGTTAAAAAAATTGCCCGAGTGAGATGCCCATGCCCGTGTGAGAGATCGCTTACAAACGTTGTAGGACATAATGTTTTCTTTTTGATTGTTTTTTGTCCTGCAGTATTTAATTTTAAATAGAATCATTGGGTTGTATTTATTTTCCTTTGGTTGGTCCGTAATTAATTTTGTAGTCCGTTCTTTGAGCCGAACAAAAAAGTTAGGGTTAACGTAAAATTAGGGTTAACGTAAAATTCACTCATGGCCAAAGCAAATGGATAGCAAGGAAAGCGAAACAGGCCAAAGGGACGCAAGAAGCAACGAATTAAGATTTCAAGGTTGAAATCGCTGACGGTAGGAAAACTGTCATTCGCCTCGGATAGGCTAAGGAAAAGCAGGATTGCTTTTCAAGGATGATTAGGGACAGTGAGTTGTATCGTCAGGATGATGAATTTCAGGAAGAATACAGGACACGCTTAAGGATTAAGCATGAACTCGAAACAGGATGTATCGAGATAAGGATAAAGTATAAGGGTGAACAGCTTGTACTAATCTATGGAAAATAAATTTTGCAGGATGCAATAGGAATACGTCATAGGAAGTGACAGGCTCTGTAAAAAGGATTTACAGGTCAAGGGACTGAGTGTTATCTCACGTAAGTTTGATACACAGGGACGAAAAGGAATTACAGGGACGACGCAGGACGCAAGTAGACGCATGGATGGTGCAGGGAGCACAAATCGAGCAGGACGGCTTACAAAGGATAAATGGGGCGCACTTTAGTTGCGCCCTTTTCTTTGGTTCATTTTCCGCATTAATCTGGCTTTGCCAAGCTATAACACTATTCACGCTATAACGCTATTCACACAGACTTTATCTTAACGCTGCTTAAAGACATCTTGCCGTAAAACATGTTTACCAGTCTTACTTCTCTTATTGCCCAATGATTTACTCTGTGTTGACTGTGTTTTGGTCATGCGCCGAATGCTTGTCGAATTTCGAGCGATAGCGGTTTATGCATAAGTCCTTCAGGGGAGAACATCTAGCGCTTTGCTTACTTTTGATTCGAATTGCCATCCTCCGTGTAAGAGATCTCTCACAAGTATGTAAGTAATTTGTAAGTCAAAAGGGTGGTTACGTCTTGTGGCTGGTTATTATTTTTATTTACATCAGTAAGTTAGTCTGTTTCTTATCAGTTGAACTCACCATCTTCGTTAACATTTTAAATAATCCACAATGAGTACTTTTGTTGGTTGGCGTAGAATTCATCTTGTAGAAGGAGTTACGGGCAACAGGATGTTTGCGATCAGGATGATCGAACAGTGACTAAGGAATGTGACTTAAGGAAAGATAGGGATATAGGCCTTTCAGGATGAAAGAGAGCCAATACCAAGGAAGGGAGACTATCAAGGATTGATAGACTCATTGCATAGGATGGCAATGGCACAGGGAGTGCAATTGAATGGATGCAATACCCGTTTCATGGATGATGATGGAACCGCTCAGGAAAGAGCAAGCTTGGGACTGGATGACCAAGAGATAGGGAAGTACATGAGTACAAGGACCTCAAGGATTGAGCAGGGATGAAGCAGGACGCAGATTGACGCATGGATGGTGCAGGGAGCACAAAAATAGCGGGATAGCTTAACAGAGAATAGGAGGGCGTGGCTTTAGGGCCGCGCCCTTTCTTTTTTAGCTTTTTCAGTGAGCTATTTTTTAGCCGTATTTACGATAAAAAAGAATGATGTCTTGCTCTCTATGTTGGCTCACATTTTATTTGAGCCAACATTGTCGATAAAAGCTTAATGGCATTTGCCTGAGTTACAACCACTTTGCGTACCACACCCGCCAAACTTACCCTGTGACGTTGGGGCTTCATGCCATTCAGGCTCAGGGAAGATAGGCCATTCAATCTTTTGAATTTTCTTGCCTTGCATCCAAATATGGCCACGGTATTGGTTAATGCCGTCGGTGCTGAATTCAAATAAATATTTCGCCTTCCAACAAATTCCCGTGGTGCCGCCAATACTTGGGCGGGCAGTTTCCATGGCAATGGCTAACAGTTGAACTTTTTGTCGCCAACATTCTTTTTCGGCAAAAATACGGCTCAACTCTGCCATTTGGCGTAGTTGCCAAAAGAATGCGGCAATCACGACGAGGCCAATAATTAACAGTAAATCTGACATCATTTGCTAGCTGCCTTAAACAAACCACCTATGGCTTGTGATAGTTGAACACTTCGATTGGGATTTCTTAATTCGCCTAGTAGTTGATTGCGCAAACTAGGAATAGCCACAATATCAGCAAAGACCTGATTAAAAAAGGCTTGGGGCTGCAGTGCTAAAGCTTCTAAGTAAAGACTGCGACTTGAATCTTGTTTTAATACCGACCAGTTACGTCCGGCAATGCTGATGAGGGCATTGGTATCTAAAGAGGATTGGCCGTGTAGATGCGCAAACGCTTTTTGGCTGTGTTTAGCGCTAGAAGCCAGAGCGCGAAGGAAATAGGCTTGGTGTTCTGGCGCTGTGTCTTGAAGTTTCGCGAGAATCTTATCGGCGAGTGTGTCGCTAATCAGTAAGTGTTCAAGACATTGGCATAGGGCGATTTGCACTTCAATGGCGGCTGTATCAAAACTCGATACCAAGTGCTGCTCATGATCAAATTCTTTTGCGCGTACACACACATCAGCTATGCCTTGCATTCCAATATGTTGCCATTGTGATGGGGCAATTTGGCCTGACAGATATTGCACGGCAAACTCGTATTGTGATGAAGCGCGCTGGCCAAGTTGTTTACGAACGAGTGCGTTAAATACGGCAAGTTTTTCCTGGCTTGGCTTGAAATTAAACGGATTATTCGCGAGTCGTTCTTGCTGCTCATCACTGAGTGGCTGAGTGGGATCTTGCCCTAATGCCGCTAATATCATTTCGATAAATTGTGAGCGCGGTGCAGGCGACAGTAATCCTTGCTCATCTAACGCCAGTTTTAGAAACCAAATAAAGTGTTGTTGGCTCGCATCCCAAAAGACAATAGCAAATTGTGCATGCCCTTGAATGGGATAAGGATAAGGGGCTGACAGAGATTCGATTTGGTGAAATGCGAGCATATCAATATGTTGCACCCTACGGCCAAGATCATACACTTGGAACTGGGTTTTGGCTGTGGTTAAAAACTGGCTTAAAGTTGTAATTTCAGTCATTTGGCTGCCATATCAATCAAAGAGGCTCAATAAATTGGCGCCATTATAGGGGGAAGTGCGTCTGGATGGTATGATTGCGGCACTTTAATCGACCTATTCGGCCAGTGAATTGTGGGAAGTTTTCGAATCACACAGGGCTAATATGAGAATGGATCTGAAAGCTATGTTATACAGTCAAACCCAAGCTAAATTGGCTCAGATTACCCACGCGCTGCAAGCGGCCGAGTTGTGGTCTGAGCAAGCGCCTTCTGCCGCTGCAATGGCAAGCACAGCACCTTTTGCCTGTGATCTTATGCCCCTTGAGCAGTGGCTGCAGTTTATTTTGCTGCCTAGAATGCAGACTTTAATCGAAACGGGGGCGCCATTGCCGACTCAAATTGCGATTGCCCCTATGGCTGAACATGTTTGGCTGGATATGCCCCCGCGCCAAACTTTAATTAGCCTATTGAATGAATTGGATATGTTGTTAAATGAATCAAGATGATACCTGGCTTGAAACGCCTGAAAATGCAGTGAATGTATCCCAAGAGGATGATTCAGAAGAGCAGGCGCCTGAGATTGAAATTCTTTATGAAGATGAGCACTTAGTGGCAATTCATAAACCCGCAGGCTTATTGGTCCACCGCAGTTATTTAGCGCGTCGGGAGCGATTTTTTGCCATGCAGCTGACCCGTGACTTAGTGGGCTGCCATGTGTTTCCTGTACATCGTCTCGACAGGCCGACATCCGGCGTGCTCTTGTTTGCCAAGAGTAGTGAAGTGGCCAATGCTCTGTGTGAGCAATTTGCCTCCCATACGATTGAAAAACAATATTTGGCTTTAGTGCGCGGTAATATGCATGAGAGCGGTATTTTAGATTATGCGCTTAAGGTTGAGTTGGATGAATTAGGCGATAAGAATGCCGATCCTAACAAAGCCGCGCAGGAAGCTGTGACGGCTTATGAGCCATTACTCAATACTGAAATTCCGTATCCTTCGGGTCGATATTCCACTAGCCGTTTCGCACTGGTACGCTTGAGCCCTAAAACGGGGCGTAAGCATCAGCTCAGAAGACATATGGCGCATTTACGCCACCCCATCGTCGGTGATACCACTCATGGCGATGGTAAGCAAAATGCATTTTTTCGTGAGCATTTCGGTATTAATCGCCTGTGGCTTATCGCAAAAAAACTCACCTTTACACACCCTATAACTCAAACTCGGCTCAGCATAGAAACCGAGCTCGAGTCCGAGTGGGAAACTGTGTTTGCCGAGTTAGGTTGGGACGAGGCGACCTTGAGTCAACAAGCTGAGTTATTCATCGCCCAAGAGGCGTGAACAGCAAGCGGCCAATGCTTGATATGGTGATATCAACTTAGCCGCGTGAATAAAATTAAGTGCATTTACTTTGCTTTGTTGTTGAAACTAAAGTCATCGAATTTAAAACGAGGTGGATTGCTTAATCGTGGAGTTGTGGCGTTTGTGGCCGCAGCTCTTGCATCATGACGGCTAAGGTTGAGAATCCAGACGTGAGTGCAAGTGGCGATATGAGATTTTGCTGGGCGGAGTGGAAGTAGTTTTTACGCCGAATATGGGTTGTTTTGTGGTGCTGCTTGAGGTGTTTTTGGCGGGTGGACTGTCGCATTAGATATTTTCTCACGCTCAATGGCTTGATTTATAAAAAATTTGCGCCTTAGCTTGCTCATACGCTGAACAATAAAGTAAGGTCAGCCTAATAAGGTTTGCAACGCGATGTGGAGTGTATCATGAAAAAGGTGAATCTGGTGTTTGGCACTGTATATGGTAGTGCACAATTTGCCGCTGAAACCCTAGAGAAAGAAATGCAAGTTTTAGGTTATGATGTCACATTGTGGCAACCTAATGAGGTAGCAAGCTTTATTCCTCCTCAGGATGAATTGTTAGTGGTGGTGACTTCGACGACCGGGCAAGGGGACTTACCCGATGATATTCAGTCTTGGTACCATAATCTTAAACATTTAGCACCCTACTTACCTGAGCTTAGATACAGTGTGATAGCTCTAGGTGATTCAAGTTATGAGACTTTCTGCGGTGCAGGTAAGTCTGTAGATGCACTCTTGAGTGAACTTGGCGCTAAGCCGCTAGTGGAATTACTCGAAATTGATGCCTGTGAAACCATGGAACCTGAGGTTGAAGCGATAAAATGGCTAGAACGCTGGAATCAAGTCGTCAAAACCGAGCTCGTCGCTTAGGTAGTTTCGTCAATCTACAGTGGTTTAAATTTGCCCAGCGCTTAAGCCAAGCGCTGCTTATTCCTATTGCCATTTTACCCGCCGCTGGGGTTATGCTCGGCTTAACCGTTAGTCCAATTCCTTTTATGCCCGAAGAGCTGACAGTGCTGATGCTGGCGGTGGGCAAACTCATTTTCGCCATTATGCCGATGTTATTTGCCGTGGCTGTCGCTATTGGTTTTTGTCGCGATCAAGGCATTGCCGCCTTTTCGGCAGTGTTTGGTTATGGGGTGATGACGGCGACGTTAGCCGCACTGGCCGATTTGTATCGACTTCCAACCCAACCTTTATTAGGAATGGATACCTTAGATACTGGAATTGCAGGTGGCATGATGCTCGGTGGTATCACTTGCCTCGCAGTCCGTTGGAGTCAATATATTCGCTTGCCTGCGATTTTCTCTTTCTTCGAGGGACGTCGCAGTGCATCTTTACTTATTATTCCCCTAGCGATGAGCCTAGGTTATGTACTCGCCCATGTGTGGCCACCCTTAGCTTTATTGATTGAGCGCGTATCCGACTGGGCGGTTTATCAAAAACCGGCCATCGCCTTTGGTGTTTATGGCGCATTAGAGCGGTTACTTATACCCCTTGGTCTACACCATATTTGGAATGCGCCTTTTTACCTAGAGGTGGGCCAATATCAGTTATTAGGGCACGAAGTCATTCGTGGTGAGGTAGCGCGTTATTTAGCGGGCGATCCGCAGGCGGGAAACCTTGCCGGTGGTTATCTGATTAAAATGTGGGGATTACCGGCGGCTGCACTGGCAATGTGGCGCTGTGCTGATCCCTCAGAGCGGAATCGCGTGGCGGGTATTATGCTCTCGGCGGGGGCGGCAAGTTGGTTAACTGGGGTGACTGAACCTATCGAATTTGCTTTTATGTTTGTGGCGCCGATTCTATTTATTATTCACGCCTTACTCACTGGGCTCGCTTATTTTGTCTGTATTATGCTGGATATTCACCACAGCATAGTATTCTCCCAAGGGCTGGTGGACTTTACGCTGCTATTTCCATTGTCCCGTAATGCCAGCTGGTTTATTTTCCTTGGGCCTTTAACCGCCATAATATATTACCTGTTGTTTAGACTGAGTATTTTAGCCTTTAATTTGAAAACTCCCGGTAGGCTTGAGCATAACGACAGTAAAGGACCTAAAGAAAGTTTACGGGCGATTATTGCGGCGCTCGGCGGGCGTGACAATATTGTTGAACTTAATGCTTGTTTGACACGGTTACGCTTGAGCGTGCACAAGCCCGAGTTAGTCAATAAGGTGCGTTTGAGTCAGTTGGGTGCTAAGGGCGTGATTGTTATGGGCAAAGGTGTGCAGGTGGTTTACGGCACTAAGGCCGAAACCCTGCGTAAAGTATTGCAGCGTTACTTAGATACTCGCCGCTAGGATTGTGTTTTTACAAAATTAACTGCTTAATTTTTACATTTTATTGATTCAAGCCTCTGAAATATCATTTTTATTTTCGCATTATAGGGTTTTCATACTGTTCAGCATGATTTGCTATGGCAAACTCGATGTAGGGACAATATAGGAGAGCCAACTTTGCAACAAATGACTGAAACTCGCGGTAATACTTCGCCATCCATAGAACGTAAAATCTTACTGACGGATTGCGCCGATGCCCAAGGCCTCATCGCCAAAATCACCAGTGTTTGTTTTACCCATAAACTGAATATCATCAAAAACAGTGAGTTTGTGGATAATGCCCAAGGGCGTTTCTTTATGCGAACTGAGTTAGAGGGCATTTTTAACAGCGAACAGTTATTGCAGGATCTGCGCGACGTGCTGCCTGCTAAGAATCACATGACCTTGGTCAGCGCCGGCAAGAAACGTATTGTGGTGTTAGTGACAAAAGAAGCGCACTGCTTAGGCGATCTGTTGATGAAAGCCTATTACGGTGGTTTAAGTGTCGAGATTGCCGCTGTGGTGGGCAACCATGATGCGCTGCGCGAACTGGCCGAAAAATTTAACATTCCCTTTCATCTGGTGAGTCACGAAGGCTTAGACCGAATTCAACACGAGCAAGCACTGTTGGCTGCGGTATCTCAATACGAACCCGATTATTTAGTCTTGGCTAAGTACATGCGGGTATTAACGCCTGATTTTGTGGCGCAATATCCTAATCGCATCATCAACATTCACCATTCTTTCTTACCAGCCTTTATCGGCGCAGCACCCTATCGCCAGGCTTGGGAGCGCGGGGTGAAAATTATCGGTGCGACGGCGCATTTTGTGAATAATTGCCTCGATGAAGGGCCGATCATCAAGCAGGACGTAATTCCCGTCGATCACAGTTATAGCGCCTTAGAAATGGCGCGTGCAGGGCGCGATGTTGAAAAGAGTGTGCTGAGCAAAGCTCTGCAGTTAGTGCTTAACGAGCAAGTGGTCGTGTACGGCAATAAAACGATCGTCTTCTAAAGCGTAGGCAGTCGCGCTAAGGTAATGACAAGCGTAGCGATAACATGACATTCAGCTCAGCCTATTTTAGCCCGCATATGTCATGGGATCAGCTATCATTATGTTTATTGGAGATTTTATAGTGCTCACATTCGGGCGAATATCACGCTAAAGCGTTTCGCCCATGCTCTAATCAAAGACTGGAGTGCTGGATGTCAACTCGTCAAAGCCTTATCGTTGGAATGAAAGACTTGCCCGATAGTTTGAATTTGTCTTGGGCACAGCTTGATGAGCAATTTCGCGTGCTACGGATGAGCCAAGCCTTTTACAGCCGTTGCAAACGCTCGGCGGCGCAAATCATTAATCAACCCATTAGCCAACTGTTTAGTGCCTTTAATGCCGAGTTGTGCGCCGATATCGTGAGGCGACGTGGGCAAGAAATAGGTTTTCAATTACAAGATCATAGAGGCATACGTGTGCATCTTGCGCTGCATTCTTTGCCTGAAATGGGATGGTATTTGATTCTATCCGACATCAATTTTGAAGATCCGCAGATGAAGGAATTGCATTCGGATTATCGCCGAGCGATTCAAGCCAGCGATGCTTGGCTGCAACACATTGAAGATGTGATTAAATCCTCCCAAGAAGAAGTGTTTAAAGTTGCCGTCTCCAAGGCGATGTCGCTCACTGGCAGTCGATATGGCTTTATTCTGTTGCATAACGAAAAGTTAAAAACACTCACACTCGCCGCGCGTTCTGAGTATCCCCACGCAGAGGCTAATCAAGCCGATTTTGTTGAAGATAATACCCAAGTGTCAGAACTTGAAAGCCGCGTATGGCTCGAATGTGTGCGAGATTATAAGCCGATCATCCAAAACCAAACCGACTCCCAAAGGCGCTTAGGGGATTTGCCCTTAGATAAACTGCTACTTGGAGGGCGTTACTTGGCGGTGCCGATTTTATTTCGCAGTCGCTTAGTGGGCATGCTGTGCGTGGTCGACCGTAATGAGCCTTATAGTCGTAATGATGCGAGATCATTACTGACTTTTGCCAGCATTTTATGGCACAGCATTGAACTACCACGCACATTGCGCGCGGTATCCCGCCAGTCCAAAATCATTAAAGCGCAAAAAGAACAATTATCTCAATCGTTAACCCAGCTTATTAGTGCTATTTCTGAGGCATTAGAACTGAAAGATGCCTATACCGCAGGGCATCAAAAGTCGGTGGCGCAATTAAGTTATTTGATTGGTGAGAAATTAGGTTTAGACCCGCTGCGTTTAGAAGGGCTGAAGATTGGTGCCTTAGTTCATGATATTGGTAAGTTAGCGATTCCATCACAGATTTTGACAAAACCGTCAAAACTTTCAAAAGAAGAATACGCATTAATACAGACCCATCCGCTCCATGGTGCTGAAATTATTGAAGATGTGGAGTTTCCTTGGCCCATTAAAGAGATGATTTTACAGCATCATGAGCGGCTCGATGGCTCAGGTTATCCTGCGGGCTTAAAGGATAAGGCGATTTTATATGAGGCGAAAATTATTGCCGTCGCCGATGTTGCCGATTCGATATTGTCCCACAGGCCTTATCGCCCATCGTTAGGGCTGGAGAAAATGACAGAAGTGCTGCGTGCGGGTAAAGGAACACTTTTTGACCCTGAGATAGTCGAAACCTGTTTAGCGATTTTGATTAATCGAGAGTTGAGTATTAGCGATCATATTGGTGCTGCGCCGCTTGAACCTTTAGTCACGATTTCACTCGACCATGAGTTAGTTGATATTAAACGTTTACTTACGACTGCCCATGCTAAGGTGGCAGTGGTATTGGATGAGCAACATAAGATACTTGGGGTGATCACCAGCCGCTTACTGGAACATTGGTTTAGCCCATTACTTGGCACAGCGGCTGAGCGTGAGCAGGATAGGGCATCACTGCATAAAAAAGCCCATCAGATCATGCAGCATTCGGTGCCTATTATCAGTGAGGTGGCTACATCGGAAGATGCCTTATTGCAGTTGAATCTTTTGGACTCAGAATATCTTGTGGTGGTGAACAAAGCGCAGCAGCCATTGGGGATTATCGGCTGGCGGGCTATTGCCATGACGAGAAATGCATTTCGTGAAGTTGAGCGTTTGATTTAAGTGTCTTATTAAACACTTTATTTTTAAGCCTGATAATGACAGCGCAACCGTAGGCTAAATTTTACCGACAATAAAAAAGATGCCCTTAGGCATCTTTTTATGGAACTCATGTTATCGAACAAATGCTGTGACTGTTAATCAACAATACGCAGTAATTCGTTGATACCCACTTTACTACGGGTTTTTGCATCCACTTTCTTAACGATAATAGCGGCATAGAGGCTGTACTTGCCGCAGGCTGATGGTAAGTTGCCAGAAACAACAACAGAGCCTGCTGGTACACGACCGTAATGCACTTCGCCAGTTTCGCGATCGTAAATTCGAGTGCTTTGGCCGATATACACGCCCATAGAAATCACTGAGCCTTCTTCAACCACAACGCCTTCAACAATCTCAGAACGTGCACCGATAAAGCAGTTATCTTCGATGATGGTTGGGCCCGCTTGCAATGGCTCAAGTACGCCACCAATACCTACGCCGCCAGATAAATGCACGTTTTTACCGATTTGTGCGCATGAGCCAACCGTTGCCCAAGTGTCAACCATAGTGCCTTCATCAACATAGGCACCTAAGTTCACATAGGATGGCATCAACACGGTATTTTTACCTATGAATGAGCCTTTACGTACTGTCGCCGAAGGCACTACACGAATGGCTTCCGCTTTAAAGCGGGCTTCATCATATTCGGCAAATTTTAACGGCACTTTGTCGAAGTATTTGGTTTCGGCGCCATCGATAACCACGTTATCGAAAATACGGAAGGACAGTAATACCGCCTTTTTCAGCCATTGGTGCACATGCCATTGTCCGTCGATTTTCTCGGCGACACGGACTTCACCTTTATCGAGCATATTGATGACATTTTGCACATCGCTGCGCACACCGGCGTCAACTGTGCTTGGTGTGATGTCGGCGCGCGCTTCAAAAGCCGCCTCAATACGTTGGCGTAAAGCCTCCATTTACTTCTCCCACTGGTCTCGTTAATTAACTGATTCGATATTCTTTGCACTCAGGGCACTGATTAAAGCGTCCCTGAGGGTATTCTCTTGGGTTTCGTTAAGTTGCAAGCCATCATTGGTCTGCAGCATAAAAAAGTCTTCGGCTCGCTCACCAATGGTGGTGATTTTGGCCGCGAGTAATGTTGTGTTGCAACGGTAAAAGATATCCCCGACTTTTGCCAGTAATCCTGGCGAATCTAAGGCGATAAGCTCCATCATACTTGTACCATGACGACTGCTTTCGAGGAAACTCACTTGTGTCGGCACATTAAAAGGTTTCATCTTGCGCGATAGTTTTCTAAAGCGCGGCAGTTTTGGACTGTCGCTCGACAGGGCTTTCTCAAGCGCCTTACGGATACTTTGGATGCGTGAAAGCTGGCTAACGGGCTCACCATCCTGCTCTAAGATCACAAAGGTATCGAGGGCATAATTATCTTTTGACGTCATGATGTTGGCATCATGGACGTTGATATTTTTATTGTCGAGTACCGCCATCACAGTTGCGAACAATTTAGGTCTGTCTTGGCAATAGACAAATAGCTCAGTACCACCACGGGTGGTGTGTTTGGACACTAAGACTAAAGGCTCATCCTGTTGTTTGTGCTTTAAAATCGCTTCGGCGTGCCACGCGACTTGATTTGGCTGGTGGCGTAAAAAGTAATCTGCCTTAAAACGTTGCCACAGGGCATCGAGATCTTTCTCTTTCAATCCGCGGCGCAGCAGCTCTTTTTTTGCCTTGGCTTGGTATTCACGCACTCTGGCACGAATATCGACGGGTTTTTCTTTACCACGGGCGAGCACCCTTTGGGTCGAAAAGTACAAGTCGCGCAGCAGTGAGCCTTTCCAGTTGTTCCAGGTTTTTTCGTTGGTGGCGCAGATATCGGCGACGGTTAAGCAGTACAGATAGCTTAAATGCACGGCATCGCGGACTTTATTGGCAAAGTCGGCCACCACATCGGGATCGGAAATATCACGGCGCTGGGCGGTGACAGACATCACCAGATGATTCTCAACCAGCCAAGCGACTAGACGGCCATCGTGATCGTTTAACCCGTGCAGCTTACAAAAGGCGAGGGCATCGCTTGAGCCTAGTTTACTGTGATCGCCACCGCGACCTTTGGCGATATCGTGGAAGATAGCGCCTAATACGAGTAAACCTTTTTTAGGCAGTTGGTTAATGAGAATCGAGCCTAAGGGAAATTCTTCTTTTTGTTCGGCTTGGGAAAAACGCTCGATATTGAGCAGTAATCTGTGGGTGTGTTCATCGACCGTATAGGCGTGGAACAGGTCGAACTGCATTTGGCCTTCAATATTTCGCCATGCCGGTAAATAGGCCGATAACACGCCGTGTTTATGCATTAAAGACAAAGCAACAATGCCGCGAGGGTGGCGCAGAATTTCCATAAAGGCTTGGCGACAAAGCGGGTTTTCTTGTAAGGCTTGAGATTGTGCGCGTCTTGCACGGCGCAGCGAACGCAGCGTTGGTGCGTAAATACCTTTGATGTTCGAGTTTTTAGCGACTAACAAAAACAGCCGGACAATTTCTTCGCCGCTATCGAAAAGATCATCGCTTAGCGCTTCGATAAAAGTGCCGCGGCGCTGGTAGTGTTTATCTATCGATTGAATTTCTAAAGCTTTTGTGTGCCCCAGTGTTGCCCGTTTAAACAGCTGCAGCAACATTTCGTTTAGCTCCATCACTCGGCGTACCGTGCGATAGTAACGTTTCATCATTTGCTCAACAGCAAGCTGGGTGGCGTCTTCATACCCCATAAGCTCGGCAACTTGGCGTTGTACATCAAAGAGTAAGCGATTTTCATCGCGACCGACCACCATATGCAGAGCAAAGCGTAACTTCCACAAAAAGTGCTGACATTCGAGCAGCTCTTCTAATTCACCGGGCTCTAAAAAGTCGTATTGGACTAATTCTTCGAGGCGAGCGGCGCCAAAGTGACGCATGGCTACCCAAGCAATGGTTTGAATATCCCTAAGACCACCGGGACAACTCTTGATATTGGGTTCTAAATCGAAGGCACTGGCTCTGGCATGGCGGGCATTTTGCTCATCCCGTTTTGCGATAAAAAAATTGCTTGAAGTCCAAAAGTCACTCTGACGAATCGCATCATAAAGTTGATCGAATAAAAATTCGGGCCCTTCGAGCAATCGTGCCTCTAACAGATTGGTGGCTATGGTGATGTCTTCACGGCCGAGGATAATCGTGTCGTTTAACGTACGGACACTGTGGCCGATTTCCAGATTGGCATCCCACAGAAAGGCAATAAACTGACTGAGTGCCGCTTCGGCGGCGGGTGACAAGATATCATTAAACAGGAACAGCAAGTCGACATCTGAGTGGGGATGCAGCTCCCCACGGCCATAGCCGCCCACGGCAATCAAGGCAATATCATATTCCCTTAGACCGTGCTGTTCCCAAGCTTGCTTGACAAGGGCATCGACAAATTGACAGCGCTGCGTGACGAGCTCTTCAATCGGGGTTTTAGCCTTAAAACTGGCCAAAAGAATCTGATTCTGTTCGATTAATGATTGTTTAGCGAGCAGAGCTATATTCATCGAGTCCCTTGTTTTTATGCTTGTTAGTATGGCCTATCGCTCGTGATTGATGATACGTGGGAAATCCTCATCCTCACGCAGGGTAAGTACTTCAACCCCTTTTTCAGTCACCAGTAAGGTGTGTTCCCACTGGGCTGAATTTTTACCATCAGAGGTCGTTACCGTCCACTTATCATCGCGATCGAGTATGGTCGTGTGGCGACCGGCATTGATCATAGGTTCAATGGTGAAACACATGCCTGGGCGTAATACTGTGTTATCGCCGTTACGGTAGTGCATGACCTGAGGTTCTTCATGGAAACCCGATCCAATACCGTGGCCACAATAATCTTGCACGATGGAATATTTCTCAAGGCCTGTTTTACTTGCTTTGATGAATTTTTCGATAGTATTGCCGATTTCACCCAGTTTTAAACCTGGACGAACCTTACGAATAGCTAAATACAGGCTTTCTTGCGCGATGCGGCACAGACGTTTGTCCTTCGCGCTCACTTCACCGATTAAAAACATCATTGAGGTATCGCCGTGATAACCGTCTTTAATCACTGTTATGTCGATATTGAGGATATCGCCTTCTTTCAATGGTGGGTTGTCGTTTGGAATGCCGTGGCAAATCACATGGTTTACAGAAGTACAAATGGATTTGGGAAAACCATGGTAGTTAAGCGGCGCCGAAATCGCACCTTGCTCTTCGGTATATTTGGCGCAGAGGTCATTGAGCTCATTGGTGGTCACGCCCGGTTTAACATGCGGCGCGATCATTTCTAATACCTGTGCGGCTAGTTTGCCCGCAGCACGCATTTTTTCAATTTCTTCAGCGGTCTTGATGACTATACTCATTGCGTTTTCTCTTGTGTCTTTAATGTCTGTTGGCCACGCAACCTAATGCAAAAATTTGTGCTTTAGGGCTATTTATGGTATAAAGCGCGCCGTTATGTTTAAGTCTTGATGAATTGTCCAAGCCAGCTTTTGCGCTGCTTTGATACTTGCAAGACTAAAGATGGCGGCCATTATACATGGCTATTTGTCTAAATACTAAATCACACACGTGTCGACACATTCTTCGGGGTGCCCTCAGTTGTTATATAAGGGGTCGAAGGCATGGGATACGTGGAGGTCTAACCCCCTAAATTTTAAGGTAATAGAAATGACTACAGTTTCAATGCGCGATATGCTTCAGGCCGGTGTCCACTTCGGTCACCAAACCCGTTACTGGAACCCAAAAATGAAGCCATTCATTTTCGGTGCTCGCAACGGTGTTCACATCATCAACCTTGAGCATACTGTGCCAATGTTCAATGAAGCGCTAGCTTTCATCAGCAACGTAGCTTCAAAGAAAGGTAAAGTATTATTCGTTGGTACTAAACGTGCTGCTGGCGAAGCGATCAAAGAAGCTGCTCTGTCTTGTGACCAGTACTATGTTGATCACCGCTGGTTAGGCGGTATGCTGACTAACTGGAAAACCGTTCGTCAGTCAATCAAACGTCTGAAAGAACTGGAAAGCCAATCAGTAGACGGTACTTTCGACAAGCTGACCAAGAAAGAAGCGCTGATGCGTACTCGTGAGCTTGAAAAGCTGGAAAAATCTTTAGGTGGTATTAAAAACATGGGCGGCCTGCCAGACGTATTATTCGTCATTGGTGCTGACCATGAGCATATCGCTATTAAAGAAGCTAACAACCTGGGTATCCCTGTTGTTGCAGTTGTTGATACTAACTCTGCGCCAGATGGTGTTAACTACATCGTTCCTGGTAACGACGACGCTATGCGTGCTATCCGCCTGTACACTTCTTCTGTTGCTGCTGCTGCAAAAGCTGGCCGTGGTCAAGATTTGGCTGTTCAAGCTGAGCAAGACGGTTTCGTAGAAGCCGAATAATAATAAGGCGGGATGATTATCATCACCCTTATTAACCAAGATTTTTGATTGGTTAACAGGGGCCATTCGGCCCCTGTTTTATATCTGCAAATTAGTCGATTTTTTATAGAGGATTTAACAATGGCAATTACTGCTGCCCAAGTTAAAGAACTGCGCGACCGTACTGGCGCAGGCATGATGGATTGTAAAAACGCTCTGACAGAAGCTAACGGCGACATGGAGTTAGCAATTGACAACATGCGTAAGTCTGGCGCTGCTAAAGCGGCTAAAAAAGCGGGTAACATCGCTGCTGACGGTACAATTCTGATCAAGAATGGCGAAGGTTTCGCTGCGCTATTAGAAGTTAACTGTCAAACTGACTTCGTTGCTAAAGATTCAAACTTCTTAGCATTCGCGAACGCAGTATTAGATGCTGCTGCAGCATCTAAAGTGACTCTTGAAGATTTAAAAGCACAGTTCGAAGATGCACGCGTTGCATTGGTAACTAAAATCGGTGAAAACATCAACATTCGTCGTGTTGAGTACATCGATGGTGCAAACCTATCTTCATACCGTCACGGTGAGCGCATTGGCGTTGTTGTTGCCGGTGAAGCTGACGAAGAAACCTTAAAGCACATCGCAATGCACGTTGCTGCTTCTAAGCCTGAATACGTGAACCCAGAAGATGTTCCTGCAGAAATCGTTGCAAGAGAACAAGCTCTGCAAATCGAAATGTCAATGAACGAAGGCAAATCGGCAGAGATCGCTGAGAAGATGGTTCTTGGTCGTATGAAGAAGTTCACCGGTGAGATCTCTCTGACTGGTCAAGCTTACATCATGGAACCAAAGAAAACTGTTGGCGAAATTCTGAAAGAGAAAGGCGCTAAAGTCACTAACTTCATTCGTTTAGAAGTGGGTGAAGGTATTGAGAAGAAAGAAGAAGATTTCGCGGCTGAAGTTGCTGCTCAAATCGCTGCTTCTAAAAAGGCTTAATCGCCAACGCTAAATACCCCCAAGACCGCGGCAATAGCTGCGGTCTTGTTATGACCAGGATAAAAATTATGAGCACCAATCCAAAACCCGCATTTAGACGCATTCTTCTTAAATTAAGTGGCGAAGCACTGATGGGCGACGAAGGCTTCGGCATCGACCCTAAAGTATTAGATCGCATGGCTCAGGAAGTGAAAGAGCTGGTTGAGCTGGGTATTCAGGTGGGTGTGGTTATTGGTGGTGGTAATCTGTTTCGCGGTGAAGGCCTAGCAAAAGCAGGCATGAACCGTGTGGTGGGCGATCACATGGGTATGCTGGCAACGGTTATGAACGGCTTGGCAATGCGAGACGCCCTGCACCGTGCCTATGTTAATGCTCGTCTGATGTCAGCTATCCCGTTAAAGGGTGTGTGTGATGATTACAATTGGGCTGAAGCGATCAGCTTGCTAAAATCTGGCCGAGTGGTTATTTTTGCTGCCGGTACAGGTAATCCTTTCTGCACGACCGATTCTGCGGCCTGTTTACGCGGCATTGAAATCGAAGCTGAAGTCGTATTGAAAGGCACTAAAGTCGACGGTGTATACTCCGAAGACCCAATGAAGAACCCTGATGCCGTTAAGTATGATGAAGTGACTTATGCGGAAATTCTGGAAAAAGAATTAAAAGTAATGGACTTAGCCGCCTTTACTATGGCGCGTGATCACGACATGCCTATTTTAGTCTTCAACATGAATAAACCTGGCGCTCTACGCCGCGTTATCATGGGTGAAGAAGAAGGCACGCTGATCAGAGCGAAAAAAGTTATTTAATGACCAAGAAGGACATTTAACGTGATTGAGAACATTAAGAAAGATGCGCAAGAGCGTATGGGTAAATGCGTTGACGCGACTAAAAACCAAATGGCAAAAGTGCGTACCGGTCGTGCCCACCCAAGCCTGCTGGATTCCATTCAAGTCTCTTACTACGGCACTATGACGCCACTAAACCAAGTGGCTAACGTGGGCGTTGAAGATTCACGCACTCTGTCTGTGACTGTGTTTGACCGTAGTGCTATCCAAGCCGTTGAAAAGGCTATTATGAGCTCTGATTTAGGTCTGAACCCTATGTCAGCTGGCGCGACATTACGTATTCCATTACCCGCGCTGACTGAAGAACGTCGTAAAGACTTCATCAAAGTGGTGCGTAACGAAGCTGAAAACGGTCGTATTGCTATCCGTAACGTGCGTCGTGATGCTATTTCTGAAGTGAAAAAGCTTGAAAAAGCTAAAGCTTGTACTGAAGATGATGTGCGTCGCAGTGAAGAAGAAGTGCAAAAGTTCACCGATGCTCACATTAAAAAGGTCGATGAGATTTTAGCGGCCAAAGAAATTGAGTTGATGGAAGTCTAATCTCAGTTCGATAAGCTAGAGTTGATGCGCCGTGTAGGGGTATACTACACGGCGTTTGTCTATTTTAAAGGGCTGTATTAGATGTCATCCACAGTGGAACTTGATCCGCACCCTAGGACGAGTGAGAGTGATTTATACACTCAAACGACCTTGCCGGGACAATTGCCCGAACTCGTGAAACAGTCGTTACCTAAGCATGTTGCTATTATCATGGATGGCAATGGGCGTTGGGCACAAACCCAAGGTAAACCACGAGTGATGGGACATAAGGCTGGTGTTAAGGCCGTTAGAAGAGCCGTAAGCACGGCAAGCCAATTAGGCATTGAATCGCTAACCTTATTTGCATTTTCTAGCGAGAATTGGCGTAGACCCGATAAAGAAGTCAGCTTGCTGATGGAGTTGTTTTTTACCGTATTACAGCGCGAAATTAAATTGCTGGATAAGAATCAGGTTAAGCTCAACATTATTGGCGATATCAGCCGCTTTTCGGCGCGATTACAGAAGCAAATTGCTGCTGCTCAAGAGAAGACATCTCGCAATACTGGCTTGGTTCTGAATGTTGCGGCTAACTATGGTGGCCGTTGGGACATACTTCAAGCAGCACAAAAATTAGCGGAAAAGGTCGAAACTGGCGAAATGACCAGCAGTCAGTTCACCGAAGAAGCCTTAAGTGCACATTTGTGCATGCAAAATCAGAGTGAAGTTGATTTAATGATCCGCACGGGCGGGGACTGTCGCATCAGCAATTTTGTGCTGTGGCAGGCGGCCTATGCAGAATTGGTGTTTACCGACACCCTTTGGCCTGATTTCGATGAACAGGCTTTTCATGAAGCGATAGCCATTTTTGCAAGTCGCCAGCGCCGTTTTGGTCTGACTGGAAGTCAGATTGATGAGATGCGTGCATTGTAAAACCTCATGAGGGATTTTTTTTGCTAAAACAACGAATAATAACAGCAACTTGGTTAGTTCCATTAGTTTTAGGGGCGATATTTTTGCTCCCTGCCAGCTACTTCGCCTGGGCCTTAGTTGCCGTCTTCCTTATTGCAGCAAAGGAATGGGGAAGAATTATCGATAATCAGTGTGATGTCACCCAGTGGAGCTTTACCTTCACAGTGGGTATCTTATTGGTGGCAATTAATCTGATTGTGCCAATCGATGCAGTTTGGTTAAGCCATCAGTTACATCCTATCTATTTGGCCATTCTCTATATTGGTGCATTCTGGTGGTTAGCATCACTATTATTAGTGGTAACTTATCCTAAAAGCGCTAAGTTCTGGCAAAAGAATCCTATGTTTAAGTCCATGTTTGGACAGTTAACCTTAGTGCCTTGCTTTGTTGCTCTTATCGCACTCAAATCCATTAGCTCACAAACTTCACCCTATTACGGCCCAGTATTAGTACTGTTAGTGATGTTGATTGTGTGGGCCGCTGATTCTGGGGCTTACTTCGTCGGTAAAGCGATAGGTAAAACGAAACTGATGCCTGCAGTGAGCCCTGCTAAAACCTTGGAAGGCCTACTTGGTGGTTTAGTGACGACTATGCTCGTGGTTGCAGGTGTTATGTATTATTCACCAGAGCAAGAACTGGGTTTAGTTGTGGCAGTGACCTTATTTGTTGCTTTAGTGTCGGCGCTGGGCGATTTATCTGAGAGTATGTTTAAGCGTGCGGCCTGTATTAAAGATTCTGGCACTATTTTGCCCGGTCACGGCGGTGTGCTCGACCGCATCGACAGCCTGACTGCAGCCTTGCCGGTGTTTACCCTGATCTACATTGCATTCTGGATGTAACGCTATGCAAAATATGGTGATTTTGGGTGCTACCGGTTCAATTGGTGCTAGTACCTTAAGCGTGATTTCGGCTAATCCATTGGCTTATAGTATTTATGGATTGGTGGCCAATGCGAGCGTTGATAAGATGCTGGCTTTGTGTGTAGCCCATAAACCGAAAGTCGCGCATATGGTGGATGAAGAGGCTGCGAAACAGTTACGCGCCGTTTTACCCGCTGCGCTCAATATCCAAGTCACTACTGGCATAAACGATTTACTCGGTTTAGTGACGACTGCCGAAGTGGATACCGTAATGGCAGCGATTGTCGGGGCGGCAGGGCTAGTACCAACCCTTGAAGCCGTGAAGGCGGGAAAGCGAGTATTACTGGCCAATAAAGAAGCTTTAGTCATGTCGGGTGAGTTGTTTATTGAGGCGACTAAGCGCTCTGGTGCTGTGCTTTTGCCCGTGGACAGTGAGCATAATGCTATCTTTCAATGTTTACCCCTAGAAGTGCAGGCTAACCTCGGCCGTTGCGATTTAGCTGCGTCGGGTATATCCCATATTTTGTTAACCGGTTCTGGCGGACCTTTCCTGCGGTCGGATCTTGCGACACTTGCGGCCATGACGCCTGCCCAAGCCTGTAAACATCCTAATTGGTCCATGGGACCTAAAATCTCTGTTGACTCCGCCACTATGATGAATAAGGGTTTAGAGTTCATTGAGGCGCGGTGGTTGTTTAACACTCAGGCTGAGCAACTTAAGGTGGTTATTCATCCGCAAAGCGTGATCCACTCTATGGTGCAGTACCGTGATGGTTCGGTTATCGCCCAAATGGGTAACCCTGATATGCGCACACCGATTGCCCATTGCATGGCTTATCCGCAAAGAATTCATTCGGGCGTTGAACCTTTAGATTTTTTCAAAGTCGGACAGTTAAGCTTTTATGAACCTGATTTTGAACGTTTCCCCTGTTTGGCTTTGGCTATGGAGGCGTGTGCCCAAGGCCAAGAGGCAACAACCGTATTAAATGCTGCCAATGAGGTAGCTGTTGAAGCGTTTTTACAGGGGCAAATTGGTTTTACGCAAATTGCAAAAGTGAATGAAGCTTGTTTAGTCACTGTGCCTAAACGTCCTATGGGCAGCATAGAAGATATTTTAGCCTTAGATGCGCAAACCCGCGTCTATGCGCGTGAGACATTAGCAAGCATCGCTTAGCAATAGCTGAGTGATTAAATTTATAACGTAAGGAGTGGGATGTTAGATTTTTTATGGAACTTAGGTTCTTTCATCGTTGCACTGGGTCTGTTAATTACTGCCCACGAATACGGCCATTTCTATATCGCGCGACGTTGTGGCGTGAAAGTCGAACGTTTCTCCATTGGTTTTGGTAAGGCTATTTGGCGCCGTGTTGGTAAAGACGGCACTGAATATGTGTTAGCCATGATCCCCCTTGGCGGCTATGTCAAAATGCTCGATGAGCGTGTTGAAGACGTTCCCGATGAATTAAAAGATCAAGCGTTCAATCGTAAAACCGTATGGCAACGTATTGCGATTGTGGCCGCAGGTCCAATTGCTAACTTTATTTTTGCCATCGTTGCCCTGTATTTTATGTATCTGATTGGTGTGCCATCACTTAAGCCTGTGATCACCTCGACGACACCCGGGACTGCTGCTGCGCAAATTCAAATCACAGAGCCAATGCAAATAACGGCCATTTCCGGTCAGGCTGTGCGTAACTGGGAAGAAGTGAATTTAGCTTTAGTCGGCCACATAGGTGATGAAAGTCTGAGTGTATCGCTAACGCCATTGAATGGTTTGCAAGGTTTAGACTCTAGTGCGCGGTCTTATACCTTAGATACGCGTAATTGGCGTTTTGATCCTGAAAAAGAATCCCCGATTACGGCATTAGGGTTAGGGATTTATCGTCCCGAAATCGTCCCCACCATTGCTGCGATTAGTCCTGACAGTGCCGCTGCGAATAGTGAGCTAAAAGTCGGTGACACCTTAGTCGCAATAAATGGTAAAAATTATACCGATTGGCAGGCTTTTGTTGACATTATTCAACATTCTGCCAATGTGCCTGTGAGTTTAACTGTGCGCCGCAATGGCGAACAGTTTAATGTGGCAGTGACACCCTTAAGCAGTAAAAATGCCGATGGTCAAGAGATAGGTATGCTCGGGGTGAGCCCAACCCAAGCACAATGGCCAGACAATATGCGTTTACAACTTGAATATGGACCAATCGATTCTTTCGGCATAGCAGCGGATAAAACATGGCAACTTGTTGCTGTGAGCTTTAAGATGATTGGCAAATTATTTACCGGCGATGTGTCGGTGAAAAACCTGAGTGGACCCATTTCGATCGCACAGGGTGCGGGCAGTAGTGCAAACTATGGCTTGGTCTATTTTCTCGGGTTCCTCGCGCTCATCAGCGTCAATTTAGGCATCATTAACTTGCTGCCTTTACCTGTGCTCGATGGGGGACACCTGCTGTATTACTTTATTGAAGTAATAACTGGTAAACCTGTACCTGAAAAGGTGCAGGAAATAGGATTCAGATTTGGGGCAGCAATACTGCTGATGTTGATGAGCGTTGCGCTTTTCAATGATTTTGCCCGACTCTGAGCAAGGACAGACTAATAATTAGAAGTGCTCTATGAGATTGAATAAACTTTTTGCCTCGATGTTATTCGTCGGTGCGTCGTTTTCAGGGACTGTGTTGGCTGATACTTTCCAACCGTTTGAAGTGACCGACATCCAAGTTGAAGGTTTGCAACGAGTTGCACTCGGTGCTGCCTTGTTAAGCTTACCAGTAAAAGTAGGTGACACTGTTGACCAGTTAAGAATCCAGCAAGCGATTAAAAGCTTGTATGCATCGACTAACTTTGAAAATGTCTCCGTGAGCCGAGATGGCGGCGTATTAGTGGTGAAAGTCACTGAGCGTCCGACTATTAGTGCCGTGACATTCGATGGCAACAAAGACATTAAAGACGAACAGTTACAGGAAAGTCTGGACGGTTCTGGCGTTAAAGTCGGTGAGTCGCTCGATCGCACTATGTTGACCGGTATTGAAAAGGGTCTGCAGGATTTCTACTACGGCGTGGGTAAATACGGCGCGAAAGTGGAAGCCCAAGTGATTAACTTACCCCGTAATCGGGTTGAGCTGAAATTTAAGTTTACCGAAGGTTTAGCGGCCGAAATCCGCCAAATTAACGTGGTCGGTAATCATGAGTTCACCGATGCTGAGTTGATTGGCATGCTGGAACTTAAAGATTATGTAGCTTGGTGGGATCTGTTCGGCGAACGCCGTTATCAGAAGCAAAAGCTGCAGGCCGATCTCGAGACCATCAAAACCTATTATCACAATAAAGGTTATATCCGCTTCGAAGTCACCTCGACTCAAGTGGCTATGACGCCTGACCGTAAAGGTTTATATATCACCATCAACGTAGATGAAGGTGAGAAATATAAAGTTAAAGAAGTAAACCTGACGGGTGATTTGATGGGCCGTGAAGAGTTGATGAAATCAATTCTGCCAATCAAAGCGGGTGATATGTACAACGGCGGTGATGTAACTTTCACCGAAGAAATGTACAGCAAATATTTAGGCCGCTTCGGTTATGCTTACCCTGAAGTGAAAACCTACCCTGAAATTGATGATAAGACTAAAGAAGTCACCTTAAACATCAATGTTAAACCGGGTAAACGTGTTTACGTACGGGCGATTAACTTCACTGGTAACACAGTGACGAAAGATGAAGTGATGCGCCGTGAGCTGCGTCAGATGGAAGGAGCTTGGTTAAACTCAGCGCAAGTGGAGCAATCTAAAGCGCGTCTTAACCGTTTGGGCTTCTTCGAAACCGTTGACACTGAAACCATTCAAGTGCCTGGTACCGATGATTTAGTCGATGTTGCGGTTAAAGTGAAAGAGCAGCCGTCGGGCTCATTCAACGCGGGTGTCGGTTATGGTACTGAATCAGGCCTGAGCTTGCAGTTTGGTGTGCAGCAAAATAACTTCTTAGGCACAGGTAACCAAGCGGGTATCAGCTTGAGCACCAACAAGTACTCTAAAAACGTTAACTTATCCTATACCGATCCGTACTGGACAAAAGACGGTGTGAGTTTAGGCGGGAGCGTTTATTGGAGTGAGTTTGACGCCAATGAAGCTAACTTAGAACGCTATAAAAACAGTTCGTATGGTGTGGCACTTAACTCGGGTTTCCCGATTAACGAATACAACCGTATCAATGGTGGTATTGGCTATCGTCACAACACGATCTCTGAGATCTCAGCTTATGAGCAGGCACTGCGTTTCTATAACATCTATCGTGATGACGATCCAAACGCGGACTTAAGTTTCGATAACTTCGAACTCAGCCTGGGCTGGTATCGTAGCACCTTGAACCGTGGCACTTTCCCAACAGACGGCTCTTCTCAGCGTCTGAACGGCAAAATGACTTCGCCAGGGTCTGATTTACAGTATTTTAAGACAGACTTTGACACTAACTACTATTTCCCTGTTAACCGCAGTCAGAGCGTTGTGCTCTTGGCCCGTGGTCGATTAGGTTATGGTAACGGTTATGGTCAATTTAATGATAATGACCAAATTCTGCCTTTCTGGGAAAACTATTACTCAGGTGGTAGTAGCTCGCTACGTGGCTTTAAGTCTAACTCTGTAGGCCCTCGTTCATTCTATCTCTATCGAGGTAGTGAACCGTGTGCACCGGATCCATCGGGCGATGGCTGTAGCTTGCCTGGCGATCCTAATAGTATCCAAGTCAGTT
Organism: Shewanella sp. SM55; assembly: GCF_025654025.1. Lineage (NCBI taxonomy): Bacteria > Pseudomonadati > Pseudomonadota > Gammaproteobacteria > Alteromonadales > Shewanellaceae > Shewanella > Shewanella sp. SM55. The sequence continues at coordinate 542,322 of NZ_JAKKRS010000001.1, read as the reverse complement.
CTGGCCGCTCTATCGGTGGTAATGCCCTTGCAACGGCAAGTATGGAGTTGATTGTACCAACCCCATTTTTGGATGAGGCTTACACTAACTCAGTTCGTACTAGCTTCTTCGTCGATGCGGGTAACGTCTGGGATACTGAGTTTGATTACGAGTCATATCAAACACTTCCGGCGGACGAGTTTGCTAAGTTACAAGACTATAGTGATCCAGCTCGCCTGCGCGCCTCTTGGGGCTTGAGTGTGCAATGGTTATCACCTATGGGACCTATGGTGTTCAGCTTGGCGTGGCCGCTTAAAGAATATGAAGGTGACCAAACGGAGATCTTCTCTTTCAATATTGGCAAAACTTTTTAAAAGGCATACACTCGGCAAGTTTTGCTGACAATAACAAGGTAACAAGGAGTTTATTTTGAACAAGATGGTAAATTGCGCGCTGATGACGTTAGTTTTGTTAGGCGCGCCGTTAGTGGCACATGCTGAGAAAATTGCCGTAGTGGATATGGGCGCTGTGTTTGAACAGCTCCCACAACGTGAACAGATCTCTCAATCTCTGAAGAAAGAGTTTGGTGATCGCGTAGCTGATGTCCAAAAAATGCAAGAAGAAATGCGTTCTCTGATGGAGAAGCAGCAACGTGATGGTGCGTTAATGAACGATGCACAAAAAACTGAGCTGGTTCGTAAAATGGAATCGCTAAAATCTGAATATCAGTTAAAAGGCAAAGCATTGGATGAAGACCTACGTCGTCGCCAAGGTGAAGAGCAAAATAAACTGTTAGTTAAAGTGCAAAAAGCCATCAACACTATCGCTGAAAAAGACCAATATGATTTGGTATTACAACGTGGTGCTGTCATTTATGTTAAGCCTAACGCTGACATCAGTGGCAAAGTGGTTGAAGCCTTAAGCAAAGGCAAGTAATAGATGAATAGTGTGACTTTAAAAGAGCTATGCCTGTTATTAGACGGTGATATCCAAGGCGACGAAACGCTAATTATTAATAGTGTGGCGACCTTAGAAAATGCCAAGGCGGGTCAGATCTCTTTTTTAGCCAACAGTAAATACCGCTCTCAGCTTGAGGCAACTCAAGCGAGTGCGGTGTTATTGTCAGCTAAAGATGCGCAGGATTATCAAGGTACTGCGTTAATTGTAAAAGATCCATATGTCGGTTTTGCCCGTGTTGCTCAGTATTTGGACACGACACCCAAAGCGGCGGTGGGCATCCATCCTTCGGCTCAAATTGATCCTTCAGCCCATTTAGGGGAAGGTGTCGCTATTGGCGCGAATGCTGTGATTGGTGCGAACGTCATTTTAGGTGAAAATGTGCAGATTGGTGCCGGTGTTGTGCTGGGACAAGATGTGGTTATTGGCTCAAAAACACGTTTGTGGGCTAATGTCACCGTCTATCACGATGTGCATTTAGGGCAGGATTGTATTATCCATTCGGGTGCCGTATTAGGCTCAGATGGTTTTGGTTATGCTAACGAACGTGGTCAGTGGATTAAAATTCCGCAGACAGGTGGCGTGCGTATTGGCGATCGGGTTGAGATTGGTGCTAATTCAACGGTAGATCGTGGGGCATTAGGCCATACAGAGATCCACGACGGTGTGATTATTGATAACCAAGTGCAAATTGCCCATAACGATATAATCGGCGAAAATACTGCTATTGCAGGCAGTACTACTGTTGCTGGCAGTGTCACTATTGGTAAATATTGTATTATTGGTGGTAGCTGTGCCATCGCAGGTCATTTGAGCATAGCCGATGGTGTGCATGTGTCTGGTGCTACCAATATCACCACTAATATGCGTGAGCCTGGCTTATACTCTTCTGCCACCGTGGCAATGGACAATAAACTTTGGCGTAAAAATACAGTTCGTTTCCGTCAGTTAGATGAACTGTTCCAGCGTGTTAAAACGTTGGAAAAAAATTTAAAAACACCAGATTAATTGCCCCAAGGCAATTTGAGGAACTCGGTTCGTGTCTAATCAAATGAACACTATGGATATTAAAGAAATACTTAAATATCTACCCCATAGATATCCATTCCTATTGATCGATCGTGTGCTTGATTACACTCCTGGTGTTAGTCTGCAGGCGATCAAAAACGTTTCAATAAATGAGCCATTTTTTCAGGGACATTTCCCGATACAACCTGTGATGCCAGGTGTGCTTATTTTAGAAGCGATGGCGCAGGCAACTGGCCTGTTAGCCTTTAAAACGATGAGTAGTGATGTACCACCACCAGGTGTGTTGTATTACTTTGCTGGTATCGATAATGCGCGTTTTAGACGTGTGGTTGAGCCAGGAGATCAAATTCATTTTGATGTCAAAATGATTAAAGAGCGCCGCGGGATTGGCGTTTTCTACGGTGAGGCCAAAGTGGATGGTGAAGTGGTTTGTTCCGCTGAAATCATGTGTGCCCGCAGAGAGATTAGTCAGTGATAGATACATTAGCGTTTGTGCATCCCGATGCAAAAATTGGCAATAACGTCACTATTGGCCCTTGGACCTATATCGGTGCGGGCGTCGAAATTGGTGATGATTGTTGGTTGAGTTCCCATGTGGTGGTCAAAGGTCCAACGATTATCGGCAAAGGGAATCGTATTTTTCAATTCGCCTCCGTTGGTGAAGAATGCCAAGACAAAAAGTACGCTGGCGAGCTGACACGACTGATCATTGGCGACAATAACGTCATCCGTGAAAACGTGACCATTCACCGCGGTACAGTTCAAGATAACAGTGAAACCCGTATTGGGTCGAATAACCTGTTTATGAACTATGTGCATATCGCCCATGACTGTGTGGTCGGCGATAATGTCATCATGGCGAATAACGCATCTATTGCAGGTCACGTGCACGTCGGTGACTGGGCGATTTTAGGCGGTATGACAGGCGTACATCAGTTTGTGCATATTGGTGCCCATGCGTTTACTGCCGGTTGTTCTTTAGTTTTGCAGGATGTGCCTCCTTTTGTGATGGCAGCGGGTCAACCGACAGTGCCTCGCGGCTTAAACAGCGAAGGTATGAAGCGTCGCGGTTTTTCTAAAGAAAGCCAGTTAGCCGTGCGTCGTGCTTATAAAACGTTATATCGTAGCAGCTTAACGGTAGAAGAAGCGATTGAAGCATTAGCTGAAGATGCGCAGAACGATGAGCAAGTCAAATTACTGCTTGAGTTTGTAAAGTCATCGAGTCGCGGCATTATTCGCTAACTTGATGACCACATGACAACAAAAGGGCATTTATATGCCCTTTTGTATTATTGGTTTAAGCCTTTTTTGTGGTAGACGTAGCCGTTAAAAATGCGTTTATTCATCAATGCATTCGACCATAAATGAGCTTAGTCATTAATTGAATCATTAACTTAACATAAGTGTAGGCTTGGAACGATGCATTTTAGGTGCGGTTTACCTCTTCATCCAATGCCATTAATTCATGAGACGTGATTGGTTTATGAGCAATAAAACTCCATTAGTGTTTGCCATGGTTGCCGGAGAACTCTCAGGCGATATTTTAGGTGCAGGTTTAATGGCTGCGCTGCAAAAGACCCATCCCGATGCGCGCTTTGTCGGTATCGGTGGACCCCGCATGGAAGCCCTAGGCTTCAAATCCCTGTTTGCGATGGAAGAACTCGCAGTGATGGGAATCGTTGAAGTGTTATCCCGTCTACCTCGCTTATTAAAAGTGCGGTCATCCTTGATTAAAGAGATCACCGCGCTTAAGCCCGATTGTTTTATTGGAATAGATGCACCGGATTTTAATATAGGCCTCGAGCTTAAACTCAAAGCGCGCGGTATTAAAACCGTTCATTATGTGAGCCCATCCGTGTGGGCATGGCGCCCAAAACGTATATTCAAAATCGCGAAGGCGACCCATATGGTGTTGTCGTTATTGCCATTTGAGAAAGCTTTTTATGACAAGCATCAAGTACCTTGTACCTTTGTGGGTCATACCTTAGCGGATGATATTCCGTTGCGAAGCGATAAAGCTGCTGCGCGCCAGTTACTTGAACTCGATGCCGATGCCGAATATTTAGCGATTCTACCGGGATCCCGTGGTGGCGAGTTAAAGCAATTGGCCGAGCCTTTCGTGAAGGCGGCTTTACTGATTAAGCAGAACTTCCCTGATATACGTTTTGTGACGCCGCTGGTCAATCAAAAACGCCGTGAGCAATTTGAGCAAGCGCTGAAGGATTTTGCACCGGATCTCGAAATTCATATGGTCGAAGGCCAGTCGCGCGAAGTCATGGCGGCTGCCGATGGCATTTTATTAGCATCTGGCACCGCGACGTTAGAAGCCATGTTGGTCAAGCGTCCAATGGTGGTGGCTTATCGTGTTAGCCCTATGACCTATTGGATTGCTAAGCGCATGATGCAGGTCGAGCGTTTCTCGTTACCGAATCTACTGGCTGGAAAAGATCTCGTCCCTGAGCTCATTCAAGAAGATTGCACGCCAGAGAAAATAGCTGCGGCGGTCACAGTAGAGTTAAATCGAGATTTTACGCCGCTCAAAGCTGAGTTTGATGCCCTGCACCAAGTGTTACGCCGTGATGCGAGCTTAAAAGCCGCTGAAGCGGTAATGGCACTGGTTGAGCCTAAACCAAGTCATGCTAAATCGCTGGAGGCTAACTAGTGGCAACTTTTAAAAGTTTAACCGACGCCGATTTTCTGGCCTTTTCGACGGGATTAATTGCTGGTGTGGATGAAGTCGGCCGCGGGCCTTTAGTTGGTGATGTGGTGACTGCGGCTGTGATTTTAGATCCAAACAAGCCCATCAGTGGTCTGAATGATTCCAAGAAACTCAGTGAGAAGCGTCGCGAAGCTTTGTTTGATGAGATTTGTGAAAAAGCCCTGTGTTATCACGTGGGCCGCGCAAGTCCTGCTGAAATCGATACGCTTAATATCTTGCATGCCACTATGTTGGCAATGCAGCGCGCGGTTGCAGGGCTTAAGATTGCGCCTGCGTTGGTGTTAGTCGATGGCAATCGCAGTCCGGCATTTGTTGCCCATAATGGCGTCTCGCTTACCAGTCACAGCATCATTAAAGGTGATGGTTTAATTGCCAGTATTAGTGCCGCATCGATTATCGCCAAAGTGACGCGGGATCGTGAGATGGATGTGCTCGATGCTGCTTATCCGCAATACGGTTTTGCTAAGCATAAGGGCTATCCGACTAAGGCGCATTTTGAGGCCATCGCCGAACATGGGGTGTTTGACCAATATCGTAAAAGTTTTAAACCCGTCAAGGCATTACTGGGGCTGTAAGCTGTGCTCCCAAGCTACCTGAAGATACGAGTTTCAGGTTGTTTGGGTATAAGTTCCCGTTATCCAGCAAAGTCACTGGCTCTGGCTGCGTGACTTTGTTAGTCTGCTTTCTAGTTATTGTTAACCTGCTATTCAAAGATAATCCTAATTATGTCCGATCCTCGTTTTGTGCATCTTCGTGTCCACAGTGACTTCTCTATGACCGATGGCGTGGCCAAGGTCAAGCCTATTTTGGCGCAGGTGGAAGCGCAGGGAATGGCCGCGGTCGCCTTGACTGACCAAAATAACTTTTGTGGTTTGGTGAAGTTTTACAGTGGTTGCCATGGTGCGGGGATCAAGCCGATTATTGGTGCTGATTTTTGGATGCAAGTGCCTGGATTTGACGGTGAATTATGTGCCTTAACCATCATTGCGATGAACAATGTCGGTTATCAGAATCTGACCCAAATCATCAGCCAAGCCTATTTGCGTGGCCAAGTGGCCGGCCGTGTAGTGATAGACCAAGAGTGGTTACTCACTTATAACGAAGGCATTTTGCTGTTATCGGGCGCCAAAGAAGGCGATCTGGGTAAGGCACTGCTCAAGGGCAATGGCACACAAGTCGAATCTTTATGCGACTTTTATCAGACCCATTTCACTGACCGTTATTTCCTCGAACTTATCCGCACAGGTCGACCCGATGAAGAGCGTTATCTGCATATGGCAGTGGCCTTAGCGCAGGAGAAGGGCATCCCTGTGGTGGCTACTAATCAGGTGGTGTTTCTTAAACCCGAAGATTTTGATGCCCACGAAATTCGGGTGGCAATTCACGATGGCTTTACCCTTGCCGATCCTCGTCGACCTAAAAAATACAGTGAACAGCAGTATTTGCGTAGCGAAGAGGAAATGTGTGAACTATTCGCCGACATTCCTGCGGCGTTGGCGAACAGTGTCGAAATCGCTAAACGCTGTAATGTAACGATCCGTTTATACGAATATTTCCTGCCCAACTTCCCGACGGGCGATATGTCCATCGAAGACTTTCTGGTCGATTGTTCGAAGAAAGGCCTTGAAGAGCGGCTCGAGTTTTTGTTCCCTGATCCTGAGGTGCGCGCCGAGAAACGCGGCGAATACGATGAGCGCCTCGACATTGAACTTAAAGTGATCAACCAGATGGGTTTCCCCGGTTACTTCTTGATCGTGATGGAGTTCATCCAATGGGGTAAAGATAACGGTATCCCAGTAGGACCTGGTCGGGGTTCGGGCGCGGGTTCACTCGTGGCCTATGCGCTTAAGATTACCGACTTAGACCCATTAGAATTTGACTTACTGTTCGAGCGATTCCTCAACCCTGAGCGGGTTTCTATGCCCGACTTTGACGTCGACTTTTGCATGGATAGACGTGATGAAGTGATCGACCACGTGGCCGAATTGTACGGCCGCGAAGCGGTATCGCAAATCATCACCTTCGGAACTATGGCGGCAAAAGCGGTTATTCGCGATGTTGGCCGCGTGCTGGGTCATCCCTATGGCTTCGTTGACCGAATTTCTAAACTCATTCCACCAGAACCTGGGATGACGCTGGCAAAAGCGTTTGAGGTCGAGCCAGCCCTGCAAGAATCCTATGATGCCGATGAAGACGTAAAAGATCTGATCGACATGTGTCGCAAGCTCGAAGGTGTGACACGTAACGCGGGTAAACACGCGGGTGGTGTGGTGATTGCACCGACAAAAATTACCGATTTTGCGCCGCTCTATTGCGATGCTGAAGGTAAAAACCCAGTAACACAATTCGATAAAAACGACGTTGAAACCGCAGGTTTAGTTAAATTCGACTTTTTGGGTTTACGTACTTTGACAATCATCGACTGGGCACTGGAGATGGTGAACAAGGTCGAGGTCAAAAACGGTCGCCCACCTGTGCGTATCGAAGCGATTCCGTTAACGGATGCTGCATCTTTCCGCTTGTTGCAAAAATATGAAACCACAGCGGTATTCCAGTTGGAATCCCGCGGTATGAAGGATTTGATTAAACGTCTGCAGCCCGACTGTTTTGAAGACATGATCGCACTGGTGGCATTGTTCCGCCCTGGGCCTTTGCAATCGGGCATGGTAGATAACTTCATCGAGCGTAAGCATGGGCGCGAAGAAGTGTCTTATCCCGATTCACAGTACCAGCATGAATCACTAAAAGAACTGCTATCGCCGACCTACGGTATTATTCTGTATCAAGAGCAAGTGATGCAGATTGCACAGGTGTTATCGGGTTACACCCTTGGCGGCGCCGACATGTTGCGCCGTGCTATGGGTAAGAAAAAGCCCGAAGAGATGGCCAAGCAGCGCAGTATCTTTAAAGAGGGCGCAATCAATAACGGCGTCGACGGCGACTTGTCGATGAAGATCTTCGACTTAGTGGAAAAGTTCGCCGGCTACGGTTTTAACAAATCTCACTCAGCCGCCTATGCGCTTGTGTCTTATCAGACCTTATGGCTAAAAACCCATTATCCTTCGCAGTTTATGGCGGCGGTAATGTCGGCCGATATGGACAACACAGATAAAATTGTGACTTTGGTCGATGAATGCGAGCGTATGGGATTACCGCTCATTCCTCCGGATGTGAACAAAGGCTTGTTCAAATTTACCGTCGATGATGATTTGCGCATTGTTTATGGCATTGGCGCCATTAAAGGCGTGGGTGAAGGTCCAGTTGAATCGATTTTAGAGGCGCGTAAAGATGGCCCCTTCGTGGATTTATTCGATTTCTGTGCCCGCATCGATTTGAAAAAGCTCAATAAGCGCGTGATTGAAAAGCTGATCTGCGCGGGCGCACTCGATACGCTTGGGCCGCATCGTGCGTCTATGATGGCAACCTTGCCTGAAGCGATTCGCGCCGCCGATCAACACGCCAAAGCCGAGGCGATTGGCCAACACGATATGTTTGGTTTGCTCAACAGTGAACCCGAAGACAGTAAGCAGCAGTTTGTCGAATGTACCCCATGGCCAGATAAAATTTGGCTCGAAGGCGAGCGCGAAACCTTAGGCTTGTATTTGACTGGTCATCCGATCAATCAATATTTAAAAGAGCTTAAGCATTACACGTCCGGTCGTTTGAAAGATGTGCATCCCACCGAACGGGGTAAAACCGCTAAGGCTGCGGGTTTAGTGGTGGCAACGCGAGTGATGCTGACCAAACGCGGCTCGAAAATGGGCCTGTTGACGCTCGATGATAAGAGCGCACGTCTTGAAATCATGTTGTTTACCGAAGCCTTTGAAAAGTTTAATCATCTGCTGGAGAAAGACCGCATCCTCATTTGTGAAGGTGAGGTGAGTTACGATGATTTTGCCGGCGGCAACCGTATGACGGCGCGTAACATCATAGATATCAGTGAGGCGCGCAGCCACTTTGCCAAAGCGCTGGAAATTGATATGGATGGCAGCGAGTTAACGCCATCGGCGTTAGACACTTTCGAGCAAGCCCTAAGCCCGTGGCGTAACGGCGCTGTGCCTGTGGTGATCAATTACACTCAAGCTCAAGCCAAAGGTCAGTTTAGGTTAGCCGATGCTTGGCGAGTGAATCCGACCGATGATTTAATGCTCTCGCTCGAATCGCTCCTCGGGCCAAACAAGGTGAGAATTTTATTCTAATGTTGGCGAATGTCTTAGGTGTAAACAGATGAAGTTAACTTATGTCGGCTAAGTTTGACGAAGCATTGACTGCTGGCGATCTCAGCGCGCATATCTGTGATTTTTTGGCTGCGCAATCCTTAGCGCCTGACAGCAAGTTAGTGCTGGCTTACAGTGGTGGGGTTGATTCCGAAGTCTTGGCCTTTGGTTTAAGCCAGTTTGCACGGCAACATCCGGAGTTTAATTATCAGCTAGTGTATGTACACCATGGCCTAAGCGATAACGCTGAGGCTTGGGCACAGCATTGCCTTGAGCGGGGCCTGTATTACGATCTGCCCGTGACGGTTGAGCGAGTCGCGGTTAATCGTGGGCCAAGATTGAGCCTTGAAGCCGAAGCACGAAAAGTCCGTTATCAAGCGATTGAACGGCATTTAAGCGAAAATGATGTGTTGTTGACAGCTCACCATGAAGACGATCAGCTTGAGACTATTTTACTGGCGCTGAAACGTGGTCAGGGGCCGAAAGGGCTGGCGGCCATGGGACAAGTTCAAGCATTAGCACAAGGCAAACAACTGCGGCCGTTATTGGATATCAGCCGTGAGCAAATTGAAGCCTACGCGAAACATCAAGGCTTAGTGCATATCGAAGATGAAAGTAATCAAGACGATAAGTACGATCGAAATTTTTTACGTTTAGAAATCATTCCCCGCTTAAAAGCGCGTTGGCCGAGTATTGCGACAACTGCGAGTCGCAGTGCGGCATTGTGCGCCGAACAACAGGCGACGCTGGATTTACAGGTGAGTGAACGTTTATCTTTATGGTTAACCCAAGCGCCTTACCATACTCAAAGTGTATTCAAGCTCGATGGTTTTGCCGAACAGTCAGCCGACTGGCAAGCGTTACTCTTACGTGGCTTTATTGAATCCCAAGGTTTTGCTTTGCCCTCAAAGGTGCAGCTTAAGCAAATCATCACTCAGCTTCTTAACGCGAAAGACGATGCTAAAGTGCATATTCGAGTGGGTGAGTGTGAAATCCGTCGCTTTGCTAATCAAGTCTATTTATTCAAGTATCAAACTCACAAACGTCACACTCAGCCTGTGAGTTGGACGTTACCACAGCATGACTTTATTTCTTTATTACAGGGAGATAGTACCGAATTAGTCGTGTCGCCTGCGGGCTTAGCGAATGGTGAGCAGATTAGGCTGATAGTGACAGAACAAGGTCCCAGAGTCCGCTTACCTTGGCCTGATGAAGTGGTCAGTGTACGATATCAACTTGCGGGGCAATATCGCTGTCATCCTCATTCCCGTGGCAAGGGGCGAGAATTAAAGAAACTGTGGCAAGAGTTTGCTATTCCGCCTTGGGTACGCGAAAAGGTGGGGTTTGTGTTTTATGGCGAGCAACTGGTGATGGCAATTGGACTGTGGGTTGAAAAGGGCTTTATTGTTGAGTCGAATGGACTTGGTTTACAGGTGTTTGTTGAGGAAGCAAAGGAATTCTAGTCGAGAGTTAATCTTGGAATATTGGTGTGTTCTAGGAAAGCGAGAGGAGAGTGGAACGCAGCGCGTCAGTTTGATTTAGACCTTTATGGGGTACGCGCTGCGAGTGAGTTATCGCATTTCATTTGGCATCCCTGCGCGTGTTAAACTAATTGATTTTGGCTGAGTTTATAGCAGTTACGTCCGGCGGCTTTGGCTTGATAAAGTGCCTTATCGGCAAGTTCATAAAGTTGTTCGGCTTCAATGGTATCGTGTGATTCTGCCGCCCCTAAACTACAGCTCACCCCAAATTGATTGAAACTACTGTGCTGATTAATTACCGAGACAATCCGTTCACATAACAAGCCAGCCGCATGAATATTGCCTTGGACAATAATGACGAATTCATCACCACCAATCCGGAAGGCTTGATCTGTATTGCGTATGGTTGCACGAATGATGTCACCAAACTCCTTCAGAATATAGTCACCACATTTATGGCCGAATTTATCATTAAGTTGTTTAAAGTTATCAAGATCGAGCACTATGAGAGCGACTGCTCCTTGTTTTCGATGGGCTCTGGCGGTCGCATTACTGAGACTCTGACTGTAATAATGGCGATTGCCTAAGCCAGTGAGCGAGTCAAACATAGCTTGCATTGACATTTCTTGATATTGCAACGCATTTAATAAAGGTTGCAATAACAGCGGTTCAATATCCTGTAAGTTTGAGGTTTGTGATGGCGTAAATGGCGTCACCAGTTGGTACTGAATCGTTAATGGCATTCCTGCACACATGAGCTGTCGTTTGACGCTGATACCATAACGTTTGCCCCAGCTGAATTTGTGCTCGCCATAGGTTAAGCGCACGCCTTGGATCGGCAAGTGTTGTCCCAGCACTTTGCCATAGCAGGCAAAGACTGTCCTAGGATCTAAACTGGCATGCAGTTGTTGGATCACTTGTATCAAGTCCAATGGATTATCATTGGGACTATAATGTTCTGTTTGATAGCGATATTCGTCGGGATACAGCTCGGTCGCTAGGCCAAAGTCCATAATCATCACTCCAGCAAATGTTAGTGCGATACATCTCTAACCTAGTCTAAGCAAATACCGTGCCGCAATATTTGTTAATAAAATTTGTCTTTGTTAGTCATTCAGTTAAGCTTAAAACTCAGCGTTAGATTTTTTGACATGTCAGCATTTTGACAGGAGTCATAGCCCCAATGGAACATAGCTTTTTAATCCAAGTATTACTTATGCTCGTGATTGCCATTGTGGCCATTGCTGCGCTGCGTCGTTTGGGCCTACCCGCAATTCTGGCTTATTTACTCACAGGGGTTGTGAGTGGCCCGAGTGGTTTTCATTGGTTTACCCAGCATCAAATGCAATCTGTCGCCGAGCTTGGCGTTGTGCTGCTGATGTTTACCTTAGGCTTAGAGTTCTCTGTGCCGCGGCTGTGGGCCATGCGCCGGACTGTATTTGGCTTAGGCAGTGCGCAGATGGTGATCACAACCTTGTTGACCATGGGCGTGGCCCTATTGTGCGGCTTGAATTGGGTTGAAGCCTTGGTTATCGGTGCTGCCATCGCGTTGTCATCTACTGCTATTGTCCTTAAATTACTCAATGAACAGGGATGGCTGAGGCGCCGCCACGGCGAACTCTCCGTCAGCGTGCTTTTGTTCCAAGATTTAGCGGTTGTGCCGTTGTTGATCCTATTGCCATTACTGGCCAATGGCGGCGAACCTTTGATGGTCGCGGACATCGCCTTTGCCTTGCTTAAAGGCATATTGGCTTTTTTCCTCTTAATGGCGTTTGGTAAGTGGGCGTTGCCGCGGATATTTGATGAGGTTGCGCGTTCTCGCTCCAATGAGCTGTTTGTATTATCGACCTTAGTCGTTGCGCTTGTCACAGGGGCTTTTACTCAGTGGCTAGGATTATCTATGGCGCTGGGGGCATTTATGGCGGGTATGCTGCTGGGAGAAAGCCAGTACCGCCGCCAACTTGAGGCGGATATACGACCGTTTCGCGATCTATTGATGGGACTGTTTTTCATCTCCATTGGCATGATGCTGGACTTTACCTTAGTGATACGTTTCTGGTGGCAGATACTGCTGATCTTAGTGGCGGTTGTGCTAGGTAAGGCGCTGATCATTCATGGCATTTTAAGATTAGTAGGTGAGCCTTTTCGAATTGCGATGAGTACGGCTATGAGCTTAGCTCAAGTGGGGGAGTTCAGTTTTGTGGTATTGGCTTTAGCGGTCAACTATCAACTTTTAAATAATGAGATCAGTACCATATTAGTCATGGTCGCCGTGCTTTCCATGGCAATAGCTCCTTGGTTAGTTCGTCATAGTGTGGATATTGCTAAGTGGGCGCTGGGGATCCGTCAGGCAAAGCATGTGGATGAAGCTGTGCCATTGATGATGGATGATCATGAGCTGGTGATGATTTTTGGTTACGGCCGAGTAGGATAAACCATTGCCCGTTTTTTAAAAACTGAAGCTGTACCCTATCTGGTATTGGATCTCGATCCAACGCGCGTCACTGAAGCGCGTCGTGCTGGCGAACCTATTTATTTCGGTGATGTGTGTAAACGGGCAATTTTAAAACAAATGGGTGTTAAACAGGCCAAGATGATCGTTATCACTTTTTGTGAGTCACGTAGTTTAGAAGAAGTCTTACCTTTATGTAAGTTATTGGCACCAGAGGCTAAAATTTTAGTTAGAACTAAAGACGACAGCGATCTAGACTTGCTTAAAAAGGCGGGAGCTAATCAAGTGATCCCTGAGTCTTTAGAGGGGAGCTTGATGTTAGTATCGCAGGTACTACACCAATGTGGTGTGCCATTGGCACGGATCCTAAAACGGCTAGAATCTGAGCGGCGCAATCATTATCAATTTTTACACGGCTTCTTTTCCGGTACAGAAACTGATTTTACTTTAGAGTCATTGCATGCGGTGGCATTACCGCGTGGGGCTGATGCGATTGGTAAAACTGTTGCCGATATCATGTGGGAAACATTGAAAGTAGAGTTAAGGGCGATTCGTCGCAATGGCGCTGAAGTGGAACATCCTGAGCAGGACTGGGTTTTTCGTGCAGGGGATATCTTACTGATAGTGGGTAAACCACGGCGACTTGAGAAAGCTGAGGCTAAGCTCCTACATGGCTAAAGGCCTGAGGGTCACTCTTTTGAGATGGATGAAAATGCAGATATAAAAATGCCGACATAGTGTCGGCATTTTTGTCTGGAACTTGTTAACTTAAATTAGACAAAGTCTAATTACAGAATAACTACGTTCGCAGCTTGAGGACCTTTTTGGCCTTGTTCGATGTCAAAAGAAACCTTTTGACCTTCAGCAAGAGTTTTAAAGCCTTCTGAAACGATTGCGCGGAAATGAACGAATGCGTCAGCGCCACCATTGTCAGGAGAAATAAAACCAAAACCTTTATCTTCGTTAAACCATTTAACTACACCAGTAGTTTTAGACATGAATGTCTCCAAAATTTTCAAACAAATAATTCGCAATTATGCGGTATGTTAGCCAGAAATAGAATTATTTACATTGATGATAAGTTATGAGTGGAAAGCTTCATGACAGCAAAAAAAATATTACAGGCGTAGCGAAGGTTTTCAAATACATAATATTGCTTATAAATAGGTCTGAATCACAGGCCGGAGTGCAGATTAACATACTCTAGGGGTTTGTATAGTTTTATTTTTAAATGCCTCTCATATTGAAACTGCTTTTTTGCGACTCATTGAGTGCGCAAATTAGATATAACTATTAATATTCAACTATTTAGATTTTATTTTTGATTGTTATCTAGTGTGAAAGTTTTTTTATGTTTGCCATGACTGACCTGCGATTAACCTTTCAATCCGTTCCATTAGGTTTAAATACGGCTTATATGCTTAGGTAAGGATTCTGTCATGATTCGTTACGTTATTGAATTGTTGCTTATTTGTGGTTAATGGTATTCTCGTCATCCAATAAAAACGTGCTTGAGCTATGGATTCAGGGCGATAACTTTAGATTGAATATAATAAGAATGGAGAATGACGTTGAAAACAGTACTAAAACGGATTGGACTCGGCAGCTTAGTCTTAGTGCTGTTATTAGTGGCGCTGGCAGCCCATGAATGGTTTGCGAAAAAACCGTTTTTCTTTCGCGCATTTCTAGATCGAAGTGTGGTCAAGATGGCTTTCGAAAGCCCTGAGACCTTAACCTCATTGGGTTTCTTAGAATCGGTAGGGATTACAGGCCATAACGCCGATTTGGATGATGATAGTCCAGAGGCGATGGATAAGACTTTCGCGCAAGTGCGAGATCTGCGTGAAACCTTATTGAGCTATTCCGATGCGGATTTAGATGAAAATCAACGTATCTCCAAGGATATTGCCCTATATCTTGCCGATTTCGCGCTGATCTCTGAGCCGTATCGTTACCATAACTATCCGCTGAATCAGTTGTTTGGTGTGCAAAATGGTTATCCAAGCTTTATGCAAGCGCAGCACCAAGTGCATTCTGTGGGCGATGCTGAAAACTATCTGTCGCGTTTACAAAAAGTGAAACTTAAGTTTGCGCAAACTCTCGAAGGTTTAAAAATTCGTGAGGCTAAGGGGATTATTCCGCCTAAGTTCGTGATTGAGCGGGTGCTCACCGAGATGAATGATTTTGTCGCGACGCCAGTGCAAGACAATATTCTCTACAGTTCCTTCAAAACTAAATTGGCTGACACGGATATCAGTGCCGATGAGCAAGCACGGTTATTGGCAGCGGCGGAAGCGGACATTAAAGGTTATGTGCATCCAGCGTATCAATTATTTATCGACTACCTTACCCAGCTACAAGCCAAAGCTGGGACGGATGATGGTTATTGGGCGCTGCCTAATGGCAACCTTGCCTATGAGCAACTGCTGAAGTTCTTCACGACCACCAATTACACTGCGGATGAAATCCATGCCAAAGGGCTGGCTGAGGTAGATCGCATTCAAAATGAAATCATGACTATATTAGCCGCTGAAGGTTACGATGTGGGCCAAGGTTTCTCGGTCGCGATTGAAGCATTAGCCGCCGATCCTAAGTTTTACTACGAGGATAGCGATGCGGGTAGGGCGCAAATCCTCGTCGATTATCAAGCGATTCTTGATGAAGTGAATGCGGGACTCGGTGATGCCTTTCGTATTCGACCCGAAGCGGGCATGGAAGTGGTGCGTATTCCTGAGTTTAAAGAGAAAACGGCACCGGGTGCCTATTATCAGCAGCCCGCGATTGACGGTAGTCGTCCAGGGCGTTTCTATGCCAATTTATATGACATCAAGGCCACGCCTAAATACGGTATGCGCACTTTAGCCTACCACGAGGGGATCCCTGGGCATCATTTCCAAATTGCAGTGGCGATGGAGTTAGAAGGTATGCCACTTATTCGTAAGATGGCGCCTTTTACGGCATACATTGAAGGTTGGGCTTTATATAGCGAACGTTTGGCTTGGGAGCTTGGTTTTCAACAGGATCCCTTTGATAATATCGGTCGTTTGCAGGCAGAGTTGTTCCGCGCTGTGCGTCTAGTGGTAGATACAGGTATTCATCATAGCCGTTGGACTCGCGAGCAAGCGATTGACTATATGAAGAAAAATACTGGCATGTCCGATCGTGATGTCACGGCTGAGATTGAGCGTTATATCGTTATGCCAGGTCAAGCGACGGCTTATAAAGTTGGTATGATGAAAATTCTCGAACTGCGCGAAAAAGCCAAGTTGGCCTTAGGTGATAAGTTCGATCTCAGGGATTTCCACGATGTAGTTCTGAAGAATGGTGCAGTTCCTTTGGATATCTTAGAAATATTAGTCGATCGCTACATTGCTGATAAAAAAAGTGCTGATACAAAAAATGCTGAGGCCAAAGCCACTGACGCTAAAGCGAAAGTTTAGCATTTGGTTGTAACAGTTAACGCTCAGCAATTGATAATAAAGTATTATTTATCAATGACTTTGCTCTGGATGAGACCCGTTCCCTGTCTGCGGATAAGTTTGTTATTTTTATCCTGCGGGCATGGTGGGGCAGTCTATCGTGGCTATCATTCTGGCTTTCGGCCAAGGCTTTCAATACAATCCCACACAACTTATTGATAAATGTCGCGCGGCAATGGCTTGCTATTGCTCGGAGTTGATATTTTTAGTTTCAAGGTTTTTACATGAATCGCTTGTCCCCCCAAGATCCTATCCAATTGACTCGAACCACGATTGAGTCATTATTCACGCCGCCAACCTTAATGCGCGCCCGTGATTATGTGATGAAAGGACGGGTGTTGAGCGCCAAAGCGAACGCCGATTTTCGTCATATTGAAGGTCGTGTCATGGGGACGGAATCCCAGCCCTATCGGCAGGATATTCGCCTTGTCAGCATGAACCATAAGTTGATCATGAATGGCTTCTGTTCATGTCCCGCCACTGGGCATTGCAAACATATTGCTGCCGTACTTTACAGTTTACTGAGTGATAGAACCGTTGAAGATCAACGTATTGCTCAGTGGTTACATCTGCTAGACGAAAGTGATGATCTCACGGTTTCAAATGTTGATTTACTCTACGACGATCGTGTGCTGTACGTGTTATCTAAAGATGATAACGGTGTCTTTCTTGAGCTAAGAAAAGGCAAGTTGGCGAAGAATGGTGGCTATAACAAAGGCTCGAAAATCGCTTTATCCGACGTGCAATATTACATGCCCGCTTGGATTGGCGCTGAAGACGTGCTCATCATCAATCTCATCATGTCAACTCGTCGCCATGGTGCCTCTCGCCTGTATCTTAAAGCTCAGTTAGGTGCCATGGCACTGGAAAAAATGCTCGTCACTGGGCGGTGTTTTTGGGAGGAGAGTCGTTTACCGCTCACCCGAGGTGAAGCGAGCAAGCCTGAATTCATTTGGCTAGATAAGGATGCCGAACATAAACAGATGCAGTTAACGCTGCCCAATAAAGACAATTGGGAGCTTATCCCCTGTGAGCCACCGACTTATATTGATTTAGATTATTTTAAAGTGGGCGCATTGGATACCGAGATCAGTGTTGAAAAGCTGTTATTACTCAGTCAGATGCCGCCAGTGCCTAGCTCACAGATTGAACTGGTGAGCCACAAACTGATTAAGCATTTTTCGGCGAAAACTGTACCTACGCCTGCTTTGATTGATTTTGTCGAGCTGCAAGTGCCGCTTCAAGTTAGGTTGACCTTAACCTCGCAGGAGTTACCTGAGTTTGCTATGGCGCAGCCATTAGTGCTGTTGGAATTTGTCTATCAAGATGTGGTGCTCGGCGGTCAGTATCCCGACGAGCCCTTGTCCTTAGTCACCCATCAAGGCAAAACCTATCAAGTCGCGCGTCAACTCGATGCGGAAATGGATGCGATTAATCGTTTGATGGCATTGGAACTGATCGAGCTTGCGCCTTCTTTTATCCCTAACAGTGGCAGCTATGTCAGTATTTGGGGGTTAGGTTCACTGCCTGAAACGATTGATGCTTGGTTGCACTTTATTCAACAGGAAATCCCGGCGCTAGAGGCTTTAGGTTACCAAGTGCATTTTGCCGACAATTTCAGCTTAAATGTTATTGATACTCCGCTGGCGATTGAGCTGGATGATACGCAAGAGGGCTGGTTTTCTCTGTCACTGAATGCTGACATTGATGGTCAAATAGTGCCTATGTTGCCTTTAATTGCCACTTGGCTTAAGCAGTACGGTGAGCCCGCCGATGATGCAGAACTGCTGTTACCAAGCCCAAATGGTGATTGGTTAAAAGTCAAAGCCAGCGTGATTAAGCCGCTGATCAGCATTATTTTAGAACTGTTCGATAGCCACAAAGGCAACAGCGTGTCTTTGCCTAAATACCGTGCCCACCTATTAAATGATTTTGCCGACAGTGATATTCGTTTGCTTAATGGTGAACGAGTGCGCAGTTTAGCGACTAAGCTCGAAAATTTTAACGGTGTGTTAGAGGTCACAGTCCCAGACAACTTAAATGCTGAGTTACGCCAGTATCAACAGCAAGGCTTAAATTGGCTCTGTTTCTTAAAGGAATATCAGCTTGGCGGTATTTTGGCCGATGATATGGGGCTGGGTAAAACCATTCAAACCTTGGCTTTTTTACTTAAGCAGCAAGAACTAAAATCCACGGTGGCAAGTTGTTCACCGAGTTTAATTATTTGCCCAACGAGCTTAGTGGGCAATTGGGCGAAAGAAGCCGTGAAATTTGCGCCATCGTTAAAGCTAGTCGTTATTCATGGTGCTTTACGCAAGCCTTTGCTCGAACGCTTAAATGAGTTTGATATTGTGGTGACGACCTATCCGCTGATCGTGCGCGACTGTGACTATTATCAACGGCAGGTGTTTGAACATATCGTGCTGGATGAAGCGCAGCAGATAAAAAATGCGCAGGCGAAAGTGACTCAAGTGATTAAAGATCTTAAAGCGCCGTTTAGATTGTGCCTGTCGGGTACGCCGCTTGAAAATCACTTAGGCGAACTTAAGTCCTTGATGGATTTTAGTTTGCCAGGATTACTCGGCACGAATGCCTTCTTTAACAAATCCTTTAGGCACAAAATCGAACGTTATGGCGATATGGAGCAAGCGCAAATCTTGAGTCAACGGATTGCGCCTTTTGTGCTGCGCCGAACCAAAGATGAAGTGGTCGGTGAATTACCCCCTAAAACCGAAATATCCCAGAGCTTAGAGTTAGAAAAAGATCAGCGAAATCTCTACGAGAGTATTCGACTGGTGATGGAGAAAAAACTGCGGGATTTATTTGCCACTCAAGGCGTTGGTAGCAGTCATATCGAGTTTCTCGATGCCTTACTTAAGCTACGCCAAGCCTGCTGTGATCCGCGCTTGGTGAAGTTAGAGCAAGCGCAGAAAGTGAAGAATAATGCTAAGTTAGACTGGCTAAAACAAAACTTGCCCGAGATGGTGCAAGAGGGACGTAAGATATTGATTTTCAGCCAGTTCACTAGCATGCTCAGCTTGATTGAAGCTGAGCTGGTGGACTTGGGGCTCGATTACAGTAAGCTCACAGGACAAACTCGCCTGCGTCAAGCGCAGATAGATAAGTTTCAAGAGGGCGATACGCCTGTGTTCTTAATCAGCTTAAAAGCGGGCGGCACTGGGCTTAATCTCACCGCGGCGGATACTGTGATCCACTATGATCCCTGGTGGAATCCGGCGGCGGAAAAACAGGCTACGGATAGAGCCCATCGTATCGGTCAAGATAAGCCCGTGTTTGTCTATAAGCTGATCGCAGAAGGTACAGTAGAAGAAAAAATCCAAGAAATGCAGCAGCATAAGCAAAGTCTGGCGGACAGTATTCTCGAAGGTAAAGGCAAGGGCACATGGCAAGGAAGCGCCGATGAACTGTTATCGCTTTTTAGCTAAATAGTGGCTAGTTTTTCTAAATTGATTGAATCATTTGACTGAGGTGAACCATGCAGTACCAAGTCGACACTCATACCCATACTGTGGCTTCGAGCCATGCTTATAGCACAATTCATGACTACTTAGCGGTGGCAAAGCAGAAGGGGATTCGCCTATTTGCCACCACAGATCATGGGCCTGCGATGGCCGATGCGCCGCATTTTTGGCACTTTGTGAATTTAAGAGTTTTGCCACGTATGGTTGATGGCGTCGGGATTTTGCGGGGTATCGAAGCCAATATCAAAAATATCGACGGCGAGATTGATTTCTTTGGCGATTATTTAAAGCAGCTCGATATTGTGCTCGCAGGATTTCATGAGCCCGTCTATCCTCCGTCAGATAAAGCGACTCACACAGAGGCCATGATTAATGCGATTAAGAGCGGCAAGGTTGATATCATTACTCATCCGGGTAACCCCGCCTATCCGATTGATATTGAAGCCGTTGCCCGTGCCGCTGCCGAATACGGTGTGGCGCTTGAAATTAACAATTCCTCCTTTGAAGTTTCCCGTAAGGGCAGCGAAGCCAATTGCACTGCGATTGCCAAAGCGGCCAAGGAATTTGGCACTATTTTAGTTATGGGCTCTGATTCCCACGTGGCTTTTAGCTTAGGCGGTTTTGCGCGGGCGCAAGCGATTATCGATGAAGTGGCTTATCCGCCATCACGATTACTCAATCGTAGTCCTTCAGCACTCTTAGCCTTTTTAGCCGCCCGTGGCCATGAAACCGTTGCTGATTTGATCCCCTTATTCAGTGACGATGAGCCATGCTGTTGATTAGTGATGAAAATAGTGGCAACTAAAGTGACGCCACTTCAATGCGGGGCGGCGAGTGCCACAGTCGCTAACACTCCTCAAGTGGTGTTAATCACTGGCGCGAAGAGTCAGCTCGCTCAGGCCTTGCTGAGAGTCGCTGCCGATATTGGCGAGCTAGCCCCAAATACCAGCACAAGTACAAACTCAGTCGCACCAATTAAGCTTTATGCGCTAAGTCGTAGTCAGTTAGACATTACCGATGCCGCCAATATTGCCGCAGTGTTTACTCAATATCGACCAAGCTGGGTGATCAATTGTGCGGCCTATAATGCAGTGGATGCTGCTGAGCATGATGCAATCGAAGCGAATGGCGTGAATGCACTCGGCCCTGAGTTACTGGCGCAGCAATGTTGGCAGTCGGGCGCCCGCTTGCTGCATGTGTCGAGCGATTATGTGTTTGGTGGTCATGCTGTCCGTGATGTTAGAGAAACTGGCGTTGAGCAGTATCAAAATCTAGACTCAGCTCCAAATCATTTACCAAGGCCATTTGTTGAACTCGATGCTCCCAAGCCGTTGTCTGTATACGGTAAGAGTAAGTTGCTCGGCGAGCAGAAGGTAGTGGCCATCTTGGGGGAGCGCGCAACGATTGTGCGTACCTCATGGCTCTACGGTCAAGATGGGCATAATTTTGTCCAAACCATGCTGAACTTGATGCGCACTCAACCAAGATTGCAGGTGATAGTCGATCAAATCGGCTGTCCGACGTGGAGTGATGCACTCGCTAAGGTGATTTGGCAATTAGTCATGCAACAGTGCTCGGGCGTATTTCATTACAGCGCTCAAGGCCAATGCAGTTGGTATGAGTTTGCCTGTGAAATCCAGCGACAAGCCCTAGCGCTCAATCTGTTAAGTCAACCTGTGGTTATCCAGCCGATTACCAGTGCTCACTATGCTAAACAAGCATTAAATCGCGGCGTGAGTTTGGCAAAAAGACCGAGTTATAGCGTGTTGAATAGTGCCAAAGTGCAGTCCGCTTTGGCTGTCAATACCGCACTGTCTATGCCTGATAACGTCGTATGGCAAGATTGGCGTCAGCAACTGAATTGCATGTTGCGACGCTATTATGACGACAATTAACGTGACTCACATTTGGGTTTAGGCAGTTTTAATCAGGCGTTAAGCGTTTACGTCATCGCAGTGATTAACGCTTTCGAAAACAAAAAGCCCGCCAATAATCAGATTTAAGCGACGGCTTTAGACTATCAATATGAAAACATAGGCTGTGAATACGAATGCAGCTGGACTTAAGCCTCTTCTCAGCGCCAATGGCTTGCCTTAGTATCGTAATCACTTTGTTTATCTGTGGTTTTGTGCGCCGCGGTTTAAGCTGCGAGTCTTAGTCTATTTTGCTTGATGTATGATGAATTTGTTCTAAATTCCCCTTGGATGACAATGGCATAATGCCAAGATATTTAATGCATTAAGGAAGTTTCAGTGACAGACAAGACGACAATAGCGCAGACATTGACCAAACAAGATCTACTGCAAGTGGTCGCGATTGCCAAAGCCGCAGGCAATGCCATTATGACAGTTTATGGTCAAGATGACTTTTCGGTGAGCCATAAGGGGGACGATAGCCCTGTGACGGCCGCCGATTTAGCCGCGCACCACGTGATAGTGGCGGCATTGGCAAAGCAGTTTGTCGGTATTCCTATTATGTCTGAGGAAGCGGCGGATATCGCGTGGGACGTGCGTCGTCAATGGCAAACCTATTGGTTGATTGATCCTTTAGATGGCACTAAGGAATTTATTAAGCGCAATGGCGAGTTTACCGTCAATATTGCACTTATCCATCAAGGGGTTGCTATCGCAGGTGTAGTATATGCGCCTGTGCTCGATACCTATTATTACGGCGCTAAACATTTAGGTGCATGGCGCCAACAAGCGGGTCAAGAGAGCCCCTTATTGGGCGCCAATACGCCACGCGAAATGCCGATGATTGTCGGCAGTCGCTCGCACTTGAGCCCTGGCTTAGCGCAATATTTACAACAGTTTGGTGAGCATGACATCTTAAGCGTGGGTAGCTCGCTTAAGTTTTGTATGTTGGCTGAAGGCAGTGCCGATCTGTACCCCAGACTTGGCCCAACCAGCGAGTGGGATACCGCAGCGGCGCAAGCTGTACTCGAAAGTGCAGGCGGCACAGTTGTCTGTTATGACTCAGGTGAACCATTAACTTATAATCAAAAACCTGACATTTTAAACCCTTACTTTATTGCCACAGCTCCTGGCTGGGTAAAATAACGATTGCCTTGCATCAATCTCACTTGATGAAAGGGCAAGCTAAACACTGGAGTGGTAATTCATGATGCGCATGGGCGTCGATTTAGGCGGAACAAAAATAGAATTAGTCGCACTGAGTGATGAGGGCAATGAGTTATTTCGCAAACGTGTGACGACGCCACGTGACTATCAGGGCACGCTTGCTGCGGTGGTTGATTTAGTTAAGGAAGCGGAAGCGACTCTTGGCGAGAAAGGCACTGTCGGCGTGGGTATTCCAGGTGTGGTATCGCCCTATTCAGGTTTAGTCAAAAATGCTAACTCGACGTGGATCAATGGTCAGCCCCTCGATGTACATTTAGGGGAATTGTTGCAGCGTGAAGTGCGGGTTGCCAATGATGCAAACTGTTTTGCGGTATCAGAGGCGGTCGATGGGGCAGCCGCTGGCGCTTCTGTGGTGTTTGGCGTGATTATTGGTACTGGCTGCGGCGCGGGTGTGGCAATTAACGGCAAAGTTCACGGTGGTGGTAATGGTATCGGCGGTGAATGGGGTCATAATCCTTTGCCTTGGATGACTAAGGAAGAGTTCAATACCACCCGTTGCTTCTGTGGCAATCCCGATTGTATCGAGACCTTTATCTCTGGCACTGGCTTTGTACGTGATTATAATGCGGCTTTGACGGCAGCGGGTACAGTACGCGCCGCTGCAAAATCAGGTGCCGATATTATGTTGTTAGTCGATGAAGGTGACGCCATTGCGGTTGCTGCATTTGATCGTTATATGGATAGACTCGCTCGTTCACTCGCACATGTGATCAATATGCTCGATCCCGATGCCATAGTGCTGGGCGGCGGAATGTCGAATGTCGCGGCGATTTACCCAAGATTACCGGCATTGCTGGCCCATTATGTGGTGGGGCGTGAGTGTCATACGCCTGTGGTGCAGAATCTATACGGTTGTTCATCGGGAGTGCGCGGTGCCGCTTGGTTGTGGGAAAAGTGATCCATTATTGAGGATATAAACTCAACCAGTGAACTCATTACGCTATGAAATCAACGTCTAGTGATATCAGAGTCTTGTAAACAATAGCCCAGTAAAACGCTGGGCTAGCTTTATGTGCGATGTATTACCCCCGTATTTTGATGCTATGATTGCGCTCCTTTGGATTGCTTGGCATGGACATCATGTTTTGGGTTAAGAAAGTTGTTTCACAGGGGATGATGCCGATTCCCTTTATCCTATTGTTATTACTGATTTCTTTTTTAGTATGGCGCCGTCGCAGTATGGCGAAATACTTAGTATCCTGCGCTTTTTTTCTCTTACTGTTTTTAAGCAGTCAACTGAGTGTAAATACCTTAGTGCGGCCGTTAGAATCAGCTTATCCGATTAATTCCACGCCCATCACAGGCGCTTGTTTTGTGATGGTATTAGGTTCAGGGCATGCTGATATAGCGGGAGCGACGGCGGTGCAATCCTTATCGGACGTCGCCCTTACAAGGTTAACTGAAGGAATTCGGCAACTTAAGTTGGGTCAAGAGTGTATGTTGATCGTCAGCGGCTGGGGCGGTGAACTCACTCAATTTTCCCATGCTGAAATGATGGCTAAAGCCGCGGTAGAGTTAGGTGTTGATAAAAGCCGAATTATTCAATTTCCACTGGCGCGCGATACGATAGAAGAAGCGCAATACTTAAAGTGGGAGTTAGGGGAGGAGCCCTTTCGCTTAGTCACATCGGCCACTCATATGCCAAGAGCGATGGCTATTTTCGACGCTAAAGGCTTACACCCAGATGCTGCCCCAACGGATTTTATTGGCCGAGATGATTTTGGGTGGCGGTTAACCGCCGATAATTTAGTGGCTTCTCAGCGGGCGATTCACGAATACATTGGCCGTTTGTGGTTATGGATAAAGGCCGTAAGTTAAAGGTGTGGTTTGCCAAGTTCAGTCTAAAGATAGCGAGTTTTAACAGGAAGATGAACAATGACAATTGAGTCAGAAATAGTATCTGTGCGTCCTTTATCGAAACGAAATGGGTTAACCTTAACTTGGCTGGGAGGCTTAAGTCTGGTGCTGGGTTTGGGACTGTTTCTGACGTGGCCGGCCTTGTTTGCTGTTGGTTTGATGTTTTTTAGTTTGGGCGCGATTTCACTCATTCTCGGTTTAGCCAAGGTGTATGAGCCGGAAACGACTCTAGCATTAGATGACAAGGGGCTGACCTATTTTCATCGCCGCGGCAAAGTGGCTATCGATTGGGATAATATTCAGCGGGTCGATATTCCGCGGGTGACTAATGGTTTAGATACTATAGAGTTATCTTATTTAGGCATTAAACTGAAACATTTAAATCCCATTCTCGATAATATTTCCCTGCGTCTAGCAACAGGATTATTAACTGAACAGCGACCTTTGCTGGTGACGGCTGCCTCTCAAGATGCAGACTTAGCGACTTTAGAAACTTATCTCGGCGCTGAGTTTGGCCCTTTAGTGATAGAAGGGGATCGTTATCGTGGCGTATTGGCTATGTTTGGGCATCGCTGCATGATGTTAGATACGCGTTTAGGGTATCACTTGTATATTCCCCATGACAGTTTAGATAGGGAACCTAAGGACTTTATTAAGTTACTTAGACAACGTATTGCACAATGTAGCCGCTCAGCTGGTTAAATCTACAATCTCAATTGAAGATCATCAGCAATAAAAAAGGGGACCCTAGGGTCCCCAATGAGTTGCAGAGATAAAGTTTGGGTTGTGCAGGGGCAACCCAAAGGAACTAGTGTGCTACCTCTGCGTGTACCTTATCTACACCGTAGGTTTTACCTTCAGCATGACAAGTTGCGCAAGATTCTACTGGTAAGTTAGGATCTGTCATTGCGTCAGCTTCAACCACAGCACCGTTGCTTCTAAAGTGAGCGACAGCCGCTGCATCAGAGTGAGCGTGACAGCTACGGCATGATTCAGCTACTGGGCTAATGTAGTTGCTACCCACTTTGATTGAACGTTTCTCAGAGGCTAAACCACCGTCAGTCGCAAACAGTTTTGCATCATCTTTGTGACATGCAGAACATGCAGTTTCTGGTGATGGATAACCGACTAATTCACCATTGGCATCGCGGAAGATCCCTGCGATAACATCAAAGTTACCACTGTGGAAGCGGTGGGCGACGGTGAATAAGTCTTTGTTATTGAAAGTGACTTCTGGATTAATGACTTTGCTACCGTCTTCACCTTTAGAAACCACTGTTTTATGGCCTGATGCACCAGTTGTATCGTTGTGACAGTTCATACATTGATCAAAAGTGTAAGTTCCGTGTCTGGTGCCCTTGATATAATCTAAGGTGCCGTGACAGGCGTTACATTTTGCTTCTTCTACGGTAATTCGAGCAGGATCTGTCATTCGAGCTTTAACTACTGCAGAAGCATCTAAGCTATAGAATTTAACAGGAGCAGTGTTACCAATTGGATTTGTTGGGCCAAATTCAAGTCCTGTGGCATTACAGCTACTCACTTTACCTGCTTTGATACAGACGTTGGCTTCTGAACTGACGTAGATAGTACCAACAGCTTGGGCATCGGGAATATCTTTTACGAAGGTTAATACACCATCTGCCAGCGTACCATTTTCAAGCTTAAGAGCGATTGCTGTTGGTTTGACATCTCTCCAAGCGTAAACAGTACCATCAGTGGTTACGTTACCCAGTAATAAGCCGTTAGCCACAAACATACCTGTAGGGTTAGTTGTCGCGTTATACACTTTTAAATCGGTTCCGTTAGGAATTGCAGCGCCATTCATGGTCACATTGGCTTTTAATGTCAATGTTTTCATTCCAGGTGCTGCTGAAGTCACTACTGCTGCACTGGTAAAGTCAACTTTGAATAGGCTTGCATACTCAGCGCGTTTACCGACACTGTGTACAGCTTCAGGTGTTAAGCTACCGCTGCCATGGCAAGATTTACATTGAGTATCATCAGCTTGGGCTAAACCAAATTCTGAATGGTTTTCGCCAGTTGTGAAGTTCACATTGATATGACAACCCACACAAGCTTGCGCGTAAATATTGGTGTTATAACTTGGTGCACCATCATGACAAGATTTACATTCTTTCAAATCAGATGGGAAACCAACTTCACCGAAATATTCTTTTGCTTCGCCACTTAAGCTGTCACTGATGTGATGACCTGCGTGGATCCTGTGGATCATGGGAGCAAAATCAAATACCCAACCTTCGGCCAGTTGTGCGTCACTTGGAACGAGATCAGGGTTATGGCAAGTTACGCAGTTTTTAACATCTTGGTAGTTATGGTGGGCTTCAATCTTCGCGATATGGCCGTCTACTTCACCGTGACAGTTTTTACATGCCGCACTAGATACTGTGTCTTTACCCGATACACCTAATTCATCTGTTGCAGGGATAAAATCAACGGGTACAGACAAAATCTTGTCAGATAGGACAACACCAGTACTATCGGCGATGTTGTAAGCACGTAAAAAGACTCTGTGTACTGCGTTTGGATTATCATTTGGATTAATGATTGGCGCTGCGCCACCATAAGTCCAAGTTGCTGTGTAAGTGCCTGGCGTCGCTGTATCTTCGGTTAAAGTACAAGCGTTTTTAGTTCCGTTCAGGCCGTTTAGAGTACAAGTTAACGAAGTGCCAGCGGCATTTGCCGTGGCATTATTTTGCCACTCAATCGGCGCGCCAGTACCTGAGGTGTTTTCATTTGCTGTTAAAGAATAAATTGCAATTTTATCCAGTCCTTTGAAAGGGACTACTTTACCTGCATTTTTACCCGTAACAGTAAATTTAACACTGAAGCCTTCACTGCTGGTCACTTTAATGTCGGCAGGACTTAACGTGAATGCCAGATCTGTAATGGATTGAGCTGTCGTTGCGAAGGAACCCGCAGGGGCTCCGGGTGTACCTGGTGTTCCGGGAGTGCCTGGTGTTCCGGGTGTACCTGGTGTGCCAGGTGCCCCATCTTGACCATCGCTTCCGTCCCCGCAGGCGGTAAGACTTAAGGTACTGACGAGAGCCAGTGCCAGTAGAGATTTATTGTAGTTTTTCATCATCGCGTCCCTTTTTCTATCTATAAGACTGCGTGTGCAGTGCCTCTAATATAGGAGGATTCATCTACTTATAAAGTGGTATTTGCAAATTTGTATCTGATATGTGAACGATGATTTAACACCTGTGAATGGTAATTCTAAACTTTGCATTTTGATATTTTAAATAGTGAAATTAAGCCGCTAGCCTATGATGTGTATCACAATTTCAATCTTTAAACTTAGGTCGAAATGATGAATTCATTTTCGGTTAAGCAAAATGAACGATGTTAAGAGAGCCTGAGTCTTAAGTCGTTATCTTAAGGTTTTGAGCACAAAAGCAATGGGATAAGAGAGCGAGGATAGGGGGGACGATATGGCATTTTCAAGTGATTGAATTGTGCCTTGGATAAATAGAAGTATAGCCCAGTAAACCCACTTAACCCACTTAACCCACTTAACATCCATGATGTAAGCTAGGTTGATGAACTTAGTGTGTAATCTATTTTTGTATTAGTGTGCTGGTTCGAGTGCGGCAAGTAAGGAGCGCACGACGAGATCACACTGGCTTTGGCTGTAACGCCGATGAACTGCAGGTTTCTCAATCAGATAATAATGTGGCGCCATCATAGTTTCGTGGAGTCTATTAAGCTCTGTGTCGCTAAGGCGCTCGAGATGTAATCCGGGCATATGTTTAACTGTGTGCATATCAATGCTAGAACAAAAAGCCACACTCTTCATGGTTAATAGATGGGCATACCATTCCTCCCTGTCTATCACTTTCTCTACTGTAGGCAGTAAGATACCTTGGCGCTGGCAAAATAATTCTAAGGGATCGATTTTACTGTTAAAGCCCTTGAGTTCTTGAAATAGAAACGGATGGCGACAAATTTGCTCTAAGGTAATATTCGTCTCAACGTCCCAAAGTGGGTGTTGCTTGGCTGCAACGATATAAATGCCATTGATTGAGCCAAGTTTGGTGTAACTTAATTCTTTATTTTCAGCACTTTCAAACGTAATCCCAAAATCAAGCGCACCTGCGTGGATCAACTCAGCGCTATTTTCCTGCCATTTATGTAAGCGTATTTGTCCTAGCTTTTGGGCAAGTTCAGGAGTACTTAACTGAGGCGCTAAAAAGCTTAGCAGGCCATTACAAGCAGCGATATGCAGCGGTAAGTCGGTATTGATGGCCGCATTTTGTATCTGGATCGCAGATTGTTCGAGGTGATAAACCGATTCAGTAAACTGGCAAATAGCAACGTAGAGACTTTCTGCTAAAGGCGTCGGTTTAAGCCCCTGTTGACGACGATAAAATAGTTCATCGTTAAAGGTTAGGCGTAATGCATTGAGGCAGCGGCTTATTTTGGGTGCAGAAACATCTAGCGCTTTGGCCGCGCTATTTGCGTGCCCAGTGTCGAAAATACTTTTAAATACAAGCAAGGTAAAAACATCGAGTTCACAGATCTGTTTTAGTAATAAGTTGCTCATTTTGTATTTTGCCCTGTATGAGTCTTAAATGTTTTTGCGGCGCTATTAGGGGAGTTCTGTGTCCTTGCGATTACCCGAACCACCGCGATCAAATATCATGGATACTAACTGCCAAGATTAACATTCAGCATGCGGATTAACTGTGATCCCTCTCGGCAAAATAACAATTATTTAACCATTGTAAAGGGGAGAGTTGGGGAGAGTTAGATGAGTAGGCGCTATGTTTAGCGTCGAGCGATAAGGAATGATTGAGCTAAAAGAGTGAGTCAAAGTCTGCTCACCTAAGGCGGCGAGCAAACGATAGTGATGCATTTCGGATTAATGAGATTCTATGACGTCGTTTTGCACGGACGGTAAGTTGAGTGGATCTGCTGTTGGGGTATGGCCTATTGCATGGGAATAAATGGTTGGTGCATCTTCTTTAATCCGCATCCCGATAAATTGGCCACCCTCAAGGATTTGCATTGAGGTACTTGCCACTTCGCCGTCGACAACACCATTACGTTGGATCACTAAACGCTCACAAATGAGTCTGCCTTTGAAGTGCCCATCGACGATAAATTCATGGCACTTTACTTCACCTTGAATTATACCGCCTTGTTCTATGGTGATATTGGCCTCAGAAAGCAACTGACCTTGGATATCACCGCCAACAAGCACGTCGCCTGTTAATTCGATATTTCCCGTGAGTTTAGTGCCTCGAGCAATAAAGCTAAAAGAGGTACTTTTTTTAGGCGGGAAAAACAGTTTTTTTACAAACATCATCATAAATTAACTTAATTCGAGAAGGGATTAACTGAGTTCAACAGAGGCGCGATACTAGCTTAAAATCCAGGAGAAGCACAGCTCGGCATGTGTTAATGCAATTACAGTGTTTCTATCAAGTTGGTCGTTTTATCTCAATGGCTTTGCTAGGGCAAGGAGCTACGCAGGCACCGCATCCAGTACAAAGATCAAGGTCTATTTTGGGGCTCGGAGCCTGACCAATACTGAGCACAAAGCTGATGGCTCTTGGTTCGCAGGCATCCTTACAACTTTGGCACCAGATCCCTTGAAAGGTTAAGCAGCTTTCTTGAACATGGGCTTGGTATTGCCAAGGTGCTTGAGTCAAATCGAAAATATTTTCAGGGCAAGCCTTAGCACACAGGGTACAAAATGTGCACTCATTGTCCTTAAAGGAGACTTCAGGAAATCCGCCATCACCTTTGATGATAATGTGAGTTTCACAAACCTCAAGACAGGCGGAACAACGGGTACACACATCGGTGAACTCGATATCATCACGTACCCAAGGCGGCCTTATCGCATTATCTTTACGCCGGCGAAAGAGGCTGCGACGGCTGTGATTAATACTTTGAGTCATGTTGCTCCTCGGGTGGTTAATGATGTAAAGCGACGGTATTTAGAGGGATAAAGAAAAATGGCTTGGGAGATTTCCACAAGCCATTCAAGTTATTAGCCGTTATAACCATTGGGATTGGTTGATTGCCAATGCCAGCTACTGTTGGCCATATCTTCTAGGGTATGAGTCGCTTGCCAGCCAAGATCTTCCCTTGCGTGGGTTGGATCGGCGTAGCAGGCGGCAATATCCCCTGGGCGACGTGGCGCAATTTGGTAGGCAATGGTGTTACCACAGGCTTTTTCAAAGGCCTTAACCATGTCTAATACACTATATCCTTGGCCTGTGCCTAAGTTATAGGTCACTAGACCAGGTTTAGTGGCCAATTTTGCAAGCGCTTTTAAATGGCCATTGGCTAAATCCACGACATGGATATAGTCACGCACGCCGGTACCGTCGTGAGTCGGATAATCATTACCAAACACGCTCAAGGCGGTGCGTTTACCCACGGCAACCTGCGCAATAAAGGGCATCAAGTTGTTAGGGATATCGTTAGGATCTTCGCCGATTAAACCACTGGCATGGGCGCCAACCGGATTAAAATAGCGCAGACGGGCGATATTCCAGCTCGGATCGGCATTGTGTACATCTGCCAGTATATGTTCAACCATCAACTTAGACTGACCATAAGGGTTTGTTGCCCCTGTGGGAAAGTCTTCGGTGATCGGTAAACTTGCGGGATCGCCATACACTGTTGCCGATGAGCTGAACACGAGATTTTTTACCTTAAATTCTGCCATGACTTGGCAAAGGATAAGCGTACCCGTAACGTTATTCTCATAATACTTCAGGGGTTTTGCGACGGATTCTCCCACCGCTTTTAATCCTGCAAAGTGGATAACTGAATTAATAGCATGATCGTTAAACACTTTCTGCAATAACGCTTTATTGAGAATATCGCCTTGATAGAAAGTAACCGATTTACCAGTGATCCGCTCGACTCGGTTTAAGGCTTCTATGCTTGAATTAGACAAGTTGTCCAATACAATCAAATCATTACCAGCATTGAGCAGTTCTACTACTGTGTGGGTGCCAATATAGCCAGCACCACCGGTCACTAAAATCGTCATTACTTAATTCCTTTTACTACGGTTTTTAAATAGTGCGCAAAATCTTCACCGATTTCGCTGTGGCGCAGGGCATATTCAACGTTAGCACGCATATAACCTTGCTTGTTACCACAGTCATGGCTCTTACCTTCCATGTAGTAAGCATTTACGGTTTCTTGCTTCATTAACATCGCAATCGCATCAGTTAATTGAATTTCATCGCCTGCGCCCGCAGGGGTTTTAGCCAGTAGCGGCCAAATGCTGGCTGGTAAAACATAACGGCCTACAACGGCTAAGTTAGATGGCGCTTCATCTACAGAGGGTTTTTCAACCAGTTCGACTAATGGCTCAGATTCACCCGGTTGTAAATCATGACCATTCACATCGGCAATACCGTATTGGTTGACGACGTTATGTGGCACGCCTTCCACCATGATTTGACCGACTTGGGTTTCATCAAACAGGGCAACCATAGCGGCTAAGTTATCGGTACGAAGGTCACAGCTGGCTTCATCTATGATCACATCCGGTAGCAATACGGCAAATGGTGCATCGCCGACGACAGATTTAGCACACAAAATCGCATGACCTAAGCCTTTAGCTTGAGATTGGCGCACGCTGATCACTGTTACATCTTTAGGACAAATGGATTGTACGGCTTCAAGTAACTGACGTTTAACGCGGCGTTCTAATTGGGCTTCTAATTCGAAACTGGTATCGAAATGGTTTTCGATAGAGTTTTTACTGGCGTGGGTCACGAGTACAATTTCTTTGATCCCAGCCGCGATAGCTTCACTGACTACGTATTGAATCAATGGCTTATCGACAACAGGTAACATTTCCTTTGGAATTGCTTTGGTCGCTGGAAGCATACGAGTGCCTAGGCCTGCGACAGGAATAACGGCTTTACGAATTTGATGTTGTTTCATTGCGAACCTTTTAGGTCAAGGAGATGCGGTTAATGGCCAATATTGTAAATGACCTGCACAGAAAAGCTATTTAGAAACGCTGAAAACTTAGGATATTTAAGTATTTTTACAGCGAAGTCGACGTAAGTTTTAGCAAAGGTAGCACAGTGCATCTAATCCAGCATGGGTGATGTGCACTTGCATGGCGTTTTTAATACCCTTGTAATATTTGCTTTACGTTTACGTCACAGTAGTGGTGCAAGAATAAAGTGTGAGGGAGTTAACAAATTTAAAGGCTTAGATCACTATGGTTCCATGAGCGCTAGCCACTAAGTGAAGACTATGACGAAAGGAACAGAGTACATCGCTCATAGAGCTGATGACACAGGGTTTATCAACTACCCGCAAGAAGAACATGAGATTTGGAGCCAGCTTTATGCCCGTCAAGCGATAAACCTGCCTGGCCGTGCCTGTAAGGAGTATTTGCAAGGGCTAGATGCCTTGGCTATGCCAAAGAATCGTATTCCGCAACTTACTGAAATTGATACTGTATTGCAAGCGACCACCGGCTGGAAAACGGCAGCCGTACCTGCGCTTATTTCCTTCGGCCGTTTCTTTGAACTACTGGCCAATAAAGAGTTTCCTGTGGCGACATTCATACGCCGTAAGGAAGAGTTTGATTACCTGCAAGAGCCTGATATTTTTCATGAAATCTTTGGTCATTGCCCTTTGCTCACCAACCCTTCATTTGCTAATTTTTCACATATGTATGGCCAATTAGGTTTAAATGCCAGCAAAGAAGAAAGGGTGTTTTTAGCGCGTTTATACTGGTTTACGGTTGAGTTTGGCTTGCTACAGCCTAAAGATGGCCCCTTGTGTATCTATGGTGGCGGTATTTTAAGCTCACCTGGTGAAACTTTATATGCAATGGAAAGTGACGTGCCAGAACGTCAGCCCTTTGATTTATTGAATGTGCTACGAACCCCATATCGCATTGATATTATGCAGCCGATTTATTATGTGATTGAGCACATTGATATGCTTGATGAAATTGCCAAAATGGACATCATGAGTTATGTCACTAAGGCACGTCAGTTAGGTTTATTTGCTCCTAAATATCCTCCCAAAGCCAAGGCGAGCTAGTCTCGATTCGATGGATGGTTTTTGATGTGTCATTTGAGTCGCCATCTAATTTAGTCATGTGATTTAAGTAATTAATAAGTAATGAGTAAAGTGCAACTAAATATCCCTATTAATGTTGCCAACAGGAGTATGTATGACTGCGTTATCGAATATGAAATGTGAAGCGTGCCAAGCCGATGCACCAAAAGTGACCGATGAAGAATTGGCAGAACTTATTCGTATGATCCCTGACTGGGGCGTGCAAGTGCGTGACGGCGTAATGCAGCTTGAGCGCGTCTACAAGTTTAAAAACTTTAAACTGGCGATGGCATTCACGAATAAGCTGGCGGATTTAGCGGAAGAAGAATTCCACCATCCAGGCATTTTCACTGAATGGGGCAAAGTGACTGTCTCTTGGTGGTCGCACTCCATTAAGGGGCTACATAAGAATGACTTCATCATGGCCGCCAAGACAGACCAGTTACTAGGTTAATTATTTAATCAATTTAATCAGCATCTTAATGTGTTTTATGATGCTGATTTTTTCTTCCTGTTACAATTCAACTGTAAACTAGGCTTGCCACTTTCAGTTTAACCTTCTAACGTATACGGGCTCTGCTATTTCCCCTCATCGCTGACGTTTTCGTCAAAGGTAACGATTTGCCTAGCAAGCGTTATTTTTGTTGTAAAGCCTAAGGCGAAAAATAGCTCTGCACGGTTTATCCCCAAAATTCAAATCAAAAAAGGGAATATCAGTCATTATGCGCTTGGAAGTCAGCTGTCAGGATCGTGTTGGTTTAGCCAAAGATATCTTAGTCGTGTTAGAGCGTTATGGTATTAATTTAATTGCCATTGATGCCAGTAACCAAGGATTCCTGTACTTACAATTTGCCGAAATCAGTTTTGAAACCTTGAGTGCCTTGATGCCGCAGATCCGCAAAGTGGAAAGTGTCCACGATGTGCGTACGGTGTCATTTATGCCCTCAGAGCAAGAACATTACGCCCTTAAAACCCTGCTCAAAACCTTACCCGACTCCGTTTTTTCTATCGATGCCAAGGCTCGTATCCGTATCGTTAATGAGTCCGCATTGCTCAATATCGGCATGGGTGAGCACGAAGTGCTCGAAGAGTCGCTTAATCATTGGGTGCAAGGTTTTAACTTCAGCCGTTGGTTGAGTGAAGCACAAGTATTGCCACAAGCGGCGCGAGTTCAAATCGGTCCAAACGAATATTTAGCGGAAATGCTGCCGATTTACCTACCCGATGAGGATGAAAAAACTATCTTGGTTGGTGCTGTGGTGTCGCTGAAATCCCCTGCGCGCGTTGGAAAACAGTTTAACGCGCTGCAGAACCAAACCACTGGCTTTGAAAATGTATTAGCCAGCAGTGACAAGATGAAGGAAGTGCTTAAGCAAGCGCGGCGTATGGCCCAGCTCGATGCACCTTTGTTGATCACGGGTGAAACGGGTACTGGCAAAGAATTAATGGCCAGAGCTAGCCATGATGCGGGGATGCGCCGTGAAAAACCTTTTATCGCCATCAACTGCGCCGCTCTACCCGACAGCGCTGCCGAAGAAGAATTATTCGGTTACGTCAGTCAGGGCAAAGTCGTCAAACGAGGTTTTTTTGAAGAAGCTAAGGGGGGCACTGTATTTCTCGATGAAGTGGCAGAAATGTCTAGGGCGGCTCAAGTTAAGCTGCTACGGCTATTGCAAGATGGCACTTTTAGACGCATAGGGGGCGATGAAGAAGTGCGTGCTGATGTACGAATTATTTGCTCGACCCAGAAAAATTTAGCTGAACTATGCCAAACCGGCGAGTTTAGGGAAGATTTGTACTATCGCATCCATGTGCTGAGTTATCACATTCCGTCCTTACGCGAGCGTAAAGTCGATATTATTCCACTGACGGAAATGTTCCTCGAACATTACAGTCAACAGTTGTCTAGCCCTGTTCGGCGGATTTCGGCCCAGTGCCGCGATCATTTGCTCACCTACGCTTGGCCAGGTAACGTACGCCAATTAAAGAACGCGGTATTTAGAGCCGTGTCTATGTGGGATGGCTCGGCCGAGTTGACGGTAGAACAGCTGAAATTGCCGTCATATGCTGAAGGTTTTGGTTACTTTGATAATGAGTTTGAGGGCAATCTGGACGATGCAATGAAGCAGTTTGAAGCGAGTTTGTTGCGTCGATTATATCCGGCCTACCCGAGCACTCGCCAGTTGGCGAAAAAGCTAGGTGTATCACACACAGCTATTGCTAATAAACTGCGTGAATACAAGATAGCCAAGCGCCGTTAGTCAGAGTCTCGTTGGGTTGACACAGTCAATGTAACAGTATCGTTCCACTTAGTTGCCGACTTTTCAGGCATATTGCTTACCGAGATATTGATAAGCGGTAACTAGGTTATAAACGTAATGATTAGTTTACAAAATGTGAAATAATTAACCTAAATGTGATTTTGGTCACGCTATAGGAATCTTGAGCTGCATCGGGTATTTCTACGCGCAACAAATACGTTAAAGCAAGTAACAGAGCACGCCTCGTTGGCGCGGACTGCGTAACGTGTATGCCCTTAATGAGTCAAAAAGTCCGATTTAAATCGCCGAATATAAGCTGGGTGACGACGCGCGTTTTCCAGCACAATAAAATTGTACACCTAGCCGAAGAGCACTGGAGCCAATATGAAACTTGCAAGTTATAACAATGGTCGTCGTGATGGTCAGTTGATGTTAGTCAGCCGCGATCTCACTAAAACGGTTGCCGTTCCTGCCATTGCCCACACTATGCAGCAATTACTCGATGGTTGGGATTTACTGAGACCGCAATTGCAAGAATTGTACGATGCGTTAAATGAAGGCATGTTAGATAACGCGCAAGCGTTCGACGAAGCTAAGTGCTTGTCGCCATTACCGCGTGCTTACCAATGGGCCGATGGTAGCGCTTATGTGAATCACGTTGAGTTAGTCCGTAAAGCCCGTGGCGCAGAAATGCCAGAAACCTTTTGGACAGATCCGTTGTTTTATCAAGGTGGCTCAGACAGCTTTATTGCCCCTAAAGCGGATATCCCATTGGCGAATGAAGACTGGGGTATCGATTTCGAATCTGAAATTGCGGTTATTACCGATGATGTGCCTATGGGCGTGAGCACTGACAATGCAGCTAAGCACATTAAATTGTTGATGCTAGTTAACGATGTGTCATTGCGTAACTTGATCCCTGGTGAGTTGGCGAAAGGCTTTGGTTTTTTCCAATCTAAACCATCGAGCAGTTTTTCGCCTGTGGCTGTGACACCGGATGAATTGGGTGTCCGTTGGGAGGATTCGAAAGTGCATTTACCGCTGATCACCTATTTAAATGGTGAAT
Organism: Shewanella sp. SM55; assembly: GCF_025654025.1. Classification (NCBI taxonomy): domain Bacteria; kingdom Pseudomonadati; phylum Pseudomonadota; class Gammaproteobacteria; order Alteromonadales; family Shewanellaceae; genus Shewanella; species Shewanella sp. SM55. The sequence continues at coordinate 505,119 of NZ_JAKKRS010000001.1, read as the reverse complement.
TATTTGGTCGTCCGAATGCAGGCGTTGATATGACCTTCAATTTCAGTCAGTTAGTTTCGCATGTTGCAAAAACCCGTCCATTGGGCGCAGGCGCGATTATTGGCTCTGGTACTATTTCTAACTATGACCGTAGCGCAGGTTCGAGCTGTTTAGCGGAAAAACGTATGTTAGAAGTGATTGCCGAAGGCAAAGCCACTACGCCATTTATGCGTTTTGGTGACACAGTGCGCATCGAAATGCTCGATGATAATGATGTAACCATTTTTGGTTCTATCGATCAAAAAGTGGTTGAATACAAAGCCTAAGGCTTTCCCTTAAAGGGCGACACCGACTTAAACTAACGGGGCTTAATTGCCCCGTTTTTATACTGACTTTTATAAGGACATGAAAATATGAAACTTTACGGTTATTGGCGTTCCAGTGCAGCCTATCGGGTTCGTATTGCCCTTAATCTCAAGGGGATTTCAGCCGAACAGTTTTCAGTGCATCTCGTACGTGATGGCGGCGAGCAACATAAAGCGGCCTACATTGCGCTTAATCCTTTAGAGTTAGTGCCAACCTTAGTGGTGGATGATGAGCTGGATGTGGATGCCTTGTCGCAATCTTTAGCGATTATCGAATATCTTGATGAGATACATCCACAGTCGCCATTACTGCCTGCATCGGCTCTTGAACGTGCCCACGTGCGCGCTATGGCACTTACGGTCGCCTGTGAGATCCATCCATTAAACAACTTGCGGGTATTGCAGTATTTAACGCAAACCTTAGGTGTTGATGACACCGCTAAAAATACTTGGTATCACCATTGGGTCGCAAGTGGTTTTACGGCCTTAGAAACCTTGTTAACACGGCATAGCGGTCGTTATTGCTTTGGGAATGGCGTGACATTAGCCGACTTATGTTTAGTGCCGCAGGTGTATAACGCCCAGCGTTTTAATGTGGATTTAACGCTTTATCCCAATATCATGCGCGTGTGGGCCGAGTGTAATCAGCTAGAAGCCTTTGCCAATGCTGCGCCAGAGCGCCAAGCGGATGCGGTGTAACGAATTGCGCGGATACGGTTTTTACGAATAGAAAGAATGGATGATGAGGCTTGCTTTGCGAGTCTAATCTCAGCGATGGAGTTTAAATGCTTTTCAGTAAAAAATGTCCGTATTGCAAAGGTAAACTCGGCGCTAAGGATGTGCCGATTAAGGAAGGACGCTGCTGCCATTGTGATAAGCCGATACTGTACAAACTCAATGTAATAAAATGGATGCTACTGTTCATGCCCATCTTTACTGTTAGCGTTAATCTGCTAGACAAAGATGTCTATGGGTTTTGGATTTGTTTTGCGGTAATGGCACCGATTTATAGTCTCGTTTATTTACTCTGTCATGAGGTCGTAAAGTGCTCAGAAACCGATGGCGAAGTGGAGTAAGCCTAATGTCTTTTCCGTGTTTTTATCTGATATTGAAGCGGGCGATACTGTTATGAGTGTTGCTACGAATAATGTTATGAATGATGCAATGAGTGAAGCAGCGCTAGAGCATCAATTACTCGAATGGATAGCTCAAGACTGCGAGCGAGTGAGGGCGCTTGAACTCGCGCTTCAATGTGCCAAAGTACACTCAATGCCGCAGTGGTGTCTGGCAGCGGGATTTGTCCGTAATTTAGTCTGGGATCGCTTGCACGAATTTGAGTTGAGTCCACTGAACGATATCGATCTGATCTATTTTTGCCCTTTAGATATTAGCCCTGAGCGGGATCTGGCGATTGAAACCTATCTTCATCAGCTTGCCCCTGAGTTACCTTGGTCGGTTAAGAATCAGGCGCGCATGCATAGTCGCAATCAAGACATGGCTTACACATCTTGTATTGATGCTATGGCTCATTGGCCAGAGTTAGAAACCGCGGTTGGGGTGGGTTTAAAATCTCATGTTGAGACAGATACTCAGGTAGATGCAGAGACTGATCATCATTGCACGCATTACGGTATTGAGCTGGTGGTTCCCTTTGGGCTGAACTCTCTGTTTGCCCTCAAATTGAGCGCCAATCCAAAGCGATCATTACCAGTGTTTCATCACAGAGTCGCGACTAAGGGCTGGCTAACTCGCTATCCTTTGCTTACGTGTTGCTACTCAAGCTAATCTTCTCACTTTCTTATTCGTTCAGTCTAAAACTGACTTAACCGCCTCACACTATCATTCCATGCAATCTAGTTATCTAACATGATAGGTATCATCCTCAAGCCGTTTTTATTTGTCCATTTTTTGTTTTTATCCTAATACCAATCGTATTAAATATCTGTTCATTCAGCGGGAGTTCAACGCGCTTTAGACAAGGCGAAGGCTTGAAGACATAGTGGTGCTCTGTCGAAAGCCTTAAACGCAGTATAAAGCGCGTTGCCATGCCGTTAACATCAGCCGCCCTTCGGGAGCCACACAGGCATCCCACTCCGGTGTTGCATTGACTTAAAAGGGAATAACCATTTTTGCGTCAATGCGCCTTGGATTGAGATGCCTGTGAGGCTCTGAACTGATTAGATATTTAATGTGATTGGTATCATTTAACTCGTCTCAATAATTTGAACTTAATGTTCAAATAACCTCTTAGTTAAGTGCTTTTCATTGTTACTAAAATGTTTATGGTGTTATTGGTCACTACCACTTGCGGAAGTCATTAGTGATGGCTAATACAATACTTAGCTCACAGAAAACAAAGGGGTATTATCAATAAATGTTTGAATTTCGTGACTCAGCTCCCATGTGCAGTACCTATAAGTGAGTATTGCTCACTCACTTTGATTTGGATCAATAAATCAGCCGCATATCTCTGGCAGTGTAGGCGTCAATTGTTAAGGATGTAATACAAAACAAAAACCTATGTTGTACATATGGAGTATGATGATGAATAAAAACACTGTTTCTACACTGGTCGCTGCCACCCTTTTAGCCGCTGGTTTTTCTGCCTCTGTATCGGCTCACCAAGCGGGTGACATTATCGTTCGTGCGGGTGCTGTAGTTGTTGCGCCAAATGAATCAAGTGATGATGTTGCGGGTAACGGCGAGTTCCAAATCAGCAATAACACTCAAGTGGGTTTAAACTTTGGCTACATGCTGACAGATAACTTTGGGGTTGAGTTATTAGCTGCCACACCTTTTAGCCACGATGTTTCTTTGGCTGGCGTAGGTAAGATTGCTGAAACTAAACATTTACCACCCACTTTAGTGGCGCAGTACTACTTTGGTGATGCGCAATCTAAATTACGTCCATACGTGGGTGTCGGTGTTAACTATACTAATTTCTTCGACAATGAGTTCACCAACGATTTAAATGGTGCGTTAACTGACTTGAGCATGAGCACTTCGTGGGGCTTAGCGGCACAAGCAGGTGTTGACTATCAGGTTAACAAAAACTGGTTAGTGAACGCTTCAGTGTGGTACGCACAAATTAGCAGTGACGTGAAGTTTAAATTAGCGGGCGACACTGTGGTTATCGACACTGATATCAACCCATGGGTTTATATGGTCAGCGTGGGTTACACTTTCTAATCCACTGATTAGATAAGCGTAAAAAAGGAGCCTTAGGCTCCTTTTTCGTTTCTGCACTTTTTATCGCGCCATGTTCTGTTCCACTTAGGCTAAGCCGATTTAGCGCTTTGGCTTTTTAGCTTTCCAGTGGCGAGTGTTATAGATAAATTCGGGTAATAACACAGTAAGCCAAGCGACGAGGCGCCAGCGTTTGGTCACATAGACGCGGCGTTTGCCTTGTTTCATTGCCTTGATGATTTGCGCTGCGACTTGTGGCAATGGTGCAAGCCACATTGCACTTTGCTGCATAGCGGCTTTATCGAGCAAACCAAGTTGGATATCGGTAATCGTAATCGGTAACTTAAGGCGCTGAGCATGCATACTTAAGCCCTCAAGGTAATTCTGGCCAAAGGCTTTTGAGGCGTGATAGGCCACACTCGGCCCGCCGCGCAGGCCCGCAATCGAGTTGATTGCCGCCAGTTGTCCATAACCTTGCTCGCGAAATAGTCTAAATGCCGTATTGCAGATGGCAGCAAAACCTCGCACATTGACATCGATAATGTCTTGCTCCGGTAGCCAAGGCAACTCGGGGTCATAGCTATTGAGGCCTGTATTAACTAAGACTAAGTGCGCGCCGCCAAGAGTTTGCCAGACTGATTCAAGTTGGTTGATGATGGCTTGAGGTTGTTCAATTTGAAGTGCAAAAACTTGTACTTTTGTTGGCAAGGATAAGGCAAAATCGCGCAGTGATTCTGGATCTTGGGCGAATAAGACTAATTCAACCTGTTGATCTGCCAATTGCTTTGCAAGTTCACGACTTAATTGTGAGCTAGCTCCCACAATGATTGCAGTTGCTTGGGTCATAGATTTTTCGGCAACGAAATGGTGGCTTATGATAGAAAGTTATGTTCACCAAGACAAGATTTATAGCTTGGGCGTATGGACATCTAGAAGTCTTTATGTATGATTAGGAGAAACAAAATGAACAAATGGTTGCGTTTAAGCGCGTTGAGATTAACAGCCTTAGCATTAATGGCCGTAATGGGGGTGTTATCGGGTTGTGCGACACCCAATGCTATCGTTGAGATAAAAGGCGAGACCTTATATCGCGAACGGATAGCCTTACCTGCCGATGCTAAGGTCATAGTGCAACTGCTTGATGTCTCAAAAATGGATGTGCCAGCCATAGTGATGGCGGAGCGCGTGCAACAAGGTGCTGCGACACCCGCGCCATTCAGTTTTGCGATTGGTAGCGATCAGTTCCAACCCGGTCACACTTATGCCATAGGTGCCCGGATTATGTTGGGTGATAAGTTATTGTTTATTAATACTCAAGCCTATCACATTGATCTCAATTCCACTGAGCCAATGACGATACTGCTAGAGAAAGTCGGTGGCTAGTTAGCTCGCTCAGAAGTGAGCTGACATACGCGCCGAATCCGTTAGTATTTACGAACAGAAGAGGCGCGGTATGCCGGTTAGAATTCCAGATCATCTGCCCGCAGCAGGGGTGTTAGAGTCAGAAAATATTTTCGTTATGTCCGAGACGCGGGCGGCGAATCAAGATATCAGGCCGATGAAGGTGCTGATTTTGAACTTGATGCCGAACAAAATCGAGACTGAAACCCAGTTATTGCGCTTACTGGGCAACACGCCTTTACAAGTCGATGTGGATTTACTGCGCATTCACGACAAAGAGTCCAAGCATACTTCCATCGACCACATGAATACTTTTTACCGTGATTTTGAAGCCGTGCGCCATAAAAATTACGACGGTCTTATCATCACGGGCGCGCCGCTTGGGCAAATCGATTTCGAAGATGTGGTTTATTGGGATCATATCCGTGAAATCATCGACTGGTCCCAAGAGCATGTCACCTCAGTGTTGTTTTTATGCTGGGCAGCTCATGCGGGCTTGTATCATCTCTATGGTTTAAATCGAAAAATATTGCAACAGAAGCGTTCTGGCGTATTTGTACATAGGCGCACTTGTCAGCATTTCCCACTGTTACGTGGTTTTGATGATGAGTTCTTTGCACCCCATTCGCGTTTTGCTGAGATGGATGTGGAAGAAATTAGGCAACACCCGCAGCTGCAAGTGTTAGCGCAGTCCGATGAAGCCGGGGCCTATTTGGTATTAAGTCGCAATAACCGTAACTTGTTTGTAATGGGGCACCCTGAATATCAAAAATCGACCTTAAACGATGAATACCATAGGGATTTAGCCCAAGGCTTAACGCCAAATGTGCCACAAAACTATTATCGAAATAATAATCCAGAAGCCGAAGCCATTGCCCGCTGGCACAGCCACGGTAGTTTGTTGGTCAGTAATTGGCTCAATTATTACGTTTACCAGTTAACGCCTTATGACTTAAGTGATATGACGGCGATGACGCCGTGGGAATCGCGCTAAGGTTTTTTTTAGCCTTTTATAGTGATGTGGTCACATGGATGTGACCTAAGCTGATACCCAAAAGCTCTTAATTTATCTCTCCCTTAGATTCTGTTGTCCACGCTTGACTGCGCTTAATCCCTGCCTCGCTGTAAATCCTTACTGACAATTTTCACCCGATAAAATCGACACATTAGACCAAGGAATACTTGCTTTACGTTCGCGTAAACGTCAGAGTGGTTTATTGTCGATTTTATTAAACGTCCCAAGGCTAGCACTAGGCCTTGTGGTCAATTTGGGTTGGAGCCTGCATGAGTACTGAAGCGTTAAATCAAGATATTGTTATTGTTGCCGCTAAACGCACCCCTATGGGTGGTTTTCAAGGCAGTTTGTCATCTGTTGCATCACCGACTTTAGCCGCGACAGCCATTAAGGGCTTGTTGGCGGAGACTCAATTAGCGGGTGAGCATGTTGATGAAGTCTTGATGGGCTGCGTATTACCCGCTGGTTTAGGTCAAGCGCCTGCGCGTCAGGCAACTTTGGGTGCGGGATTACCCTTATCCGTTGGTGCGACCACAGTGAACAAAGTCTGTGGCTCAGGCATGAAGACGGTAATGTTAGCCCACGATTTGATTAAAGCGGGCAGTGCAAAAGTGGTGATCGCTGGCGGTATGGAAAGCATGAGCCAAGCGCCGTATCTTTTGGATAAAGCCCGCGGCGGCATGCGCATGGGCCACGGCAAAGTGCTCGATCATATGTTTTTAGATGGTCTTGAGGATGCTTATACTGGCGGCGCCATGGGAACGTTTGCCCAGAAAACCGCCGATGAATTTGGGATCACTCGTGAGCAGATGGACGCCTTTGCGCTAAGTTCGCTCGAAAAAGCCAATGCCGCGATTAACTCGGGTGCCTTTAAAGCCGAAATTACCCCAGTTACTGTCAGCGATCGTCGTGGTGATGTGACTATCGATACCGACGAGCAACCCGGTAATGCCCGCCCTGAAAAAATTCCGACGCTGCGCCCAGCTTTTACCAAAGATGGCACTATCACTGCGGCTAACTCTAGCTCTATTTCCGATGGCGCAGCGGCATTGATGCTGACCTCTCGCGGCGAAGCTGAGCGTTTAGGCTTAACAGTATTAGCCACCATTAAAGGCCACACGACCCACGCCCAAGAGCCTTCACTCTTTACCACTGCACCGGTTGGCGCTATGGCGAAATTGCTGGCTAATGTGGGTTGGTCAACGGATGACGTCGATTTATTTGAAATCAACGAAGCCTTCGCCATGGTGACTATGCTTGCCGTGTCTGAACTGGGTTTAGATGTGGCTAAAGTTAACGTCAATGGCGGCGCCTGCGCCTTAGGTCATCCTATTGGTTGCTCGGGTTCACGTTTACTAGTGACCTTAATCCATGCTTTAAAAGCCCGCGGCCTTAAACGCGGTGTCGCCTCGCTGTGTATCGGCGGTGGTGAAGCAACAGCGATGGCCATTGAGGTCTAATCGCAAAGGTTTTTGTCAAATCAGGTTTTAGTTAAATCAACAAGACGGGGCTGGCAAGGGCAATCACAATCACTTCCCTTGAGGATAATCATAATATCGCACCGCCAGCCCATCACTCTACAAGGAAAGGATTGCAACATGACCACACAAGTAAAGCATTACATTGACGGCGAGTTTATCCAAGGTACGGGCACATCACAGATTATTGTCACCAATCCCGCGAATAACTCGCCGATTGCTGTGATTAATGCTGCCACTAGCGAAGAAGTTCACGCTGCGATTGCTAGCGCCAAAGCGGCCTTTAAAACCTGGAAAGAAGTGCCAGTGTCTGAACGCGCGCGCGTCATGTTGCGTTATCAACATCTGCTAAAAGAACATCACGACGAACTGGCGACCATTCTTGCAAAGGAAACCGGTAAAACCTTTGAAGATGCCAAGGGCGATGTATGGCGCGGTATCGAAGTCGCTGAACATGCTTGTAACGTAGCGTCATTATTGATGGGTGAAACTGTCGAGAACGTCGCGCGTTCAATTGATACTTACAGTTACACTCAACCACTCGGTGTGTGTGCGGGTATTACGCCATTTAACTTTCCTGCGATGATCCCGTTATGGATGTTTCCATTGTCGATTGCCTGCGGTAACACTTTCATTTTAAAGCCTTCTGAACAAGACCCTATGACGCCGCAGCGCCTGGTTGAGCTGTTTGTTGAGGCGGGTGCACCTAAGGGCGTATTGCAATTAGTGCATGGCGACAAAACTGCCGTAGATATTCTGCTGGCAGACCCTGCGATTAAAGCCATTTCCTTTGTCGGTTCTGTGGCTGTGGGTCAATATATTTATAAAACAGGTACCGATAACTTAAAACGCGTGCAAGCCTTTGCGGGCGCGAAAAACCACTGCGTGATTATGCCTGATGCAAACAAACAGCAAGTGATCAACAACTTAGTCGGCGCTTCTGTTGGCGCGGCGGGTCAGCGTTGTATGGCGATTTCGGTTGCCGTGTTTGTTGGTGCCGCTAAAGAGTGGATCCCAGAATTAAAAGAAGCGTTAGCCAAAGTTCGCCCAGGTTTATGGGACGATAAAGAAGCGGGTTATGGTCCAGTTATCAGCCCTGCAGCTAAGGCGCGGGTGCTTAAACTTATCGCCCAAGGTAAAGCCGAAGGCGCCGAGTGTTTACTCGATGGCAGCGATTTTACCGTGGAAGGTTATGAATCCGGTAATTGGATTGGCCCAACCATGTTCGATAAAGTCACCACTGAGATGAGCATTTACAAGGAAGAAATCTTTGGCCCTGTACTGTGTTGTATGGAATCAGACTCCTTAGAAGCCGCCATCGAATTAGTTAACGCCAGCCCTTATGGCAACGGCACGTCTATCTTTACCGCTAGCGGTGCCGCTGCCCGTAAATATCAACATGAAATCGAAGTCGGCCAAGTGGGGATTAACGTGCCTATTCCTGTGCCATTACCTTTCTTCTCATTTACCGGTTGGAAGGGCAGTTTCTATGGCGATCAACATGCCTACGGTAAGCAAGCGGTGCGTTTCTATACCGAGACCAAGACCATCACTTCCCGCTGGTTTGAGTCCGATATCGCCGTAGCTTCAACGCCAAATATGAGCATTAACTTACGCTAAGCTCGGTGATTAATCGATAAACCTCGGCGTCATTACGGCGCCCAATTTATTCAATAAAAAAGTGACCACAGAGTCATAGGAGAGCCAAATGGATTTTAATTTCAACGATGACCAACGTCAGTTTGCCGATCTTGCGCGCCAGTTTGCCGCGGAAGAATTAACCCCGTTCGCCGCCAAGTGGGATGAAGAACATCATTTCCCCAAAGACGTGATCCAAAAAGCCGGTGAGCTAGGTTTTTGCTCTCTGTATTCGCCAGAATCCGAAGGTGGCATGGGTTTATCGCGCCTCGATGCCTCGATTATTTTTGAAGAACTTGCCAAGGGCTGCACTGCAACCACAGCCATGCTGACCATTCACAATATGGCGACTTGGATGGTGACGACTTGGGGCACTGAAACCCTGCGTCAGACTTGGTCCGAGCCGTTAACCACAGGGCAGATGTTAGCGTCATATTGTTTAACTGAGCCGGGTGCGGGTTCGGACGCCGCATCTTTGCAAACCAAAGCGGTGCGCGACGGTGATGAATATGTGATTTCAGGCTCGAAAATGTTTATCTCAGGCGCGGGCGCCACTGAGCTTTTAGTCGTGATGTGCCGTACGGGTCAAGCTGGGCCTAAGGGGATTTCGGCCATTGCGATTCCGGCGGATGCCGCTGGCGTTATTTATGGTAAAGCTGAAGATAAAATGGGTTGGAATGCCCAGCCGACCCGTCAAATCACCTTTGAAAACGTGCGCGTGCCAGTAGCGAACTTGCTCGGTGAAGAAGGCCAAGGTTTTGCTTTCGCGATGAAAGGCTTAGACGGCGGTCGCATCAATATCGCTACCTGTTCTGTGGGTACGGCGCAGTCGGCTTTAGAGCGCGCAACTCAATATATGAATGAGCGTCAGCAATTTGGTAAACCGTTAGCGGCTTTCCAAGCGCTGCAATTTAAACTTGCCGATATGGCGACAGAATTAGTCGCAGCCCGCCAAATGGTGCGTCTTGCGGCATTTAAACTCGATAGTGGCGATCCTGAGGCCACGGCTTATTGCGCTATGGCGAAACGCTTTGCCACTGATGTGGGTTTTCAAGTCTGCGATGCGGCGCTGCAAATTCATGGTGGATATGGTTATATAAGGGAGTACCCGCTGGAACGTCATTTCCGTGATGTGCGTGTACACCAGATTTTAGAAGGCACTAACGAAATTATGCGCTTAATTATCGCCCGTCGTTTACTCGATGAAAATGCAGGACAAATCCTGTAATTCAACTCGCAATATGCATGACTTACAGGTCGGCGATAACTGAAAAGGAGTCTATAAAGATGGAATATTTAGTTGAACGTATCGAAGGCCACACGGCGATTCTGACCATGAACAATCCGCCAGCCAACACTTGGACTGCCGAGAGTTTACAGGCGCTTAAAGCCAAAGTGCTTGAGCTGAATGCCAATAAAGAGATTTACGCCTTAGTGTTAACGGGCCAAGGGCAAAAGTTCTTCTCCGCTGGCGCCGATTTAAAACTGTTTAGTGATGGTGACAAAGGTAATGCGGCAACGATGGCCAAGCATTTTGGTGAAGCCTTTGAAACCTTAAGCCAATTCCGCGGTGTGTCGATTGCCGCGATTAACGGCTATGCCATGGGCGGCGGCTTAGAAGTCGCGTTGGCCTGCGATATTCGTATCGCCGAAATTCAAGCTGTAATGGCATTACCCGAAGCGACGGTCGGTTTATTACCCTGTGCGGGTGGCACTCAAAATCTGACCGCACTCGTCGGTGAAGGTTGGGCTAAGCGGATGATTTTATGCGGCGAGCGTATCGATGCGACTCAGGCATTGAATCTACGTTTAGTGGAAGAAGTGGTCGATACTGGCGAAGCGCTTAATGCGGCAATTGCCTTAGCCGTCAAAGTGGCGAATCAAAGCCCAAGCAGCGTGACTGCGTGTAAGACGCTTATTCAAGCGGGGCGCACTATGGCGCGTAGCCAAGCGCTACCGATTGAGCGTGAGTTATTTGTCGGATTATTTGATACTGAAGATCAGGCCGAAGGCGTGAATGCGTTTTTAGGGAAACGTAAAGCTGAGTGGAGAAACCGCTAATGACGAATGTAGTAGATAATGACGTGGTCGAGCATGTCGCAAATCAGGTCACGACCACACAAAATGTGGTTTTTCAAACCTTAGCCACTGCTTCTGGCAAATTGGTTGGTGTGGTCACACTCAATGTGGAAAAAGCCCTCAATGCCTTAGATTTAGGCATGGTGCGCGCTATGACGGCGCAGCTTAATCTGTGGAAGAAAGATCCCCTTATCGCTTGCATCGTATTAGATGGCAGCGGTGAGAAGGCATTTTGTGCTGGTGGTGATGTGCGCGCTTTATACCATGCTTCCATTGCCGCTAATGGGCAAGTGACTGAGGAAGCAAAGGTTTTCTTCGAAGAGGAATATCGCCTCGATTATCTACTGCATACCTTTGGCAAACCTGTGTTGGTGTGGGGCGATGGCATTGTCATGGGCGGTGGCCTCGGTTTGATGGCGGGCGCGAGCCACAGAGTCGTTACCGAAACCTCGCGTATCGCTATGCCTGAGGTGACTATCGGCCTGTATCCCGATGTGGGCGGCAGTTATTTCCTTAATCGTATGCAGGGCAAGATGGGATTGTTTTTGGGATTGACCGCCTATCAACTCAATGCCGCCGATGCCTGTTATGTGGGCCTTGCGGATCATTACCTGAACCGCGACGACAAAGAGCTGATGTTTGATGCCATGGCAACCTTAGATTGGAGTGATACGCCAGCTCTTAATCATCAACGTTTAGATAGCATGATCAACGAGCTGTCTAATCAAGTGGATATTCCTAAGGGCGACAGTGTATTAGCCGAAAGCCAAGACATAATCGACAGGCTTATGGCGGGCAGTCTGCAGGATATTGCAGCACGCATGTCAACTCTGGTATCGGAAGAAAAGTGGTTAATGAAAGCGCGGGACACCTTCCTTGCGGGTAGCCCTATCAGCTGGCACTTGGTCTATATCCAAGGGCAGTTAGGGACTAAGCTTAGCTTAGCTCAATGTTTCAAATGGGAGTTAACCGCAAGTGTTAACGTGTGTGCCCACGGTGATTTCTGCGAAGGCGTTCGTGCACTCTTGATTGATAAAGACAAGAAACCGCAATGGCGTTTTAAGGATGTTAACTCAGTACCCACAGCGGTACTTGAGCAAATATTGGCTTCCCCATGGGGCGAGGCGCATCCCTTTAACCAACTGAGTTAAGCGTTTAAGGGCCGAGTTGGCTAAGCGCTGTATTTATCGGCTTAGCTAAGCTCGCTTTACTCTGTGATAATGACAACATAATCAATTTGATAGCATTATCACAACACTAAAAAGAACAACACAGGAGTGATGGCATGAGTACAGTAGCCTTTATCGGTTTAGGTAATATGGGCGGCCCAATGGCGGCCAATTTATTAAAAGCAGGCATGACGGTTCGCGTCTTTGATTTAGTCCCCGAGGCTATGCAGCAATTGGCCGAAAAAGGCGCCTTAGTATCAAGTACCGCCTGCGGCGCTGCGGCGGGCGCAACTGTGGTGATTACTATGCTGCCTGCGGGCAAGCATGTAAAAAACTTATATTTAGGCAATGGAACAGACAAAGGCCTACTTGAAGTGGTTGCGGGTGATACCTTGCTCATCGATTGTTCAACCATCGATGCGCAAAGCGCACAATTAGTGGCGGCCGAAGCGGCTAAAAGCGGCATCGAATTTATGGATGCACCAGTTTCTGGCGGCACGGCAGGCGCGGCAGCGGGTACTTTAACTTTTATTTGTGGTGGCTCGGATAACGCTTTTGAACGTGCGCAGCCCGTACTTAAGGCTATGGGTGTGAATATCTTCCACGCAGGCGGTCCAGGTGCGGGGCAAGTCGCAAAAATCTGCAATAACATGCTGTTATCTGTGTTGATGGTCGGTACTTCCGAAGCCCTGCAAATGGGCGTCGATCATGGTCTCGATCCCAAAGTGTTATCCGACATTATGAAGGTCAGCAGTGGTGGAAACTGGACGCTAGAGAAGTACAATCCCTGCCCAGGCGTGATGGAAACAGTGCCTTCTTCTAAGGGCTATCAGGGTGGCTTTATGGTAGATTTGATGGTCAAAGATCTCGGTCTGTCCCAAGAAGCCGCATTATTGAGCAACTCTAGCACGCCAATGGGCGCTTTAGCCCGCAGCTTGTATGTGAATCATGCAAGACAAGGCAATGGCCGCCGAGATTTTTCCAGTATTTTTGAACAATTTGCACAACTTAAAAAATAGACATAGTTAACAAGGGATAACCAGATGGATTTAAAAGATAAGGTTGTCGTCATTACTGGCGGCGCGGGTGGCTTAGGTCTGGCAATGGCGCAAAATTTTGCGCAGGCGGGTGCTAAGATAGCGCTTATCGACGTGGACCAAGAAAAACTCGAGCGAGCCTGTGCTGAGCTTGGATCGGACACTGAAGTCCAAGGTTATGCCTTAGACATTACCGACGAAGAAGACGTCGTAGCAGGTTTTGCCTATATTCTCGAAGATTTTGGCCAAGTGAACGTGTTAGTGAACAACGCCGGCATTCTGCGTGATGGCCTGTTAGTCAAAGCCAAAGACGGCAAAGTCACCGACCGTATGTCTTATGAGCAATTCCAATCTGTGATCAATGTGAACTTGACGGGCAGCTTCCTCTGCGGTCGTGAAGCGGCAGCGGCCATGATTGAATCCGGTCAAGCGGGAGTGATTGTTAACATCTCTAGCCTTGCTAAGGCGGGTAATATGGGTCAATCAAATTACGCGGCCTCAAAAGCGGGTGTTGCAGCTATGTCTGTCGGCTGGGCAAAGGAGTTAGCACGTTACAATATCCGTAGTGCAGCCGTAGCACCAGGCGTGATCGCGACCGAGATGACGGCAGCAATGAAACCTGAGGCGCTGGAGCGTTTAGAGAAGCTAGTGCCAGTAGGACGCCTTGGTCATGCCGACGAGATAGCTTCTACCGTACGTTTTATTATTGAAAACGATTATGTTAACGGTCGTGTGTTTGAAATCGATGGTGGTATCCGTCTTTAGAGCGATATCTTATTGATTTGCATAAAAACCGAGCTTAGGCTCGGTTTTTTTATAGGGTAAATAAAGATAATGGTTCTTATGCCCTAGCTTTCGGATTTATTTAGATTTCACTGTTGGAGTTGACATTTAGTTGTTAACCTTCAACAATCGCTCTCCCGTTTTTTTACATAACTTTACAAACATGTTGATCACATGTAATGGAGCTTGAAATCCGGATGTCTTGGCAGGAAAAAGCCCACTGGCTTGAGAAAATCACTAAGCGCATGATGTTGATCGTGGGTATCTTAGGGGTGGTTGTGATTTATTGCGGTTTCTTTTTTCTGCTCTTTAGTGGCCGCTCTGTGGCCGTGATCCCATGGTTTTTTCTTATCTCACCTTGGGTGTGTATTTATTTTGGTTTAACGCAAGTACAACAAGTGCAAGTGGTAAATTGGTTCTTAAAAAAATTTAAAAAATAACTAATTTACACATAACTCATTTCTGCAAGTTCATATTTTGTTTCGGTTTGTGCAGTTGGCAAACATTGGGGAGAAACAATGAAGCTACATGGATATTTATGGATGCTGGGGGGCTTATTTTGTTTAGGTGCTTGCGAGCGCTCGAACAAAGAGACGCCGCATCTTAGTGATAATGGCGCGCGCATAGTTGCGCCCTATGGTAGTTGGCAGTCTCCGCTATCGGCGACTGAAGTTTTTGAGCAGGCCGATAATGTGGCTGAGTTGCAAAGCGTTGATGGTGCTATTTATTTCTCTGAATCTGATGGTGAAAAACAAGGCCAAGTCGGCATTAAACGCCTCGATCAACGGGGAAAAATTACCGACATAGTGCCGCCTGCGTTTAATGTTAAATCCGCCGTTCATGAATACGGTGGTGCCGCCTTTTTGGGGATTGGTCAGAGTCTGTTTGCCACTAAGGCACAGGACCAACTGTTTTATCGTTTTGCCCCTAATCAACCCCCTTTGCCTTTAACGCCAAATGGTACTCGTCATGCAGATTGTATTGCTTACCCCAAAGGGTCGAGGATTATCTGTGTGCGCGAAGATCATCGCCAAGCGGGTGAGCCTAAGGCGAGTCTTGTTACCATTAATCTTAATTTTGCCGGTGAAGGCGATACCTTTGTTTCGGGCCATGACTTTATTTCTTCGCCAGCCATCTCGCCCGATAACAGCCAACTGGCGTGGATCACGTGGGAACATCCCTATATGCCATGGGATAATAGCGTGCTCTGGCTTGGGGATCTAGACCGTAAAGGGCAATTACACAATATTCGTAAGGTAAACACGCCCGCAGACTCTTCGGTGTCGCAGCCATTATTTAGTCCTGATGGACAATTGTATGTCGTATCGGATATCAGTAATTGGTGGAATATCTATAGAGTCACGGCACAAAATACCTTAGACCCAGTGCTAAAGAAAAAGGCCGAGTTTGCGGTGGCTGATTGGTATTTAGGCAATCATAACTATGCCTTTGAATCCGAAAAAACGATTATTGCCAGTTATATGCTTGGTAGTCAGGCCGTTTTAATTCGATTGCATCTAGATTCAGGCCTGACCGAATCTTTGGCCGTCGACTTTGGTGAAATCACCCAAGTGATCCGAGGGGAAGATGCTGTTTATTTTGTCGGCGCTAAGGCGACGCCAGAGAAGGGCATTTATAAAGTGATCGGTCGTGGTACTGAGTTGGTGTATACCCCTAACTTACCAAAACTTAATCCCAATTATATCTCCCGTGCTAAAAATATTACTTTTAAAACAGGTGCTAACCAGCAAGCTTACGGTTATTTTTATGGTCCGGTTAACCCCAACTATACTGCGCCTAATGATACCCGTCCGCCCTTGATTGTAATGTTACACGGCGGTCCTACGGCGCGGGCGAGTCTGGCTTATCGCAGTGATATTCAATTTTGGACCAGCCGAGGTTTTGCGGTTCTCGATGTTAATTTCCGTGGCAGCAGTGGTTTTGGCCGTGCTTACCGTCAAAGTATCTACGGAAAATGGGGCCAAGTTGATGTGGAAGATGCGGTCAATGCGGCCCGGTATTTAGTTGATAAAGGTTGGGTTGATGGACAAAAGCTGGCCATTCGAGGTGTTAGCGCTGGTGGGTTAACTGTGATGTCGTCCTTGGCATTTTATGATGTATTTCAAGCGGGGGTGAGCTATGCGGGGATCAGTGACTTTGAACAGCTCGCCAAGAGTACCCATAAATTCGAGACTGGCTACTTAGATCTGCTTATCGGCCCCTATGGTGAAAATCAAGCCCGCTATAGGGAACTGTCGCCCCTGCATCACCTTGAAGGATTGAATGAGCCTTTATTAATTTTTCAAGGATTACGTGACCAAATCGTGCCACCACAGCAGTCGCGGCAGATTTATGAGGCGTTAAAAGTGAGAGGCGTACCCACGGCTTATATCGCCTATCAGGATGAACCCCACGGCGGTTGGAAACCTGAGCACAAGGCCGCAGGATTAGAAACTGAGCTGGCATTTTATGGGCAAGTGTTTAACTTTACCCCTGCGGGTAAGCTTGCAACACTGGTACTGGATAACGCCGCGGCGCTAAAGCCAACCATAGTGAGAAGCCAATAACGCAGTATTTACCGTTATTGAACTTGGCCATCATTATTGCGATTGGCTTTTACTGCAACACTCAGAGCCAGCATTTTGCTGGCTCTTGTGATTTTCATGGCTGCCATGAGTCTCGTGACTTAGGCTGTCGATAATGGCACAGTGGGGCTGATCGCCGCCTTGGCATTGGGTCACCATGTGCTGCAATTGCGACCTAAGCTGCTGTAACTTATTGATTTGTTGCTCGACATAGGCAAGGTGCGTTTGGGTAAGCTGCTTAACGTCCTCGGCATTACGGCTTTCATTGCCCTTAAGACCAAGCAAGGATTTGCAATCCTCTAGGCTAAAACCTAAGTCGCGACATTGATGCACAAACTTAAGTGCTTCAATATCTTGATGGCGATAAACTCGATAACCCGCCTCATTGCGCTCGCCGCACACTAAACCAATATCATGGTAATAACGGATACTCTTAACACTTAAGCCCGTTTGTTTCGCCACTTCCCCTATCTTCATTTTGACCTCTATTTTTCCAACTGAATGGTATCACCCATTTCGCCTAACAATTAATTGTCGATGTGATCACATTGAGCAAATTCATCCTTGACTCTCCAGTGATGGGAGACTTTATCTTAGACCTATAGTGTGAAACATCAAGTGAGGGATCTCCCATGTCTATGACCAGACTCTATGTCGCCAATATGAATTGCGCTGGCTGCGTCGCAAAAATTGAAAAGGCGTTTGCTGCCCAAGATGGCGTTGAAGCGCGTGTGAATCTCGCCGATAAGCAAGTGACGGTAGAAGGCAAGATGAGCGCTGATACCGCCTTGGCTGTGATGGCAAATGCGGGTTATCCGGCGCAGGTCGTTATTGATGCTAAAGTCGCCGCCGAAGAAAAACGCCTTGAAGATGCCGCCGAGTATCGACTGCGGATGCGCCAAGCTATAGCTGCGCTCGTTGTGGGTGTTCCCATGATGCTGTGGGGATTACTGGGCGGTGAAATGATGATCAACAGCCCAAACCTGCAGTTAGGCTGGGGCATCATGGGACTGGTCACTTTGGCTTTACTCATCACCACAGGCAGACATTTCTATCAAGGCATGTGGCGGGCGCTAAAAGCCAAAACCACTAACATGGATACGCTGATTGTGCTGGGCACCAGTACCGCATGGGCCTATTCCATGCTGGTGGTCATTATGCCCAGCGCATTCCCTATGGATACCCGCCATGTGTACTTTGAGGCGAGTGTGATGATTCTAGGTTTGATTAACTTAGGTCATGGACTCGAACTCAAAGCGCGGGGCAAAACCAGCGAAGCGGTGCAGCGACTGCTCGGGTTGCAATCCACTACTGCGATTCGTATTACGGATAAGGGTGATGAAAAGGTTGAGATAAGTCAGTTGAAACTGGGCGATAAGCTGCGTTTGCGCCCCGGTGACCGAGTTGCCCTTGATGGTGAGGTCGAAACAGGACAATCCCTACTTGATGAAGCCATGCTCACAGGTGAGCCTATTCCCGTGCTTAAAAATCGCGGCGACAGTGTGAGTGCGGGCACAGTCAACGGCAATGGCAGCCTAGTTTACCGAGTGACGGCGGGACAACAAGATACTAAGCTCGCCAAAATCATTGCATTGGTGCAACAGGCACAAACGTCAAAATTACCCATAGGTCGATTGGCCGATAAGATCTCCGCGGTATTTGTCCCTACTGTGGTGGCGATAGCACTACTGGCGGCGGCTATTTGGTATTTTGCAGGTCCAGCGCCCGCCTTAAGCCATGCGTTAGTGGTGCTGACGAGTGTGCTCATCATAGCTTGTCCCTGTGCGTTGGGGCTGGCTACGCCTATGTCTATCATGGTGGCTGTGGGCCGCGCCGCCCAAATGGGCGTGTTAGTCAAAAATGGCGAAGCGTTGCAAACCGCCAGTAAAGTTGATTGTGTGGTGCTGGATAAAACCGGCACTGTCACCTTAGGTAAGCCGCAAGTCACTGACTTTGTATTAGTACAAACACTGAGTGATGCCGACAAAGAAACCTTGCTGGGCGAAATTGCAAGCCTTGAGCAGCACTCTGAGCATCCGTTAGCGGGGGCGATTGTCAGTTATGCCAAGGAATCACTGACTCAATTGCCCGATACACAGGCGTTTACGAACCATCAAGGTAAGGGGATTGAGGGCAAGGTCGATGGCGTATCGCTGGCGATAGGTAATCTCGCCTTGATGACGGCATTGAATATTGTCAATTCCGATGGCAGTGCCTTAGATCCTAACGCGACATTAAGTTTTGCGAACCAAGGTAAAACCCCAATTTATATCGCTAAAGCGGGCAAGTTAGTGGCCACTATCGCGCTGGCTGATCCGATTAAACCCGATGCCAAAGAAGCCATCGCGGCCATGCTGCAAAGGGGTATTCGCGTGGTGTTGTTAACGGGGGATAACCCACAAACGGCGCAGGCGGTGGCCGACCAAGTTGGCATCACCGAAGTGATTGCCGGCGTACTGCCCGAGCAAAAACAACAGCATGTGCTGGATTTGCAAAAGCTAGGGCATGTGGTGGCTATGGTTGGGGATGGCATTAATGATGCGCCAGCTCTGATGAGCGCCGATGTTGGGATCGCGATGGGATCGGGCACTGAGGTGGCGATTGAAAGTGCGGATATCACCTTGCTGTCGCAGCAATTGATAGTGATTGCTAACTTATTGGCATTGTCGCGGGCGACGATTACCAATATTAAGCAGAATCTGTTCGGCGCCTTTGTGTATAACAGTTTGGGTATTCCTGTTGCGGCGGGCGTGCTTTATCCACTTACGGGCATGTTATTAAGCCCTGTGATTGCGGGTGCAGCCATGGCTTTGTCTTCACTGACTGTCGTCACGAACGCCAACCGCTTAAGACGACAGAAGTTATAAGTTGTCGATACCTAAGCTAACTTAAAATGTTGAAACGGGTATCTTGAGCTAACTCTGGGCTATGTCCACATTAACACTTACCACATAAGTCCTTAGCAGATAGTCCCTAAACAGATAGTCCCTTAGCATCGCCAAGCTTTACGACGCTAAGGGTTATCAGATTGTCATTCTGCTCGAATACATTGAAAGCTAAGCCAATAGGGTAAAATTAATTACGCTTCTCATACAGGCATAGTGCGGCGATTTCGGCATTCCCTCTGGCTTTCTAGCCGCCTTTTTAGTTGATAATTTAGCCCAAACTGCTATAGTGCCACGTTTATTTTTACCCCTTCGGCATAGCGTTATTTGGTTTATGCTTATTTAAAGCGGCGCCAGCGGGCTCGGCCAACATTACTCGATTTGGAAGTTCATTTTGATCACAACAGCAAATATCACCATGCAGTTCGGCGCTAAGCCACTGTTTGAAAACATCTCAGTTAAATTTGGCGGTGGTAACCGTTACGGTCTTATCGGCGCGAATGGCTGTGGTAAATCGACCTTCATGAAGATCCTGTGTGGTGATCTAGACCCTAGCAGCGGTAACGTCTCGTTAGATGTGAATGAGCGTCTGGGTAAATTAAGCCAGAACCAGTTCGGTTATGAGGAATTCAACCTGATCGATACCGTGATCATGGGCCACCGCGAACTGTGGAAGGTAAAGCAAGAACGTGACCGTATTTATTCTTTACCCGAAATGAGTGAAGAAGATGGCATTACCGTCGCCAACCTAGAGATGGATTTTGCTGAGATGGACGGTTATACCGCCGAATCTCGTGCTGGCGAATTACTGTTAGGTGTAGGTATCGGTATTGAAAGCCATTTTGGTTTGATGTCTGAAATCGCACCGGGTTTAAAACTGCGTGTATTGTTAGCGCAAGCCCTGTTCTCTGATCCAGACGTGCTGCTGCTTGACGAACCTACCAACAACTTGGACATCGACACAATCCGTTGGTTACAAGACATGTTGAACCAACGTAGCAGTACTATGGTTATCATTTCCCATGATAGATATTTCTTAAACTCAGTCTGTACTCACATGGCTGACTTAGACTACGGCGAATTGCGCGTTTACCCAGGTAACTACGACGAATACATGCAAGCAGCGACTCAAGCTCGCGAGCGTTTATTGTCTGATAATGCGAAGAAAAAAGCTCAGATCTCTGAGCTGCAAACCTTCGTAGCACGCTTCTCGGCTAACGCCTCTAAGGCGAAACAAGCCACATCTCGTGCCCGTCAAATCGACAAGATTAAGTTAGATGAAGTAAAAGCCTCTAGCCGTGTGAACCCCTTCATTCGTTTCGAGCAAGAGAAGAAATTGTTCCGTAATGCCTTAGTGATTGAAAACCTAACGAAAGGCTACGACACTCCGTTATTCAAAGACTTAAACTTAATTGTTGAAGTGGGCGAGCGCATTGCGGTATTGGGTGAAAACGGCGTCGGTAAAACAACCCTGTTACGTACCCTGATCCATGACATCCCGCAGGATGCAGGTACTATCCAATGGTCTGAAAACGCTAACATTGGTTATTATGCACAGGACCATGAGTCTGATTTCGCTAACGAAATGACCTTGTTCGAGTGGATGAGCCAATGGCGCAAGCCAGAAGATGACGACCAATCGGTACGTGGCATCTTAGGCCGTATGTTATTTGGCTCTGACGACATTAAAAAGTCAGTCAAAGTGCTGTCTGGTGGTGAGAAAGGTCGCATGTTATTCGGCAAGCTCATCATGCAAAAAGCCAACATTTTAGTGCTCGACGAACCGACCAACCACATGGATATGGAATCGATTGAATCACTGAACAACGCGCTGGAAATGTACGAAGGGACCTTGATTTTCGTGAGTCATGACCGTGCATTCGTATCGTCTCTGGCAAACCGTATCCTTGAAGTCACTCACTCAGGCGTGAATGATTTCAGAGGCACTTACGATGAGTTCCTTGCCAGCAAAGGCATTGAAGTCTAACGCTATTTGTTATTTCGCTGCATGTGTAAATACATGCATTTAAATACAGTGCAGCTAAATGCAGCATCAATAAAAACGCCGCGATTCATTGCGGCGTTTTTGTATCCATTGGCTGTCGTTTTCTCTAGCGATTAGCTTTTCGCGCACTCGATTTTAGCGGATTGGCGGCACTCGTTAGGGCGCTGACTCTTGCTGCACATAAATCAAATTGTCGGTATCAAAGCCGCGTGCTTTAGACATTTCAACAAACTTTTGCAACACCTCGGGTGGCACAGTCGGGGTTTTAGCCAATAGCCACAAATAACCTGTGTCGGGTCCCGATATAAAAGCGTATTGATAGTTTTCATGATCTAATTCGAAGACCACATACGATCCATAAAATGGCCCAAAGAAGGAGACTTTCAAATAGCCTTCTGAGTCCCCATTCACAAAATAGGCCTTACCTTCGGCTTCTTTCCATTCATTTTTAGCCGCGGAAAATCCACGGTTAATGACCATAACACCACCATCCTCTTTCAGGCTGTATTCTGCGCTAACTTGGCTTAAGCCTCTTTCGAATGAATGATCTAATCGTGCAATTTCGTACCATTTACCTAAGTATTTATTCAGCTCAAAATCATTAACGGGTTGAACCAATTTAGGCATGCCTAAACAACCGCTGAGCAAAAATATACTGATGACTAACAGTAGCTTTCTCAATTTGACCTCCTGATCTTAAGTCTTAGTCGCACGTCTTAAGTGCAATGTTCAATCAATCCGCTATCGAGCTTACACTATTTTCTTCACATTATTTCAGCTACTTGGCAAAGGTTGTTGGTTACTCGCTCGTAATCAATACTTTGCGCTGACTGATAAAGCCTTGGCTAATGCCGGCCAGAATAATCAAGCCGACACCGCTTAATTGCATGGGACTCAAGGTTTCACCAAATATCCACCATGCTAGCGTCACTACGATAACCGGTTCCGCATAGGCGAGGGTGCCAAAGGTGACTGCTGGCAATTGGCGTAGGGCTTTTACCGCCAGCAAAATAGCTAAAAATCCGGGGAAGAATCCAATCGCAATTAACCAGCCCATTTGCGGCAAACTTGGCGTCAGCGGTGCATTTATCACTAAGGGCAGTAGGCACAAAGCGCCGACACAAAGCTGCACTAAAGTGCTTTGATAGGGCGAACTCAGGCTCAGTTTTCGGTTGATTAACATAAACCCACTGTAGGTTAATAAGGCGAGTAGGGAATAAAAATAGCCTAATAATTCAGTGTGATTGCTCGCTTGCTGCGGCCCTGTTGGGATCATTAACATAAAGCCCATCAGCGCGACTACCACGCTTGCCATGCTTAAGCGGGTGAGTTTCTCGGCAAAGAAATAATGGGCGAAAATAGCCGACACCACAGGGGCTAAGTAAATAATCATGATCACATTGGCCATTTGGGTGTACTGAATGGCTTCAATGTAAAACGCCATAAAACCCGCGAGCATAGCGCCGTTATATACCCAAGCTACCTCAAGATACGAGTTTCAGAGCGCCTAGGGTGCTTCAATTCAAGGCGCATCAATGACAGAATGTCGGCTACCTTTTGAATTGATGCAACACGGAAGTGGAGTGCCCTAGGCGCTCCGTCCCGGCGGTTTTTAACGCACTTTATGCTGTGTTGGTTATTTTTAACTTAGTCCACTAGGTCCGCAAATAACCGCCTTGCCTAAAGTGCGTTAAATTTCCGCTGAATCCTGCATCTTGAGGTTGTTTGGGTATAAGTTGCGTTTGCTGGGTTTATGGCGAATCTGATGGCCTTTACCTGTGAGCAGCATATAAGCCAATAGAAATAGGGTACCGAGCAGTAAGCGGTAGAAGGTAATGTGTTCGGCGGGCAGGGCGGCAAAGCGCGCTAATACACCGATTGTACCCATAAGAATGGCCGCCAATAGGGCAAAAATGATAGCTAAAGTTGAGCTTGGCATAGATAACCTACAACAGAGTGAACAGAGAGTTAAGGGGCGACACCGTCCTGTGGACGGCGTCGATTTTGCCTTAAAAACTCACCCTAGGCTATGCCGATGTATTAACTTAGATAATGCTTTTACGTGAGCGGAAATGGTTAAAGCTATCTTGGCTGTAGGCCGCCTTAATCCGTTTTAACGCAGCGTAATTGTGGTCAAAGTACACATCTGTAGGGATGGCCTTATCTTTGAAACTGATAAAAGCGCCCGAGGTGTTGGGGATGTCATTATTTCGGCTGGCATCAATCCAATCGAGTGCACGATTAATGCGGGTAACCACTTGGCTATCCTGCAATTGTTGTTTCTCTTGCAGGGCGTTATTCCACCAAGTTTGATATTGAATCGTGTATTGTCTGTCCTTGTAGGGGAAGGCGCTGCGACTCTTTTGCTCTTCGCCCATAGTGCGATAATAATCACCTGCAATGGCGCCAAGGGTAACATAGGTAAATAGCCCCAATTGACGATTGCCTTCAAGCACATAGCGAGAGGTTAAGCTTTCAAGCAGTGGCTTATAACCGTCCCTCAGGCCCGTTTGATTCACTAAGCGCGAGGTGACTTTATGGGGCGCGGGTTCATCTACATCCGCTGGATTAGGTGAGCGGCTTATGCCTTGTAAGTCAGCTTGCAGATGATGAAAAGATTCCCTTTCCCAACTGGGCATTAGGTTTTCACCGTAGGCTTTGGTGAGTCCGCCCATACCCTCGATGCGAATATCATTGGGGACTAGGCCAAATTCATTAAATTGTGTCTGGATAAAGTGGTTTAGGCTGGCGGAATTGCCCTCCCAAAAACCATACATCAAGCAGTTATGCGTAATTGAGTCAGTGTCTATGTCGAGTGTTTTGTGTTGTTCTACGGGTAAATGTTTGGCATTAATCTTGAGATTAGTGCCAATCAAACAGCCAGTGCTGTCGGCATTTATGATGGCTTCCCAGCGCTGTAAAATGTCTTTAGTTGGGGTGTGCTCAATAAGTTCATGGGTTTGTTTATCGTAGCAATTCCATTCTAATTCAAACTTGATAAGGCAAGGCGGTAGTGGAAAGGTTTGCACAAAAAAGCGGGTCACAATGCCATAACTTAACCCACCACCACCCTTAAGCGCCCAGAGTAACTCAGGTTTATTGGCAACAGAGACGACTTGAGTTTCACCAATGCCGAGGACGATTTCTGCCTGTAATAGGGATTCGCAGCACATGCCGTGTTTGCGGGTCCAAGGTCCTGAGCCGCCGCCCATAATAAATCCCGCTATGGCAACACTGCCACAGGTGCTATGGGGGATCATCACGCCTTGTTTGGCAAGCGCTGTGGTGAGATTGATAAAGCGATTGCCTGGGCCTATGGCCGCAATACCTGTGATGGGATCTAAAGTGAGGCTATCCATCTTCAGCAGATCTAACACTACGGTATTCGTTTCAGTGCTTTCACCTTCGTGATCATTCCCACCCGAGCGCACGCTGATCGGCAAGTTATAATCAATGGCCGCTTTATAGGCGATTTTGACTTCTTCAGTTGACGTGCATTTGATGATCGCCAGTGGCTTTTTTTGTAACCTGCGGTTGAACAGTTGGCAAGCCTGTTGATAGGCAATCATTTGCTTACCTGTGCTGACCGAGAGTTGCTGCTCACTATAATAATGGCCACCGGTAATAATATTATCGGCCGGAATGTGTGCGCTAACTTCATTGATGAAATTAACAAAGTTTTTGGCTTGAGTGATCACTAAGTTTTCACTAATACGCACTTCAGCACTTAATTCTTCTTCGGTCGATTGAATAATCAGACAATCCCGTTCGAGTTCATTTGCAACGGTGACTTTAATATTAGAGCGATAGGCTGTCAGCGATTTAAACACTTCAACATTGAGTGTAATATCCGCTTGATTACTCGCCGTGTAATTAACTAAATAACTAAAATTAGGCCAAGTGTTATAGTTACATTCAATAATATAGGCTCGGCGTTCGTGGGGGGGAATAATCTTAGGCAGTTGTTGATTATAAGTGTTGCTATCCGTAGTGGTTTTTATGAATTGATATTCAGTGTCATTAAATATGACCAGCAGCACTTTTTGTCTTTTAAGTGGGATAAAGTTTTCACCACGAATATTATGTGCATCTTGATGCTGGTAAATGTAAAGGTTATTTTCGCTAATCGATCTTTGTTGCGCTGGATTACGGTAATAGTCAACGATTTCAGTTCGGGTTAATAATCGATTAAGCAAGGTGATGCCAAATATTTCACCATCGAAATGTGTATCGCGATGATTCGGTAAAGACACGTTTTCAATTAAAAACTCATTGTCGGCAACCAGTGACAGGTTATTGAGTTGTGTATGGGTAATTTCACCATCCACATAACAACTGATTTCATGGTATTCATGGCAGATAGACAATAAGTGCCACTGACCATCGTTGAGTCCACCTAAGGTTGATATTGCTTCAACCCGCAGTAAGGTGGTATTAATCACGCATTCAATATGCCCAAGTGAATTAATATCCACCGCGAAATAGGTATCTTCTCGATCGGTTTTATAATGGAACACACGCCCACCTGCGCTGGTTTTCAACCAACACTGGTAAGTGAATATGGCAAGGGGTGACGTGCTCACGGGTAAGCTTTTTTCAATCACTGCCCGTATATTTCTTGATGCCTCAAGCTTGTCCATATTCATGAGTCCTTTCGTGTGCTTTGCGTGTTTTCCTCAATGCGCTAAAGCGCCTACTGAGGTCATTAATCCCGTTGTTGATCCATCGCGGATAACTAAGCCGCGGGTAACTATGTTTTGGGTCAATCAGTTTTGGGTCAATCAGTTGCGGGCAAACAAGTCGCCAATTAATGGGGATTAAAGCGATGTATTGATCCTGTCACGGCCATCGGCTTTGGCGCGGTACAATGCGGTATCGGCGGCGCACAGCATGGCGAGTGAGGTACGGAACTGGCCATTGATTTCGCTCGCAATCCCTTGGCTCGCACTCACAGAGACATAATCGCGCAGCCCTTGCTCGGTAAAGCGCAGGTCATTAATCCCTTGCTGCACTTTTTGGGCAATCGTTAGTGCCATTTTGGCATTGTGGCTTGGTAGAATTAGCGCGAATTCTTCGCCGCCGTAACGCGCTGCTAGTCCAATTTCTATCGGTACTATGTCAGCAATCACTTTGGCAATCTTACGTAGGCATTCGTCCCCTTGGATATGGCCGAATTGGTCGTTGAACACTTTGAAGTAATCCACATCGATAATCACCACGCTGATCGGGCGCAGCTTACCTGTGCATTCTTCCCAATAGTGATGCAGCATTTCATCAAAATATCGGCGGTTCGCCAGTCCTGTCAGTGAATCTGTGGCGGCCAATTTACGTAGCTTTTGATTTTCTGCTTTGTGCTGCGTTAAATCGTGCATCATCATCACAAACAGAGGTTCATGGCTGGGGATGTAGGAAATGGAAAGCTCGACATCTTTTGCTTTGCCTGAGGCGGTAATGAGGGTGATTTCTTCGGCGGAGTGCTGCACTGGAATGCCGCAATTTTTGCCTAATTTAATATCATTGCTCAGCAAATTGTCATAGCGAGCTTGGTGGTGTTCTGTCAAAAAGTTGCGCCAATCTTGTCCCTTCAAACTGGCCTGCGGGCATGTCAGTAAGTCAGCACCTTTGCTATTGCTAAAGTAAATGTAACCTTGGGCATTGACGATAATCACCGGTTCAGTCAGATGCTGAATAAACTGTTGAATCGTTTCAATCGAGGCATGTTCGAAGAAGGTTAACGGCAATGCGGGCTCGACCAAGCCTTGCTGCGCAGTACACTGTGAACCATTGCCTTCACCCACAAGTGATAATGGATGTTGTGAACGTGTCAGTTTAGGTGAGCTTGTCATTGTTATCATTCTCCGTGAACCTAATGCCATCTGCGCTAAGCGCTTTTCTGATGATGACTTTATTCTTCGCAAAGAAAAGATACCTTCTGCTTACCTTCCGATTTAATCTATTGTTTATAAAGGTTTTAAATTTAATCTTCTCACGGTAAATTCTCAGGCTTAGCTGAAACGTGCGAGGTTTTGGGGCATGGCTAAGTTAAAAAAGTGGCACCCATGAGTGGATTTTTGGGTATTAAGCGTCAAGCGCAAAGGATTTTAGTGTCTAAAGATGGTGGATAATGCTTTGATTTTATCGACAATCCAGTCATGTCTATGCTCATAACTGCGGCCTGTGAGTTTATCCTCACCGCACAGAAAAGCCCTTCTGACACAGCGATTTATCACATGATAGAAGGGCGTTGTATTAGCATCGATAAGCATTCTTCTGGCCGGGGTCATCATCTGCTCCAAACAGACGCAATCAAGATAATGTAAAGGCTAGTATAAGAGGGGACAAAGCACAAAAAGACATGGCTGTCCCCGCTTTTCCCCTTTTCTTCGGGTGTAGAAACTGCCCAGCCCGATTAAAGGTTGGGCATTTCGATTAGTTTTGAGGACGATTGATAATTTCTGGATCAGGACTTAATATCAGTAAGGTATTAGTAGTATTGCTCAATACAAATTGGAACTTAGTAGTTCCCGACGTTCTATCTAGATCGACGAGTTGTACTAACATACCATCGCTGCTGATGGTTACCGCATCGACAATGTCATCGAATGGGGTAACAAAGCCGACCCCAACAAATTTTAAACCTTTTCCTGTTTGATCATTTAGCAAGTAGGTAACAGTACCAGCTTGGGTGATAGTCACATCCCCTTGGCATTGTTCACCATTAGCATCTGTATAAATAAATACAGGTTCGCCATTTTCTAGATTAACATTGACTTTAATAAATTGAGCCGAGCCTTGTGGTGCGAACATATTAACTTCCTTTCTTTTGGTTAAAATTTGGTATTGGTTATATGAGATTTTAATAGTAAATGTTTAAGATTGTCATCGCTTATAATTTCGCCAAGGCAGTCAAGGGCTTTAACATAATGAATGGTGAAATTTGGTGATTTATCTTTTTCTACTATAGGTAATAGTAAATATTTTGAAGTGTTGCATAATTCATGCTTGGCTTTATAATTTTTGACCGTTTTAGCTTCAAATAGAATACTTTCCGATAAGTTTGAAATGAAGTTAATATTTTGATTGAATTTTTTTGATAACTTAAGAAATTCATTTTTTGCTAGCACAGCATATTCTATACTTTTATCAAACTTACCTTGTCGTTGTAAGTGTTGTGCTGATGCAAGAAAATAGCTTGCATACACTTCGTCTCTCTTCGATGAAGAATTCAAATCAATATCTGAATCTAGTAAAGATTTTAATCTTGTAATCTCATTAGAATCAGTGCGTGCAAATGCTAGAAGATTGAAGTGTAAATAGTAATTTTGTCTTGTCCAAATATCGTTTTTAGGATCTTGTTCTAGCGCTTTTGATATTGCTTCCAAACCAAGTCGGGTTTGTCTTAGGGCTTGTTCTGGTAGATCTTGATAATCGTATAACTTAGCAAGAATTTGATGGCTGGCTGCTAGTCTATCTAATATATATGGCTGTTTAATGTTATTGCTTAGTTCTTGTTGGAGTTGAGTGTGGATCTGTATGGCTGAAAGTACATCACCTTGTGACACTGCCGCACTCGCTAACCAAGAACGTGCATTGGCCACATCCGCAATTAGCTGACTATCCTCAGGCGCTTTTGCCAAGGCGAGCAATTTAAGCCTTAGCGACTCTTCAAAATCTTGTTGTGCTTTGGCAAATTCCTGTTGCTTCATCGAAACTGAGCCCAAAGTGTTATGGGCGTAAGAAAGTTCCATGAGCGCATCTTTATCTTCGGGCGCAAGGGCGTACATAGTTTGGCTATAGGCTAAGTACTGCTCGAAGAAGGGGCGCGATGCCGCCCAATCACTCACATCATACTTAAGCTGTCCTAACCAAAAGGCATTGGCACCTAAGGTTTTCAGTAGGGCTAAGTTTTCCGGCTGCAATTCGAGCAGTGGCAGCATTTTTTCCTGTGCCGCGAGTAATGCGCTGCGAGCTTCATCGATTTTATTGCGCGAATAGGCCACTTCACCCATGGCCTCTAAGGTTTGGCCGTGTTGGAAGCGGGCATCGAAGCTTAAGTGTGCATCATCCTCTTTATTGGAAAAATCAGTGAAATATTCCAGTGCCTTATTGCTGATCCCGTCGAGTAAGTCCATACGGCCGATGCCGCGCATCTTGTCGGCGAAGTCACCCACCATAAAGCCGAGCAAATCTTCGGCGGCAAGGCGTTTTTGCAGGGCAAGTTTTTCGGCTTCTATGCTGCGCACGCTCATAATGACGGAGGTTAAGGTGAGGACGCACAGTAGGGCGACGGTTAGGCGCCTCGTCCAGCGCAGCATATTGGCGCGTTTGCTGGAGGCTGCGATAAAGGCGGTTTCGGGATCGTCTAAATCGAATAACGGATTTTGGCTGAGGCTTTGGGCCTCTTTTAACGGCTTGCCTTCGGCGAGCAGATAAGCGCTGTGTTTGGCTTCGCTGAGCCAACGCTTAGATAAATGCTGTAGGCGACTCTTAATACTCAAACTGTCGCTATGTTCGCTAATCCAAGCCGTCGCCCGCGGCCAACGGCGTAAAAGTGCTTCGTGGGCGATGCTAAAACAGGGTTCTCCATTTTGCAGATGTGACACGAATAAGCGGCTATCGACCATGGCTTGCACTAGGGCGGTTTCGGCCGTGCTTTGCAGTTGTGACCAGCGAGCGGTGCGGCTGGTGATGGACTTTTCATCTTCGCGCAGGGTGACTAATAGGGATAAAATCCGCGGCAGACTGGCTTTTTCGGCATCACTTAAGTGTGAAATCGCCTGCTCGGCATTTTTGCCAATCGCCCCTTCAATACCGCCAAGTGCATGATAAACAGAGACTAACAACTTATCGTCGGCGCTGCGTTGTAAATACAAGGCCTGCAGAGTGTATTGCAACATGGGCAACGCATCTGGGTTACTGGCGGCATCGCTGCAGAGCATTTCATCGAGCGGCATCGCGGTGTCGCTGTCAACTTCCCAGCTTAAGTTGGCAGCCACTGCGGGCAGGCGGATCATTTGTAATAGCTCAGTGCGTGTTGGCGGTGCTAAGTCAAAGTGGGCGCCGCGGGCTTTACCCGCCATTAAGCTTGGGTAATTGACCAATAAAGGATAAAAATCGTTGCGACAGGCACTGATGATAATCACGGCTTTTGAGGTGGCGAGTTGTTCCAATAATTCTATGAACTGAGTTCGTTCGGTATCGCTAAATAGCGGTGATGAGAGCAACACTTCTAATCGGTCGATAAACAAGGCAAAAAACGGATTAGAAAAGGGTTTAGCCTTGAGCGCTTGGGTGCACTGGTCGATTACGCTTTGGATATCTTCGATGAGTTGAATCGCCAGAGTCTCAGCGCTCATGCCTTCGAATACTGGGATGTCGTTGATTTCCCAGTCGAGCATAGCACTGGCAAGATCGGTGAGTAGTTGTCCTTTACTCACATCGGCAAAATCTAAGCTGCTGAATGACGCGACACCAATGCCGTTATAGCCGTCGCCCTTCATTAAATTGGGCACAACACCCGCATTAATCAGGGAAGATTTACCGCTGCCACTTGGACCTAAGATCAGGCAGAAGGCACGGCCAAACAGGATTTGTTGACTTATCCGGTTAAGCAAAGTGCTGATTTGTTCACTGCGGCCAAAAAACACCTCGGCATAGTTAGCGCTATAGGCTTGCAGCCCCGGAAAGGGCGAGCCGCCTTGCCAACTCTGTGGGCTGGCGGTGGCTTGGTGTCCGATAGGAAAACGCACTTCGGCTAAGGTGCGATAGCCGCGTTTGCGTATGGTTTCTATATAGGTGGGTTCTGTGGCGCTGTCGCCTAATGCTCGACGTAACTGATTGATAATCTTGTGTAGTGGATTGTCGCCGGTATCTACACCTGGCCAGCAG
This sequence comes from Shewanella sp. SM55, assembly GCF_025654025.1. Classification (NCBI taxonomy): domain Bacteria; kingdom Pseudomonadati; phylum Pseudomonadota; class Gammaproteobacteria; order Alteromonadales; family Shewanellaceae; genus Shewanella; species Shewanella sp. SM55. The sequence continues at coordinate 473,626 of NZ_JAKKRS010000001.1, read as the reverse complement.
TGGCTGACTATTTCATCACTGCTGACGACTTCGCCCGCCCGTTGACAGAGAAATAGCAGCACATCCATCGCCTTGGGCTCAAGTTGTTTGACTTGTTTGCCAAGGAGCAGACTATTGGCGCTGGGATTGATTTGCCATTCACCAAAGAAAAATGTGCTGTCACTCATAACGATGTCCATTTATTGAGTATTGACCATGGCACGGTAAAAAATTGCGCTGTGAGTCACTCTTATTGTTATACGTATTGTTATAAAGATCCGTGTGCTTGTCATTCAAAGGTTGGGCGTCAAGACCTTGACATTATGCCGTTGATGATTGTTATTTAAAAGGAATAACCCTTGATGATCAATGTAAATTTTATCAGGGTGAGGTGTGGTAAATAGTCTTTAGCTTGTCATTTTTCTGTCAACAGTTTGTGCTTTGCACTAGATGTTAAATAAGGTGATGGCTTTTAGGTGTAAATCACAAAAATAAACAATAAAAAAGTGCCCGTGATTGGGCACTTTGTATTAGAGAGGAACTTAAGGCTAACAAGCCTGACTTATCAGCACCTTAAGCTAAGTATCTTAACGTTATCCCCTTAACATTGGTCCCTTTGAATTAGCGCGTTAAGGTTAGTGCCTTGGCTTGATAGCTTAATCTGGCCATTTGACCTTGATCTTGCAGTTCTAACTCATTGAGTTCGAAGGGCGGCTGTAAACCCGAGGCTTGGATGAGCTTAGGATCTAACATCAGCTTTAACTTCGGCGACTCTGGGGTCAGCCAATTGGCCGCTTGGGTGCGTAGAATCGCCACCTTTTGACCTTCGGCATTGGTGCCCGTTAACGTGCCACTTAAGCCAAAACGTCCCGCCTCGGCGACAGTTAACTCAAAGTTGATTTGGTTAGGCAAGCCTTTATCCCAAACCGTGAGCACTTCGGGCTTGATGCTCGCCGAATTGACAAAAGACTTAAAAACAGATTTGACCGTGCGCTGCACAGGACGGCCATCGACTTGGGTTTGCACTGTGATTTCAATTTCACTGAAACCTGCATTGCTGCTCGAAAGTGCCACGCCTGCGGGGATCACCGCTTGCCATGTCTCCCCTTGTTTTACCATCGCCAGCGGTTGCATATTGCCATCGGCTTGCTTGAGTGTTGCCTGTGGCAGAAAGGTGTTATCACTTTGGCTGAGTGCGAGTTCAAGCCCAAGGGTTTGCGCATCCGCCGCGATGGCTATGGGGGCTTTGACGCTCAGTTGATAGGGCGAGCCTTTTTCCTTCACATTGACTAAGTAGCTGGCGCTCGGTGTTAACGGCTGGCTGACCTGCAGGCGATATTCGCCCGGTGTGGCCTTCGCCGACATTTGCAGAGCACTGGAATCATCGGTTAACCCTGCGCTAGCCAAAGCATCGGCGTTGACCATCGATTTGACCAGTGACTCATTGGTGTTTATCCCACTGCTGTTGGCTGCTTTGCCTTGGGGTGACTGATTAGGGGTAACGCGCTGAATTTGTACGCGCTCAGGGGCAATAGCCTCTGCATGCATTAAGGCGCCAGAGCGGGTATCGCCCCGAGGTGCAATGCGCACTAAGCTAGACGCTTGGCTCATGGTGAGGCCCACGCCCGCATTAAGCTGTGCGCCTGTTACATTGACCCAATACTCGTCACTTTGGTTGGCTTGCTCCAGCTTAAGCATACTCGCTTGATACTCACCGTACAGCGGGGTGATAAAGCTAATGTAATCCGTACTGGTGTTGATGGGCGTGAGTGTTGGGCTGGCAATATTGCTATCGACGAGATCAGTATCGCTCGGCGCGGCTAAGGTTAACCCTTTGGCGTACATTGGGCTGGCATTGGTTTTGGGATCTATGGGTGTGGCTTCATCTTGGCAGGCTGCAAGCAGTCCGCTTAGCGCCAAGACACTGGCAAGTTTGCTGAGTGTGTGCATCTTAGTGCTCCTTAAATGTGGTTGCGGATCAGCGTGTCTAAATTGAAACACGTACGACGACTCTGCTGATGGCTTAAGGGCTCTTGGCCACGGGTCTTTTGTTTATCAGTAAACCAGACAGTGCCAGCCGCCTTTTGTGAGCTGCAATTTAAGAAGCCGTCGGAGCAGCTATCGAGCCAGTTTTGGGTGGTTTCGAGCGCGACTTGGTATTGATAACCCGCGCAGTAACTGTCGCTGTCCCAAATGGCGGAATCAACATCTGAGCCCACCACGACTTCGAAGGGTTTACCCAGCGATGGGCGACCCGCTGTGCCATTAAGCCAAGCGTTGTTGTAGTTTGCCATCCAACCGACTTGCTGTTGTTTCACCGCATTGCTGCCATAGCCTAAGAGCCAGCCTAAGCTGGTTTCGAACACATTACCTTGGTTCACCGCATCGGCCAGCGGCGTACCAGCACTGGAAGGCGCGATGGCGATAACCTTTGAGGTGGCGTTGATCACTGCAGGATAACGGCTATCCCACGTAGGGTTAGATAAAATCCACCGCACTACGTTGCCACCATTGGAGTGGGTCAGCAGAATTAAGTCGTCGATATTTTTGGCTTGGATAAAGCTATTGAGCTGCGTGGCCAGACAACCTGCGGCGCTTTCTTCCCACATATATTGGTCAAAGTCGCAGTTGATCACTGTGTAATTGTTTGGCACTGGGATGCCTTGGCGCACTGAGTTAACAAATTCGGGCGTCCAGTAATCGGCTAAGGCATTGGTCTGGTGACCCGTACCATGGATAAAGGCGACTCCGGTTGCGGCTAACGTGACTGGGCTGACAGCGAACAGACCCAAGAGCATGAGGGCTTTTTTGATCTTCATGGCTATATCTCGTGTTGTTGGTCTTGTTGATTGTGGCCGCCAGTCCGTTGCGACAGTTTAGGGCAAATCGGTTAATGCTAAGGATTTGCCGTAAATAAGCTTGAAATCGGCTGGCATGGCTCGGTTTATAGGCGCTTAAGCGCGGGTTACTCACTTTGGGTAAAACATGACTTAAGGCCTGAATACGACGGGATAGCGTGAATGCGCTAGTTTACGTTGGCATCAAATGTGATTGCCGTAACTTAGCCATTATCAACAGGACTTAACTCAAGCTTATTAACCTAGACGCAACATTTTAAGCTGGCAAGTAAAACAATCATTATAAAATGCAATCGCAGGGTCGCATTTTGAACGGTTCGTTTTAATGTCAAACTAAAGGTTGGTAACCTGATGATAAGCAATACCTAATAAACTAAATTGTGCTTTATCGTGTTTGAAATATCGATTTGCTTACACAAAAGAATTTTCTGTGACACCCGCGTAGTGTTTGAGTTAATCAGTTTATCATTCTGTATATAAAGGTTTTTTGTGACAAATAATTCAAACTCGCCCATTTACTCTGGGATATGGGTATCACTTTAGTGCATTTAAAGACTAAACCGATTAGGCTGAGCTGAGGTAAAGTGGGATAAACGGGATAAGAACCAACATTGCCGAGATGATATTCTTCTTATCTTAATCAGTCATCTGAGCCATGGATTGACTGGGAGTAGAAAAAGTAGCGCGATATGGGCAGGTTTAATCTAAATAGACAACAAACACGGGAGAATAAGTTTGGCGATAGAACATAATAAGATGGTGAGTTGCTTAAGTGGACTGCAATGTCGCACTAATTTCACCATAAAAAACATTACAGAATACATGCTCCCAGAAACCAAAGAGGCTTTCTATTTACACCTCGACGGTAAATCACCAAACTTGATTATTCGTCCCGCATTCGAAGTCTTTTCCGGCGAACTTGCCACTATTGCAGGCGTGCATGCCAAATACGACTATTTCCACAATGCTGAGATGACACGTTTCCCCAAACGTTTACATAAGAGTTTGACCGAAACCCACTATGGCCTTGCCTTTAGTTTTGACACGGTTGAAGCCGTACAGCAATTCATTACCCGTTTGAGTGCGATAGTGAAAGGCGCATAAGCTTTTACTGTATAAATCTTTAATAGAAGGCCGCTTAATTTTTCGATTGAACGGTACTCAAATTTTAGCCTTGCAGTGCTAGGGTTAAATTCCTCAATATCAATGAAAATGAGGAATTTAACTGCTGCCTTTTTACGCGGCTTTTCAGTATATTCATCAATAGATGAATTTTGCTGGAGCTTGCCATGTCGCTTATTCCCGGTCGCCCAAAGGGGGTTGTGCCATTTACCGCCCAAACTGAATCACAGCCGCAGACTCCTGGTCGTCCGAAAGGGGATTCCGATGCCCGCCAACGCTTAATTATCGCAGCCCTAAGTCTCTTCAGTCATCGCAGTTATCCCAGCGTTTCTACCCGTGAAATTGCCCGCGAAGCCGAGGTTGATGCCGCGCTTATTCGTTATTATTTTGGTTCAAAAGCGGGCCTGTTCGAACAAATGGTGCGGGAAACCCTTGAACCCGTATTAGCGCGTTTTCGCGAAATATCCGCCGCGGATGCCCCTAATAACTTGGGTGAACTTATGCAGACATATTATCGCGTTATGGCACCCAACCTGGGATTGCCACGGTTGATTATACGGGTGTTACAGGAAGGCGATGGCTCAGAACCCTATCGCATTATGTTGTCTGTTTTTGAGCAAATTTTATCCCTCTCGCGGCAATGGCTCGAATCCACATTAGTCAATGCGGGGCTATTGAAGGAGGGATTAGATCCCGATTTAGTACGCCTCAGTTTCGTGAGTCTGATGGTTTTTCCGCTTATTGCGCCTCCGGTGTTAATGCGTCAGTTCGGCTTTTTTAGCGCCGATGCTGATGGTTTACAGCGTTTAGCGCTGCACAATATGCAGGTTTTTACCCAAGGTGTACTGCGTGAACCGAGGAAGTCGTAATGAGTGTGAATTTTAAGATTCTGACGCACGTGAGTGTGGGTTGTGTGATCTTGCTATTAGTCGGTTGCACTGAAGCGCCGCCTAGAGTGCTTGGCACTGTTGAGCGGGACAGGCTGACGCTTACTGCGCCCGTAGGTGAGTTGATTACTCAAGTGAATGTGGTTGAAGGTCAACAGGTTAAGGCGGGTGAGGTGTTAATTCAGCTCGATACAACCTCTGCTAATGCGCGCCTCGCCCTGCGCCAAGCCGAGCTTGAACAGGCTAAAGCTAAACTTTCTGAGGCGGTCACAGGTGCGCGTTTAGAGGATATAGAACGCGCCAAGGCCGTGCTCGACGGGGCGAATGCCAGTGTGAAAGAGGCTCAGCGAGCCTTTGAACGAACAAACCGTTTATTTGTCACTAAAGTACTTAGCCAAGCGGATTTAGATACGGCCCGTGCGGCGCGGGATACCAGTTTAGCCAAGCAAGCTGAGGCGCAGCAAAGCCTGCGACTACTAGAAAATGGCACCCGTAGTGAGCAGCTTGAACAAGCCAAAGCCGCGGTGGCTGCAGCTCGCGCCAGTGTAGCCATCGAACAAAAAGCCTTAGCAGACTTGAGCTTGGTAGCGGCGCGTGATGCCGTTGTCGATACGTTGCCTTGGCGAGTCGGCGATCGCATTGCCGCAGGCACTCAGTTGATTGGTTTACTGGCGAGCGAGGATCCCTATGTACGGGTTTACCTGCCCGCGACTTGGTTAGACAGAGTGAAGGCGGGCGATAGCGTCAATATTCTTGTGGATGGCCGCGAGATACCGATTGCTGGCACTGTGCGCAATATTCGCAGTCAACCTGCTTACACGCCATTTTATGCGCTAAATGAACGTGATCGAGCGCGGCTGATGTATTTGACCGATATCACGATTTCCGCCACAGATCAGGACCTACCTACTGGCATGGCATTAGAAGTTGAACTCGATGTGCTGCAACTCGATGTGCTGCAAGGAGTGCAGCAAAAAGTGGAGCAGCCATGAAAAGCGCTGATTTTGCTATCGAGACCCAAGGGATGACCCGCGCCTTTGGTGGTGTTAATGCGGTGGAAAACCTCGACCTCGCCATTCCCAAGGGCACAATTTATGGGTTTCTCGGCCCCAATGGCTGCGGAAAATCGACTTCAATTCGTATGTTGACTGGGTTACTGAGTCCCACATCGGGGAATATCCGCGTATTGGGTGAAACCTTACCCGGCGCCGAGGAAAAACTGCGCCGTCGCATTGGCTACATGACGCAAAAATTCTCCCTGTACGACAATCTTTCGGTGCGGGAAAACTTAGAGTTTGTCGCGCAAATTTATGGCCTTAACCGCCGAGCATCAAAGCTGCGAATAGCCGAGTTAGTCACGCTATACGATTTAGTCGGCCGCGAGAAACAAATGGCGGGCTCCATGAGTGGCGGCCAGAAACAGCGTTTGGCCTTAGCGGCAGCAACCTTACATCACCCCGAATTGTTGTTTCTCGATGAGCCGACATCGGCGGTCGATCCTGAAAATCGACGCGAGTTTTGGGAGCGCTTATTCGATCTCTGTGCCCAAGGCACTACGATACTTGTGTCGACTCACTATATGGATGAGGCCGAGCGTTGCCATGGTCTTGCGATTTTAGAGCGGGGGATGAAACGCGCCGACGGTTCGCCCCAGCAACTGATGGCGGCGATGGGGGCTCGGGTGGTTGAGATCTCAGGGGATGACTTACGCACTTTAAAACAATCACTGATCAGCGAGTCTGCGGTATTGTCGGCGGCGCAAATCGGCAGTCGTTTACGGGTGTTAGTGCGCAGCGATATTGAAGATCCGCTCGCTTGGCTTAAACCAAGAGTTGCCAGCCGGACGATGGAAGAAGTGCGCGCTAGCCTTGAGGATGTGTTTGTCACTTGCACCGGCGAGCGCTTGGCTGGGGTTTCCAAGGGAGAGACTGACCATGTGGCGTAGGATTTTTGCGATTGTGGTCAAAGAGCTGCGGCAGTTGTCGCGGGATCGTATGACCTTTGGCATGATAATCATGATCCCGTTAGTGCAACTGATGTTGTTTGGTTATGCGATCAATACCGATGCTCGCCATCTGCCTGCTGGGTTAGTTAATTTGAGTGATTCTGCCTACAGTCGCGCACTGGTTAAGGCGGTGGAAGCAACGCAGGTAGTAGATTTTAAGCAGCGATATTTAAGTGCCGCCGAGGCTGAGGCGGCGATCACTCGCGGCGAAGTCAAAGCCGTGCTGTATTTGCCCGCTGATCTCGATGAGCGCTTAGTGCGTCACCCAAGCTTTGTGGGTCAGCAATATTTAGCCCAGTCCTATATCGCACAACCCGCTGGCCAATGGCTGGTGGATGGTTCGGATACGGTTGTCGCTTCAACTATTCGTAGCCTAAGGCAAATGCCACTGGATGAAGTCGCAGGAAGAGCACTAAAAACGGCGATGCCGAGTTTTGAAGTGGTGCAATATTTCAACCCAGAACAACGTTCTGTGGTCAATATCGTGCCCGGCCTGTTGGGGGTGATTTTGACTATGACCATGGTGATGTTTACTTCCGCCGCCATAGTGCGTGAGCGCGAGCAGGGCAATATGGAGTTTTTGATCACTACGCCTGTGCGGCCACTGGAGTTGATGCTGGGTAAAATCGTGCCCTATGTGATGGTTGGCTTTGTGCAAGTGACCATTATCCTGAGCGCAGGGCATCTGTTGTTCGATGTGCCCATTCGCGGCGGGCTTGATTCTATCGCCCTTGCCGCTATGTTGTTCATTTGCGCCAGTTTAACCTTAGGATTAGTGATTTCGACCATAGCGAAAACCCAGTTGCAATCGATGCAGATGACGGTATTTATCCTCCTGCCATCGATTCTCTTGTCGGGATTTATGTTCCCCTACGAAGCCATGCCCATCGCGGCGCAGTGGATTGCCGAAGCCTTACCCGCAACCCATTTTATGCGCATGTCACGGGCCATAGTGCTGCGCGATGCCCAAGTGATGGATCTGCAATTTGATGCCCTGTGGATGATAGGTTTTACTTGTATTGGGTTATTGATTGCCAGTATGAGATTTTCGAAGCGCTTGGATTAACCCTGTACTGAGTTTCATCATCAAGGGCAAAGTGCCGAGTTTTGATATAGCGCAAATTATCAGTAAACAGTCGCGCTAAGCCATTGAAATCGATGTTGCTTAATTAGGATATCCCTTACACTGCCGCTAGGGCGATTGCCGCCATCATGCTTAGCGAAGGGAATTCATTATGCCTCCAATCATTTGTCATAGCGCGCTCGATGCGGTTGCTTTTATTCAAAGCGGCGAGACGCTGTGGACTCATTCCATGGGCGCCACTCCGCGCATTTTATTAGATGCGTTGGCGCAGCATGCACTCACCAAAGAAAATCTCACCCTGTTACAGTTACATACTGAAGGCGCCGAATCCTTAAGCCATCCCAGTTTACAGGGGCATTTACGCCATCGATGTTTTTTCGGTGGGCTGCCAACGCGGGCATTACTGCAAAGTGGTGACGCGGATTATGTGCCGATTTTCCTGTCTGAAGTGCCTAAGTTATTTCGTTCCGGCGAGCAAAAAATTGATACCGCAATTATCCAAGTGTCGCCACCCGATAAGCATGGCATGTGTTCCTTAGGCATTTCGGTTGAAGCAACGCTCGCAGCTTGCCAAGTCGCGGGTAAGATCATCGCTCATATTAATCCACAAATGCCGCGCACCCATGGTGACAGCTTTATCCATATCGACCGTTTTGCCGCTGTGTATGAGCAGAGCGCGGCGTTGCCCATTCATTCCTTCGCGACGGGGGATGCGGTGAGTTTGGCGATCGGTAAAAATGTTGCCCAATTGGTGCGTAATGGCGATTGTTTACAAATGGGTATAGGAGCGATCCCCGATGCCGTGCTGTCTTGCTTAACCGAACATAAAGACTTAGGCGTCCACACTGAGCTATTTTCTGATGGTATATTGCAACTGGTTGAAAAGGGCGTGATTAACAACAGCAAGAAGCGTTTTTATCCGGGGAAACTCGTCACAGGTTTTGCCCTGGGGAGTCAAAAGTTATACGACTATGTTGATGATAATCCTGCGGTTATTTTTATGGATATAGAGCAAGTCAACGACACGTCCATTATCCGTAAAAACCCTAATGTGATGGCGATTAACTCGGCGCTGCAGGTCGACCTTTCTGGCCAAGTGTGCGCCGATTCGATTGGCACTAAAATCTATTCCGGCGTCGGTGGCCAGATGGATTTTATCCGCGGCGCAGGGTTATCCGAAGGTGGTCGTTCTGTGATTGCGCTGCCCAGCACTGCCGCGGGGGGAACGCTTTCTCGCATTGCAAGCGTGTTATCACCTGGCGCAGGGGTTGTTACCACTCGGGCCCATGTGCATTATATTGTGACCGAATATGGCGCAGCTAATCTACGCGGCCGTTCACTGCGCGAACGGGCACAAGCGCTGATCGCCATCGCTCACCCAGATTTTAGGGAACAATTAAGTCGTGATGCCTTTGATGTGTGGGGATTAAATCTATAGACTTGTAAATCATGGTGTTATGGCTTGCTGCTGAGTTTGCAGTGGTGCAAGCTCGTTTAAGCGTAAAGGGTTGGTTTTAATACGTCGTTTAATAGCGGTAAAGAGTCATTCGTCTGTCCCGATATGGTATAAACTCTTGGCGGTTTTGACCGACAGACTTATAAAGAAAGGAGTCAATGATTTAAATGGATGAGATTGAATTAAAAGCATATTTAACAGAGAGGGTGTTATCTTTTTGTACACGCTGGAACAGTATCGAAAATACCCTCTATACCGAAAGAACTGCCGAAGAAGATAAGCTACGGCAGGAATTGCCAGTGGCTGAATTCCATTATGCGAAGCAAACCGATTGGTTTGCTTTACTGAATGAGCAAATAGCGCCGTTATTTGACGATTTTTGCACCGATAAGCCCCGTGTTTACGGCGGAAAAGTGCGTAATTCCTTCGGGTTTCCTTCAAAATTTAATGGTTGCGATCATCCTCTTGAAGTGCAAATTACTTTAAAAAATAAAAGCAGAGCCGAAATCTATATTAAAACCAACACTAACTTCGAAGATGAGTATTTGTTTATTGCTCTTAAAAAAGCCGATGAATGGCGTATCGATAGCTATAAAAATCGTCGCTATGGCAATGAGAAATGGAGCGTACAAATCCTTTAATTCAGCTTAATCTCAATGCTTGACGTCAGTAAAAAATGACTAAAGCATTGAGTTTAGTAACGTCGGTTTAATTTAAGTGACGCACTGAGGCACAAAAAATATTGTGTAAATGGAACATTTTTATGCCATTAGATAATGCTCTTATTGCTCGAATCAAAGCCGAGATATTGCGGTTTACAACGGTTGAGGTTGAGCAATTTTTATTAGCTCATCCAGATAAAACCTTTTATGCCTTTGCTTTTGACACCCATGCCGAATACGCAGAATTAAATCTTTGTTTTAATACCGAGGCAGATTTTCAGCAGCGATTGACCTATTACCAGTCTGGGGAATGGGCTGCGTCATACCAAAGCCCTGAGGCCATCCAAGAACTTAAATTCAATACAGGTGACTGGGAGTATCAATGTTTTAGTACATGTTATGTGCTTTCAGAGGATGAGTTGCAGACGATTCAACAGAGCTTACCCGAGGATGACTTTAGTGAGTGGGAGGAGATAGTGCGGCAAATACGCGCAGTGTTTAACGAATGCCTAGTGCAGTTTACCCAAACTGAAGTCTATCAAGCGATTCCTAAAACCGATGGTTTTATGGCCTTTAGTATCGACCATGATGAAGATGTTGCTGATATGCTGGCTGATAGATTTTTATAAAAATTGATTTTAAACACTTTAAAATCATTAACATCCACGTTAATTAGTAGGCCCTGATTTCCAATTGCTCGATTATCTTGTTGCCTTGCTCAAGCCCTACATGGTTAACAATCATCGCTTTAATTAGCTCAACATAGGTTGGCTGGATATTGACGTTATCATCGAAAAGGGCTTCATCCGCTTCAGTGATAAGGGCCGCAATTTCATTAAAGCTGCCGTATTTGGGCTGTTATGAGGATTTCCCCATGCACTCTGCTAACAGTTTGACGAAAAAGTCGCTGCCTTTGCGTTCGCAAAAAGCGATGTTACGTTCTGGGATGGTTTCGGGATCGTTGTAGTTAGCAAGGGCTAACTCCATGCTGGCTTCGCGGATGATGTGCAGGGTTGGGTAGGGCGCGCGGTTGGTGAAGTTGGCTGCCCCGTCCTGTGGTTCACCATCGAAACAATAGTCTGGGTGAAAGGTGGCGAGTTGGTAAGTGCCTTCGTACTCGTGTTCGATAAGCGTATCGGTTGCCATGTCGATGAGGTCGAGATAAGCATAAAACCCCTCAAAACCACGGGGTAGAATAAACAGTGTGGTTTCGGCTTCGGGGTGGGCGTCGAGGTATTGGCATTCTTCGATCAATGCCTTGAGTACGAGTTTGACTTTAGTTTGTTCCACCACCAGATACCGAATACTGCCGCGCTCGACTTCTTGTCTGGCAAAGGGGCAAATATTGTATTTCATGATCACTTTTTTCACCCAGTCGTCGGTTTGTTGAGTGATCATGTCAATTTCGTTCATGGCGGTCGTTTGCTCGTGCTTAAAAATTAGGGGGCGATCATAGGGATGATAGACGCCACAAGCAAGAGCGCCATGCTGATATTAAAAATCTTCTGTTGGCGCTCATTTTTCAAAATGCGTTTAAGGGCTACGCCAAAGCCTAGCCAGACGATAGCGCAGGGAAATGCGATGCACAAAAATACCGTTGCAATAGTGATGACCTGCGGGGTCAAATCCTGCTGTACTGACGTGAACGTCGCAATCGCGCCCACGGCCATGATCCAGCCCTTAGGGTTGACCCATTGAAAGGCCGCGGCTTGGATAAAACTGAAGGGTTTAGCAATGGCTTTACCTTCCATCTTGCTACTGCTGTTGGCAATCAACCAAGACAGATACAAAAGGTAACCTATGCCGACGACTTTAATCACTTGATGGATGATAGGATAGCTTTGGAATAGGGCGCTTAAGCCCAAACCTATCGCGAGGATCATGGTCGGGAAGCCAAGGCTTATTCCCATAAGATGCGGAATACTGCGTTTTACGCCAAAGTTTACCCCTGAGGTCATCAGCATAATATTGTTAGGCCCTGGGGTGATCCCAGATGAAAAGGCAAACAACGCGATAGCGAGTATTAACTCCATAGATAGATCCACACCTTTTATTTTAGTTTTATGGCATTGTGATTATTTGCCGCATTGAGCCTGCGATTTACTCATCGGACGGTACGCAATACTGTGTTGCTATTATTTATAATTGCGACATTTGATTGCAACGCAGGCGAGGCATTCTAGCGATTAAATGTTGCCGCGCCTATACGACATAGCGAGTTTATAAACTAAAAAGAATAACAAAATATGTACATGCCTCGATGGGATTAATGACGGTGAGAATAGGGCTAGCGCAGTTTGATGGTTTTCTGTGTTAGTACGAATATCAAGATATATTGGAATATGCTGATTTAACACTATGATGGATATCAGCTTTCAGTTTTAGTAATAGCAACTATCCTTAGACAGCATTTTATAGATTGAGGTAACAGGGCATGATGAATCCATCATTACATAGTGAGCTAAGTGGAGTGCTAAATCGACAGTTCAGTCGAGTTCCTTGCTGGGTTCCCGACCGAGTGTTAAGTCGGTATTTGAGAGTGTTAATACTGCTTTTTAGCAGCGTTTTAGGTCTTACTGGGTGCGTAACTGTGACGGATAACGCGGCGCAGCCTTTGCGAACCACAATCGTAATGTCTGGCGATCTCAGTGAATTACCGTCAACGGCAATGACATTCACTTGGCATCCTAAATTTCAAAAAATCATCACAGATAAACGCTTAGATCCGCAGCCAGTGTTGCAACACATGCAAGCCGTATTAAAGCAAACTTTGCAGAGTAAGGGATATCGCTGGGTCGAAGATCCACTACTGGCGGATTTTCAGGTTGGCTTTGGCGTCGCTATGGGAACTGAAATGAGCGATGAACAAATTTTGGCAGTGACAGGGTTAGTCGCTGGGCTGTCAACCGACGGTGTGAATACCCAAAAGTATGACAAAGGTACCGTGGTGATAGCGCTCTTTAAACCCACTAAAATACAGGGCGTTGATGAGCCAATTTGGCGAGTGCTTGCCCAAGGTTTTGGTAACATTAAAAAGATGGATGAGCTAACCGAAAATTTCGACAGTCTCATTGCCAGTATGTTGGCCAATATGCCGTCGGTTAATGTGGCTCTTTAGTCAGTGTTTGAGCTTTAGTTCAGTTCTAAGTGAATTGAGTCAGTATTTTGGTTGGAGCATTCGCCAGATAAACGGGATTAGTGCTTAATTGAGGTGTCTTGGTCCCATGTTTGTAGTGCTAGCTCCCATTTTTGAACTGTGGGACATGGTACTTTAGTGACAGCCATCTCAATAAAGGGCGCGACAGTGAAAACTGCCGCGCTTTTTCATTTTAATGGAGGGAAGTTCCATTTTGATTTCAGATTGTTTCAGTCGTGCTCGACTGTGATCTCGTAGGATGAAAACTTACGAATGTTAATCACGCCCGTATCAAACATCAAATACTGCCCCTTGATCCCCTGCAAAATTCCGCTGACGACTACATCTTTATCGAAATTGTGCGAAGTGATCTTCTTCGGAAAGGTGTCAATTGGATAATGAATTGGCTGAATCGTTTCGTGCAAACGCTCGATACTGTAATCGCCTTTTTGCATGCCGATTTCGTGCAACTTAGCCTCAATTTGTGGGATCAGTTCCGCAGCCTTAGCATTTAAATCAATATCGTCGGCATGGCCTTTTAACATGGCTTGCCAATGGGTTTTATCATTAACCAGTTTTGCCAATTCTACTTCGACTAAGCCTGAGAGCTGTCTTGTTGAGACTTTAAAAATCGGTAAACCTTGGGTAGCACCTTGGTCAATCCAACGGGTGGGCAGTTGAGTGTGGCGGGTAATGCCGACTTTAACGCCCGAAGTATTCGACAGATATACATAATGCGGCACAAAACAGTGGCTCTGGGCCCACTCTGGTTCGCGGCAAGTGCCTTGGTCGTAATGACAAGTTTCCGGCTTCATGATGCACATATCGCAACTCGCCAGCTTTTGCATACAGACAAAACAATGGCCCTGCGAGTAACTCTTCTTGCTCTTTTTACCGCAGTTGCAGCAGAAGATATTGCCCGTGTGGGTCAAAGTTAATTGCTTGCCTATCAATGGATTGAGCGGGAGTAACTCATCACCAACAACGAGTTGATATTGCACTTGTTGCGCGTCATCTAACTGCACGCGCATCTTTTTTAGCGTTCCTAACATGGTCATCCTAATGTGTTGCGTTCTGGTGCAGCTTAGTCGCTCATCATGCGTTCTAGTGCACGCTTTCGTTATATCGTCATTGCGTGACCGTCAGTATACAAGATTATCCAAGCCAGTTTAGATAGGATTTTTCGATAAGTAAGTCGATAAGTGAGTCGATTGACTGAGTGCACCTAAACCTCTTTTGTTTTATTTAACCATTTGTACACTAAGGCAATAATACCGAAAGTAAGCAAGACTACTGGTAAGTAAATGATTACGCTCATAAATTGTGTTTGGTATTTTGTTGCTAATTGGGTATGGCTAATGAGATACCCAAAACCAACAACGGAAAAAATCCACACCATTGAGCTGATGAAGTTAATGAGTAAAAAACGACGGGAAGAAATACCCGTTGCACCTAAAATATAGGGGTAAACGGTACGAACAAAAGGAATATAACGTGCGAGTAGCAGGGTTATCACTCCATAGTTATCAATTAGGTGGGTCGCTTTTTCCTGATGTTTGATATCAATATTCGACAGCAGTTTTTGGTAAATTTGGGTATGCCCTAAAAATCGACCCTGTAAATAACCTATAGCTGTACCTGTAAAGGTTGCTAGAACCAATAACGGCATAATACCGATATGAAGAATATCTTGATAAATCAGCACTCCAGTGAGAAAGAGTAGGCTATCTCCGGGTAAAAATGCGGTGGGAATAAAGCCATTTTCTAACACTAAAAAGCCACAAATTAATGCGCTGACCATGAGGGCGATTTTAGGATTGGCTAAAACCGCCAGATCATTGTGTATCATGGCTTGGGCCAGTTCGTATAACTGCTCCATACGTACTACTCCCTAAAATAATTGATAAAACATAAAGATGGAAAAGCTCGAAAGCGGCAATTTTGAACCTGAGCTATGGTGTTTCGTGGGTTATTCTACCAAGGGAGCATGAATCGAAAGGCAGTTACAACATTAAATTTTGTTGGTGTTAGTGTGTTTATGATTCAGTAATCGGGTTTTGTGGGCTTTTTATAGTAAAAATATTAAGCATTATTATAGGGTTAATAAATTTCGAATGATGGCATCAACTTACAAACCCACTTGCCAGATTCCTATGCGCATTCCAACTATCCAGTATTGATTGCACTGGCTTAACTTAATTTGAACACCTTGCCGCGAATATCGGTTTTTAAACATTCTTTTAAGCGCTCTTAAAGTGCTGTTTGAAAGTGCCATTGCGAGTGCACTCTCTAAATGTATTGGTGTGCTAAGTGTTAGCTTGCCGTAAAAGTTAATGGCATTAACGGCTTAATCTATCGAGCACGAGATCATCCCCAAGAGCATAGAGGGATTCAACTAATTGATCTTCTTGGGCTAGATCTGTGAGTCCAAGGCCAATGGTTGCCCGAAACAAAGCTATACCTGTGTGGCCTGCGGTTTCATATTGACTACTAAACTGCTCGATATTGATGCCAATTGCATTGATTTTATTGGATATATCGAGCACAAGTCCGGGTCTGTCATAGGCCACTAGGTTGTAACTTAAGCGTTTGATGGGCTTAAGGGCGACCGAGGTTTTGGAGTAGGTGAGGGACAGGCTATCGATGCATTCTAGGGCCTCAATGAGCTCATCCATGCGCAGTGACGGCACTTCGAGTAACAATATCGCGGCAAAGACACCGTCAATATGGCGTAATTCTGAGTCGAGCCAGTTGCCGCCATGACGACTCACAGCATGGGCGATTTGTTCTACTAATCCTTTTCTATCAGGTGCTTGTAGTGTGATTAAGTATCGTAGCATAGTGACTGACTCCTATTTTTTGTAAAAGGCACCTGTTTTAAAATGGGGTGTAACACAACTGTCATCTTTGCGTCATATAATCCAACGCACTTAGAATAAAGGATGTTGTTATTGCTCAGTTTACGTTCAAACAGTGTAAGCATAGCACTCGGCAAATCCTAGCGAAAAAACTCGCTAGCTATTAATAATAGAGGTTCTTAATGGAAAGTCAGGTCACTCAACCTGGTTCTGCATCGCACAGTATGCTTAAAGGCGGACGCTCGAATCGCAGGGCATTTAAGGATAAAGCGGCGCAAATCAGCGTCACTATCGGCGGCACTATGGTATTTGTCGCCTTATTGTTGATCTTCTTTTATCTGTTGTATGTGATTAAACCCATTTTCGACAGTGCTGATGTCATACCCGTTAAGAGTGTGAGTTATCAACACGCGGATGTGCCGACCTTAATGGTGGGTGCTGAAGAGCAAAATGAGGTGATGTACCGTGTGAGCGTTCATGGTCAAGTGGACTTCTATACTGTTGCCGACGGTAGCTTACTTTCTAGCTTTACCCCGACGTTACCAGCGGGTGTTACAGTCACCAGCGCCGCCGTTGCTGTACCGAGCGAACAACGTTTTGCGCTGGGATTAAGTAATGGTCAGGTCTTAGTGGCGGGCCTAGAGTTTGGTTTAACGTACCCCAATAACAAACGTTTAATCACACCTAAACTGCGTTATCCCGCAGGTGAAACCCCCATAACAGTCGATGAGACGGGCAGCGCGATTCATAAGCTGACCTTCACTTATAGCTCAGACAAAATGAGTTTTGCTTATCAAGATGAAAGTGGTGTTTGGCGCCTCACTCGTCTCGAAGGGCAAGAGAACATGATGACTGAAGAAGTGGAGTGGGTTTCTACGACGTCACAAATTCAAGATGCGCCGAAGAAAGTCTCCCACGAGCTGATGACGCCCGATCAACGTCAATTGATGTTGCAAACTGGCAATAAAATTTTCGTGTACGACATCCGTGATACTGACAGCTTAGATCTGCTGCAGGTGATTGATGTTGAACGTGCTAAGGCACAAGTCAATAACGTGGCTTTGCTGGCGGGAGCGAGTTCATTACTGGTCAGTTATGACACAGGTATTGTGGCGCAGTACTTCCAAGTTAATGGTGAAAAAGGGCGTTTATATCAAGAGATTCGTCAGTTTGATGACTTACCGCCCATCAGCTCGATTACCTCTGAGTTTTATCGTAAGAGTTTCGCGACAGTGAGCCCTGAGGGTGAGCTAACACTACTCTATACCACGAGTCATCGTGAACTGTTTGATGCAAAGTTTGACCTTAAAAATCCCGGTAAAATGGGCTTTACCCCACGCTCAAACGGCATAGTCGTTGAGGCGGACAAAAAGCTGCATATCTTCAGTGTGGAAAACTCCCACCCAGAAGTGTCATGGAGCGCCATGTGGGACAAGGTGTGGTATGAAGGTTATCCAGAGCCACAATATGTATGGCAATCGACCTCAGGTTCTGATGATTTTGAAGCTAAGTTGAGCTTAATGCCATTGGCCTACGGCACAATGAAAGCGGCATTTTATGCCATGTTATTTGCCGTGCCTTTATCCGTTGCTGGTGCGATTTACACGGCTTACTTTATGTCGCCTAAGGTGCGCGGTTTCGTGAAACCGACCATTGAAATCATGGAAGCATTACCAACGGTGATTTTAGGCTTCTTGGCGGGTCTGTGGTTAGCGCCACTGATTGAAGAGCATCTCCCCGGCATTTTAATTCTACTGATCTTATTGCCGACCTCGATACTCACGTCTGCCTATGGCTGGAGCAGGTTGCCGGGTAAGTGGAAACAACGTTTACCCGAAGTGTACCAAGAGCTGATGTTGATCCCTGTGGTCTGTTTCGTGGGGTGGTTCTCTTTTGCGGTCAGCCCAATCATCGAAGTGGCGCTGTTTGATGGTAATACCCGTCAATTCATCACTAACGAACTGGGGATCACCTTCGACCAACGTAACGCGCTGGTGGTCGGTATTGCCATGGGCTTTGCGGTGATCCCAACGATTTTCTCCATCGCTGAAGATGCCATTTTCTCTGTACCACGTCATTTATCTAACGGCAGCTTAGCCTTAGGTGCGACGCCTTGGCAGACATTGACACGCGTGGTGTTGTTAACCGCCAGTCCGGGAATTTTCTCGGCCATTATGATGGGCCTTGGCCGCGCCGTTGGCGAGACCATGATCGTACTGATGGCCACCGGTAACACCGCCATCATGGAATGGAGCGTGTTCGAAGGGATGCGAACCTTGGCGGCAAACATTGCGGTTGAAATGCCTGAATCGGCTATCGGTAGCTCGCATTATCGTGTGCTCTTCCTTGCTGCGTTCGTACTATTCATCTTTACATTCTTCTTTAACACCATTGCAGAAGTGGTGAGACAGCGTCTACGTGAACGCTATAGCTCGCTGTAACGGGGATAAGACAATGACATTAAATACTATTTCGCCAGTGACCTTGAGAGGTTTGTGCAATGGGTAAGTGGGTAAAATCAGGCTCGCCATGGATATGGATGACGGGCGGTGCTGTGAGCATCAGTTTGATTGCCGTCTTAGGCTTATTATTGTTAATCGCATGGCGTGGCTTAAGTTACTTTTGGCCTGCAACCGTTTACCAGTGGGAGCTTGAAGATAACACGGGTGTACGTTCGACCTTAATTGGTGAGGTTTACGATAGGGAAGAAGTACCGACTGAGCGTTTGATTGCTGCTGGCCATGTGTTTAAGCAACATCCGGGCGAGTTTGTGACCCGTTACTTAGTGAAAACCGGTAACCGTGAATTTGTGGGTTTGGATTTCCGCTGGATATTAGGTACGGACATTGTTAGTCGTTCTGTGCCAAGCGAGGTCGCACTGATCGAGCGGGCTAAAAACGGTAACTTCTACGGTTATCCGATAGCCGTGATTGAAAATGGCAAGCGTCTTGATTTAGTGAATGATGCGATTGAATCTTCCTTAATGGAGCATATCGAACGCGCTGTTGCCTTATCGGATAAAGCGGTTGATTTGCAGAAGCAAGATATTGGCTCGATTAACTACGCCATTGAAAAATTGCGTTTGCAGGAGCGTCGTTTCGAGCTGGATGGGGAACTGACCGACAGTATTAAAGCTGAGTTGGTCGCCAAGAGAGCTCAACTGCAAGAAGATTACTTAGTGCTTGAAAAAGCGTTATTTGCCCTGCGTGATGATGCGGCGCGTGACTCGGTTATCGTCCGAGATATGCGTGGCGAAGAAGTTGAACTGAAGCTTGATACCGTTCTCGATGTGACCTATGTGAATCACTTAGGACTCATAGGAAAAATTGGTAAGTGGTTTGTCGGTATTGGACGCTTTATGAGTGACGATCCGCGTGAAGCCAACACTGAGGGGGGCGTGTTCCCCGCGATTTTCGGCACTGTATTTATGGTGATGTTGATGGCGGTTATCGTGACGCCATTTGGCGTGGTCGCGGCGGTTTATCTACATGAATATGCTAAGAAAGGCCCTATTACTAAGATGATCCGTATTGCGGTAATCAACTTAGCGGGTGTGCCCTCGATTGTGTATGGTGTATTCGGTTTAGGTTTCTTCGTGTACATGATGGGCGGTTCCATCGACCAATTGTTTTACGCTGAAGCTTTGCCTGCTCCTACCTTTGGTTCGCCAGGGGTGATTTGGTCTGCATTAACCCTCGCGATTTTGACGCTGCCAGTGGTTATTGTGTCGACTGAAGAAGGGTTAAGTCGTATTCCAAGCGCGGTGCGTCAAGGTAGTTTGGCACTGGGCGCGACTAAGGCTGAAACCCTGTGGCGGATTGTGATCCCGATGGCGAGCCCAGCGATCATGACGGGTTTGATTTTAGCGGTCGCTCGTGCTGCCGGTGAAGTGGCACCGCTGATGTTGGTAGGTGTCGTTAAATTAGCGCCAACATTACCACTGGACTTTAACTTCCCGTTTGTGCATTTAGAACGTAAGTTCATGCACTTAGGGTTCCATATATATGATGTGGGCTTCCAGAGTCCTAACGTTGAAGCGGCACGTCCTCTGGTGTATGCGACCTCTTTCTTGCTGGTGTCTGTGATTGTGGCACTCAACTTGACGGCCATTAGCGTGCGTAACCACTTACGTGAAAAATATCGTTCGCTTGAGCACTAATCAGCGATTATCCTGAAAGTATTAGGACTAAATATGATTTCTATAGATTCGACAGCAATGAAAACCAATAACTTTGATTTAGCTAACTTAAGCCAGAACGACACCGCGCTGGAGATCCGTAACTTAGATTTGCGCTATGGCGATAAGCAAGCGCTGTTTAATGTATCGATGAAGATCCCCAAGAAGCAAGTCACTGCCTTTATCGGCCCCAGTGGTTGTGGTAAATCGACACTATTGCGCTGTATTAACCGCATGAATGACTTAGTTGATAATTGTCATATTGGCGGCGAGATCTTGCTGCACGGCCAGAATATTTACGACAAGAAAATCGACGTCGCGGCTCTGCGCCGTAATGTCGGTATGGTGTTCCAACGCCCAAATCCTTTCCCTAAGTCGATTTACGAAAACGTTGTTTATGGCTTGAGATTGCAAGGGCTGAATAACCGTCGTGAACTCGACGAAGCGGCTGAGCGTTCATTGCGCGGCGCGGCGATTTGGGACGAAGTGAAAGACAGATTGCACGATAACGCCTTTGGTTTGTCTGGCGGTCAACAGCAACGTCTGGTGATTGCCCGTGCGATAGCAATTGAGCCAGAAGTGCTATTACTCGACGAACCCACATCGGCACTCGATCCGATTTCGACGCTGACGATTGAAGAGTTAATCACTGAGCTTAAGACGAAATACACTGTGGTTATCGTGACTCACAACATGCAACAGGCGGCGCGGGTATCGGATCAAACGGCCTTTATGTATATGGGTGAATTAGTTGAATATGCTGATACTAATACAATTTTCACTACGCCGAAAAAACGTAAGACTGAAGATTACATCACAGGACGTTACGGTTAATCGCTTGAGTATCGGATAAGGCCACCACGGCTTGGTATGGGTCAACAGTTAAGTAACAGGTTGGAACGCAATGGAAAACATGAATTTAAGTAAGCACATTTCGGGTCAGTTCACCGCTGAGCTGGATGATATCCGTAATCGAGTGCTCGCCATGGGTGGCTTGGTTGAACGTCAGCTAGAGCAAGCGATTGATGCCTTAAGTGCCCTCGATGCCGAGTTAGCTCAGCGGGTGATTGCAGGCGATCATAAGGTCAATGCGATGGAAGTCTCCATTGACGAAGAATGCACGCGTATTATTGCCAAGCGTCAACCTGCGGCCAGTGATTTACGCTTGATTATCGCTATTTCAAAAACCATCGCCGATCTTGAGCGTATTGGTGATGCCTGTGTGCGGATTGCAAAAGCTGCATTAGATAAACGTTTGAATAATCAGCAGCCTTTGTTAGTTAGCATTGAAAATATGGGGCGTCATGCGACTCGGATGTTGCATGCGACTTTAGATGCCTTGGCCCGTATGGATGCCGATACTGCGTTAGAGCTGCATAAAGAAGATGCTAAGCTTGACCGTGAATATGAAGGCATTATTCGCCAGTTAATGACCTATATGATGGAAGATCCGCGTTCAATCCCAGACATACTCGACGTATTATGGGCTGCACGCGCAGTTGAGCGTGTCGGTGACCGCTGTAAAAATATCTGTGAATACATCATCTACTACGTGAAAGGCAAAGACGTTCGTCATACTTCCTACGAAGATATGGAAAAGGACATGAAAGGCTAACACAAGTATTAGTCTGCTATTGTAATGCCATTCGCTGAATACAACGCTCCGCAGTCTCTGTGGAGCGTTTTGCTTTTAGGGCTTTTAAATGCGGCTTTATAAATGCCGACTGCTTTTATAGACTGATTTGACAGTACTAATAGCAATGATGAGTCAATTCGATTTGGTAAAAACGCATTGGAAAATTCTGCAGGCGAGTATAGCTGAGTGAACTGTCATTTTAGTTGCTAGGCGTTGGCTGGTATCCACACATATAGGCTTGCCATGGTACTTACTCACCGACACGGTGAATAGAAACCTAGGGTTTCTGAGCTTATGAACGAGAGCCATGGACGGCGAACTGGCTGTTAAATAGGGATGTTGTTCAAGTCCGTCCTTGGATGCTCGACCGCCACGTCCATGGGGCGGACGGTCGTCTCGCTAATCACCATGGCTCACCTTTTGTGCATTCGTGTAATCTGTAGATTTAAAAGACATACGCAACACACTTTTGGACATTTTTGAGTTAAAGCCTTAACTCGAACTCGTCAGTTCCGGATTAAAATTTCTATGGATAACGCCTCGCTAACGGGTGCTAAATTGTTTGCTAAAATTAGCGCAAGCCAACTGTTTTGCGTCCATTTTAAGCGACTTGTTATAAGCCATTTGCCACTTTAAGGTAGGACTTAGTACCAATACCAACCTGTGCCCAAACTTTACGTTTGTGATCGCCAAGGTTATCGTATTGTTCGTCCATGTCCCAGAGAGTAACTATTTGTTCAGGGAAAATATACTCCGACTCATTAAACGAGTGACTCTCCGATTCATTAGCGGAAATTGCATTAAACAAAGTTATACCTTCAACATCAAATGCGTCGATACCACCAAACATAAGTTGGTAATTATCGTTTTGAGATACACCGATAAAGTCTACTAAATCGTTTTCAAATTCAATTTGAAGGCAACTATCAAAATAGAAATCGCTAGCCCCATCGGACAAAGTAAAAAAAGCAGCGAATAGCACTTTGACTTGTTTTCTAGACATTCCAAGTTTGATGGGCCCAATTCCATCATGAGGCTTAATTAAAAACTCCATACCTTCCTATGGCTTATAACGCCTAAAACACTAGCTTGGTGAAGTTGGCGGCTTTTTGGGAACAAAAAAGGTGACTGCTTTACCAAGTCCGAGTGCTTTGACTTGTTATGAGCTTGACTAACGCACACGAATATTGTCTAGCTCTGATTTATAAAGTTCTTTGCCATTTTCTATTAGTGACAGCTCAATACTCAAATCGGATAAACCCTCCTCAGAGGTGTAGATTGGTGCAACTACACTCCATTCTCTTGGGCTACTATTTTTTACTTCTACGATGTCTAGTTTCAGGTTGTCTGGATACGAAACCAGCTGATAACCGTATTCTAAAATCGCCTCACAAATTTCATTTGAAGACATACGAGATCCGTTGGTAAACCGCTCTAATTCATCATAATTTTCACTTAATAGAAGTGAGTAGATATGTCTAATAGTTTGCTCAATCATGCTTACTGATGGCTCATAACGTCTTAGTATTTATGCGCTGTGCTGTTTGCAGGGCATAAATCGCTTGTTGGACTTGGCCGCTGCCACATCCGAGTCAATTGGTAAAATGATGCTATAGGAATTTGCTTTTTTGCGGTAGCAGTTTTTTATACAGTTTGATGGGTAATCACTTGATATCGTTTTAGCTTTATTATTTCTCTCGCTTATTTTTTGCTGATGAATTGTGATCTAATGACTCAAAATTCTAAGGAATACGCCATCCCCTCGGAGTTGCCGCAGGGCGAATAGAGCTCTTGATTTAATAAAGAGTGCGTGAGTTCGGTCATGGATGACCGACTAGCTTTAGCTGGTGCAGGGACGCATCCTTCGGAAGCGATAGCAATTTGGGCTATGAGCACAAGGGGCTTTCAACTCCGTTAGGGGCGTCTTGGAGCATCCAAGGAGGATATGACGAGCAGTCCTCCTTGGTCGGGTGTGGGGTGAAGCCCCACGACTTTGACTTTGATTAAAAAATTCAAATGAAGTTTTTAACTTCGCTTATCCCGTGCAGGCGGGCAGATATTCTGATAACTCAAGCAGGTTACAATCTGGGTCGCGGATATAGACAGAGTTTATCCGGCCTGTGGCACCGGTTCGTAGCACTGGGCCTTCAATGATTTCAATCTGAAGTGCGTTTAAATGGGCGATCACTTCTTCTATGTTGTGGCTGACCACAAAACACAGATCGGCACTGCCGGGTGTGGCTGCTGCGGCTTTAGGTTCAAATTCTGCCCCCGCTTGGTGCAAGTTAATCTTTTGGTCGCCAAAACTTAACGCAATACGCTGATTGCCAAATACCACTTTTTTCATCCCGAGCACGGTTTGATAAAATTCGACACTGACGGCGATGTCTTTTACGGTTAAGACCAAATGATCTAAGCGGGTTACGCGCATTTTACTTTCCTTAGAATGGCTCAGAGTGGGCTCTGAATTTGAACGCTGTCTCTATGCTTGAGACTATTACTGCCAGATACCTTACATCATGTGCTGGTGCAAAAGTGACTCTGTGGTAGCATTTGTGGCGTTTTTTGCGTAAATATTTTATGCCTTCTATATCCCTATGACTGAATGAGAGTGTGATGAAAAAAACCTTAGCCCGCGGCTTAATGAATCTATTACCTATGGCCTTGAGTTTGTGGCTGTTTTGGTCGTTGTTTGTATCGTTAGATGGTTTAGGAATTGTAATTTTAGAGTTGGTAGGGATTAACCAACACTTTGTCGGCGCGGGATTTATGCTGGTGGTGGCATTAGTTTTTGCGGTGGGCCTGCTGTTTTCGGTCAGCCCGATTGTGTGGCTTTATGGTTGGCTTGAGCGCCAGTTGATGCGTTTCCCATTGTTTAAATCGGTTTATGGCAGTATCCGTGATATCGCCTCTTTGATGAATCGTGATGGTAAGCCAACAAGCCAAAAGACAGTGTTAGTGAAACAGGCGAATGGCAGTTTTGTGGTGGGCTTTATTATGACGGATACGCCGCCGCAGCCCTTGTTAGATGCGTTGCCTGAGGGCGATTGGGTGCCTGTGTTGTTCCAATTGAGCTATCAAATGGCGGGCGTGACGAGCTTAGTTAAGCGGGATGATTTAATTATGGTTGATTGGTCGTTTGAGGAGGCGATGCGCTTCAATTTAACTGCTGGCATTTCGCAGTCACCGACTAAGTAATCAGATGAAGGTTTGTGCGTTTTAGCGTTTAAAATTAAATTTGATGATTTTTGTGGTATAATTTTTTGGCGACCAATATGGTCGCCATTTTTTATGCTGAATATTCTAGTAATATATTTGTTTTATGCTAAAGGTGGGTGTTAGCTGCCTTAGTGGTGTTAATTCTGTTTATCCATCAATCATTGGCTTAAAAAAGTCGAGTGTTGTTAATCCCGTTGTTCAGATCCTGTCGCGTTTAGCCATAGCGAGTCGTTTCAATGATCTTTGGGATTTCCCCCATACTGGTCATAGATGAGCCACGCAGTATTAACCAAATTTTAAGTATAAGTTTTGTCCTATCTCGCCGTTGGTATGTTGAGATATTTGGAGTGTGAACCCGCTAGAAATAGGGAGAGTCAATGTCAATCAAGTCTAGTATTAATCCGCCGGTATTTTATTCGTCGGTCTTTTTCATCATCTTGATGGTGATGATTTGCGCAGTATGGCCCACAGAGGCAAACACCTTTTTTAGATCAATGCAGTCATGGATAGAAATGAAAGCTGGTTGGCTTTACATTCTAAGTGTGGCGTTTTTCCTGATTTTTATCATATTTGTCATGGTCAGTCGCTTCGGCGATATCAAACTAGGACCAGATCATTCAGTGCCTGACTACAGCTATAAAAGCTGGATCGCCATGTTGTTTTCGGCGGGTATGGGCATAGGTTTGATGTTTTTTGGGGTAGCCGAACCTGTGATGCACTATCTGGCGCCGCCGGATGCAACTCCAGAGAGTCTTATTGCCGCAAAAGAGGCAATGAAGATCACTTTCTTCCATTGGGGACTGCATGCTTGGGCTATTTACGCGGTGGTGGCATTGAGTCTGGCCTATTTCTCTTATCGACATAAGTTACCGTTATTGCCGCGAAGTGCGCTTTATCCCTTAATTGGTGAACGCATCTATGGTCCTATTGGCCATACAGTGGATACATTTGCTGTGCTTGGCACTATGTTTGGGGTGGCGACATCACTGGGCTTTGGGGTGTTGCAGGTCAATTCTGGGTTGAGTTATTTATTCGAAGGCTTACCTAATAATGCTGTGGTGCAGGTGTGTTTGATTATCGGCATTACTTTATTGGCGACATTATCGGTATTTTCTGGTCTCGATAAAGGCGTGAAACGCTTAAGCGAACTCAATCTGGGTTTCGCGATTATTTTATTGCTTATCGTCTTGATCCTTGGCCCTACGGTTATGCTGTTGCAGGCTTTTGTGCAGAATACCGGTAGTTACTTAAGTGATTTAGTGGGCAAAACCTTTAATTTGTACGCTTATGAACATAAGGAAGATTGGCTAGGAGGCTGGACCTTGCTCTATTGGGGCTGGTGGATTTCATGGTCTCCTTTTGTCGGTACCTTTATTGCGCGTGTGAGTCGCGGCCGTACCATCCGTGAGTTTTTGATTGGTGTGTTATTTGTGCCATCGGCGCTGACCTTTCTGTGGATGACGGTATTTGGTAATACGGCGATTGATTCAATTATGAATCACGGCGCGACCTATCTTGCCGAGGCGGTGAATACCGATGTGTCAGTGGCCTTGTTTGTGTTTTTCGAGCACATGCCGTTTCCTACGTTACTTTCTGGGATTGCGATTTGTTTAGTCGTCACTTTCTTTGTGACCTCGTCGGATTCGGGATCCTTAGTGATTGATAATCTAACCTCGGGCGGCGATAACAATGCCCCCGTATGGCAGAGGATCTTTTGGGCACTGTTGCAAGGGGTCGTTGCTTCGGTATTGTTGTTAGCGGGTGGGTTACAGGCGCTGCAAACGGCGGCAATCGCCAGTGCTATGCCGTTCTTAGTGGTGATGCTATTCATGTGTCTGGGCCTATTTAAAGCCCTGAAAAATGATTGGCTGAAGATTAATAGCGTGCAGTTACACAATACTAGTGTGCAATACGCCAAAACTAATATGAGCTGGGAAGAGCGTATTGGGGTTTTAGTCTCGCATCCTACCCATGAAGAAGCGCAAGTGTTCTTGAATAATGTGGCTACGCCAGCTTTGTCTAAAGTGTGCCAACACTTTATGGCTAAAGGCATAGTGGCCGATCTTGAATATTTAGATGGCCGCGTGCGATTAGTGATCAGCAATGAGGTGAACTTGCCCTTTGTTTACGGTGTACGAACGCGTTGTTTTGACATCACTAACCCGATAGGGACTGAAATCGAGCAGGGCAATACCTTGTATTACCGCGCCGAAGTGTACCTTGAACAAGGTGGTCAGCATTACGATGTGATGGGT
Organism: Shewanella sp. SM55; assembly: GCF_025654025.1. Lineage (NCBI taxonomy): Bacteria > Pseudomonadati > Pseudomonadota > Gammaproteobacteria > Alteromonadales > Shewanellaceae > Shewanella > Shewanella sp. SM55. Next base: position 446,292 of record NZ_JAKKRS010000001.1, on the reverse strand, counting down.
TATACCGAAGAGCAAATCCTCGCGGATGTGGTGACTCAGTATGAAAAATACTTACACTATTTGCATCTGTCGAATGCTGATCATGCCCACGTAAGTTAAGTAACGTAAGTAAACTAAGCCAGTAACCTAGGTCGGCTTAGCCATTTACGTCTACAAATCGCGCACGATTAACCCGCAAAGTGCGGGAGATATTGCCCCAAGTGATAACTCGGATTATCCTTGGGGCAATTTTTTTAGGGTTTGTTTTAGGGATTACACTATGTCATCAGTGCCAGGCCAGAGTAAGTTAGATAAAGTATTAGCCGATGCGCGGGAGTACAAAGCTAAGCGTGAGAGCGGTTACCGTGAGCAAGCGTTAAAACTCTATCCTTGGGTGTGTGGTCGCTGTACCCGCGAATTTACCCCAAAAAACTTAAGTGAACTGACTGTGCATCATAGGGATCATAACCACGATAACAACCCGTCAGACGGTTCAAACTGGGAATTATTATGTCTTTATTGCCATGACAACGAACATTCTCGCTTTGAAGAATTGATCCGTTACGGTAGCACTACAGAAACCAAGCAAGCGGCGGCGACCTACAATCCCTTTGCTGACTTGAAATCAATGCTGAAAAAATAGTCTTGCAGGTTTTTAGCAGGATGAGCTTGCGCAGAGGGCGGCGTTTAGTCTTTGTCGGTTAAACGCGCTTCGGCAGCTAACCATTTATCACGACTTAAAATATGCTGGTTTTCACTGCCTTCAAATAAAGCTTTACGGGCGGGAAGTTGCTGACAAATGGCCGCCTGTTGCGTTTCGCTGCTCGTGCGCCAACTGACGATTTCATCGATATGTCGAAAGCAGCCCATGCAGTAGTCTTCGTCATTTAAACCGCAGCGTGCGACGCAAGGTGAAAGCATAGGTGTCCTCTTTAGGTATTGCTGACCGCGGTTTGCAGTTAACAGTCAGTTTGCAGTTAACAGTCAGGTTGAGTGCTTTTAATGGGCGCGATACTAACATTTTTTCGCATAAAGTCATCCGTAGGGCTGATTCGCTCAGCCTAATACGAGACAAGTATTTTTTACACTGGGCATGACGTGAACCAAGATAATCTGCAGCAACAATTCACTTACTCACAGCCATTTAGCAAGCTTAATCAGTTGCTTGAAAAGAGTGCAGCCCTGTGGCAAGTGCGTGCATTTGAAGTGAACGCTTTACCTTGGGCACAGGATTTTCCGCAGTTGGCCGAAGCTGTGTGGGCGCTGGCTGATGATGAGCTTGATGGACTCGATGCCGAGCAATCTTTACTGGTTAAGGCGCTGTCACCGGCATTAAGTCACGATCTTATGGCATTAGGCCAAGATTGGGACTTGTCATTGCTCACCACTGCCATTGCTGATATTGCGATTACCGATACCACAAAGGTAGATACAGCGCAGGACCGCGGCTTGTCCTTTGATGATGAGGCGCACTTTAGTGCTCACATTAAAGGCCGAAAATGGCAGCAAATTACCGCCTTTGTGCAGCATTTACCGCAGCTTAATTTACCTGTGCTGGAATGGTGTGCGGGTAAAGGGCATTTGGGCCGCTTGATCGCTAAAGCTCGCGGCGCCGAAGTGGTGAGTTTAGAATGGCAAGCGCCGCTGTGTGAAGCAGGGCAGGCCTTTGCTGATAAGTGGCAGTTATCGCAGACTTTTATTTGCGCCGATGCCTTTGCTATTGGCGCTGAGCACAGGGCTATAGCCACTGTCGAAACACCAGTTGAACATCCCTCAGCAGCGAATCCGTTAACAACTAACCCCTTAACCGCACAGCAGCAAGCGGTTGCTTTGCATGCCTGCGGAGATTTGCATGTTCGGTTGTTAACGCTGGCGGCCGAGGCGGGCACGCAGGCATTGGCGATTTCTCCCTGTTGCTATCATTTAATTCAAGCGAGCCATTATCAGCCGTTATCCATTCTTGCTCAGCAGAGCAGCCTAAAGCTCAGTCGCCATGATTTACAGTTACCGCTACAGCAGAGTGTGATAGCTAATCCAAAACAGCAGGCGCTACGCCATCAAGAAATTGCGTGGCGCTTAGGCTTTGATGCACTGCAACGTGAATGTCGACAAATCGACGAATATTTGCCTTTACCCTCGTTAAAACAGAGTCAATTGAGCGGCAGTTTTACGGATTTTTGCCTGTGGGCGGCCGAGACGAAGGCTGTTAATTTAGCGAAAAACAGGGATTTTGAAGCTTGGCTTGACGTTGGGCGACAAAGACAACAATTAACTCGCCGTATTGATTTAGTCGCGCATTTATTCCGCAGCGCACTGGAGCAGTGGTTAATCTTAGATCGCGCTTGTTTTTTGCAGGAACAAGGATATGGTGTTTGCGTGGGTGAATTTTGTGCAAACAGCGTCACACCAAGAAATACGCTGATTTTAGCGCAAAAAATGGCGGTATAATTTTGCGCGTCTAAAAACATACTGTACTGTGATGTTTTTTATGAATTATTTCTATATTAGCGCATTTAAGTTTAGTGATAGTGAATTCAGGGCCGTCGTGTTTGGAACCTGCGCTGTGAGACAAGTCTTACACTCAAGATGGTTTTTTATTGAATCATCGGGCTTTTCTTGTTCAAATGTCGCATTAATGACGAATAACAACTGAAAGCTGACCTGCTGGTCAGTCATTCTAGTGAGCGAATAAAACAGTTTCATGAAATATTCCCGCGTATTTATTAATAGCCTGGCCTATGAACTGGCGCCTGTTGTGGTTTCCAGTAGTGAGCTAGAGTCTCGTCTTGCTCCTTTGTATCAAAAGTTCCGTATTCCTATGGGACAGCTTGCCGCATTGACTGGGATTACCGAACGCCGCTGGTGGCCAAAAGGACATCAATTGTCCGACGGTGCGATTAAAGCTGCCCGTAAAGCCATGGTTGAAACTGGGATTGATGTCGCCGATTTAGGTGCGGTTGTCTATACCGGCGTGTGCCGCGATCAACATGAGCCCGCGACCGCGTGTCGTATTGCTGCCGAATTGGGTGTGTCAAAAGACACTGCGATTTACGATATCAGTAATGCTTGTCTTGGGGTGTTATCGGGTATTTTAGATATCGCGAACCGTATTGAGTTGGGTCAAATCAAGGCGGGTATGGTGGTGTCCTGTGAGTCGGCGCGGGATATTGTCGATGTCACTATCGATAACATGTTGGCCGATCCGACCATGCAGAATTTTGCCCAGTCACTGGCGACCTTAACCGGTGGCTCTGGTGCCGTGGCGGTGATCCTTACCGATGGCAGCTTGCCGCTGACAAATGTGCGCCAGCATCAATTGCTGGGTGCATCGCACTTATCGGCGCCTGAGCATCATCAGTTGTGTCAATGGGGTCTGCAGGAAGTGGGGCATAACCTGTACCGCGAGTTTATGCGTACCGATGCCGTTACCTTGCTTAAAGAAGGCGTTGAATTGGCGAAGCACACTTGGGAGCATTTCCTTGAGCAGCGTAATTGGCTGGTGGAGCAAGTGGACAAAGTGATTTGCCATCAAGTAGGCGCTTCAAATCGTAAGCAAGTACTGAGTGCGCTCAATATTCCCCCCGAAAAAGAATTTCCAACGTATCAGCTGCTGGGCAATATGGGCACAGTGTCGTTACCTGTGACTGCTGCGATGGCGCACGATCAAGGCTTTTTACAAGCGGGCGATCAAGTGAGCTTTTTAGGCATAGGCAGTGGATTGAATTGCATGATGTTAGGTATTAAGTGGTAGGGTGCATTGCACCTTTTCACACCTTTGCTTGATGGCTGGCATACATTCGAGTCAACCCAGTAAGTCCATGATTCAGTTGATAGCTTAGTCTTTAGTTCTGTCGATAAGCTAAGCCAGCTGTACATAACCCGTTATTCGCTCTCATAAAGAATCAAGATAGGAAGCGTCATGTTAGACACTCTGTTGCCTTTTAAACGTCATTTTCTTAGCCGTAATGGCAACAAGCTACATTATATCAACGAGGGTCAAGGCGAGCCTGTGGTGATGGTTCACGGTAATCCTAGCTGGTCGTTTTACTACCGCAATCTTGTTAGCGCCTTAAAAGACACTCACCAATGCATAGTGCCGGATCATATCGGCTGTGGCCTGTCGGATAAGCCAGACGATAGCGGTTATGACTATACCCTTAAGAATCGTATCGACGATCTCGAAGCCCTGCTCGATAGCCTGAATGTGAAAGAAAACATTACCTTAGTTGTACACGATTGGGGCGGCATGATAGGTATGGGTTATGCGGCGCGTTATCCTGAGCGCATTAAACGCCTAGTGATATTGAACACGGGCGCTTTCCATTTGCCCGAGACTAAACCATTCCCTTGGCCGCTGTGGATCTGTCGTAATACCCTGTTAGGCACAGTGTTGGTACGCGGTTTCAATGCCTTTTCGTCTATTGCTTCCTATGTGGGTGTTAAGCGCCAGCCGATGTCGAAATACATTCGCGAGGCGTATGTCGCGCCGTTTAACTCTTGGGCCAATCGCATTTCGACGCTGCGTTTTGTGCAGGATATTCCACTGCGTGAAGGCGATAGAAATTATCAATTAGTCTCTGATATTGCTGCGAGTTTACCTAAATTTGCTAAAGTGCCGACCCTGATTTGCTGGGGTCTCAAGGACTTTGTATTCGATAAGCACTTTTTAGCGAAATGGCGCCAACACATGCCCCATGCGACCGTGCATGAATTTGCCGATTGTGGTCACTACATTTTGGAAGATGCCAGCGATGAAGTGATTGCCCATATCAAAGGCTTTATGGCTGACGACCACGTAGAAGCGGCGCCGTCCGAACAGGCCGCAGGTTAATGTCGACCTTGCTTGAGACTGAAGTGGCTCCTTTAGTGACGCCGTTGGAAACGCCGCTTTTAACGGGCACTTCTGCGTCAGCAATAATTAATGATGCCAATATTTGTCGCCATCTCAAGCAAGCCGCCCATGCCATTCCCCATCATCTTGCGGTAGCAGTACAAAGCGCTCAGGGCGCTTCTGTGGCGAATTTGCGTTACAGCGAGTTGGACTTTCTCAATCTAGACAGACAAAGCGATGCGATAGCCTTTGCGCTTAATGCCCATGGCATTGAGCGCGGCATGAAGGCTGTGCTTATGGTCACGCCGAGTTTGGATTTTTTTGCACTTACTTTTGCGCTGTTTAAAGCGGGGGTTATTCCTATCCTAGTTGATCCCGGCATGGGGATCCGCAATCTTAAACAGTGTTTTGCTGAAGCCGCGCCCGATGCCTTTATCGGTATTCCCAAGGCTCATATTGCTAGACGTCTATTTGGTTGGGGTAAGGGCAGTATTAAGTCATTACTCAATGTTGATGACGGCAAAACAGGCTTAGCGGCAAAGTTAATCCGTATCGCTACTGGCGCCATCAGTTTATCGACTCTGCTGCAAAGCACCTCAGTGCAATCTTCTGCTTCAAAGTCTGAATATCCCATGGTGATGCTCAAATCTGATGAGATAGCGGCGATTTTATTTACCAGTGGCAGCACTGGCACGCCTAAGGGGGTGGTGTATAGCCATGGTATGTTTGAGGCACAAATTCAAGCGCTAAAAAACGATTATGGCATTTGCCATGGCGAGCGCGATTTAGCCACTTTTCCGCTGTTTTCACTCTTTGGCCCCGCACTTGGCATGGCGTCTATCGTTCCAGAAATGGATGCCAGCAAACCTATTACTGCTAATCCTGAATTTCTATTTGCCGCGATTGAGAAATATCAATGCAGTAATATTTTTGTTAATCCTGCTTTGCTCGAACGTTTAGGCCGCGCAGGTGAACAAAAACAGCATAAACTGCCCAGCGTACAGCGGGTGATTTCCGCGGGTGCGCCAGCCACCATTGCCTCCATCGCCCGTTTTAGTAAGATGCTGAGCCAAGGTGTGCCGATTTTAAATTCCTACGGCGCAACCGAATCTTTGCCTATTAGTATGATTGCCAGCGATGCGTTATTTGCCACGACTGACACCACAGATAACGGCGGTGGTATCTGTGTCGGTCGCGCTATCGATGGCGTGACGATTCGCATTATTGCTATCAGCGAAGAGGTTATTCCCGAGTGGGATGATGCCTTACAGCTAAATAACGGTGAAATCGGCGAGATAGTCGTGCAGGGGCCTATGGTGAGTCAGTCCTATTATCTAAACAATAGTCAGCATGATAGCCAAAACGAAAGCCAAGGCAAACGCGCGACTGCGGCGGCCAAGATTTGGGACTCAGCAACCAATACCGTTAGACACCGCATGGGCGATTTGGGGTATCTTGATGATCAAGGTCTTCTGTGGATGTGTGGTCGTAAGGCCCACAGAGTCGACGCTACTGGATTGTTTGTTAAACGTTATTATTCCATTCCCTGCGAGCGCATTTTTAATACGCATCCCAATGTGAAGCGCTCCGCTTTAGTGGGAGTGAAAGTGGCGAACGAGATAGAGCCGTTAATTTGTATCGAACTCGACCAGTCATTGGTGTGCAATAAGAGTCAGCAGTTGTACCAAGATTTGATCGCCATCGCTGAGCAATTTACGCAGACTCAGGGCATAAGGCGGTTTCTTATCCATCCTGATTTCCCTGTGGATGTGCGGCATAATGCCAAGATTTTTAGAGAAAAATTAGCCGTTTGGGCGCAATCGCAAACGAAAGGTTGATTTGAAACTCCACGGCTTTTCTCCTGCATTTTTTACGTTATATTCTGTGTTCATTTGAACAAACTCGCTTATTTTTAAGCCCTTGTGCTTATTTTAAACTTATTACACCGACTTTAAGTTCATGTAAATGTGCTGAAATGGATACCCTTAATGACGAAAGACCCAATCAAGAGCACGACGCTTGCCCAATTTGATGCGGCTGAACAAACGGCACTCGCGCAGCTCGCGCTTAAGGTGCAACACGCCTTTGTCACGGGGGCGGGGGGATTTTTAGGTAAAGCGATTTGCCTGAGATTGTTAGCCGCGGGCATTAAGGTCACAGGTTTTGCGCGTGGGCATTATCCCGAACTTGAAGCACTGGGCGTAGTCATGCTGCAAGGGGATTTAGTCAATAAAGATCGGCTGCAACAGGCGATGCAAGGCTGCGATATTGTATTTCATGTGGCGTCTAAAGCGGGTGTTTGGGGTGACAGAGACAGCTATTTTTGTCCGAATGTAAAGGGCGCTGCTAATGTAATTGCCGCTTGTAAGGCATTAAAAATAGATAAGTTAGTCTACACCAGTACCCCGAGTGTGACCTTTGCAGGGCAGGATGAATCGGGTATTGATGAGTCTACTCCCTATGCTACAAGATTCCTGAATCATTATGCCCACTCTAAAGCCATCGCTGAAAAGATGATGCTCGATGCCAATCAAGTGGGTGACATGCCACTTGAAAATCCTGATGTGACCCAAGTATCTAGCCAAGTGACGACTCAAGCCACTGCACCCTATGCGTTAAAAACCGTCGCACTCAGGCCGCATCTGATATGGGGTCCTGGCGATCCCCATCTAGTGCCTCGGGTATTGTCGCGCGGGCGTTTAGGTAAGCTTAAACTGGTTGGCCGCGAAGATAAGCTAGTCGATACCATCTACATAGATAACGCTGCCTATGCCCATGTGCTGGCGGCACTGGAACTTTGCCAAGCAAAGCCTAAGTGTCAAGGGAAAGCTTATTTTCTGAGTAATGATGAACCCATCACTATGGCCGAGATGATCAATTTGATTTTGGCCTGCGATGCTTTACCGTCAGTGACTAAGCGTGTGCCTCAATCTGTGGCCTATGTAGTAGGCGCAGTATTAGAAAGTGTACATTACCTCCTAAAGAAGCAAGAAGAGCCCATGATGACGCGTTTTGTCGCACGGCAGTTATCCTGCAGCCATTATTTTGATATCAGCGCAGCTAAACGAGATTTAGGTTATCGTGCGCTCGTCTCTATTCATCAAGGGATGGCAAGGCTTAAAGTGTCGCTTTAGTTTTAGATATACTGCCATCATGGTATTGGGGATTTATGAGTTGCGGTGATTGTAAAACGTCAATTTTCAGGCAAAAGATTGGTCGCTGCAAACGCTGTATGTGGCAACTTACGGCTTTATCGGCCATCGGCTGGCCGCTGTGGTGGTGGCTTTATCGTGATGCGCCTAGGGATGTAAACTCGATTGCATTACTGTTTTTCTGCGCGGCTTTTACGGGGTTACTTGCTTTGCACCTTATCGTCTTGGCTTACCGTCGCCTCAGAGGGCGAAAGTAAGCCAACTGACTTTTTGTTTGTATGCTTAAACTGAGTTAGTTGCCATTTTCTCGTGCATCATTTTTTTCATTAATGGCGCAAGGGCAAAGAAGACTAATGCCATCACCACGCCAATTTGCGCCGAGAAGATAAACAGTTGCTCGTATAGCGCCATCGCACTCGGTACGTCACTTATCACGCCGCCTTGGGTATCAATCGCGGCGAGCTTGTTTAATTCGGCGGCTAAGATTTCAGAGTATGAAGTGCCGAGGAACCAAGCACCCATCATCAGGCTGACTACGCGTTTTACCGAAAGCTGAGTCACGGCTGATAAGCCTATGGGCGACAGCAATAACTCCCCGATTTCTAATACAAAATAAGCCGCGACTAAGAACCAAATACTCACTAAGCCACTGCTTAGCGGCATCTGGATCCCGAGCACAAGCACCATAAAGGATAAACCCGCGAACAAAATACCGAGTGCGGTTTTAACTGGTTTGCTTAGGTCGCAATTTTTACGGGCGAGAGCAGGCCACAGCCAAGCGAAGATAGGCGACAAACTGATCACAAAGAAGGCACCGAGGAAGGTTAGCTGTCCCGCACTCCATTCGAGGCCGAGCATGTTACGGTCCATCACACGGTCCGAAAATGCTACCCAAGAGCCATAGGTCTGCTCATATAAGCCAAAGAAGACCAAACCCGCAACGATGAAAAGCAGCAAAGCCGACATCTGTTGACGTTCAATCGGATTACAATATTTCACCATGAACCAGCCAATACCAAAGGCGAGCACTAGTGATACTGAGTGCAAGAACCAAATCACTGGGCTCACTGCGGGTAATAAACTGCTAATCGAAAGTACGAGGGAGTGGGTTTGAATCAACCCCCAGACTATGATTACGCTGCCAATTGCGCTTAAGTAAATCCATTGTTCTGTCGTTATGCCGGCGGTTTTCTTTAAAATCCGCGCAGGATCTCTGGGTTCAGCGAAGCCTTGCAGATGTTTCTTGCCACGAATAAACACCAACAAACCTGCTAACATCCCTAAACCTGCCAAACCAAAACCGTACTTCCAGCCATAGGTTTCACCTAAATAAGCGCAAATTAGCGGGGCTAAGGTGGCGCCTAAGTTGATGCCCGCGTAGAAAATGGTAAAACCAGAATCTCGCTTAGCGGATGATTTAGGATAAAGCTGACCGACTATGGTGGAAATATTGGGTTTTAAAAAGCCCACACCGACAATGATTAAGGCGAGGGATAAATAGAATACTTGCAGCGCTTGTTCATCCCGTTGAATTTCACCCGCAACGATAACCGCTTGATGGCCTTCAAAGGCCATACCTAAGTGGCCGAGCACCAATAAAACACCACCAAAGATCACCGCTTTACGCATGCCGATATAGCGGTCGGCCAATAAGCCACCCACTACGGGCATGGCATACACTAAGGCACCGTAAGCACCAATCACGTTGTAACCAAATTCATCGGTAAATAGATGATATTTAATCAGGTAAAGAAACAGTAATGCTTTCATACCGTAGAAAGAGAAGCGTTCCCACATTTCGGTAAAAAAGCAGACAAATAAGCCCTTAGGATGCCCAAATAGCATTTCAGTTGGGGGCGAGCCTTGTGGGCCCTGCATTGCGTGCGGCGGGTTTTGTTCTATTGACACTTAAGACTCCCATTGCTGGCACTTTATGCGCCGAGCAGCTAATGATTCATTTTATCGTAATGAATTTTATTAATTATTTTTCATTATTTGTGATTATCGCGGCGCTTTTGATCGCTAAAAGACGGCGCTGTTGCAGCAGTTAATCACACTCAGATGATATGGAATAGCCAAGGGTCTTGAAAGTGATGAATATTTTGTATAACTAACATTTTTAGCCGTTCTTTAAGGCTCGCTATAGCAATACTAAGCGGTTAAATTAATTCATTTTCAGTTAAGAAATGAGTGCTAAATAGTGGCCATAATTCAACTGTGGCAGTTTTATCTTAGCGGCTTTAGCCTTGAATTAGCTGTAGTTCGTCGTTTAATGGATAGTGTAAGTTTTATGATTGATAGCAATTTTGCATTATTGGAGAGCATCTACGCGCTTGTTCGAGGCTGCTATCTAAATGAATGTCACGAATGGGTGGGTTAGATGATTTTCTCAGGGAAGCGCTGTGATTGAGAAGTGAACTTATTCGAAGTATAAGTATAAATAAGCACCATAATCATATTGATTGTAAAAGAATTTTAATCTTGATAGTTGCATTTTTCATATAAGATTTCACAGTTTATATTTCTATAATGAGTTAATGTTTATCTGCTCAACTTTACTGATTGAGATCAGTCGTTATGTGTTACTAAGGAGACTTATGGAGTTTTTTACCACCCTATTTGTGGGTTACCCGCTTTGGGTTTGGTTAATGTTTTTCGGTTTTGTGCTGGCGTTATTAGCCTTTGACCTTGGCGTATTGCACAAGGAGCAGCATGAAATTACCGTGGCTGAAAGTTTAAAACTTTCAGCCTTTTATATCTGTATGGGCTTATTGTTTGGGGCCTGGCTCTGGTGGTACAAGGGTTCAACTGCCGGTATGGAATACCTAACGGGCTATCTGATTGAAAAATCACTGTCTATGGATAACGTATTTGTTATCGCGTTAATCTTCAGTAGCTTAGGTATCCCACGTTTATACCAACATAGAGTGCTCTTCTGGGGCATTATGGGCGTAATAGTGTTGCGCGCCATTATGATCGGTCTTGGTGCCGTGCTTGTTGCCCAGTATCAAGGTGTACTTGTGTTATTTGGGCTCTTCTTGATTTTCACTGGCGTGAAAATGCTCTTCTCAAACGATGAGCACGGTGATATCCAAGATAATAAGTTTTATAAATGGTTACGCACTAAGATGCGTTTTACGCCAACGCTGCATAAAGAAAAATTCTGGGTTCGTGGCGAAGATCATCAGTTAACAAAAGGATGGTGGGCGACGCCGTTATTTTTAGCGTTGATCTTAGTGGAAACCGCGGATTTAGTGTTTGCAGTCGACAGTATTCCAGCTATTTTTGCGATTACCCAAGATCCTTTCATCGTCTATACCTCAAATATCTTCGCGATTCTGGGGCTACGTGCTTTGTATTTTGCGTTGGCTGCTATGGTGCACCGTTTCGAATACCTTAAATATGCGCTGTCAGTGGTATTAGTATTTATTGGGGTGAAAGTGGGTTTAGTGTATTTCAACCATGAAGGGTTAGTGGATTTTACTATCCCAACAGCAGTGTCCCTTGGTGTGACTTTTGGTCTGTTAGTCTTAGGTGTCTTGTATTCGCTGTGGAAGACGCGCGGGCAAGAAGTTGAGAAATAGCTTGGACGGCTAGTCCAATAAGCAATATGTTTCGGCCGTTTAGTCATGCTAAACGGCCTTTTTTATATCCTTAATATGTGAATCGTTAAGCTTTACAGAGGATGTTAAAAAATGAGGATATTAAAAATTAGTCTATGCTTAATTCGAGCCGTTGTTAGTTTTGGGCTCACAAAGGGAGTTTTTAGGACTAATACTCTTCAAGGACGATATTATGAAACTCAACATTACCGCCATACTTCTGCTCACCGTTTGTTCATTGACAGCAGTCAACGTAAAAGCTGCAGATAAACAATCGACGAACATTACATCTAATGCAAACTCAACCTGTACTGGAGCCTATCCAAGTTACTTCCAAGATCCTACTTTTGCAAAAACAGGCATGTGGGACAATCAAGTCATTATCAACCAAGCTTATTCGGGCTGGAAGGGGCCTATTTTTAGCCTCAGTGATGCTTATTCGAGTGCTAAACCAGATAGCGCTGCACCTTGGCTTAAATTCAATCCCTTCGATAAAAATCTGAGTGAAAGTGATAAAAATACCCAAGCTGAGCAATACCTCTGGGCTGTGATGAAGTACATCCAAGAGGGAAACATCGACAAAGGCGATGTCAGTAAAGACTGGGATCTGTGTAATAACAAGGTGCGCTCTTGGTACCATATTCCCTATCAGACCTATGATCCCATGAGTGGGCGGGAATTTATCCATGGCTTGACCCGAGAAGCCCTCGTTACTATGGAGATAAAAGGCCAAGGCTCCCTTAAAACCACTATGTGGGCGGTGGGTTTTTATAATCCTCAGGCGGCAAACAGCATTGGCAAGGTATGGACGGGGGCACCATCACCTGTGATGCCCCAGCAAAATTTTGCATTTAATGAAGGCAGTGTGATTGGCAAGTTACTGTTTACTACTGCAACGCCTAATAACTATCCTTTCCTTGAAAATGTACCTGTTTGGCAAGCCAATATCAGTGCCAGTGATTTCTGTGTATGTAAAAACGCCGATGGCAGTGCTTGCAGTTTCCAACAGGAAACAGAGCAATGCCCGCGCTCTGTCGCCGATGTGTACTTGTTGCAGTTTGATATTGCAGTGCGCGACAGCCGTTCACCCGTGGGCTGGGCCTATGGCACTTTTGTCGCCGATGGTCAGTTTAAAGCGAAAGAGAAAAATCCTTGGGATCGTATCTCACCTCTGGGATTAATGTGGGGGAATGACACGCCGCCAGCAACAGTGGGAGCGGCAGCATTCCCTCAAAACCCAATCACAGGGCTTAAGGATAGCGCCGTATTTCAAGAGGTCGTTGGCCGTTTGAATGAGCACACCAATGCGGGACACTTAGGGTGTAATGGGCGTTTAAATGGCCCTGCGGATAATGCATTAAGTAGCTGTTTATCTTGTCATCAAACTGCTTCTGTTCCCGATAGTACCAATAATACACCAGCAATCCTGTACCAATTTGCCTCGTATCAAGAGCCGGGCAGTGGTCAATGTTTAACATCGCCCAGCGCCCTCGATTTATCGATTGACCAAGTGTATTTCAAAACCTTTATGTGTTCTGCGTCCTTCGTTGGACCCAGTAACATAGTCCCTGCACCTAAATATACTCAAGGGCAAAAACAGTGGATTTCTACTGATTTTTCATTGCAGCTTAGTATTAGTCTCACCCAGTGGCAAGAATGGCAACAAGACCAAGATAACCTGAAAAAGAATATCAAAGTACGTGTATTTGATGGCACTTTACCCTCTCGTTAATGTTGAAGTTTGTTTAAGGTTAACACCAACGCACTATCTGGCATGACCTGTTAGATAGTGCGTTTTTTATGGCAATACCCTTGGCTCATTTTGAAATTAATGCAAATTAGCTTGTTCTTCTACGTGCTTTTTCCTAAGGTGATTGCAAATGATTTTCAATGAGGCGTGATATGAATACCCATCTACAGTTACAGGTAAACCATTGGCTTGAAAATGATCCAGACCCTCGCACTCAAGCCCAGTTACAAACCCTAATTGATAGCGGCAATGATGCCGAACTCGCAGCGCGATTTGCGGGGCGCTTGGAGTTTGGCACCGCAGGATTACGCGGTGTCGTCGGTGCTGGGCCTATGGGGATGAACCGTTTGGTGATCCGCCAAACCTCTGCTGGCCTTGGTGCTTATCTACTTGATCAGATTAAAGATGCCGCCGAGCGTGGTGTGGTGATTGGTTATGATGGTCGCCACGACTCATTCAATTTTGCCCATGATGCGGCGAGCGTACTGACCGCTATGGGGATTAAGGTACGCTTAACGTCCAAAGTAGCGCCAACGCCGTTGGTGGCTTTTGGGGTAAAACATTTTAATGCGGCAGCGGGCATTGTGGTGACCGCGAGTCATAACCCGCCGCAATACAATGGCTATAAAGTCTATTGGGAGAATGGTGCGCAGATTATTCCGCCCCACGACTCTGGCATTGCCGCGCAAATTGAACGCGCAGCAAATCAAGCGATTCCGTTTTTAGAGCATGATGACGCGGTAAAACAAGGTAAGTTAATTATCCTGCAGGACGATTTTTACCAAAGCTATCGCCATGGCGTGCAGCAAGCTGAGGTGCTGCAAAACCATACCGCCCCTGAAAAGGTCAGTTTAGCCTATACCGCCATGCACGGTGTGGGTGCTGAAATGGCTGAAACGGTATTGAAAGATGCTGGTTTCACCCAAGTGTATTCGGTTGCCTCCCAGCGTGAACCCGATGGGGATTTCCCGACGGTTAACTTCCCAAACCCTGAAGAAAAAGGGGCGATGGATTTAGTGATTGCCGAGGCGAAAAAACACGGCGCTATGCTCGCCTGTGCTAACGATCCCGATGCCGACCGTTTTGCGGTCGCAGTGCGTAAAGAGGATGGTGAGTATCAGATGCTGACGGGCGATCAAGTTGGTGTGCTCTTTGGGCATTACTTGTTATCTCACGCCAAAGATAATCAGCGTCTTACGGGCACAACGATAGTGTCATCGAGTCTGTTATCTAAGATTGCTCAGGGTTTTGGCACGCAAAGCTTTACCACGCTCACTGGCTTTAAGTGGCTGATGAATGTGGGGATTGCGAAAACGTCCCCTGAGGATCAGTTCCTGTTTGCCTATGAAGAAGCCCTTGGCTATACGGTGGGCAGCATGGTGTGGGACAAAGACGGCCTGTCGGCGCTGGTGGCATTTGCACAATTGACTGCCGAGCTGGTGGCGAAGGGGCAAACGATTTGGGACAGACTCGAGCAAATTTACCGTGAGCATGGCTTCCATCTCAATGCGCAGGTGAGCATTGCGCTAAAACCTGACACGCCCAATATTGGCGCCTATTTGCGCGAGCATCCACCGGTGAAGATTGGTGAGTTAGATGTGCTCTCAACCGATGATTTAAAGGCGCTTGAGCGTCGTTTTGCCGATGGAAATATTGAGAAAATCGACTTACCACCGAGCGATGTATTGACTTACTGCTTAGCGGGTGGGGCTCGGGTGATTGTCAGACCATCTGGCACTGAACCTAAAATTAAGTGCTACTACGAAGTGGTAGAAACTATGGTTGATACAGATACCTTAGCCAGCGCCCAAGCGAGGGCGAGCAAAGCCATGGATGATTTTATTCAGGCACATCAAGCCAGTTTGCCAAAGTAATCTTGGTTGCTGGTTAAGTTAAAACGCCAAAATTCACTTTTATTAAAAGGCTACTGACATCATGCTGTCAGTAGCCTTGTTTTATTCTTGTTGTCGCCCGTTAATGATTCAGTCCTGAATTGTACTAATAAGGTTTTGAATCATTGATATTTTTCAACAAGGAGAAAGTGAAAATGTTATCTATTGCACCGTTAGTTTGGGGTGAAATTCCTGTCAGTGACATGAACCGTGCCGTTGCTTTTTATCAGCAGCATTTTGGGGTCGAGTTTAAACGTGACGATATGGAAGACATGGAATATGCGAGCATAGTCACAGAGGATGCGAGTGCGGCGAGCATAGGGCTAGTCAAGTGCAGTATGAGCCAGCCGTCAATGCAGGGCAGCACAGTGTATTTGCATTTCAGCACCCACTTACAACCGCTAGTGGATAAACTCGCTGCCGCCAATGTGAATATTTTGCTGCCAGTGACGCCGATTAATGGTGGAGAGTGTGGTTACATCGCGTTATTTGCCGATAGTGAAGGCAATAAAGTCGGTCTGTGGTCTAAGGATAAGTAGTCTCGAGTGTTAAATTTTTAGCGTCGTGCCCTTAAGGCACGACGCTAACATTAACCTATTGGTTTAGATATCTATGGAAGAAACAAAGATGGATGTGGTTTATATTGATGCTCGACCCTTACTTGGACTAAGCACCCGCACGAATAATCGAGCAGAAATGTCTGTCGATAGCGCTAAAATTGGCAGTTTATGGCAAGCCTTTTTTGAATCATCCCAGCTGACCGCTATGCTCAATTCGCCCATGTATGGCGTGTATTATGATTATGAGTCAGACATGAATGGCGAGTTTTCTGTACTGGTGGGTAAGGCAATTGATGCCCCTGTGGATGCAAGTCATTTTACGCCATTGGAGCTTAACGCGGGCAAGTACCTTAAATTCACCGCTCAGGGTGATATGCCCCAGTGTGTTATCGATCTTTGGGGGCAAGTGTGGGGTTATTTTAGCGCGGCTGATTGCTCTCATCAGCGACGCTACCAAACGGATTTTGAAGTCTATCTTAGTGCTACTGAGGTTGAGATTTATATCGGGATTTTATGATTCAAATCGTAAACTATCACTCAAGTGAGTATCAGGATATGTCAGTGATTTATATAAACTCACAATTCTTAATCAACGGATAGGCAACTAAAGGATTGAATCACAGTCAATGCGCCGCGCTGACCGCCTATTTCAAATAGTGCAAATTCTTAAACATAAACGCCTGACCACAGCCCAAGAGTTGGCTGAACGGTTAGAGGTTTCCACACGCACGATTTACCGTGATGTGCAGGACCTGTGTTTAAGTGGCATTCCTATTGAAGGGGAAGCGGGTGTCGGCTATTTGTTGCGCCACGAGGTTAATGTTCCGCCCTTGATGTTTAACGAAGCCGAACTCGAAGCGATTCAAGTTGGCATGCGTATGGTGCAAACTTGGGGTGGTAAGGAGCTTGGTAGCGCAGCGAGGCAGGCGATGATCAAAGTCGAAGCCGTACTACCAAAACGACTACAAGCCTATCAATCCTTGATGTTTTCACCGGACTTTTACCTCGACTCCAATGAGTTTCAATTCCTCGATCCCTTGCGTAATGCGGCTCAGCACCGCGAATACGTCAAACTCTTCTATCAAGACGTCAAACTTGATGTCACCGAGCGTGAAGTGCGTCCGCTCGCCATCTATTTTTGGCGTGGCACTTGGACCTTACTGACATGGTGTGAGCTACGTGCTGATTTTCGTAATTTCAGGGTCGATCGCATCACAGGTCTTGTGCGGTTAAACCGTCATTTTGATCTCACTCTTGGGCAAGAGCTTGAAGATTATATTTGCCTGATGGATGAGCAATCGAAGGCGCGAGCAGAAGCGAAAGAAAAGCCACTCGAATGAGTGGCTTTGTATTACATTTTTAATTTGCTAGTAACGGGCTAGTTGTATCGAGATCTCTCTGATACTAGTGTCATCGCTGTTATTGAGAGTCTAAGCTCACCGTTTTTAATTGTTTAACATGACTTCGCTTGATTGCGAAATATTCAGTTTTTTGATTAAACCATCTTCATCATTGTTTTGGATCTCGCCGACGGCAACCTGAATATTGCGACTCAGTCCTAATTTTTGAGCGCTTTTAGGACGATTAGCAATGTCTTCATCCGTTAGTGGATAGGATTCACTGGCATCGATATTAAATTGACTTGAATCTATTGCAGTAAATTTACCGCTGATAGGTGCGCCATGTTGTCTAACAATATTCGCCAATTGCCACTCAAACCCACTTTTTGACTGTGCCGAATTAATCGCAGCAGGCCAATCCCATACACCATAACCGTTTATATCTTGATGAAGATATTGATCGACTAAGGCTTCTGGTCCATTCAGATTATTCGCATTCGCTCCGCCAAAGGTGTAAGGGAAGTTAGGTCTATTTGTAGGGTGATTAATATGCGCATTACCTCCCCATTTTAAGAAGTTCTCATATTTTATATCGTACATCATATATAAACTTGAGGTGTATGGGACATCCGCCTTTTGTTTAAATAGGGTGATTGAGATATAACGTTTGCTGCGAGGCGGCATAATTGCGCGGTACTGCGCCTGACTCGAAATCGTTGTACTTTTGCCGTCGGTTTCACTCCAACCTTGGCTGGCAGAAAATTCGGCGCTGATTTCAGAACTTGCTCCACCTATTCCTGGAATACCCACTTCATATTTATTGGTTACGCCAATTTTTTCGGAGAAGGAGAAAGTATCGGTTTTGGCCCAGCTAGTGGTGTAATCATAGTTTAGGGTGGCCACACCGGTATCTTCGGTATCGCCCCAGTTATAGATAACCACAGGAGCAGTATAAATAGCCTCACGATCATAAACTTGAGGTGAACCTAACTTTAGACTTTGAGGATTAGTGACGAAATGAATATTTTGTAAATTTACCTTCAAACGTTCATTCGCTCTGTAGCCGTTTGCATAAGGATCATTGCCGTTATAGCGGGCTTTAAGACTGTATTCGTTGCTCGATTCCCTTCTGACTTCGATGTCTTCACCAACATACTGGGATGCCGTACCGCCAGCCCATGCATATCCAAGATGGTGTCCTAAGGAGAATAACGAGCTGATAAACGAGGGATCGTTAATCGCATCATTTTTAAGCGAATCAAGATCAGGGGCAGCGTGTTCTACCATTGACAGTTTTGGAATAGTATTCGGAATAGCAGCTTCGGCCAACAAAGAAACAGTTCCAAGTGCGGTTAAACAGGATAACGTTAATATACCCAGGCTAGATTTTGTTCTCATGATTGTTCCTTTATTTTAATAAAATACGTCCTTTCATTGAGAGCGCCGATGGCAATTATATGTAGTCCTGAATCATATAAATAATCATTACTGCTAGGCACATCTAAAAACTAGCACTTTTATTTTTATTAAACAAAATAAAAATGAATTAATTTAAGGCGTGTTTGAATTTGGTTAAAAGTGTTAATTAATTTATTTTTAAACGGTATTTAAAACTTTATAATATAGTGTATTTACTTTAATTTTTAATGGGTTGGTTTTTGAGTGTGGATTAATATTTATGCGGCATTTTATTATGTAAAACTTTTTTAATGGACTCTTTATACCGAGAACTATACCGAGAACTATACCGATAACTATACCGATAACTATACTGAGATTAGTGCCGTAATAGATGCTGTAAATAACATTTCTGAATGGACGTTTTAGAGACTAATAGTTTGAATATGGTTAGGTTAAGTATTTTTTTTATTGTTTGAGTCTTTGTTATTGCTGATAAATATCATCACTCTTCCATTATCGTCGATGTGTGAAATACCGTTAAAGCCGATAC
Organism: Shewanella sp. SM55; assembly: GCF_025654025.1. Lineage (NCBI taxonomy): Bacteria > Pseudomonadati > Pseudomonadota > Gammaproteobacteria > Alteromonadales > Shewanellaceae > Shewanella > Shewanella sp. SM55. The sequence continues at coordinate 427,235 of NZ_JAKKRS010000001.1, read as the reverse complement.
TATTAGTTGCACAGACATAAGAGCCTAAATACATGAAGATTGTGGAAGATCAAGATAACGTGGAAGTGATTTTCTAGGGGGCGATGTCTCAGAGGGGGGTTAGGCTGTGTAAAAGAGTGGTAGGAACGGTGTCAGTGATTGATGCAAGAGTCAGTGCCGTTGCTGAGCACTGACTCTTTGTTGACTTAGTGGATAAAGAAAAACAGTCCCATACTCAGCACTGTGGTTAGCAAGGTATTACGGGTGACGAGCGCCAACACAGTAGCGACTACGGCGCAGATGAGATAGCTGTTGTCTAGGCTCAGATCGAGCTGACCTTCCTGCACAAACACTATGGGCGCAAAGATCGCAGTGAGTACCGCAGGGGCCGAGTAACTTAAAAAGGTTTGGGTGCCCTTACTTAATCGCAGCGGTAGTTTAGGCTCAAGTAGTAAATGACGACTGATAAACACAACCGCCGCCATTGAAAAGATCATTAACCAAATCATGCTTTTTCTCCTGACAATGTTTTTGTCTTAATGTCAGTCCCTGTTCCTGTATCCACTTCTGTTTTGGTCTGTGCGCTTGCTAGCTGACTGGCGGATTGTTCTGCGCGTTCCGCTTCCTTGGTCGCTTTGGCGTAAAGTACACCTGCCGTCATTCCCGCAATGGCGGCAATGAGCAGTCCCGCTTGAATTTTAAAAACGGCGCATACCACTGCTAGGGTGAGCGAGACTAATACACAGACGAGAATCGATGGTTTTTTTATGGTAGGAACGACCAGAGCGATGAAGGTGGCTGCGATGGCAAAATCTAATCCCATCTCATCTAAATTCTCGATCGCATTGCCCGCCACTATGCCAAGTAGTGTGGCTATGTTCCAACCGATATAGAAACTCAAACCGCCGCCAAGGGCGTACCAAGGGTCGAACTTATGTAACTTGCCTTGATTGGCGATGGCAAACAGTTCATCTGTGAGCAAAAAGCCCAATGTTAGGCGCCACTTTAACGGCAACGGACTGATTTGACTGCGCATCGCCATTGCATATAACAGATGGCGTGAGGTGATGAGTAACGTCGTAATTAAGATACTCCACAGACCAATACCAGCTTTCACCATGCCGAGTGCCACTAATTGAGCCGCGCCCGCAAAGATAATCGCCGACATAGCTTGGCTCTCAATGGGCGTTAGCCCAACCTCAATGGCGAAGGAGCCCGCTAAAATTCCCCAAGGTACAACCGCTATCGTCAACGGCATCATGGCTAATGTACCTTTTAAAAATGCCTTGGATTTTGTGGGATGCACAGGATAAACATCAGGTTTTATAAGCTTGTCGGTGGTCACTTTGGCTCCTAAAAATAGCGGTGATGGGGTTGCTATTAAACAATGAATGCTTGGATAAGGTTGCTTGCTTAGTCAATCGAGGAGAAAGCAAGAATGAGCATGGCAGATTAACTTAAAGTGGTTGTTTAGGCTTGGATAATATTGCAGCCTATTTCTTTGGCAAATTGCCCTGGTGTTACGCCGACGGTCTTTTTAAAATGCCGATTCAAGTGACTTTGATCGTGAAAACCACAATCGAGGGCGACATCGAGCAGCCGTGAGCCTTGTTTGATTTTTCCTTTGGCGAGTCTCACTCTGGCCTGAATTTGGTAAGCGTGGGGCGGTAAGCCGTAATAACGCTGAAATTGTTTGAGTAAATAATAGGAGCTTAATCCTGCAAGCGTTGCCAGCTCTTCAAGGGAGATATCGGCCGCAGGATGATCGTCGATAAAGGATTTCACCAGTGCTAACGCAGGCTTAGCGATTACAGCGAGGTCATCGCTTGGGTGATTCTTGCCATGGCGTGTCATCAACTGTGTCAAGCTTGAATAGACCAAGCTTTTGCGCAGTAAGCGATTGTCCGATGTATCTAAGGTATTAAAGGTGAGGCGCAGCAGTTCGGCTAATTCAGGATCGTACACTACGGGCTCAGGGAAATAGGGCGCACCGTTGTTTGTTGCTAGCTCACTGTTAATATTGGCAAACTGTGCGGGTACTGGATACATGGCACGATAGGACCAACCGCCCTCTGTGGCGCTACAGCCATTATGGACTTCGTCGGCGTTAACGAGAATGATGCTGTGCTTTGGCGCCACATGGTTGCCACCTGTGCGATAAAAACGCTGCGCCCCCGTTTCAATCACGCCGACTGTATAACCTTCATGGGTGTGCCGACTAAAGTTTTGTTTATGGTAGTGGGCATTGAGTAACTCGAGGCCACCTAATTCATCGGCAATCTGGTAGGCCGCATGTTCTGTGTTCACACTAGGCCTCCGTGTTTAGTGTATGAATGGGCGGGTTGTGCCTGATAGTAACCCAGAAACCCTCAGTGCTTTTGTACAAAATTGCGCATATTGGATTTTGTTTGCGTTTAATGGCGTTTTTTTAATGTTTGTTGCTTAATGCTTGTCGCTTGAGATTTTTCGTTCAGTCTTGCTCGCGATAGGCGTTATTTAGGTTGCCTGCTGTAATGTTGTGAGTTCTGCCCCCGCGATAGCCTCAAGGTGTTGAGTGATTTTCTCTATCGGCCAATCCCACCAAGCGATGGCAACAAGCTCATCTATCACAGTTTGCTCGAATCTCAGCTTGATCACTGTGGCAGGATTACCGCCAACCACAGCGTAGGGTGGCACATCTTTTGTCACTACGGATTGACTGGCAACAATGGCGCCGTGGCCAATCTTCACTCCAGGCATGATAGTGGCGTTATAACCAATCCACACGTCGTTACCGATACAGGTGTCGCCCTTAAAAGGTAAATCTTCGGGCTTGGGCGCCGCTTTCTCCCAGCCATTGCCGAAGATATAAAAGGGATAAGTTGAAAAGCCAGATACTTGATGATTGGCGCCATTCATAATGAATTTCACGTCTTTCGCAATGGCGCAGAATTTACCGATATTCAGTTTATCGCCAATAAAGTCAAAGTGATAAAGCACATTCGACTCGAACCTTTCAGGACCAGCTGGATCGTCATAATAAGTGTAATCACCGACGATAATGTTCTCGCGGGTAATAAAGTTTTTAAGAAATCCAACTTGAGGGAAGCCTTTCATCGGCGCTTTATCGTTGGGATTTGGGCCTAATTGCGGGGGAGTGCGGGTACTTGGCATGAATACCTCCGTGCTTAAAAGAGTTGTTTACTAGGGTAATGCATTGTCTTTTTTGAATCGTCGTACTTTGGTACGCATATTCTTCATCGGGGAGTAAGTATTGAACTGGATCATACGGCCCAGAGTCCATTTATCGTACCAAGTTATGCCGTACAGTTGCTGATTACTGAGACTCGCAATCAGCGTTGACAATTTTTCCATTGTCATTTCATATTCATCAAGTAAATCAGTATATTGCCATTGGCTATATTCATGATGAAATCGCTCTGCTAATAATCCCAGTTGATTCCATTTATAACCCGTATCGGGAAAATCAACGGGGAGTGCTTGCGATGTTAACTCGTACCATTTGAGCACTAATTTACTCCAACCAATAAGGTAAGCGACGGTATCACTTACACTAATTTGTGTACCTTTGATGTTTCCTTCTATGCTGCACACACGGGACATTTGGGCTGGGATTGAACGATAGTCTGCCATCAATTTGGGGAAAACTGAGTAAATAGCCAATTCAAGTTCTTGTTTTGATCGGGGTACAGATGACATCACTACCTCGTTTACATTAGATGCTTAGGCTGAGTTTCACATCGTCCATTGGGCTGTTTAGTATTCACCTGTCACAATAAGCTCTTGTTCAATAGATTCAACTACTAAGGCAAGCGTACTATTGTCTCGCTTAAAGCCGACAGAGCAAATTGCCATCGCGCCGTTACCACAGGTTATTTCGGGGTAATCTGCTGTTATTGGCGTTTCATCTTCTGCTACAGGCGCTAATACCCAGCCAGCAGCCAATAAACTCGATTTCACCTCAGCGTATTTTTTACCCCATAACGCGCTGCTGTCCTGTGCTGGAGCATATAGAGGCAATGCGCCAAGACTTAGCATGATCAGTGGGAGAATGATTTTTCGCATATAAAGCTTTCTAGTTCCTATGTGGTTTCGATTGGTCGCTTAGCGCTTGTGAGCGTGTTAACAGCATATATTATTCATAGTCCCTCTGCGCATTATCCTTATGTGCATTAGTTGGGGGAATTATGGCTGTTCTTGTTTATTCGTTTTTCCCAATATTTTTCATACAGTATCTGTGTTGATATAAAAATAACAACGAACACCCCCGTATCAATAATAAATTTCAATGGATCAAAAGGATCGCTAAAAATATCGTAGTGAAAATCGAAGTATTTGAATAATAATTTTGAGCCAATAAAAGCAAAGATAAAAGAGATAAAGAACTTCAATGGTTTTTCCCTAAAATATGTTGATAAATTAACCATTCTCTTTGGCGCGTTTGTACTCTTGTTGGGATTGATAAATTCCCAGAATGATCAGGCCAAATACGAAATAGAACATTTTTTGCGCTGAAAACTCGATTGTCAACGTAGTATGTTCTAGGTGGCGGTATAGAATACTGTGAGAAATTGCCTCTGTTATCGTCAGAATAAATGGATAGCTAATTAATGCGATAGACGATATTTTCGCGAATTTGTACGTTTGAGGTTGTTTAATGAATTTTGCAATAAATAGTAACGCAAATGATAGCGTCAGATTGCTTATCCATAAAATAGCCGCCGTAATTCGTACTTGAGTATGACTGGCTTGTTCCGCATCGGGATAAACCTCTAATATCTCCTGCAAGTAGCTTGCTGGGCTCACTAATCCCCAAACAGGGTAAAGGCATAGCAGCACGGCAGTGAGCATTAAAATATATCTGATAAACATCCTTTTTCTCCGACAGATTCTGCTTAGAAAGCTATACTTTTTATACGAATCATTACATTAGCATTGTTTTTTACAAGTGGCGATTGCTTTGGCTAAACTAAATTATTGTGACAAAAGTTTTTAATGGATAGCTAAGTTTAAACATGAACTAAATATTTCAGGCTTAAAGCAGCAAAAAATAGCCCTAGGCCATAGACGCTATGTGTCAGTAAACTTAGCCACCGAGCTTTCCATGGTGAAGGTGTTTTATTTGCTGCAATCCCAAATCCAAGACAAGGTTGAATGACATAGAAAGGAAACACTATGGTAACAAAACCAGTCATTAGTGCAGGTATCAACGTTGGCTCAAATAACCACATCTCCCCAAAGATTAATACATGAATTAAAGCAATAATAATACCGATAAAATAATGCAGAAACCAACCCAGAAAGGTTTCTCCTTTAACAGATGGGGTTGCCATAATAGGCCGATGAACCAGCTGACCTCTGTAAATAAACCAACGTCCCACAAATGCATAGTCAAGAGTTGGATTATGAAGTACGTTTTTTTGCCACCATGACCATGAATCCATTATTAATGTGGCACCAATACCCACTAATATTGACTGTAGCCAAATAGAAATCTCCATTCAGTTTTCCCTCTTGGTATTCTTTCCTGATATTGATATAGTTCAGGCATGGTACAACTTGAAGTCAACTTTAAGTCAAGAGTGAATGTTATGGATATTGCAGAGGTATCACGCGAATCAGGATTAGCTCCTTCAACATTGAGATTTTATGAAAAAATTGGACTTATCCAGTCCATTGGCAGAAAAGGACTTAGACGCCAATATGCCCCTAAAATCATTAATAAATTGAATATTATCTCACTTGGACGTATTGCAGGTTTATCATTAAACGAAATCACTACGATGTTTAATGAATCGAATCAATTGACCATTGATCGTAATTTACTGGCGAAAAAAGCATCTGATATTGATCTCAACATTAAGCGGCTAAAAGCAATACGAGATAGTCTTAACCATGTAGCAAGTTGCCCATAATCAGATCACTTAGAATGTCCATCATTCCAAAAACTAATGAAATCGGTAAAGTCTTTTGAATCTTAATCAGTGATAGAAATCAATCACTCGCTATGCGTATAAGAAATATTGTGGTTACTTAAATTTAGCAATTGAATTCGACACACAAAGGAGTGAATGATCAGTACTTAATCTTGGCAATAGCGTTTAACTTATTTTGTGCTAATCAAACTTATTTAAAATAGATGGTGCTTTAAAACAATGGGTGCTACAAGATCTGATGTGCTTATCGTCGAACACCCACCATGCCTACCTTGTGTGATGGAAAACAAATTTATTCTGAAAAATATTTAACCCAAATTCAACCAGATACTGCCCAATAAATGGATAAGTTTCATATTAGGTCTAAGCTAATTAATTTTAGCCTTAGTCCATCATATATAGTATTAGATTGTTAATTCTTTCTCGAAGAAAGATAAGTCATCACAGCTATCATGCTCCCAATTACAATACCTGTAATTCCAAAAAATAAGCCAGCTTCTTGTCCATATATAGCACCTGATTGTAGCAGTGAATAGACAGGTGAAAGACCGAAGTATCCCCCAATCACACAACCAGTTACAGAAAGTAAAAGACCAACCTTAGTTCCTATGTTCATTTTATAAAATCCTTTTTTGGTAAAAATTTACTGGTACATAGACATTACTATTCTCGGTGCAAATGCCTGCCTTCGTTTTTTTTTGTGGATTAGTTAAACTAAAGTCTGAACTTCCCGTCAAGCCGCACACCAGCACTGGAGCAACGTAACATATATAAAAATAAAATAAAACTAACAAACTTTGGTTTAATTTGTTCAAAGGGAAAGACCATAGACACTTAGCCTTAGTGGCGCGTAAGCTAATCTCACTAAAGAGTGAGACACCTACACCCTTGGTGTTTTTCAAGCTAGTTTTCACTCTTATGTGTGGAGCATGACTGCCTATGTGATAGTGGTATGTATTTTTCCATATGCAGCAGATTACGCAGAAATTAGCCAAGGCGAATTCAGCTGTTGACGTGACCTTCGATGACATGGATGTCATCGCAGAGCCGCCATGGATGGCTTCATGGCGTGTCACGGAAGCAGTTGAATTCGGCGTATAAATGACAATGAATAAGCGCTTAATTTTGTCTCTTTAACGTGCAGCTAATTCATTGTCTAATAGCAAAACAGCCGCAAAAATCTTTGCGGCTGTTTTGCTATTAGAAACTTTTTATCTGAAAGCCGCTATTTGAAACTCATCATCCCAAACTTGCTAATCAGCAATCATCGCCATGAGTGCGGGTAAAAACTCGTTATCTAATGCGGCGATTTCGCTTTGCTCAACCAGCACTTGATTGAGAATGTCATGGCTGGTGAGGGGGTTGGCGAGTACTACGCGAAACACTACGGTTGCTTGTCTAAAATAGCGGGCGGGCTGAATGCGGGTACGGGAGACGAAGGATTTACCCTGTTCGCGTTGGTGCTTTTGAATAAACTGGGTGAGGCCATCGAGCAGCTCGTTAAAGCGGGCGAGTTTTACTGTGTCTGCTTGCTCACAGGCAAGTTGCATGGCGGCTTGGATGCTGGCGGGCACATAACGGTAAGTCAGCAGACAAAGTTCTGGCTCAGTGATTAGCTCAAAATCCTCATGGGTTTTGATTTGTTCGGCAAAATAGCGGGCTTTTTCAAGGCTGTTATTGATTAAGATTTCATAACCATCGCGGCCGATGATCTGTAAGCAAGCGTGCACTAACATCGCCATGCCGGGGCGTGAACCTTCTAGCGTTTGGCTGCCTAAGTCCTTTGAACCACGGCGCAGAATATATTCGGCGTGGTGGGCAATGGCGTGGGCAAACTCTGGGTCTTTAAATAACACCATGCCTGCGCCCATAGGCACGTACATTTGTTTGTGGGCATCGATAGTGACTGAGTCCGCAAGTTCGATACCTGCGAGTAAGTGGCGGTATTTATTGGATAATAAACTTGCGCCGCCCCACGCTGCATCCACATGGAAATGGCAGTTTAACTCTTTTGCCAGCGCAGCTAATTCTGTCAACGGGTCAACATTACCGGTTTCTGTGGTGCCAGCCACGCCAACAATCGCTAATACTTTGATGTTCTTGCTAGCAAGTTCAAGGGCGGCTTGACGCATTTTCGCGACATCGACCTTGTTATTGCTGCCAGTGGGAATGCTGATGATATTGTCGCGGCCGATACCAAGCAGATCGACGGCTTTGCCTAGCGAATAGTGACCGCGCTCCGAGACCAAAATCGCTAAATCGTCATAGCCATAGTGGCGCAGCGCCTTGAGTAAGCCTTCGCGGCTGACGCCTTTAAACTCGCCATCGGCTTTTAATAATTGGTTACGGGCAATCCACAGCGCCGTGATGTTGGCAACCGTGCCGCCGGAGCAAAATGCCCCGAGGGAATGATTGGCGCTGTGCATCCAGCTTTGATAAAAATCTGTATCTTGGGCATAAATCAAATGGTGCATCATGCCGAGCACTTGGCGTTCAAGCGGCGTAAATGCCTTAGAGGTTTCTATTTTGACCAGATTTTGATTGAGTCCCACCATCATTTTTGACAGCGGCAACACAAAGTAGGGCAGTGCCGAAGTCATGTGGCCGATAAAACTTGGCGCCGCTGTGTGTACCGAATGCGCCACCAAATTTTGCATAATTTCGTCGGTGTAATCGGAGACAAAACGCGGCTGAGTTGGGATCTCAAAAGCTTGAAAATCGGTTTCGATTTCAGACAAGGGTTTTTCGAGCGCGGCGATACTGTCACCCAAAAAGCCTGCTAAGTCCTCGGAGAGCTTTTGCTCAATAATACTCAGCGTTGAGCTTGCATCTTCCGGTGCAGTAAAAATGCGGAGCAAACTTGCTTCGGATGCGGTGGCTTGGCGAGGGAGTTTCTGGGTCATGGGGCTTGCCGTCTATTAATTTTTATAGTGAAACCGCAAATTGGCTCGAAGAGTATAACGGACCAGTGATGCGCGATCTGTGACTCTCAAATGTTCAATCAGCGGAATACCAAAAAGGGAGCTCACTTTACTGCAAGGCCTTTTAGGCATCAAGCACTAAAATTTGGTATTACCAAAGCGTTGCGGCCTAAATAAGCAAAGGCGCCGTTATGGCGCCTTTATGTTTAACTCGACGAGCCACTCATCAAGCCTGAGCATTAGCCCTAAAATTCATGTTAGCCCTAAAATTTGCGTTGGCCCAACATGAGTACCGCGCCGATATTTCGGGCGGTATTGCAAAGGTTTAGCTTGGCATTGGCCAGCACATCATCAAGCGGACTTAAGTGCGGGATGATAGGGAAGATAGCCGCCATACCGTGATCCAATATGGCATTGGCGTTTTCACCGAGGCAGCCCGCGATACCGATAGTGGGAATGCCCTGCAGTTTGGCTTGCTTTAACACGCCCATTGGGGTTTTACCAAACACGGTTTGACCATCGATACGGCCTTCACCTGTGATCACTACATCGGCGCCACGGATTTTGTCCGCAAGGCCAACGGTTTGCATTACAATCTCAACCCCAGGTTTAAGCTCGGCATTTAAAAAAGCCATCACGCCAAGACCCATACCGCCAGCAGCGCCAGCCCCGGCATGATCGCGGTGATCACTAATGCCATTGCGGGCAATCACATCGGCATAATGGGCAAGAGCGGCATCTAGCTGCTTAACCATCTCAGGCGTCGCACCTTTTTGCGGACCAAAAATTGCCGATGCACCGCGTTCACCGCACAGTGGATTATCAACATCGCAGGCAACTTCGAAGCTGCACTCACGTAAAAGTGGATGAGCGTTTGATACATCGATTTGAGCAAGGTTCGCCAGCGCTGCGCCGCCAGAAGGCAAGGTTTTACCTTGGCCATCGAGCAATAAAATATCCAGCGCTTGGGCCATACCCGCGCCGCCATCGTTGGTGGCACTGCCGCCCAGCCCCAAAATGATGTGCTTTATCCCCCGATTAAGCGCATCACAAATCAGCTCGCCCGTGCCATAACTTGTGGTAAGCAGCGGATTACGTTGCTCCCTCGGCACATGGTGCAAACCTGAGGCTGAGGCCATTTCAATCACGGCAATCGCGCCTTGATGTGGCGATTTGCTCGTTGGATCTGCACGTGAAACTGAAGCAGAACTTGTATTCATAGCCGCGCCCAGAATGCCTTCCCCAAGGATGCCATAGTGCGCTTGCACTCTATGCCCCAGTGGCCCCATGACCTCTAAGCTGACAATACTGCCGCCCGTGGCGTCCACCATAGATTGCACTGTGCCTTCGCCACCATCGGCAACGGGTATTTTGATTATGTCGCAGTCGGGTATCACTTGTTTTAAGCCTTGTTCGATGGCGTTGGCCACTTCGAGCGCGCTTAAGCTTTCTTTAAATGAGTCGGGGGCGATAACTATTTTCATTAAAAATCCTACAGCTAAATGGGATAAAACAGGGCTCAATGTTGAACACTAAACCCAAGGCCACTTACGTTGGGCGCAACAACATCCCTGTGCTAAAACTGAGGTGATATAAAGGCATTTATATCCATCACTGGCACATTAATCTGTTGCAATTATTAGGGCGTATAACAGAGATATATCTTGGGCACGGCATGTGCCCAAGGGACAATATTGAATCAAGAACTCATTAATATTAGAGCAACACTAGGCTTAGCACATACACAGTTACCATGGATGTTACACCTTGGATTAGGGTCGCCATAGTTTGGGCTTTATAGGCTTGTTTGACGCTCATGCGGCTAAACTGGGTGACGACCCAAAAGAAGCTGTCATTGGCGTGGGAAACTGTCATTGCACCTGCGCCAATGGCCATTACTGTTAACACTCGGCCCATATCGCTACCAAGACCAATATCGCCAAGCATAGGCGCAACCAGTGCAGAGGTTGCGACTAATGCGACTGTCGATGAACCCTGCGCTGACTTAAGCGCGGCAGCGACGATAAATGGCATAAAGATACCGATACCCAGTGCCGACAGTGATGTGCCCAAAAAGTCACCGATAGGCGTGGCTTTTAATACCGCACCAAAGGCACCACCTGCACCTGTGATTAAAATAATCGGCGCGGCAGTGACGAGCCCTTGGCTGATGCGTTCGCTAAATTCGCTGATCTTATTCTCACCCTTTAACAGCAGCAGGGATAAAAACAGGCCAATCATCAGGGCATTAACAGGCTGACCAAGGAACACGAGCACATCAAACACACCTTCTTTACCCAAAGGCGCAGAAGGGAAGTTAGCGATAGAACCTAAACAAATTAATACGATAGGCACAAAAATTGGTGCGAAAGCTTTTAATGGGCTTGGTAACGTACCATAGCTTTTTTTCAGCGTTTCATAGTCACTGGCCTGCGCTTTAAGTTCTTCTGCGCCTTCACCATCGGGCTCAACATCGGCAAAGCGGTTTGCCCATAACATACCCGCGAGTGCCGCAACAGCGGCCACAAAGAGACCCACACCGATCACTAAACCTAAGTTGGACTCTAAGCCTAAGTTGCCTGCGGCGGCGATAGGGCCAGGCGTTGGCGGTACAAAGGTGTGAGTGGCGTACAGACCTGTGGCTAAGGCAACGCTCATGGAGACACTAGAGACCTTCATGCGGTTCGCCATCGATTGTTTCAGTGAGTTTAAGATCACAAAACCCGAGTCACAAAAGACCGGAATAGACACGAGATAACCGATAATTGACATAGTGAGTGTCGGGAAGCGTTTACCTAATATCTTGATCACCACATCGGCCATGGTGATGGCGGCGCCGCTTTTTTCCAGAATAATCCCTATGATAGTGCCTAAGACGATCACTAAGCCGATATAGCCTAAAATATTGCCAAACCCTGTGGTAATGGTTTTAGCGATTTCCCCGCTCGGCAAGCCATAGGCGAAGGCTGCGATAAAGGCGGCCAGAATTAAGGTTAAAAAGGGGTGGAGTTTAAATTTTGAGGTCGCGATAACAATAAATGCAATCACGCCGATGAGAATAAGCACTAAGTTCATAGTTTGTCCCGTTCAGTTCTTGGCTGAAGTTTTTGAGTAAGTTTTTTGACTTATAGTGTAGGGCGCAGTGCTTATTTGGGCCTGAGTCCAAATGAGGGCTGCTTTAAGGTCATCCTATTATTGTGCAGGTATGTTTGAATAGCTTTGGCTAAATCCACGGAATTACCGCGTTATGTTTCGCCATTTTTGTGCTCATGCACAAAAATGCTTAGGTGAATTCGAATGCAGGAGGAGGCGTTTTGTCGGTAAGGGAGGCGCTTGTCGATAAGGATTGGCAAATAGGGCTATTTGCCAATCCTAAACAGGAGGGACTTAACTCGACTCTTTATTGACGACGAATAAAGGATTCTACATAGGCTGCGGTGCGGGCATTGAGTATCGGATCGGCAGATGCAGTAATGCCCTTAGGCAATAACAGTGGGTTAAATATGCCTTTATCACACTGTTGCACTTGGGGATCGCTGTCTCGTTCACCGTTAATCCTCACTTGGCCTACCAGTAAACGCTGGCGAGTTTCAGGCCAGATCACGGTTGGGTCATTAATCTCATCCCCCATTTCGGCGAGTTGAATATAGAGGTTCCATTGTGCTGGCTGGGTTTTAATGCGCTCGAGTAATTCTGCCTTTAAAAAATCATCACTGAGATTGGCAAGTTCACTGGCTGACAGCCCGGCAGTACCAGTGACAGGTTCAAAAATCCATTTACCCGCGACCGTTTCACCTTGTTGAACACTGTTTTTTTGCGTGCTGAACAGGAAACTATTTACACCGAAGTAGCGGCTGTTGGCAAAACTTGGGCTGGGAGGCAACTGTTTAACGTAGTCGAAAAAAGCTTTAGCGCTGGGTTGATTATCAATAAGCCACTGTTTACCTTCAGGGCCTTGTTTCACTTTGGTCTGAAAGTTAAAAAATTCTTCGAGATTTTTGGCAAAGAAAACGGGAACGTTAGTGGTGACAAAGTTAAGGTTTTCTTTATCGCCGTCAATTTTGAGTGACATAAAGCGCCCAGCGGTTTTATCTGAGATCTGCGGATTTGTACCGCCGAGGGAAAAGCGGGCTGTGACCTTGATACTATCTTGATTAAAAAATGGAATTGCCAACGTTTGTTGTAATTGTGGATTCGGTTTAAAACTGCCTGAGGTACAAAATCCCTTAGTGTGATTACGCAGTTTGACATTTTTACCCGCCTCGCGACTTGCCGCATCGGGTGTGCCGTTGACGGCATCGACCAGTTCGGGAATGGTTTTCTCGGCCGCGATTAACGAAGGTGAAGTCAGCGCTAAGCCGCTAATGAGGCAAGCTTTGGCGAGTAAAGTCAGTTTGATTGAGGTCATTATCATTCCTTTCAATGGACTAAGTAGAGAGCGCTAGAATATCGACGCGATACTATATGAAAGGATAGGAAAGGGGATACGGTATAAATCTTTCAATTAATTTTTTAGTACAGGCCAAGTTTTACTCAATTGATCTGGTTATAAGGTTTGCGCCGTCATCTGCGGGCTTTTTCTGGCGAATCTGTTGAGTTGCTAAGTTATTTGAGTATTAAGTTAAGCGAGTCGAAGTATCAATTAATTGCCCAAGATACAGGCTTAATAATCCATGCAGGGATTGAATGTCGGCTTGGGTGATTTGCTGAATTTTATCAAGGCGATATCTGAGTGTATTGCGATGAATAAACAGGGCATTCGCGCATTGCTGTGCATCGCCAAAGTGGGTGATGTATGCCGCTAAGGTTTTGCGTAATTGGCCGTTTTTGTCCGCCTTGGCGAGTTGCTGGTAGGGCGTTGCCAGCGCCTGACCGCGCCAGTCATGTTTTAGCCCTGCAAGTAACACTTGTAGGGAATAATCTTCAAACAGGTATTTATTCCCTTCTGCATTGAGCTGCTTACCGAGTGCTAAGGTTTCTTGAGCCGTGTGATAGGAGCGCGCTATCCCGCCTTTTTCGGGGAAGAAATGGCCTAGGGCAATTTTAAAGTTTAAATCCATTTGGGCGGGTAAGCGCTGCAACAGCTTATCGATACGCTGATTTTCAAGCTCAGGATCCCATTGTTTTCCATCTAAAAAAGCAGGCTTTAGGATCACCAACTGCGACATTGAGGTCATGGCAATCAAATTACCACGGTCAGGATATTGCAATAGATGCAGCACTTGCTTGAGGGTTTCACTGACTCTGGGGCTGCGTTCATCGGCGGGCTGAGTGGATGCCTCAGCTAAGTACAAGGCCGCTGGGGTGGTGTCGGTTTTTAAATGGTGTTTCTGGATGTTTTTCTCGCTGATCTCAATAATGGCCGCGACTCTTGGCAGGCTGATATCAATGTCTAGCTGTTTTGCCCAGCGGTGCAACTGTGCATCATCGGTTTCAGCTTTGATCAGTTGCAGAATAAACTCTTCACGCTGGCGATTCTCCCATTGCAATTTATCCTGCAAGTTGGCTTGTTCAACAATCATTTCGGCGGTCATTTTAAGTAACTCACCATAATGGGTGAGCTCACGTGGATCACCGGTAATACCGACGACGCCGATAATTTGTCCTTGATAATGTAAGGGTAAATTGATGCCTGGCTTAACGCCATGCAGCCCTGATGCGACTTCTTGACTGATCTCAACATTGCGATTTTGGGCAATCGCCAGCAGCGCGCCTTCGTGGGTTGAGCCAATGCGCTTAGGGTCGCCTGAGCCTAAAATCACCCCTTGGCCGTTCATCACATTGATATTGTGGCCAATGATTTTCATTGTACGACTCACAATTTGCTTAGCAATGGCAGAATCAAGCAGATACATACAGGCGCCTAGTGGGGTTGAAGGTTTAACAGGGATGCAATACGCATTCTTAATCTGGGTAGCATATCGCGTTCAAACTCAGGATGCTGCTTAAGCCAAAGATTATTACGCGGGCTTGGGTGCGGCAAGACAAGATACTTAGGCCAATATTGCTGCCATTGCGCGCATGCTTGGGTCACTGTTATTGGTTTCAGTTTGGGGATGACTGTTACTTTAGCGCTGGTCGAAATTTTACTGCTGGTTGTTTGAGGCTCAGTGATCGGTGAAGTGGGGTTTACGGCCTCGGACGATTCGCGCGGTAGATGATAGTCGATGGCATATTGGCCGAGGATCACAATTAGCTCTATTTGCGGCATTAGGGCGAGCAAGGCCTGATGCCAAGTGGCAGCACATTCGGGGCGCGGTGGTTTATCACCCTGCTTTTTACCGTTTTTTTCGATACTGCCCGGAAAACAAAATCCCATAGGGATAATGGCAAAAAGATTGGGGTCGTAGAATTGCTCCCGCGTGACATTTAACCAAGTGCGCAGCCGTTCACCGCTGGCATCGTCAAAAGGTCTGCCTTTATGGTGGGTTTTTACGCCCGGAGCTTGGCCTGCAATCAAAATCCGCGCTTGGGTACTGGCCTGCAATATTGGTTTGGGCGCTAAGGGTAAATGGGCCTGACATAAAGTACAGGCGCTGATTTTTGCCAGCAGTTTAGCCATTGATGCCGAGCATGATGGCGGTACAGTTACGCAAAGTGGCGATGGCGCTTTAGTGAGATTCGTCTTAGTCAATTTAATCGCTAATTTTATCGTTGCTCATTCATTTTCAATCAGGATTGGAGCATCATCACTGTTTGATATACCCAGTAGCCAAAAAGAGAATAGCCAAGGATTAAACCGATATAACTTAATATCTTAGGAATTTGATTTGGGCTTGAAGCTAAACAGATGTGGGCCAGTACAATCGTAAAGAAGGCTAAGGGGGCAATCACATAGCTCAGAGCTAAGATGAATAATGCCCCTAGGCTGATGATCCAATCTGCATTGCGATTGGTGGGTTTATCGATTTGGCAAAGCTGTAGTGGCAATAAAATCAGTCCAATACCGACACAGATAATACCTAAGTTAAGGGCGAAATCACTCCAACCTCTATGATCATAAATGGCTAACGCAATGGCAATTAATGGCACTATTAGTGCGCTTAATACATGGCGTCTAGCAAAAGTGGCGCTGCGATACTGACCCGCAAAAAAGAATAAGCCCTGTAGAAACAGATTGATTAAGGTAAAACCACCTAGGCCTAAAATGATAAATAGGCTCGCTGCGCCACCCGATGGGTCGAACGCCATGGCGGGTAAGGGTAATAGGCTTAGCCCCACTAGTGCGGGAATTGATAACAACCACTGAGATTGGGAGAGTGAAGAATAAATACGCATGGGCTCAGAGGATTAACTAAAAGATTGAATTAAGATCCGCTAAAGTGAGCCAAAACTCAAGGATTAAGCTTTTTATGGGCGGACTTTTGCGCCAGAGTCTGATCTTATTCAAGATTTTTACTGTTATCTGCCATGATGTAATCGCTTTAAAAGATCTTGCTGCGCTTAAACAAAAGCCCGCAACATGCGGGCTTTCGTGTTATGAACAGTATCGATTAGAGTTTGTAACTCATGCTCAGCATGATCATTTGCGCTGTGTAGTCATGGCTATTGCTGCCAAAGCCTACGACGTTCCAGATCCCATCGACGGCGATATCATTGGCGGCATCATTGTCTTTATAATTCTCAATTTTATAATCCAAGCGCAGAGCCATTTTCTCGGTGGCTTGATATTGAGCATATAAGTTAATGTTGTGCACTTTGGCAAAATAATCGCCATAGTCGCCTGTGATACCTTGTCTGACTTGAGTGTTACTGTCGGAGTTTGAATAAGTGTAATCCAATCCCATGCGTAACTTGTTCTCAAGCAAGTTGTTGTAGCTCAGGCCCGCCCCGACCACATCTACATTGTCTTCAATGAATCCTGTCCATGTTGGGGTGCTGTAATTACTGCTTCCCGCTTGTTCAGACTCAATGATTTGGTAGTTGTAGAATGC
The DNA here is from genome assembly GCF_025654025.1 of Shewanella sp. SM55. Lineage (NCBI taxonomy): Bacteria > Pseudomonadati > Pseudomonadota > Gammaproteobacteria > Alteromonadales > Shewanellaceae > Shewanella > Shewanella sp. SM55. Next base: position 410,465 of record NZ_JAKKRS010000001.1, on the reverse strand, counting down.
TGTCGCCAGTAAATCATCGGTGATCATGTAGCTGATGTTGGCATCATAACTGGTGTCTTTTGACTCTGTTAAGCCAATAACTGTGTCAGAGTAGTCATCTAATGCGTAACGGGCACCGAAATCTATGGTCAAGCTGTCGATTGGCGAGTGGGTGACTCGAGCTTCAATCTGGGTTCTGTCGCGGTTAGCCAGATTGTACTTACGTAACAGGCTGTTGGTTTCAGAAGATGTCCATTCAGAAGCTTGATATTGCGAGCCATCACGCTGACCGTAACTGCCCTTAACCCACATATCCCAAGTTTCAAAGCTGTTAACGCGCAAACGTGCCCAAACGGTATTTTCATCCGTGGTTTCACGGTCTTGATAATTACGGTCATCACGTTTGAAGTCATAGCCGCCATCAAGCTTCAGTCCATGGGTAATACGATAATCCGCCGCCACTTTGAAGCGTTGGCTAGTGTTATCGTAAGGGGTGTTATAGGCCACCTTACCATTGACATTGTTGATGCTGACTTGGGTCCACTCTTCAATTTGAGTATTGTTATCACGGTCGCTATAGTCGTAGCTACCACTTAAGCGCAGTGAGTTAGTCACTTTACTGACGACTTTTAAGTTCAACCCTGTGAGGTCAACTTTGGCATCAACGGCCTCTGTCGGCACTTGATAGCCATAGCCTGAAGTGACTAATGCTTGGTCTTGACTCATTTGTCCCGCAAGCACACGACCTGTTAACACATTGGTATTGTCGTTGTATTGACCCATGAGCGACACTGTGTGTGACTGGTTGTCAGGGTCAAGGGCGAGTGTGCCAGAGGTTTGAGCACCAAAGGTCGGATTGAAGGCACTGTCGAAGTTTAACTGGTTGTACTCGTTCTTAAAAATTGAGCCATTGTAGTTAAGTGCAGTGAACCAACGATCGCCTTTTAGTTTAATGCCAGCTTCAATGGAGTCAGTGGTGTAATCAACTGGCTCAGCTAACATCATGGATTGGTTAAAGAATCCACCTGATGTTTTTTTCAAGCCGGTTTTTTCTTCACGCATGTAGCTCACATGCGTACTCCACAGCGATTCACCTTGATAGTCAAAACCTAACCCTGTGCGCTCACGTTTGAGCGACAGTTCTAAGGCATTTAGGTTGTCCATCAGTAACGGCATCTGGTTGCTTGAACCCGCAGTTACCCAGTTGTCTGGCAAGGTTAAATTATCGCTGCCGACACCAGAGTAGGGCGTTAAGGCGCTATTACTGTTGTAAGTGGCGATTTGGCGATAGTTTACATTGACATTATACTGACCTTGTTTACCCGCATTGACATCTAAACGGCCACCATCCATGCCCAGTTGATAAGCTTCAACGCTGGCTTGATAGCCTTTCTCACCACGGAAGGTGACATCGGCATCAAATTTACCCGCAACTTCGTTTGAAGTCCCAAAGGCATTCGCCGAGCGAATATCCTCTTCGCTGTTGTAACCCACGCCAACACCCACAGTGCCAGACGTACCCGTTTCAACAACGCAGCCTTTACAGCTCCAAGCGGACATTTTGACTTTTTCTGTATTGGCATTGGCTAAGCCATACCCGTCGGCCGCTATTGCAAAACCTGTGTTTGCGAGTAACGCCAGAGTGATCAAATTGAGTTTAAATTTCATTTTCTCGTCTCCTTAGCGCTGTAATAGCTTGCCAGATGGATGGTTTGAACCATGGACCTGACTGTGGCAATTTAAACAGCTTCTTCCACCCGTAAAGGCATTGTCGCCGACGTTTGAACCTAAACCAGTGTTACCTAAGTAAGCATTGCTGGCGTGTCCATCGCTGGCGTGACATTGCTGACACAGCTGCGGTGCGCGGGTTTTCAACATGGCATCATTCACACTGCCGTGAGGATTGTGGCAAGTCACACAGTTCTCAGTAACGGGTGCATGTTCCCACAGTTTTGGGCCGCGTTTCTCGGCGTGGCAGGAGTAACAGGTTTCGTTAATGCTAGGCTTGTTTAGATCGGAATCTGTCATGCTCCCATGGGGATTATGACAATCGCTACAGGTCATTTGAGCCCATTTTAGTGGGTGACTCGAGCGTTTATTCATATCTGCTTTTTGCTTAGTGTGGCAGCTAGTACAGACTTCCATTTCGGTGTTTTTTGATAACACAGGATCTTTTGCGACATGCACTTGGTGGCATGAGGCACAAGCAACATCGGCATTGTCATGGTGACTACCGTTCCAAGATACGCGTTTATCATCTTGGTGACAGCTCATACAGACACTGTTTTGTTTTTCTGCACTTAAGGTCGATTGCTTACCAAAAGTGATCATCGGCTCGTTGCCGCCTTTATTGTGTTGACCCATAGGACCATGACAGGCTTCACATTGCAGGCCAGCCATTGGGCTCTTTGATGAATCAATGGCGCCATGAACACCTTTGAAGAGGTCCATCACTTTTTCAGATTTTTTGTGGCACATCAAACAAGAATCGGCACCTTTAGGGGAGTAGCTGCCTTCGGCAAACTTCTTATCTAAGGTGGCTTCGACTTGTTCTGGAGTCATTTTGTCATCCCACTTTGAGGCGTGTGCACTCGGTGTGATGCATAAAGACATCACTGCAGACATTGCCATGGAGATGACAAGTGCCGGCAGTAGGTTTTTCATTTTTAGGCTGTTCTTCATAATAGGCTTCCCAATTTGTCCCAACAAAATTCAAGAAAGGGGGAGCGAACTCCCCCTGCTTGGGCAAATTACATCTTCACCTGAGTGTGATCTGTTGGTGTGGGTTTGTGACAGTAGAAACAGGTTTCTGACTGCGCCGCTTGATTGGCTTGAACATAATCACCGTTCACAATCGCGCCCATATTTTCTAAGCCGTGGCCAATAGATTCTGGCGCGTGGCATGAAGTACAAGTGGCAGTGATTGGCGTGGTGTATTTACCCGCAGTTGTTGCCAGAGCGCCTTTGACCTTGAATGCATCTAGGTTGAAGTCGTTATGACATTGGGTACATTCTTTGATGACACCTTGTTTACCATGAACAACGTGTAATTTCATCTCCAACGCACCTTTGTTAGCACCACTTGCATAGGTACCATCAGGGGTATGACAAGCGACACACGCATCCACACCGACGATTGGCTTACCGCTGGCATCTTTTGCATGTGATAGCTGTTCTGTCATCACAAAACCCGCATGGTGGCCTTTGTGAATTTCGAAGCTATCACCGTGACAACCTTGACAGGTACCAAACTCAACTGAGTTAACATGACGCATGCTCGGTGCTTTACCAGACTTAGTGCCAAAAGCTAGTTCAGCTTTCATGCTCGTTGTTGCGCTGTCTGCGGTACATGCGGTTAAGCTTGTACCAGTGCTACACACTTCTAAACCGATAATGGTAAAGGCGGTATCAGTATCGCCTGCACCGAAAGGTAGAGCGGGTGTTGTAAAGACCAATTTACCGTCAACTAAGGTTACACCTTCTTGCAGTGCGCCATCTTTGACTAAGTCTTTCGCTATTTTCGCTTTACCGCTACCTGGACTTGGATTGTAGCCCATGATCGGGAAGTTAGGGCCAACGTTGGTAACAGACTCTAAACGTTTAATCTTATCTTGAACGGTTGCCGCATCAATTGCGTTACCATCTTTGTCTAAGATAGACACGGTTAATACTGCAGTATCATCAGCTTGACCAGCAAGTGCTGCTGACATACCTAACTGAGCGATAACGGCTTTTTTGTCTGCAGTCTTACCTGTGTGCAGTTCTGCAGTCCAATCGCTGTTATGACAGGCGATACAGTTGGAGTTATCTAGTTGTTGTGAGTGGCCTTTACCAGCAGCAAAGTCCACTGCGCTATGGCAGCTTCCACATGAGGCAGCAGTTGGGATACGTGACCAATTACTCCAATCAGGCGTAGCCTCATTTGCTGCGTGACAGCTTTGACAGCTTTCTAATGAGCCTAAGGTGAGGTCTTTGTGTTTAGCGTGAACGAGAACATTGAACTCTTTACCTACACCGACTTTTCCGGCCGTGTGGCAAGTTGCACAGTAATTAACGTCGGAATACGCGCCGCCATGTTTAACATTGGCTAAATCTTGGTGACAAGTATTACAGCTTTCTGTGGCGACAATTTTGCGACTGTATGTTGGCAGTGCACCAGTATCGGCAGTGAAGTCGACAAAGGCGTTACTGTTTGGTACTTGAGTACCATCGGGAAGCGGAGTGTTATAAGCGCGGATTAATACTCGTTGAGCTAACTGTTCGTTATAAGTGACTTTAGTGTTAGCGGTCAGGTTCATACTAAAAGTATAACTGTAGTGACCGTTTTTCTTGTCAACGAAAGTCCCTGGGCATGTTGCAGCGACATCACAGGTTTCATCACCAAAGTATTGCCATTGTGACGCATTACCTGCACCAGTTGCGCCTTGTGGGATTAATTGTGCTGCGGCAAAACGCATTTTTTGTAGGCCAACAACGGGTAAATCATTTTCGTTAGTGACGGTAAACTCAACACTCGGAATACCGTTAGTGACGACAGATTTGTCAAAGGCGAAATTAAGGGTTTGAATCGCTGGAGCAGGTTCGCCACCAGGTTCACCGGGATTACCATCATTACCATCGCTGCCACCACAGCCCGCTAAGGCCATAGTGACTGCACTTGCTGCTAACAGCAGTGCGATTTTAGTTGTTTGTGCGTTCATCATTTTTTTCCCTGCATAGGTTTGGCATTGCTTAAACGCTATGTTCTAGAGCCAACAGATTCTATGTCTGTGTTTTTGGTCACTAGAAGCGACTTAAGTGGATGCTGGAAATAGAATTCCCCAAGGAAAGGCTAACCTAACATGACCTTAAAATCTCCAAGGCCTTTGCTAATGTGTGACTTGGATCTTTCTATTTCTAAAGAGGTATTTAAAGCGAGAGGTAAAAATGATTCTAGAACAAAAAAACAGCGGATTTTATCTGGGTAATGTGCGTTGACTTTATACTATAAAAGCAAGGTTTGAATGGGATTGCTGTTATGTAAATAAAATCCCCCGCAGTGCGAGGGATTTTGCTGAATTTAATGTGAGTAACGACTGATTTGCGATTCGTTACTCGGTTCCATATTAGTATTTCACTGGGTGAACTTTATCCACACCAAATGATTTACCTTCACCATGGCAGGTCGCACAGGTTTCGCTACCAGGAGTATAAGTGCCAGCAGCAGCGTTATATACACCACCATTGGTTTCGAAGTGACCTATCACTGCGCTGTCAGTTGCGGTCGTTGCATGGCAAGATGCACAAGCTGCAACGGTTGGTGAGTATTCACCAGTACTTGCTAAGAACGCAGGTTTATCGCCTAGTGTAGCTAAGCTAAGTTGACCTTTATCATGACAAGCCGCGCAGTTCGCTGGGTTTTCAGGGAAGGTTGCTGCATCTGTTGTTAAACGGCGAACACTGCGAGTATCAGCGTGAATTTGGTGGATCATGACTTTAAAGTCAAAACCACGTTCAAATGGCTTTTTACTGTGAGCAGGAGCGCCATTGTGACAAGCCACACAACTACCATCGGCTAAAGCTACCGCGGTATTAGGTACAGCAGAGTGACAAGTACCACAGCTGTTATCAGGCTTGTCTGCCGCATGGGTCAGCGCATGAGAGGCTGAAAAGTCAGCTTTCTCACCATGACAGTTAGCACATTTTGCTTCAGAGATGACTATGCTACGTGCGGTAACATTACTTGCATCGGCAGAGAATGAAGCTTTATTACTGCCAACAATCACTTCGTAGATTGGTGCTTCAGTGTTACTACAATCAATCGCAGCATCCATCGTTGGATCGAGTTCTGCAGAGTTTGCACAGATCAGCAATTTGCCGTCCATGAAGCCTTTACCAATACTAACAATTTGTTTGTATGGAACAGAACTTGTGCCAATAACAGCTTTAATGCCTGTTAATGTGTATGTTACTTTTGAGCCATTTGGTACCGCTGTTAAGTTAGCGTTAGTCTCAACTTTGGCCAAATTTACAGAAATACGGTTTTCGCTACGACCTAAAGTACCATTAGATGGACGTGGGCCCATGGTGTATTCAGTGCCATTGAATGCCGTTAAGCTGACCCAAAACTCTTTCACTTTAGGATCTTGATGTGGAGCAACATCACTGTGCCAATCGACTGTGAATGTTAACTCTCCTTTAGCCACATCAAATGTGCCATTTTCTAACTTATAGGCATATTCAGTTCGCAGTAACTTAGTGGCATTAGCTTTTGCTAAGTGATATTTAGCGCTGCCTTCTTCACCTTGTTCGGCGTGACAAGAAGCGCAGCCTCCATTTTGGAATACATTGACTAGGTTTGCACCTGGAATACCGTCAATTTCAGGTGTTGCATAGTAATGGAAATAGTTACCAACGAAACCACGGTCTTTTTGACCTTCAGGTGGCGTTAACCATTCACTGTTATCTACTGGATTAAAACCTGACATGTGACAAGATGCGCAGGCTAAACCTTTGTGATGTTTAAAGCTCGCGGCATCAACGGGTCCTTTGTCATCTGTGCTATGGCAAGACTGGCAGTTCCCGATAGAGACAGGCAGAGTGACTCGTTCAGAAACGTCTTTACCTTCACGGTATTGTGGGTAGCCACTTTCAGCCGCAGCTTTAGCCATAGTACCGCTAAAGTCATAAGCCGTTCCGCTGTAACCCACCATAGCGTAAGTACCTTTGTGAATGGCATGAACCATGGCGCCCATATCCAAAGGTGATCCTGTTTCTGGATCTTTACTGTAGCTGGTATGACAAACTTGACAGTTTGCTATTCCGATCCGTCTTCCGCCATGTAGTGCTAATGGCTTAGCAGTAGAAGATGTATCGCTATAATTTGTGCTGTGACACTTGATACAGTTCGCTTCTAAATCGACGACCGTACGCGTTTCCGTCTCTTTAGCTACTCTAAAGTTATCGCTTGGTAAGAAGTCGATATGGCTGTTGACTAACTTGGCATCTTTACTGCCATCGGTTTGAAGTTCTAAAGTAATGCGATGTATTAATGTTGGGTCGTAGGTTAAATCGAGACCTTCAATAGCGGGCAAAGTACTTAAATTGGTTTGGAAGGTATAGCGGTAAACGCCACTATCAACCACTGTTAAACAAGTGGTTTTACAACTAGATTCGATGTTCGCTTGAATAGCATCACCAGGTGTAAATTTCATTTCTTTAGTAATAGGATTGCCAGCGCTATCTTTACCATCGGTATAGCTATAATTTGCAAGACTGCGTGCAGGATCAGCTGCTTTCACTGAGTTGATATAGCTGACCCATTGAGGTGTTTTGTAACCTTTGCCACTTTCAGGGGTAAGTTTTGCAATACCCAATCCGATAGCATTGATTTGAGCGTATTGCTCTAGGCCCGTCACAGGAACGCCATTCGCATTCGTTAGTACTATGTCTACGCTGACAGTGCCGTTGTCAATTTTTACATCTTCAAGTGTGGCTTTGAGTGTGGTGGCTTGACTTATGTCTAAGCCTACCGGACCCGGTTTTCCGTCTTCACCATCTTTACCGTCACTACCACCGCAACCGGCGAGTAGTAGAGAGAGTAAACCGGCACCCAACATCGCTTTTGTTGCGGTATTGAAATTGAACCGTTTCATCATGATATTTCCCTGCAATAGTTGTAATCATCATCAAACGCCTGGCAAATAAGAATAAATCTCATTACCCGCATAAGATGTGTGGAATTAGTTTTCCATCTGTAAGGCTAACTAAGTCACTGGTATTTATCAGTCACTTTAGGCGGGTAATGTGACTGAGATCTGACTATTTCTTTAGGAGTAGATGACTGCATCGTATGAGTTCCTTTTATATCTGCAGTTGCTGGCCTTTTTAGGCCAGCATCATAGGGTTAGTTTATTGGATGCACTTTCAACACGTCCGCGACTCCGCCCTGTCCATGACAGAAAGCACAGGTTTCAGTTCCTGCGGTTGCATCGGATTTTGTACCTGCAAAAACAGCACCTTGCTGAGCCATGTGGTTATGAGTGCTGGTATCTGAATGGCAGTTGCTACACACAGCGGCAATTGGGCTGGTAAAAGTGCCGTTATCGAGGGCAAGGGGTTGTACCGCTGAATTTAAGGGGAGGGCGACGGTAGAAATCCCCGCAGTATCGTTAACGTGACATTGGGCACAGTTACCGATTTTTCCTGGGTAGTTTAGGCTTTCAAACCCCGTGAATTGACTGGTGTGAATACCGTGGATCAGCTGCTTAAAGTCAAATGACGTGATTGAAGGATTGGCTGCCGTCGCATCGGCCAGCATATTGGCGTTATGGCATAGCTGGCATTGACCATCGAGATCGTTACGTGAGCCGTGAATATTCAGTTTTTGATCACCATGGCAATTACCGCAGCTTGCATTGCTCACAACGCTACGGCGACCTTCATTGCTCAATGCTGCCATATCAAAATAACTGTGGCTGGATTTAATCACTAACACTTCCGCCAGTTCAGTCGTGCAATCAACCAGTACTTTATCTTTGGCACAGACTCTGCCTTGAATCGCAAGTCCGCCATGATCCGTTTCAGTGCCTGCTGGCACGGTAAGGCCCGCTATCGTATAGGTATAAATGCCATTAGAGTCTGATATGGGTGTGGATTCCGGCAGTTTAATCGAGCGAGCTGAACGGGTCGCATAATCAAAACTGGTTCCCCAGTTGGCATATACTCTTAAATCATTGATAAATTTTAGCTTATCGGCACTTTCGCTATACACAGTTCCTGTGGCTGGATTCATCAGCTTAACCGCAACAGTGACCGTACCATTGGCATCCATACTGGCGCTGGTGATGCTTGGGCTAAATTGCATCACTGCCGCGTTTTTAGCTTCATCACTGTGTACGCTTGCGGTCCAGTCGGCATTATGACACGCCACGCAGTTACTGTTATCTGTTTGCACTGGGTGTCCTTCGCCTGCGGGGAAATTGATCTGTGTATGACAGGCACCACAGGCTTGCATGGTCGGGACTCTGCGCCAGTTTTGCTGTTCGGTTAACTCAGCCTTATCGACGTGACAGGTTTGGCAGTCACTAATGGGTTGCGGGAAGCCAGTTAAATGTTTGCTGTGGATCATTTGTGGGAAAATATCCGCAGGGTTACTGACTTTTTTGCTGTTATGGCAGGTGACGCAGGTTTCGATTTGATTATATCTACTGCCATGGAAAGCTAGATTACTGTGGCAACTATTACAGGTCTCTATTGTGACTAAGTTGCGGGTGTAAGCGACATTACTACCTGAAGATTGCCAGTCATAATGCTGATTGGTTATAGGTAAGGGCGTATTATCGGCAAGTTTATCGCCGCCAATTTTGACCACCATTCTTTGGGTCGCTTCTGGTATAAACGTCACTCCATTCATGCCATTAAATGCGGCGCTGAAGGTGTAACTGTAGTGACCGTTTTTATGATCTGTGAGACTGCCAGGGCAAGTTGCCGCGCAGGTTTCAGCGGTAAAGTGCTGCCATTCACTGCTATTCCCCGCGCCTGTATAACCTTTGGGGAGAAGCTGCGCTGCAATAAATGTCGCCGATGGGATACCAACCACGGCTTCATCATCTTGATTGCTTACTTGAAAATCCACTTGAGCAATGCCATCTGTCATCGCGACTTTATCGACCATGATGTTAAGGCTAGTTATCGTTAATGCAGGCGGTTTCGCAGGCTCACCGGGATTACCATCTTGGCCGTTATCACCGCCACAGGCGCTTAATAGGGAGACTAAGGCCAGCATAAGACTGAATTGAGTGCGAATTTTTGCAAACTTGTTCATATTTCTATCCTTGGAATGCGCTGTCAGTGCCTAAGTTACATTTGGTAGCTTAAGGTCAAGCCTAAGTAGTGAGCGTTGTAGTCGTGGCCCATATCACCAAAACTGAGTACGTTGGGAATCGTGTCCCAGCTTGTGCCTTGGTTTTGCCAGTTAGCATCTTGATATTTTTCGAATAACCAATCGACGCGCAGTGACATACTGTCGGCAAACTTATATTTGGCGTAGGCATTAATATTGTGCTTGCGGGCGTAAAAATCGCCATAGGGACTGGTGATGCCATAGGTCACTTCTGTATCACTCTGTCCGTCGGAATAGCTGTAATCCAAACCAATATCGAGGTGATGATCGAACAGGTTTTGATAACTAAGCCCTGCACCAATCAAGGTCGATTTTTCCTCGGCAGTGCTGTACCAATCGGGTGTCGAGAAGGAATTACTGCCCGCTTGGTCTGAATCGCGCCAATCTTGGTTAACAAAGGCGGTTAAATTGAGGTCACTGCTCAGCATATATTGGGCTGACAAGTCGTAACCGAGATAGGACACCTGAGTTAGACCTACTAGGGTATGATGATAGTCGTCATTAATACTGTGTAAGCTGGCACCAAGAGATAGACCAATGTCGCTCTGATAATCCGTGTGTAAGGTGACTTTCTGTCTTTTTCTATCGGCAAGGTAGGATTTACGTAGCCAAGGATTACTTGAACTTTGAGTGGTTGCGACGGAATGATATTCACTGCCATCTCGCTCTAGTGCTTCTCCTTTCAACCAAGCTGACCATGCGGGCGAATAGCGATAACTTAGTTTAGCAAACACGCCAGATTCATCGATGGATTGGCGGTCGAGTTCGGCATAATCGTTTTCATTATGGCTGTAACCCGCTTCGGCATAAGCCGCTGAGGTAAAACGGTATTTGCTTTTAAGTTCGAGTTTTTTGGTGCGCTTATCATAAAGGCTATTTTGGGCTGTGCCTTGATTAATACTGTCGGTGACGATCTGCGGAAAGTCTAATTGAGCCGTTTTATTATCTCTGTCTTGATAGTTGTAACTTGCCTGCATACTTAAATCTTGGTTGATCCGTCCTGAATATTTAAGGTCCATCTCTACAATATCGACTTGGCCATTTAAGGTATCCGCAGGCAGGACGGGCGATGGGCCATTGATGGTGGCAGGAATAAAGGTGTCATCTTGGGTCATGCGGCTAAAGCCTGCGTGCATCAATACATTTTGACCATTTGCCCCCCCAGAGGCTTCTGCGGCAACTCGGTAGGCTTTATTGTCGGGGTCGACCGCATTCTGGCCTAAGTATGCTGCGCCAAAGGTGGGAGTGTAGGCAGATTGCCACAGCATGGCTTGGTGATCATTTTTATATTGGCTGATTTGGCTATTGATGCCAGCTTGCCAGCCTGAACCGTTAAAATAAACTCTCGCATCGACTTCATCAGTACTGTCATCAATTGGTTGGGCTAGCATAACGCTATTGGTGAGTATATTGGCGCTGGTCTTTTTGGCGCCGCTGCGGTCTTCATGCTGATAGTTTAGCGAGGCTTTGTAGTGACTGTTATTGTCACCTTCAGGTGATATTTTGCCCGCGTAGTAACCACCGATACTAAAGCGATCACGTTGAATACTTAACTCTTGGCTAACAAGGCTGCTTTGTAACATAGGCATAGATTGCGTTGTGCCGCCTGTTATCCAGTTATCGGGCAATAACATTTTATCTTGCACTGAGGTATAGGGGCTTTTGAGTTGATTATGGTTATAGTTTGCTAAGCCTCTATAACCCAAGTTGATTTGATAGTTCCCCGGCCTTCCGGTTGTGAGCTTGGCTGAGCCCGCATCAAAACCTAACTTGTCCGCGACCAGCTCGGTTTGATAACCCGACGGTGTTTTGTACACCATATCCGCACCGACGGTGCCAACGAGACCATCATTATCTGTCCCTGTGCGGTTACCGAAACGGCTGTCCTCACTATCGTTGTAAGCGAGGCTGGCACTGACATTGCCAATATGCCCTGTATTAGGTTGGCATTGCTTACAGCTCCATGCCTCTGTCTTTATGCTACTTCGATTTGCTTCTTGCAGCTCATAACCTTCGGCGTGTGCTTGAGTCAAAACACCGCTTATCGCCCAAGCCAGCAAAGTGAGGGAGAAATAAGCGCTAGGGTGGGACATTTTAGCTGTTCGCATGATCATTCCCTTGTTATCTCTGTAGTAATTTGCCAGAAGGATGGTTAGAGCCATGCACTTGTCCGTGACAATTCATACAGGAATTACCAGAAGTGAAGGCATTGGTTTGATTGCCAAAATAGGCATTACTGCTATGGCCATCCGAAGCGTGACACTGCTGACACAGTTGTGGCGGTTTGCTGATCAGCATGGCTTCGTTCACGCTGCCATGGGGATTGTGGCAATTAGCGCAGTTGTCGGTGACGGGGGCATGTTCCCACAGTTTAGGGCCGCGCTTTTCGGCATGACAGCTATAGCAATTTTCATTAACACTCATTTGCTTCAAGCTTGAATCGTTTAAACTGCCGTGGGGATTATGGCAGTCACTGCACACCATTTGTTGCCACTGTAATGGATGCGCCGAGCGCTTGTGCATATCGGCTTTTTGTTGGGTATGGCACTGGGTACAAATGGTGACTTCATTGGCTTTATCGCTGATAGGATCTTTTGCGGTATGCACTTGATGGCAGCTGCTACAGGCGACATCGGCGTTATCGTGGTGATTGCCTTTCCATGCGGTACGTTGACTGTCATTGTGGCAACTCATACAGACACTGTTTTGCTTTTGCGCGGGAACAGGGGAGTTTGCGCCAAAGGTGATCATCGGCTCTTTGCCACCTTTATTATGATTCCCTAACGGGCCGTGGCAGGCTTCGCACTGCAAATCGGCCATAGGCGAATCTTTCACATTGGGGTTGCCATGAACCCCCTCAAATATTGCCATCACCATGGCACTTTTTTTGTGGCACATCAGGCAAGTATCAGCGCCTTTAGCGGAATACTTACCTTCGGCGAATTTTTTGTCTAATGTCGCAACAACTTCTTCTGGTTTTTTGTTATCCCAAGGGGTCGCTGAGGCCGAAACGCTCGCGATTGATAACAAAATACATAGCATAGCCTTAGCTATGCTTCTGAACTTTAGCCCTATTTCCATGGTTATGTTTTCCCGAGTGCATTTATATTTGTTATTTTTACGCTTTCGACATTGCTAATTTAGCTTATTGAGCTTGGTTAATATTAGAACAAGTGTGTGACACGTGCTTAACATTGCGTGGTCTTTTCACTGTAAAGAAGGATGATTTTACAGGCGATATAGATTAAGTGTGATTTTGATCACACTTGCTTCGGGTGGGATTTGTTTACAGCGTTTTGACTTCTGTGCATCGCTTGATAGTCACTAATGCTAAGGTGCGGATTTTTATTTTCGGTTGGTCGTTTATTCATTGGAATTTTTATCACATAATACCCAACACAATTGAAAACTATTATCGTTACCAATCAAAAATCTTGATCTAGGTAAAGTTATTAGTGTCATCGCTCGGTTACAATGGGCGCAGTTTTTCGAGCTGAACCTGTTGCAAGGTGGAATACGTAATGAAGTTAAGCGAACTCAGTCCCGGCGATCGCGGTCTTATTTCTGAAGTGGGGCGTTTGGCGCTGCCACAAACCGTGAAGCGCAAGTTGTTGTCCATGGGGATCACGCCAAATACGCGTTTTTTATTGATCCGATACGCACCTATGGGCTCTGGTCTCGAACTGGATATTCGTGGTAGTAAACTTTGTATGCGCAGAGATTTGGCAGACATCATTGAGGTGGAAAAGACGAATGGCTAAGCAGTTTCATTGCGTCACAGTAGGAAACCCTAACGCGGGTAAATCTACACTCTTTAACGCGCTAACAGGCGCAAATCAACAAGTGGGTAACTGGTCTGGTGTTACGGTCGAAAAAAAGACTGGTCATTTCACCTTAAACGGTGCTGACGTCTATCTGACAGACTTACCGGGTATTTACGACCTTCTTCCTGCGGGTAATAGTTGCGATTGTTCACTTGATGAGCAAATTGCGCAGCAATACCTTGCCGAGCAACGTGTCGATGGCATTATCAATTTAGTCGATGCCACTAATATCGAACGTCACTTATATCTCACAGCCCAATTACGTGAACTCGCTATCCCTATGGTAGTGGTGCTGAATAAAATTGATTCGGCTGTCAAACGTGGGATTAAAGTCGATTTAAAGAAAATGAGCCAAGAGCTGGGTTGCCCTGTGATTGGCGTGTGTTCGCGAGATCCTGCCGATGTCGCTAAAGTGCAGGCACAGGTACTCGATTTACTTCAAGGCCGAGTCTCAGAAGCCCCATTAGTGCTTCACTATGATGAACAAATTGAAGCGGGCGTGCAGTTACTCTGCAGTAAAGATGCCCAATTAAGTCGCGGCCGCGCTTTGGCTATGCTAGGTAATGGTTCAGGTTGTGGTAGCTGTAAAAATGCTGAACTGCAGGATGAAGTGAATTCCTGTACTCAGATTATCGCTCAGCAAGGCCATGATATTGAAGTGATGGTGGCGACCACGCGCTTTAATTTCGTTGAACAAGTCTTTCAAGGTTCAGTGAAAGAGTCAGGGTTCCTCACCCTCAGTGACAAATTAGATAAACTCGTTTTACATCCTGTGCTTGGCATTCCTGTGTTTTTGTTTGTGATGTATTTGATGTTTATGTTCAGCATTAATATTGGCAGTGCTTTTATTGATTTCTTTGATGTTTTTGCTGGCGCACTGTTTGTCGATCACTTCGGTTCATTCTTGACGAGCATGGGCTCTCCGGCTTGGTTGGTCACTATCTTAGCGGGAGGTGTCGGCCAAGGCATTCAAACCGTATCAACCTTTATTCCTGTTATTGCGGCGCTTTTCCTCGGTTTGTCGATCCTCGAAAGTTCTGGCTACATGGCACGCGCTGCATTTGTGGTTGACGGTTTAATGCGTCGTATTGGCCTGCCTGGTAAAGCATTCGTTCCTATGATTGTCGGTTTTGGTTGTTCAGTGCCTGCAATTATGGCTACGCGAACCTTAGGTAGTGAGCGTGAGCGTATTGTGACAGGGATGATGGCGCCATTTATGTCCTGTGGTGCACGTCTTCCTGTTTATGCACTATTTGCGGCGGCTTTCTTCCCTGATTCAGGTCAGAATTTAGTCTTCTTGCTGTATATTATTGGTATCTTTGCCGCTATCGGTACGGGTTTATTACTCAGAAGCACTTTATTACCCGGCAGCAGTAGTGCTGTGGTGATGGAGCTGCCAAGTTATGAACTACCTAAGCTGAAAGCTGTTATGGTTCGTACAGGTAAACGCACTAAGAGTTTTATATTAGGCGCAGGTAAAACGATTGTTCTAGTCGTGACCTTATTGAACTTCATTAATGCTATTGGTGTTGATGGTACATTTGGCCATGAAGATAGCCAAGCATCTTTGCTGAGTGTCGCGAGTCAAAAAATTACGCCTATCTTCTCGCCTATGGGCATAGAGCAGGATAACTGGCCTGCAACCGTCGGTATTATCACGGGTATTTTCGCCAAAGAAGCGGTTGTTGGTACCTTAAACAGTCTATACAGTAGCGCGGCGCCGACAGATGAAGAGCTTGCACCATTGAGCGAAAGCTTTAATGCGGCTCTGGCAACGATTCCAGCTAACTTGTTTGGTTTAGATCTTGAAGATCCGCTTAAACTGTCGGTCGGTGATTTAACCAATAAAGAAACCGTGGCTGAAGAACAAGGTGTTGCGACATCGACTTTTGGTGCTTTACAAGCAGGTTTTAGTGGTAAAGTTGCGGCTTTCTCCTACTTGCTGTTTATCTTACTTTATACTCCTTGTGTTGCGGCAATGGGCGCCTTAGTGCATGAGTTTGGTTCTCGGTGGGCGACGTTTGCGGCAACGTGGACTTTCTCACTGGCTTATGGTTCTGCAACGGTAGTTTATCAAGCCGCTACCTTTACGCAGCACCCAGTTCAATCAAGTCTGTGGATTGGTTTCTTCTTGTTTGCATTAGCCGCTTTTTATCTGTGGTTGAAACGTAAAGGTAAAAGAAGCCAGCAGATTATTCCTGGGATCCGCATTATCACCGAGTAAGATTTACTGAGTCGGCGTGACTGAATAATAAATGTCAGCTTAGTTAGATCAAAGATAAAAGCAGCTTTCATGGCTGCTTTTATTGTTTTACTATCGCGGTTATAACCCCAGACAGTCAAAAACCAGAGTTTTTAACCCTAGGCATTGTAACTAGTGGTGATCTGTAGGATCATGCTGGTTTTCTTAAAATTGCCATTGTTCGCAAAGAGGAATTCCATGAGTCATGTGGACACTGAAGTACGTCCGAGTAACTTTATTCGTAATATCATAGATGAAGATTTACAAAGCGGTAAGCACACGAGTGTACAGACTCGTTTCCCGCCGGAACCGAATGGCTATCTTCATATTGGTCATGCTAAATCTATCTGCTTAAATTTTGGGATAGCGCGAGACTATAACGGTCTGTGTAATTTACGTTTTGACGATACTAATCCTGAAAAAGAAGACATTGATTATGTGAATTCTATTCAGGCGGATGTGCGTTGGCTTGGATTCCAGTGGGATGGTGACGTTCGCTATTCATCAAACTATTTTGATCAGTTACATCAATATGCGGTTGAACTGATTAATAAAGGTTTGGCTTATGTGTGTTTTTTGAATGCAGATGAAACCCGTGAATACCGTGGTACGTTAAAAGAGCCAGGTAAAAACAGTCCTTTCCGCGACACATCAGTCGAAGAAAACCTCGCCTTATTCGCTAAGATGCGCGACGGTGGTTTTAAAGAAGGCGAGTGCGCATTGCGTGCCAAAATTGATATGGCATCGCCATTCATGTGTATGCGCGATCCTATCATCTACCGTATTCGTTTTGCCCATCATCATCAAACAGGTGACAAGTGGTGCATTTACCCAATGTACGACTTCACGCACTGTATTTCTGATGCGTTAGAACATATTACCCACTCTTTATGTACATTAGAGTTCCAAGACAACCGTCGTTTATACGATTGGGTGTTGGATAATTTGAACGATTTTCAAGCGCCGAATCGTACTCGTCAATACGAGTTTTCTCGCTTAAATCTCGAATATACCTTGATGTCTAAACGTAAGCTGAACGACCTTGTGACCCGTAAACTCGTGTCAGGTTGGGATGACCCTCGTATGCCAACGATTGCAGGCTTACGTCGCCGTGGTTATACACCAGCGTCAATTCGCGAGTTCTGTCAACGTATCGGCGTGACTAAGCAAGAGAATATGATTGAAGTCGGCATGTTAGATGCGTGTATTCGTGAAGAATTGAACGAACATGCACCGCGTGCGATGGCCGTATTGCGTCCATTGAAAGTCATCATTGAAAACTATGCTGAAGGTGAACTTGAGTACATTCAAGCGGCCGCTCATCCAAATGATGAGAGCATGGGGACGCGTGAATTAGCCTTTGGCCGAGAAATATTGATCGATGTGGCTGACTTTAAAGAAGAAGCCAACAAACAATACAAACGCTTAGTTACAGGCAAAGAAGTGCGTTTACGTAATGCCTATGTGATTAAAGCTGAACGTTGTGACAAAGACAGCGAAGGTAATATCACGACGGTTTACTGTACTTATGATCCTGAAACTTTAGGTAAAAACCCTGCAGATGGCCGTAAAGTCAAAGGCGTGATCCATTGGGTTGAGGCATCTACAGCTAAGCCTGCTGAATTCCGTCTCTATCAGCGTTTATTTACCGATCCTAATCCTGCTGCGGCAGAGACTGTGGATGAAGTGTTGAACCCTGAATCATTGATCGTGGTACAAGGTTTTGCAGAAGCAAGCCTAGTGAATGCACCTGCGGAACAAGCCTATCAGTTTGAGCGTGAAGGCTATTTCTGCGCTGACAGTAAAGATTCATCGCCGGATAATTTAGTGTTTAACTTAACCGTAGCGCTGCGTGATTCTTTCGAGTGATTTTGCTTAAGTGGAGCTGTTTGACTGAATGAGTCAAACTTATCTGTTAACTCGCTCAGAGCGTTAATTCAACTCAAAAAAGAAGGCCTTTGCGGCCTTCTTTTTTATTTTCTGCTACAAATCAATTGCGACGCAGAGCTTGAGTTGCTGTTGATTAAATTTGTGATGAATTAAAATGGTTATTGGTACATAGGACCAAAGCCTAAGCTCCATAAAATGACACTAGTTGCCATTAGCCCCACCAAGAGTACTAAGCCTGCTGTCACCATAGAGCTAGCGTAGATAAAACCTTTCTCTTCAGGGATATTCATAATGATAGGCACCCCCGCGTACAGTAAATAGACTGAGTAGGCTAAACCAATCAACCCTACTATCATGATAAACCATAGCACTGGATATAATGCGGCTAAACCGACCATAAACAACGGGGTTGCAGTGTAGGACGCGAGCTCTAATGCTTGGGTGTAAGTTGGGTTAGCATCGAAGGTTTTTGCCATCCAATAGGCTAAATAGGCAAGGGCGAATACACCTGCAATCAGGCCTAAATACATGCCTGCGGACATAAACAGGGCACTTTGTGGTGTAAGGTAAATAGGATCACCAGCGCCAGGATTCCAGCCAATGTAAGCCGTAGCTATATAGCTGCACACCGCCGGAATTAAGGCGATAAGTACTACATGACTTAAGCTACTTTTCAGTGCCTCATGATTTTTTTCAATTGTTTGCCACTCTTGTTTTGGATGAGTGTATAGCCCCATTAAGTGATTCAGTATCATTATAATTATCCTTGTTCAGCATTGATGAATGGCTCGCCAAACGTCAGACGAGCTGATAACAGCTCTACAATCGAGGTTAAAATGGTGTCCTGTCTCTTTATCCATCGATTGGTTACACATAGAGAAGTGAGAGGCTGTGTGATCAGGATCTCAGTTCTTTAGAGTGTAGATTATTTATTGAACAAAAAGTTCAGCGCGTCAAGTTTACTTAAGCCTAATGCTATAGCTTATGAGTAAATATGCGTAAAATAGTGCGATATTCAGAATGATATTGAGTGAGTCCATGCTGCAACTTCTTGCCCCCATCCACGCATTTCTTCACTGTGAAACACCGCAAACTTGGATTGATGTCGCGATAAAATCAGATTCCTTGGATGAGTTGCTGATCGACCATTGTAACTGTGAGTTAAAAGCCGCTCAGACAGCGATTTTTTTGCTACGAAAATATGCGTTAGATAAAGACAGTGGTCGAGCTCTGTTGGCGTGGGCTAAACCCTATGAAGAGTTTATTTATTCGCAAGAACATGATGTGGAGAGTTTTTTAGCCCGTGATGTGAAAAAGAATGAGCTGGTAACTGACCTTATACCTAAGCCCAACTTTAAGTTTGCTGCGAATTTAGTTTCACCTTTAATCCGCTTGATTAAAGAAGAGTTTCATCATTTTGAACAAGTATTGGATTTAATGCACAAGCGCAGTATTGATTACCGCAATATTCGCGCGGGTCGTTATGCCAAGGGCATGATGAGTCATGTGACAACCCATGAGAAAGATATTTTGCGGGATAAGTTGATTGTAGGGGCATATATTGAGGCTCGCTCGTGCGAGCGCTTCGCTAAACTCGCGCCTTATTTAGACGGTGAGCTGAGTAAGTTTTATGTGTCACTGCTGCGCTCTGAAGCTCGACATTATCAAGATTATCTTGCGTTAGCTCAGTTGGTTTCACCTGAGGATATTAGTGAGCGAGTGAAGTACTTTGGCGAGTTAGAAGCGGAGTTGATTTTGGCGCAGGATGATGAGTTTCGTTTCCACAGTGGGTCGCCTCTATTAAATTAATTTGAACGGCTTTGCTTCCCCAAACGAGTAGAGTTAAGTCCATATAGCAGAAACGATTAACGGTTCGAAAAACCGTTAATCGCAGTATTTTCAATCTATTAAAGCTAAAAATTTAAGCCATTTAAGCTTAAGTATCGCTAAATGAGGCCTACTTAAGCCAATGCCTTTAGGTCATCATCTGGTCAAAGGGTAAGGACTGTAAATTAATCCCTTCAGCGCTCACACTGAGCACACTGCCTTGTTCATACCAATCGCCAACCACTATACGCTTACAGCCATTGGCAAGTTGATGAATAGCCGGTCTGTGGGTATGTCCGTGGATCATATGCTTAGTGTGTGTCTTGGCAAATAACACATCGACCGCATTGGGCTCTACATCCATGATAGTGTAGCTCTTTTGCTTATTGCTGTTCTTGCTCTTGCTGCGAATTTTATCAGCAATGCCCTGACGGGTTTTCTTGGATAAACAACCGTACAGCCAACGAGACAGCGATAAACTGCGCAGTTTTCGAAAGCGTTGGTAGGCCTTATCTAAAGTACATAAGCTGTCGCCGTGTAAAATTACAGTGTCGACACCGTATAAATTGAGGCGAGTGACTTCGGGTAAAATTTGTATGCCTGCGGCGCGCGCAAATTGTTTGCCTAGCATGAAGTCACGGTTGCCATGGATAAAATACACGGGCAACTTTTGTGATACTTGCTTGAGTTTTTCGGCGATGTCGAGGGCAAAAGGCAAGGCAATATCATCACCAACCCAGACTTCAAACAAATCGCCTAG
This sequence comes from Shewanella sp. SM55, assembly GCF_025654025.1. Lineage (NCBI taxonomy): Bacteria > Pseudomonadati > Pseudomonadota > Gammaproteobacteria > Alteromonadales > Shewanellaceae > Shewanella > Shewanella sp. SM55. Next base: position 390,060 of record NZ_JAKKRS010000001.1, on the reverse strand, counting down.
AATATAAAGGGCGTCGGCATCATCGAGTTCAGTGTCGAGAAAGCGAGTGAACGCTTGGGTGATATCAAGGCGATCTGCACTCAGGTGCAGATCGCCTATAAATAGAGTTCGCATTCGCCGTATTATGCCGCGACGCTGACTTTTTCAATCACAATGGTTTCTAATGGCACATCTTGATGCATACCACGGTTACCAGTGCTAACAGCTTTAATTTTTTCGATAATGTCCATGCCTTCAACGATTTCGCCGAATACGCAGTAGCCCCAGCCCTGTGAGGTTTCTGATTTAAAATCGAGGAAAGTGTTGTCGTTCACGTTAATGAAGAATTGCGCAGTAGCTGAATGTGGATCTGAGGTACGCGCCATAGCGACAGTACCAGTACGGTTTGATAAACCGTTATTGGCTTCGTTCTTCACTGGCTCGTTACAACGCTTTTGGCTCATGTCTTCGTTGAAGCCACCACCTTGGATCATGAAACCGTCAATCACACGGTGGAAGATAGTGCCTTCGAAGAAACCTTCGTCAACATATTTCATGAAGTTTGCTACTGTTAACGGTGCTTTTTCAGTGTTCAGTTGCAGTTTAATGTCGCCCAAATTAGTGTGTAATGTGATCATGTTTTCATACTCTGTGTAAATAGTGGCGCGATTCTAACTTATCTCGGATTGCGCGCAAAGTGCAGTATTCAAAACCTGTCAGGCCGTGATAGACTGACTCCTTGATTTTACACCTGAATGTATCATTGAAGAGAATATCGATGTTGAAGATTTACAACAGTATTACCCGCCAAAAACAGGAATTTAAGCCAATTAATCCCGGGAAAATTGGGATGTACGTGTGTGGTGTGACCATATACGATCTCTGTCATATTGGTCATGGCCGTACTTTTGTTTCTTTCGACATGATAGTGCGCTACCTGCGTTACGCGGGTTATGAAGTGAATTTTCAGCGCAATATTACTGATGTTGATGACAAAATCATCAAGCGCGCTAACGAGAATAACGAAAGCTGTGAAGCCTTAACCGAGCGTCTTATTGGTGAAATGCACCAAGACTTCGATGCCTTAAATATGTTGCGCCCCGATTTTGAACCGCGCGCGACCCTTCACATTGCTGAAATCATCGACATGGTTGAGTTATTACTCGCCCGTGGTCATGCCTATGTGGCGAGCGATGGTGATGTGCTTTTCAGCGTGGCCTCATATCCTGATTATGGCCGTTTATCGGGCCAGAATTTAGATCAACTGCAAGCCGGTGCTCGGGTTGAAGTGGACGAAACCAAGCAAAATCCAATGGATTTTGTGTTGTGGAAAATGTCTAAACCTGGCGAACCAACGTGGGAATCTCCATGGGGACCGGGTCGTCCTGGCTGGCATATCGAATGTTCGGCCATGAACAGCAAACATTTAGGTTTGCATTTTGATATCCATGGCGGCGGCTCTGACTTACAGTTCCCACATCATGAGAATGAAATCGCTCAGTCTTGCTGTGCCCATGACACGCCATACGTCAACTATTGGATGCACACTGGCATGGTGATGGTTGACCGTGAAAAGATGTCTAAGTCCTTAGGCAACTTCTTCACTATTCGCGATGTACTTGGTCACTATGATGCTGAAACTGTGCGTTATTTCTTATTATCTGGCCATTATCGTAGCCAACTGAACTATTCAGAAGATAACTTGAAACAAGCTCGCTCAGCTTTAGAGCGTTTGTATACGGCGATTAAAGATGTCGACTTAACTGTCGTTGCGGCGCCTGCAGAAGAGTTTGTCGCGAAATTTAAAGCGGCGATGGATGATGACTTTAATACACCTGAAGCCTATTCAGTCCTTTTTGACATGGTGCGTGAGATCAATCGTTTAAAACTGACCGATATGGCACAGGCATCGGCATTAGCGGTCACCTTGAAGCAATTAGCGGATGTGTTAGGTCTATTAAGCCAAGAGCCAGAGGCCTTCTTTCAAGGCGGCGGTAGTGACGATGAAGTGGCCGAAATCGAAGCCTTAATCGTTGAGCGTAACCGTGCTCGTACCGAAAAGGATTGGGCTGCTGCGGATGTGGCGCGTAATCGTTTAGATATTTTGGGCGTTGTGCTTGAAGATGGTCCAAGTGGCACCACTTGGCGTAAGAAATAAGCTTATTCGCTATATTTTTAATTCAAGAAAATCTTCAGTAAATAAAAAACCTGCATCATGCAGGTTTTTTTATGCTTGCTAGAACCTAGAACCTAGAACCTAGAACCTAGAACCTAGAACCTAGAACCTAGAACCTAGAACCTAGAACCTAGAACCTAGAACCTAGAACCTAGAACCTAGAACCTAGAACCTAGAACCTAGTCATGATACTGCTCGGCGGCATATAAAGTGTTTTCTAATAGGCTTGCAATCGTCATCGGGCCAACACCGCCGGGGACTGGAGTGATAAAGCTGGCATTTTGCGCAGCAATGTCATATTGCACATCGCCGACTAAGGTGCCGTTATCTAAACGGTTAATACCCACATCTATTACAATCGCGCCAGGCTTGATCCACTCGCCAGGAATAAAGCCAGGTTTACCCACTGCAACGACCACGAGATCTGCCTGACGGATTTTTTGTTCGAGATTCTTAGTGAAGCGGTGGCAAGTAGTGGTGGTGCAGCCAGCAAGCAGCAACTCTAAGGTCATTGGGCGGCCGACAATATTCGATGCGCCAACCACAACAGCATCTAAACCATAGGTATCAACGCCGGTGGATTTGATGAGTGTCATTATGCCCATTGGGGTGCAAGAGCGCAGCACCGGAATACGCTGGGCTAAACGGCCGACGTTGTACGGGTGAAATCCATCGACGTCTTTATCTGGGCGGATACGCTCGATGACTTTTGAGTCTTCGATATGTGCGGGTAATGGCAGTTGCACTAAGATGCCATCAATTGTCGGATCATCATTAAGACTATCAATCAGGTTGAGTAATTCATCTTCAGTGCAGTTTGTTTCTAAATCGTATGAACGAGAAATAAATCCAACTTCTTCACAAGCCTTACGTTTACTCCCAACATAAACTTGTGATGCCGGATCGGCTCCCACTAATATTACGGCTAAACCCGGTACGCGTTGTCCAGCCTCTTTGCGGGCGGTGACTTTTTCGCTGAGCTTAGTGCGGATGGATTGAGCAATCGCCTTGCCGTCGATTATTTGGGCTGTCATGGGTGTAGGATATCCTTTATATGGGCGATGGTGAAAACACTAGTTAACACAGAGATTGGCAATCGTGGCTATTTTAACAGGGCACAGCTACTGTGTCATGGTTAAAGCCGTTGCCAAGTGGATAAAAAAAACCAGATTAGCCTGATAATTCAGCACCTAGAGTCGAACGATAAAAAAATCGTTGACGGGTGTAAAGTGAGGGGATAAGATGCGCTCCGTTCTCAGGCAGATGTGTTCATCTTGCGCTGAAACTGTTATGTAAGACCTTAGGTAATTGGCGCAGTCCGATAGTGCATCCAGATTTTGGATGAGAGTGGACCAGAGGGAACCCTCTGAGTTGATACCAAGTAAAATGTAAGACCTTCGGTGATTAGCGCAGTCCGGTAGCGCATCTGGTTTGGGACCAGAGGGTCAGAGGTTCGAATCCTCTATCACCGACCACTTTATTGTCGTTTGCTTCGATGAATTCAAAAATAATTTGAACTCAAATAGGCGAATGATAGGGTTAGCATAAATGCTTTCCAAATCGGTTAGGATACAGATGATTCTGTAAACCATGCGCCCGTAGCTCAGTTGGATAGAGCACCCGCCTTCTAAGCGGGTGGTCGCAGGTTCGAATCCTGCCGGGCGTACCAGTTTCAGTGGTGATTGTAGCTCAGTTGGTAGAGTCCCGGATTGTGATTCCGGTTGTCGTGGGTTCGAGCCCCATCAGTCACCCCATTTTTAGTACTTTGAGTACAAATTAAAAAAAGCGACCTTGTGTCGCTTTTTTTATACCCCAGATTCGGCTGTTGAGGCTCGACTCTGCAGAAAACGGTGGCTATAATGTCGCGTCTTGATAGATATCAACTATGAGCGACCTGTGCCTAAAGCCAGTTGTGGTGGGCATTGTAGTCAAATTTAATGATCAAGAAACGAATACCTGAATAGTTGATGAATCGGCTATTACAAAGGACGTTAGACAAATTTCGAGGTAAAACAATGCAAGTTTCTGTTGAAGCAACCCAAGGCCTAGAGCGTCGCCTGACCATTTCTGTTCCTGCTGAACAAATTGAAAAGCTGGTTAAAGACAGTTTACAACGTGAAGCTAAGCGTGCTCGTATCCCAGGTTTCCGTCCTGGTAAAGTGCCTGTTACTGTTATAAACAAACGTTACGGCGCAGCGATTCGTCAAGACATCATGGGTGAAGTGATGCAACGTAACTTCATCGAAGCAATTATTGCTGAGAAGTTAAACCCAGCGGGTGCACCGACTTTTGTTCCTGGTTCTACTGATGGCGAAAAATTCGAATTTATCGCTACCTTTGAAATCTATCCAGAAGTTGAGCTGAAAGGCTTAGATGCAATCGAAGTAGAACAGCCAAAAGCTGAAGTGACTGACGCTGACGTTGACACTATGATTGAAACCTTACGTAAACAACACGCGACTTTCGCTGCTGTTGAGCGTGAAGCTGCTGATGGCGACAAAGTGAAAATGAACTTTGTTGGTTCAGTTGACGGTGAAGAATTTGAAGGCGGCAAAGCTGATGATTTCGAACTGCAATTAGGTAGCGGCCGTATGATCCCTGGTTTTGAAGCGGGTATCTTAGGTCACAAAGCGGGCGAAGAATTTGTTATCGACGTGAACTTCCCTGAAGAATATCACGCTGAAAACCTGAAAGGTAAAGCGGCTAAGTTTGCGATTACGCTGACTGAAGTGCAAGCGGCTAACCTGCCAGAAGTAAACGATGAGTTTGCTGCTTTGTTCGGTATCAGTGAAGGTGGCTTAGAAGCCCTTAAAACTGAAATCCGTAAAAACATGAACCGTGAACTTGAGCAAGCGTTAAAAGCTAACGTGAAAGAGCAAGTGATCAATGGTCTGTTAGCTAACAACGATATCACTTTGCCAAAAGCATTGATCGATGGCGAAGTTAACGTTCTGCGTCAACAAGCCATGCAACGTTTTGGCGGCCAATCGGCTAACATGCCAGAACTGCCAGCTGAATTGTTCACTGAACAAGCTGCACGTCGTGTTAAAATCGGTCTGCTATTAGGCGAAGTCATCAAGACGAACGAACTGAAAGCGGAAGATGAACGCGTACAAGGCTTGATCGCTTCTATGGCTTCAGCCTATGAAGATCCAAGTGAAGTGGTTGCTTATTACAACAGCAACAAAGAGCTGATGCAAAACATGCGCAACGTTGCTTTAGAAGAGCAAGCGGTTGAAGCACTGTTGAAATCTGCCAAAGTGACCGAAAAACAAGTCGCTTTTGAAGAATTTATGAACAAGGCTACCGGTCGCGCATAAGCTAAGCTTGACTTGATTAGCTGTTCGCCATTTATAATGGCTCGTATGAGGCTCCTCATGCGAGCCATTTTTATTTAGGGAAGTGAATAATGCATAATGCGTCAGACATACAAAGTGCTTTAGTGCCTATGGTGATCGAACAGACTGCTAAGGGTGAACGCTCATACGATATTTATTCTCGTTTGTTGAAAGAGCGGATTATCTTTTTGGTAGGTCAAGTTGAAGAACACATGGCAAACCTTATCGTGGCGCAATTATTATTCTTAGAATCAGAAAGCCCAGATAAAGATATCTTTTTATACATTAACTCCCCAGGTGGCTCTGTCACCGCAGGCATGGCGATTTATGATACAATGCAGTTTATCAAACCGAATGTTAGCACTGTCTGTATCGGCCAAGCCGCTAGTATGGGCGCTTTCTTGTTAGCTGGTGGTGAGAAGGGTAAGCGTCACTGTTTACCAAACTCTCGCGTGATGATCCATCAACCGCTGGGTGGTTTCCAAGGTCAAGCATCAGATATTGCTATTCATGCCAAAGAAATCTTAGGCATTAAAAATAAGCTTAACCTAATGCTCGCTGAACACACAGGTCAACCGCTCGAAGTGATTGAACGCGATACCGATCGTGACAACTTCATGAGTGCAACTCAAGCCGTCGAATATGGCTTAGTTGACTCTGTGATGACGAAACGCGGCTGATTTTTGCTTTTGACTGAGCTATGCTTTGTAAAAGTTAAGCAAATTTAAGACAGGCAGTAGAGCAGACTGCAAATGAGGTAATTAATGGGCGACAACAAAAATAATGGTGACAGCGGTAAATTGCTGTACTGCTCTTTTTGCGGAAAGAGCCAGCATGAAGTCAGAAAACTCATTGCTGGCCCATCAGTGTATGTATGCGACGAATGTGTTGAGTTATGTAACGACATCATTCGTGAAGAGATTAAAGAAATCTCTCCAAAGCGTGATAGCGATAAATTACCGACACCACATGAGTTGCGTGCACATTTAGACGATTATGTTATTGGCCAAGACAGAGCGAAAAAAGTGCTTTCTGTGGCAGTGTATAACCACTATAAGCGTTTAAAAAATGCATCGCCTAAAGATGGTATCGAGCTGGGCAAGAGTAATATTTTGCTTATCGGTCCAACGGGTAGCGGTAAAACCCTACTGGCTGAAACCCTTGCGCGCTCACTCAATGTGCCTTTCACTATGGCAGATGCTACTACGCTGACTGAAGCGGGTTATGTGGGTGAAGACGTTGAAAACATCATTCAAAAGTTGCTGCAAAAGTGCGACTACGATGTTGAGAAAGCGCAGCGTGGTATCGTTTATATCGATGAAATCGATAAAATTAGCCGTAAGTCAGACAATCCATCAATCACCCGTGACGTATCGGGTGAGGGTGTACAGCAAGCACTGCTTAAGCTGATTGAAGGTACTGTTGCCGCGGTTCCACCACAAGGTGGCCGTAAGCATCCACAGCAAGAATTCTTACAAGTCGATACTTCTAAGATCCTGTTTATCTGTGGTGGTGCGTTTGCAGGGCTTGAAAAAGTGATTGAGCAACGTGCGCACGTTGGCTCGGGTATTGGTTTTGGTGCACAGGTGAAAGGCGAGAAAGAGAAGGCGACGATCTCTGAAACCTTATCACAAGTAGAACCTGGCGATTTAGTCAAATACGGTTTAATCCCTGAATTTATCGGTCGTCTACCAGTGGTTGCGACTCTGACTGAGCTGGATGAAGAAGCTTTAGTACAAATTCTATCTCAACCTAAAAATGCCCTAACTAAGCAATACAGTGCGTTATTTGAGATGGAAGGGGTAGAGCTTGAGTTCCGCGAAGATGCGCTTAAAGCGATTGCTCATAAAGCCATGTCTCGCAAGACAGGTGCCCGTGGCCTACGCTCCATCGTTGAAAGTATTCTGCTGGATACTATGTACGATATCCCATCCGTTGACGGTGTGGTGAAGGCCGTTGTGGATGAATCAGTAGTGAAAGGGGAATCTGCCCCAATCTTGATTTACGAGCACAATGAGGCCCAAGTGGCATCAGGCGAACAATAATTGTACTGATCGCTAATAAACTGAAAAACAAGGAGTCCAATGGACTCCTTTTTTCGTATTAGCCATTGAAACTCCATAAAGCGTCCCAATATACTCCAGTATTAATCCATTTCACCAAAACGGAATCGAACTATGACCCAAGAGCGTGAAGCGCATATCGAACTCCCCGTGCTGCCACTGCGAGATGTGGTGGTCTATCCCCATATGGTAATTCCGTTATTTGTCGGACGAGAAAAATCTATTCGATGTCTCGAAACGGCAATGGCGCAGGATAAGCAAATTATTTTAGTGGCGCAGCGTGATGCCGAGCTCGATGAACCATCAAAAGATGATATCTTCGAAGTGGGTACGGTTGCCTCTATTTTACAGTTACTTAAGCTGCCAGACGGTACAGTCAAAGTGCTGGTTGAAGGCGGTCGTCGCGCCCGTATTACCCGTTATACCCAAGAAACAGAATTTTTTGTGGCTAAGGCTGAGTATCTGGAATCAGAACCGCTGGAAGACAAAGAAGAAGAAGTGTTAGTGCGCAGTGCTATTGGCCAGTTTGAAGGTTATATCAAGCTGAACAAAAAGATCCCGCCAGAAGTCTTGACCTCTTTATCGGGTATCGATGAAGCGGCGCGTCTGGCCGATACTATGGCCGCACACATGCCACTTAAGCTTGAAGATAAGCAATCTGTGCTTGAGATGGTCAACGTCGGCGAACGTCTGGAATATCTAATGGCGATGATGGAATCGGAGATCGACCTATTACAGGTTGAGAAACGTATCCGGACTCGCGTTAAAAAACAGATGGAAAAGAGTCAGCGTGAGTACTATCTGAACGAACAGATGAAAGCCATCCAGAAAGAACTGGGTGACTTAGATGAAGGCCATGACGAATTTGAAGCCTTAAATCGTAAGATTGAAGAGGCTAATATGCCCGCTGAGGCGAAAGAGAAAGCCCTCGCCGAGCTTAACAAGTTACGCATGATGTCACCAATGTCGGCTGAAGCGACGGTTGTTCGCAGTTATGTCGATTGGATGACGGCTGTGCCTTGGAGCCAACGCTCTAAAATCAAACGTGATTTAGCCAAAGCCCAAGAAGTACTCGATACCGATCATTTTGGTCTTGAAAAAGTCAAAGAACGTATCTTGGAATATTTGGCAGTCCAAAGCCGAGTGCGTCAGCTTAAAGGGCCAATCCTGTGTTTAGTGGGGCCACCAGGTGTGGGTAAAACCTCGCTAGGTCAATCGATCGCTAAGGCGACCGGTCGTAAGTATGTGCGTGTTGCCCTCGGTGGCGTGCGTGATGAAGCGGAAATCCGTGGTCACCGCCGTACTTACATTGGGTCTATGCCGGGTAAAGTCATTCAAAAGATGGCTAAAGTCGGCGTGAAAAACCCGTTATTCTTGCTCGATGAAATCGACAAGATGAGTTCTGATATGCGCGGAGATCCGGCTTCTGCTTTATTAGAAGTGTTAGATCCTGAGCAAAATGCGACCTTTAACGATCATTACCTCGAAGTCGATTACGACCTATCCGATGTGATGTTTGTTGCAACGTCAAACTCCATGGATATTCCTGGGCCACTACTTGACCGTATGGAAGTCATTCGTTTATCGGGTTACACCGAAGACGAGAAGCTGAATATTGCTAAGCAACATTTGCTGAATAAGCAAATCGAGCGCAATGGTTTAAAAGCCACTGAAATTAAAGTCGATGATAGTGCTATCGTTGGCATTATCCGTTATTACACCCGTGAAGCGGGTGTGCGTTCACTCGAGCGTGAATTGTCTAAGATTTGCCGTAAAGTCGTGAAAATGATTTTGCTCGATAAGTCGGTCAAGTCTGTGACTGTTAACCAAGAGAATCTCAAGTCTTTCCTTGGCGTGCAGCGCTTTGATTACGGCAAAGCCGAGTCTAAGAACCAAATCGGTCAAGTGACTGGCTTAGCTTGGACTCAAGTGGGCGGTGACTTACTGACGATTGAAGCAACCTCAGTACCAGGTAAAGGGAAGTTAACCTATACTGGTTCTCTTGGTGACGTGATGCAAGAGTCGATTCAAGCAGCGATGACAGTTGTTCGCGCCCGTGCGGAACAATTAGGTATCAATGCGGATTTCTACGAGAAGCGTGATATCCACGTGCATGTGCCAGAAGGTGCGACACCCAAAGATGGTCCATCTGCTGGTGCGGCTATGTGTACCGCGTTAGTATCCAGCTTAACGGGTAACCCAGTGCGTGCCGATGTGGCCATGACTGGTGAAATAACCTTACGTGGTGAAGTGTTACCTATCGGTGGTTTGAAAGAAAAACTGCTAGCAGCTCACCGCGGCGGCATAAAATTGGTGCTTATTCCAAAAGAAAATGAGCGCGATTTGGAAGAAATTCCTGCCAATGTGATTGCCGATTTAGAAATTCGTCCCGTGCGTTGGGTCGATGAAGTGTTAAAACTGGCCCTAGAAAGACCAGTTGAAGGCTTCGAAGTGGTTAAAAACTTGGCATAACGCAAGAAATTGCGCTATCACGTTAAAAAAAATGAAAAAAGGGGCTTAACAAAGCGCAGACCTGTGGTAGCCTAGGTCTGTGGAGAGCCAGCTGCTCCAAGCCCTTGGCGCAACTGGCTTTGAGCTGTATCCAGTTTTAATTCTTTGGTTTTCGAACTCAGCTTGAACTTTGAATTCAAGCTTGTTATAAAAGCCTCCGCAGACCGCTCTAGAGACGGATTTGGTTGCGGCGCAAAAAAATTACATTCAAGGGGATGACATGAACAAATCTGAACTAATCGAGAAAATCGCATCTGGTGCTGACATTTCTAAAGCCGCTGCTGGCCGAGCACTGGATTCTTTTATCGCTGCTGTGACCGAAGGTCTGAAAGAAGGTGATAAAATTTCTCTTGTTGGTTTTGGTACTTTTGAAGTGCGTGAACGCGCTGAGCGTACTGGTCGCAACCCACAAACGGGTGAAGAAATCAAAATCGCAGCAGCTAAAATTCCTGCATTCAAAGCTGGTAAAGCACTGAAAGACGCTGTTAATTAATCATTAATATCGTAGCCTTTGTAAGGCGTTCGTAATGACAAGCACTGTTTATCAGTGCTTTTTACGAATTGAAAGTAATGGAATATGAAGCTTAATTTCTACCATTACTCGGGGTTTTAGAATTTACCAGTGGTAGCGTCTGAATATTCCCCATAAATTACAGAAAGGCGCATCTCAACCTGATGCGCCTTTTTATTTTGTTAATCGCAACAAGCGAGAAATCTGATGTTAGAAAAGATCCGCGATGGTTCGCAAGGCGTGATTGCTAAAGGCATTCTCGTACTTGTGATTTTATCTTTTGCATTTGCAGGAGTCAGTAGTTACTTAGGTTCAACAACTGATGTGCCTGCGGCAGAAGTGAACGGTGACAAGATCACTAAAGCCGAGCTAGAACAGGCGTACCAGAGCGAGCGCTCTCGCATGGAGCAACAGCTAGGTGAAATGTTTGCTGCGTTATCTGCTGACGAAAAATACTTACAAAGCATTAAGCAGAGCGTATTAGAACGCTTAGTGGCTGACAAGTTGATAGATCAAGCTGCTAAGGCTATGGGTCTACGTGTATCTGACGAGCAAATTGTTGCTGCAATGAGAGCTGAACCGGCATTTCAAACTGATGGCAAATTTGATAACGATCGTTATCAGGCGATTCTGCGTCAGTTAGGTTATCAGCCACAGACTTTCAGAGACATGATGCGTGTCGATATGACCCGTCGTCAGTTAACTGCAGCCCTTGTGGGTACTGAATTTGTGTTACCTGGCGAAGCTAAGCAATTGGCTGAGTTACAAGGCCAAACCCGTGATGTGCGCTATGTTATTGTCGATTCTGCACCATTCTTAGCGACAGCGGTTGTGACTGACGAGCAAGTGAAAAACTATTACGACGCAAACCAAGGGCAGTTTATGAGCCCTGAGATGGTGAGCCTAGAATATGTTGAACTGAATGCTGCTGATTTTGCTAAAAATAATCCAGTTTCTGATGAAGAAGCACAAACGTATTACGAAGAACATAAAGCACAATATGTTTCTAACGAGAAGCGTCTTGCCGCGCATATTTTGGTTATGCCAGGTAACGATGAAGCGGCAGCAAAAGCCAAGGCTGAAGATCTCGCTAAGCAATTAGATAGCGGTGCCGATTTTGCTGATCTGGCTAAAGCTAACTCTGATGATACTTTGAGTGCAGAGCAGGGCGGTAAACTGGATTGGTTTGAACCTGGTGTAATGGACCCCGCATTTGATGCCGCTTTATTTGCATTAAATAAAGGCCAACATTCTGCGGTGGTTAAAACAGACTTTGGTTTCCACATTATCAAGCTATTAGATGTGCAATCTGGCGCGACTGTACCGTTTGCTGATGTGAAAGCTAAGATAGTGGCTCAATTGCAAGATAAGAAAGCGGTTGACCAGTTCTATAGCTTACAAAGTAAATTAGCGGATACCAGCTATGAAGTGCCAGATACACTATCTGAAACCGCAAAAGCTGTTGGCGTTGATGTTAAGACTACAGCACTGTTTTCTCGCGATAACGCACCTGCTGAGCTAAACAAGCCTGACTTAGTTAAAGCAGCCTTCTCTGAAACTGTAATGCTGAAAGGTTTAAACAGTGAAGTGATTGAGCTTGAACCTAACCATGTGGTTGTTATCCGAGTGAAAGAACATCACGATGCGGGTACTTTGGCCTTAGCTGAAGTGAAAGCCAACATCACTGAGCGCTTGAAGCAAGATCAAGCAAACGAAGCCGCCCGTGCAAAAGCACAGGAATTGATGGCACAAGTTAAAGCGGGTGCAACTGATCTTGGTTTAGTGTCTAAAGCGAAACTAGGCCGTGGCGCGCAAGACGTTGATGCTGCGATTGTAGGCAAAGCGTTCCAAATGCCAACACCAAGTACAACTCCTGTTGTCGATACCGTCGGTTTAGCAAACGGTTATGCTGTGGTTGCACTGGATAAAGTCAATGCTGCAGAAGGCGTGAGTGATGAGCTAGTTAATGCACTTAAACAACGTCTGAACGCACAATACAGTGAAGCAGACTACCGTGGCTTGATCGATTCGCTTAAAGCCAATGCCAAGGTGCTTTATCCTGTAGAAGAATAATTTCAGTGAGGATAGCGAGTTAAATTTACTATCCGACTGATTAAATAGAAAAGGCCAAGTGAGTTCACTTGGCCTTTTTGTTTTTTAATTCGATAAAGTTTACCAATGAAGTTCGAAGGATATCCGCTATCGCGACACTGTCAGACCCCATATTCCATTACTTCAATCGCCACGTTACTGAATTGAATGGTTAATCATCAACGCCAATCATTACGCTGCTGGCTTTGATGAGGGCATAAGCCGAATCACCCACTTTGAGCCCTAGGCGCTCACAGGAAGCTTTAGTCACCACAGAGGTCAGTACGACACCGGGTGCAAGTTCGATTGTCACTTCATTGTTTACAGCGCCCATTTCTATGGATTTGATTGTACCGCTGAGGGTGTTTCTTGCGCTAATTTTCATTGATTTTCCTTATTGAGGGATTATTAGGGGTCAACTGCAGCTAGTGTAGCGCATCTTAATCTGGGAGTTATAAATAAAAACGCCACTAAAAAGTGGCGTTTAACGTTTGTGATAAGCAGTGATTCGCTATCGAGTTGATTAGAGTTCGATAACGTCAAATTCAACGTATGGGTTAACGTCGGCATCGTAATCAATGCCTTCGATACCAAAACCAAATAACTTAATAAATTCAGCTTTGTATTCACGGTAATCAGTCAATTCTGATAAGTTTTCTGTGGTCACTTGTGGCCACAAATTACGGCAGTGTTGCTGAATATCTTCACGCAGTTCCCAGTCATCTAAACGTAAGCGATTATCACTGTCGGTCTCAGGTTTTGCACCATCGGCACGGAATAGACGCTCACTGAATAAGCGATAGATTTGCTCCATACAACCTTCATGGAGACCCTCCTGACGCATTTTCTTGAATACCATAGCGATATATAAAGGCATGACAGGAATGGCCGAACTCGCTTGAGTCACAACGCTCTTTAGCACTGCAACATTTGCGCTGCCGCCAGTGGCTGATAGTTGTTCATTTAACGCTTTTGCTGCGCGGTCCAGATCCATCTTGGCCTTGCCAAGGGCGCCGTGCCAGTAAATTGGCCACGTCAGTTCAGTACCTATATAGCTATAGGCTACGGTTTTGCAGTTATTGGCTAATACACCGGCTTCAGATAAGGCTTTAATCCACAGTTCCCAATCTTCGCCGCCCATAACAGTGACAGTATCGGCAATTTCTTGCTCAGTTGCTGGTTCAACGGTGGCTTCAATGATGCAGTCTTTATTGGTATCAACGGCAGTCGCTGTGTAAGTTTCACCAATGGGTTTTAAAGCTGATCGGATAAGCTCACCTGAATCAGGGAGTTTGCGCACTGGTGATGCCAGTGAGTAAACAACCATGTCAATTTCACCAAGATCTTGCTTGATAAGCTCGATGACTTTTTGTTTAGCTTCATGGCTAAAGGCATCGCCGTTAATGCTTTTAGAATATAAACCTTCCGCTTTAGCAAATTTGTCGAAAGCGGCAGAGTTGTACCAACCTGCAGTACCTGGTTTCGCTTCAGTACCTGGCTTTTCGAAGAACACGCCAATCGTTGCGGCATCGCTACCAAAAGCGGCTGCGATACGTGAAGACAGACCATAACCACTTGATGAACCGACCACTAATACCTTTTTCGGGCCGTTAGCAATCTTGCCTTTTGCTTTAGTTAAGGTGATTTGTTCTTGAACGTTTACTTCACAACCGACAGGGTGTGTAGTGGTACAAATGAATCCACGAATTTTTGGTTTGATAATCATATTTAAGCTTCTTCTATCAAAATGACCAATAGGATAAATATTTCGGCGGGTAAATGGCACCTATTTTTAGCCAATTCACCTGATTATTTAAGTGGTTGGAGCAGTTTAGCGTTTATGAACAAACAGACTCTGCTCTTGGACCAACCTCTGGGTGTATTCATGTTTTGGTGAGTTAAATATTTGTTCTGTATCAGCTTTTTCAACCATTACACCTTTGTGCAGTACCATAATTTTATCGCTGACATGGCGAATAATATTGAGATTATGGGACACGAAGATATAAGACAAGCCGAGATCTTTTTGCAGTTTTAACAGCAAATTAAGAATTTGCGAACGCACCGAAAGGTCCAGAGCGGTTAAGGCTTCATCGGCAATGATAATTTTAGGATTGAGCATTAAGGCTCGTGCTACTGCGACTCGTTGTTTTTGCCCTTCGGAAATCATGTGCGGATAAAACTCCGCATGCTCAGGTAATAAACCTACTTTTCGTAAGGTATCGACCACTTGGGTGTGCCGCGATTGCGCAGACATTTGGGTGTTGAAACGCAGCGGCTCATCGAGCAATTGACCAATCGTTAGGCGCGGGTTCAGTGAAGTATTCGGATCTTGGAAAATCATCCGAATTAAGCGGCATCTTTGCTTCACATTGCGGCTATCTAAGGCTTCACCTTCGAAAAAAATCTCACCACCGCTGCGGGGCTCTGCACCGACTAAAATGCGGGCGAGGGTACTTTTACCTGAACCCGCTTCACCCACTATCGCTAAGGTTTCACCGCGTTCGAGTTCAAAGGATACGGGCGCTAATGCATCGTTATATTGGCGGGAAAAGCCCTTATAACCAGTATCATATCTTTTATAAAGGTCATTAACTTTAAGCAGTGGGGTCGTCATTATGGGTTTCGCCGTGATAAGGGAAATGACAGGCAAAATAGCGGTCTTTGATATGACTCAAATTTGGCTGATTAACGCATTTTTTTTGTGCTTCAGGGCAGCGTGGCCCTAAACGACAACCAATTGGCAAATGCTGTAAGGCGGGCGCAGAACCCGGTAGGGTAGGCATAATCGCCTTGTGACCACCTGAGCCTGAATAGTCGGGCATATTTTCGAGTAACGCCTTAGTGTAAGGATGATAAGGCTGCTTAATCACTTCGTCCGTCGGCCCAGATTCCATGACTTGACCGCAATAGAGCACGGATAAGTGATCACACCATTGGGCTAAGGTTTCCAGCTCGTGGCTGATCAATAGAATCGATACGTTTTGTAATTGATTTAATTGGGATAATAATCTGAAAATTTGCGCCTGAGTGCTGAGCTCCATCGAGCTTGTGGGTTCGTCTGCAATCAATAGGCGAGGCTGGTTAGCAACCGCCATCGCAATCATCACCTTTTGGCATTCGCCTTCGGATAATTCCCATGCGTAGCTAGACATCACCTGCCGCGGATTCTTGATCCCGACTTTATGCAGCCATTTCTGTGCTGTAAGTCTTGCATGCCTGCGCCGTTGCCAAAAATAGGCGCTAGGATTTTTAGGCATAGCTTGCATTAACTGACTGCCGACGGTTTGTGCTGGATCTAAGCTGCCAGACGGATCTTGGAAGATCATCGCCATGTCTGACCCCATCAGATTACGGCGCTCTTTTGAGCTCATGGCCATCAAGTTATTGCCATCCCACATCATGCGGTCTGCAGTAATAGTCCAGTTGGGTCCGGGGATGCCTAAAATCGCTCTGGCTAACAAACTTCGTCCTGAGCCAGATTCACCGACTAGCCCATGAATTTCGCCCGCATTGAGCGTTAAGCTGACTTTTTCTAGCGCCCGCACTCTACCGTGGGGCGTATCGAGTTCAATCGTTAGATTTCGTACGTCGAGTAAGGGCATAAGTTAGTTTCTGATGGGCGCAAGCGCCGACCGTAGGCCATCGCCAACCAAGTTAATGGAAAGCACACTGAAAAGAATCGCTAAGCCTGGGATAGTCACGGCCCAAGGCGCGGTTAGTAAATTATCCATCCCTTGGGCGACCATTGCGCCCCATTCTGGACTCGGCGCCTGCGCGCCCAAGCTTAAAAAACCCAAGGCAGCGATATCTAAAATAGCTGCTGAAATGGCAAGTGTGGTTTGAATAATCACCACTTCCCACACGTTTGGCATAATGACATACCAAAAAATTTGCATCGAGTTAGCGCCGTCTAAACGCGCGGCTGTGACATATTCTTTTTGTAATTCTTCATGCACTGACTGGTGTATGGAGCGCACAAATTGTGGGGTTAAGGCTATCCCGACGGCCCAGAACACATTTTCAAGCCCTGGTCCCATAACAGCAACCACTAAAATCGCCATTAATAGCGAGGGAATAGATAACAGCGCATCGAGCAAATGACCAAGAATACTGGATTTTAAGCCCCGCATCATGCCCGACAATGACCCTATGATAAAGCCTGTGAATAATGCGGTAACGACGATCAGTAGCGCCATGCCAAAGGTCAAGTGCGCGCCGTGTAATAATCGGCTGAAAATATCGCGGCCGAGATCGTCAGTCCCTAAAAAGTGCGCCACTGTGCCTGAAGGGTCCCAAGAGGGTGGCAACAGCAAGGCTCTTGGATCTTGTGCCTCTGGTGGGAAGGGCGCAATCATAGGGCCAAACAGGGTTAGCAAGAGCAGAAATGCAATCGTCCATAGACCCGCTAAGGCGAAAGGATTAGCCGAAAAGTTAAGCCAAACCCGCATAGTCGGAGAGGCAATTTGATCTTCTTGATAAATTTTAACTGGTGGCATAAAGGTCTTTTCTGCTCAGTGGATTAAAGGCTGTGTGCAGCACTTCAATCAAGATACTTAGGAAGATAATCAATAGGGCAACGGCCAAAATCCCACCTTGGATAACAGTATAGTCCCGTTGGTAAATCCCTGAAACCAGCCAAGATCCTACACCAGGCCAAGAGAAAATCATTTCAACCACTATGGCATAACTGGCAAATGAGCCAAGCATTAGCCCTAAATGTTTAAGTACGGGGATCAGCGCATTGGGCAGGGCGTGGCGTAGTATAATCGTGCCAGTATGCATGCCTCTGGCTTCGGCGGCGCGAATGAAGGTTTGATTCATCACATTCACCATTGCCGAACGGGTGCTACGAACCACTACAGTAAAAGGTAATACGGCCAGTGTTGTGGCAGGCAAAATGATATGCAGCAGGGCATCTTTAAATGCCGACATGCCGTATTCAGACTCTGACAACAAGGTATCCACTAGCATAAAGCCAGTGACGGGCTTGTTTTCATAGAGCAAATTGATTTGTCCCGAAATTGGTAACCAACCAAGATCGACGCCAAACCAAAGCGAAAGATACAGACCTAACCAGAATACGGGTACAGAGTAGCCCGTTAGGGTAATTGCCATAATGGTATTTTGGGTAAGCTTATGTTGACTCTGGGAGGCGAGCACGCCCAAGGGCACGCCCAAGCAAATTGCGATAATGCCCGCCATCACAGCAAGTTCGAAGGAGGCGGGCAGGACGGCACTGAGTTCTTCGGCGACTTCTTGATGTGACGTGACTGAAATCCCTAAATTACCGCTAAGCCTTTGTTGTAGGTAAGCGATAAATTGCCACGCTTGGTTTTTATCTAATTTGTAGTCTTGTTCTATTTGAACCAGTTGGGTCGCCGTCGGTGTATGTATGCCAGTGAGTGCATAGGTGCGCTCAACTGGAAACAAGCCTGTAGCGTAAAATAAGACACCCACCATGACTAACGAAGTAGCAAGAAATAAATTGAGGCGACGCAGTAGGTATGTAAACATTAATTCGCCTCCTGTGGTGCTTGGCTAGTATGGGTGAAGGAAATCCCACCAAAAGGCGTAAGCTGCATATCCTTGATATCACTGCGAGTTAACGCTACACGTTTGGCATGGGCCAGACTCAGCATAGGTACTTGTTCAGCTAAAAAGGCTTCTGCTTGTTGATAAATCACTTTACGTTCCGCTTGATCTGATACTTCCCTTGCGCTGTTTAAGATTGCATCAAACTCAGGGTTACACCAGCGAGAACGATTGTTGTTTGATTGCATTGCTGCGCAGCTCAGCAGCGGATTAAAAAAGTTATCGGGATCGCTGTTATCAGCATTCCAGCCAATCAGCACAGAATCATAGTCGTCGCGGCTCAGTCTCTGATTAAATACGCTCCAATCGTAACTGACGATATTCACTTTTACGCCGATGTTTGCTAAATCGGATTGAATTAATTCGGCCGTTTTCAACGAATTGGGGTTATAAGCGCGGGCAACCGGTATGGCCCAAATATTGATGCTGAGATTTTTTATACCGGCTTCTTTTAATAGGTCACGTGCTTTTTGCGGATTGTAATCGACAAGTCCTTTGTTATTTTCGTAGGCCCATGATGCTGGCGGCAGAACGCCGGTGGCTTCAATGGCAGTATTTTGATAAACCGCTCGCAGGATATTTTGTTTATCAACAGCATAGGCAAGTGCACGACGTACGCGAACATCATCTAACGGTGGCTTTTGCGTATTAAAGGCCCAGAATGCTACGTTAAGACCTGGTTGTGATTCGATGTTTAATTCTTGATGCTGTTTGATAACAGGCAGTTCACCTGCTTTGGGCAGCGCAGAAACGCTGCAATCCCCCGCGATAAGCTTAGCGAGCCTAACTGTACTTTTGGGCGTGATATCAAATACCAGCATATCGATTTTTGCTGGCTCTCCCCAAAAATCGGGATTACGGCGATAGCGGATATATTCGTTTTTAGCGTATTGCACTAAGGTGAACGGTCCTGTACCAATGGCAAAGTGGTCGACGTTTTCAGGATGACCTAAAGCTAACTGCTGCTGCGCGTATTCGTTTGATAAGATCACCGCAAAGTCGGTGGCTAAATTCGACAGAAAAGAAGCGTCTTTGCGGGTTAAGTAAAAGACCACTTCATGATCGTTTATCTTCTCTATCCCTTTAACTTGCTGAGAAAAGCCAATACTTTGGAAGAAGGGATAACCCGTGCGGGAGACAAAATGATAAGGATGCTGGGTATCGATAATACGATTAAAGGAGAACAACACATCGTCGGCATTAAAGGGGCGAGTTGGGTAAAAACGTTTTGAATGCTGGAACTGCACGTTTTCCCTGAGAGTGAAACGATAGCTTAAGCCATCATCAGACATGGCCCAACTCGTCGCCAAGGCAGGGACAAGCTTGCCTGACTGGGTGTCATAATCCACTAGGCGACTATAAATTTGATGCGAGGTGGCATCGATTGTCGTGCCAGATGTCACCAATTGTGGATTAAAAGACTCAGGGTTCCCTTCGGAGCAATACACCAAACCAGAAGGGAGTTGTTGGGGGCCACACGCGACCAACAACCAACTCATGCAAGAAACTGCAGTTGTTAGGCACAGGCGTCTAATTAGCACACTCATTTATAAATCATTATTTTATCGACTATGAACGGCTATTTTAGCAGTGCATCTCCCCCGTGGGCAATCTGCTTATGCTTTATCAAGTAAATTGTACTTTTTAAGGATGCCACGCAGTTGGTGGTAGCTTAATCCGAGCATGTCGGCGGTTTTCTTTTGGTTATATTGGCTGTTTGAGAGTGCCTGCTGGATCAGATCCATTTCGTACTGCTCCGTTTGCTCTTTAAAATCTAACGGAAAATTAAAGCAATTTGTTGAATACTCAGTATTGACTTGTACTTCAGCCTCAAATATCGGCGCAGATTGTGGCGTACTGGCAACTGTTGTTGGCGCAACTGAGGTGATTTGACGTTCGCGGGTCTTGATCCGAGTTTTAGGCCGATACGGTGAAGCAAAGGGATCGAGGGTAATATGATCGATGGGCCTATTTTCACCACCATTACGGTAAACGCTGCGCTCGACCACGTTTTTAAGTTCACGGATATTACCCGGCCAGTCGTGGGTCATTAATTGCTCGACCGCATGGGCGCTGAAACCGCTGAATAGCTGCAGCTTTAATTGGCGCGCCATGCCAACGGCGAAATATTCCGCCAGCGTCATGATGTCTTCTGGGCGGCAACGCAGTGGTGGCAGAGTAATTACATCGAAGGCGAGTCTATCGAGCAAGTCGGCACGAAATTCGCCTGCGTCAGCAAGTGATGGTAAATCTTCGTTGGCGGCGCAGATTAAACGAACATCAGCCTGCACCGTTTTGCTGCCGCCGACCCGCTCAAATTCGCCATATTCAATGACACGCAGGAGCTTTTCTTGGATAAGTCCTGAGGTGTTGGCTAATTCGTCAAGAAATAAGGTGCCACCGTCGGCGCGCTCAAAGCGGCCTTCGTGTTTGCCTTTGGCGCCAGTAAAGGCTCCTGACTCATGGCCAAATAATTCACTCTCGAGTAAATTTTCACTCAAAGATGAACAGTTTAGCTTAATAAAACTTTGATCCCAGCGCTTAGACAGATAATGTAAGCGTTCGGCAATAAGCTCTTTACCTGTACCACGTTCACCAATAATCAGTACGGGTTTAGACAGAGGCGCTATTTGCGACACATGTTCTAACACTTCGAGTAGGGCGTTGGATTGACCGATAAGGTTGTCTTGCTGAAATTTATTATCCACGATATTTTTTAGTCTTTCGCGCTAAAATTTGGTGAAAATGATAATAAGTGGCTTGAAGCGTAAAAGGAAGTAAAAGTTAATATTTTGTTTAAATGGCTGTATTTAAATAAGAAATTAAAGTTGGCACGGTTAGTGTATTACCTTGTACGAGACCAACATCAATTTGAGGATAGGATTATGGGAATTTTCTCTCGTTTCGCCGATATCATTAACTCTAATATCAGCGCATTGCTGGATAAAGCCGAAGACCCAGAAAAAATGGTTCGACTGATTATCCAAGAAATGGAAGACACACTCGTTGAAGTGCGTTCTACCTCAGCTAAAGTATTAGCTGAAAAGAAAGAGCTGCAACGTCGTATCAACCGCGTGTTAGAGCAAGTGCAAGATTGGCAAGATAAGGCTGAACTGGCACTGTCCAAAGACCGTGAAGACTTAGCGAAAGCCGCTTTAGTTGAAAAACAAAAAGCGACCGGTTTAGCAGATACGCTGATTCAAGAGTTAGCCGTCATCGATGAACATATCGCACGCTTGAAAGATGAAGTGGGCATGTTGCAAGAAAAGCTGCTCGATGCAAAAGCGCGTCAAAAGACCATTATTTTGCGCACTCAAACAGCGTCATCACGCTTAGAAGTGAAAAAGCAGCTAGATTCAAGCAAGATCGACAATGCTATGCTCAAGTTTGAGCAATATGAGCGCCGTGTCGAAGGCTTAGAAGCCCAAGTTGAATCTTACGATCTTGGCAGCAAGAAGACCTTAGCCGATGAGTTTGCGGCGCTAGAAGCGGAAGATTCTGTGAATGCAGAACTGGCAGCGCTCAAAGCCAAGGTAAAAGGTAAAGCGCCAACTAAGTCAAAAGAATAACAATTCAGAGGTGAGTTATGGATATGGACGTGCTAATGGCGCCGATTATTATTTTCATGGTGATAGTCGCGCCAATATGGTTAGTTCTTCATTATCGCAGTAAGCGACAAGTGAGCCAGGGACTCACTGAGGAAGAGTTTTCACAACTCAATGATTTGATATCCAAGGCCGATAAAATGGCGGCGCGTATCGAGACCTTAGAGGCCATTCTGGATACAGAATCGCCCGAATGGAGGGGGAAACATGAGAGGATCTAATGGCCGTACTTTGTACCGCATTCCCCAGTCAGGCAAAATAGCGGGTGTATGTGCAGGGATTGCCGAGTACTTTGCGATTGAAACTTGGTTAGTGCGAGTGCTGACTGTGTCTATCTTCTTACTCGGCGGCTCAGGTGTGGTATTTATCATCTATGTCGCTTTATGGGTGATTTTAGACATCAAGCCACAGAAGTCGTACGATAGGGACGATATTGAGGTGAAGAAGAAGCCGTGGCAGTCGGGAGAACCCGCAAAGCAAGCGCTAAGCGACGTGAGTCATCAATTTCGAAGTCTGGAAGTCAGGCTACAAAATTTAGAACGCCATGTCACCTCTGACAACTTTGATTTAAAAAGACAAATCAATAGTTTGTAACCCTTCTAAAGGGCGGCCATGTCCGCCCTTGTTGCTTAATCTCTGCTCCATTCCAGTGTATAGTCAACATCACTTGACATAAGTTAACATCATTCGACATAAGGGAAGTCTCTATGGGAATGCTTGATGCCTCGCTCCATAAATTAACCCAAAAGGGCCAATCCCTGTTACATCGCACCGCGGACCGGCATTTACGTTTGGCCGTGACTGGGCTTTCTGGTGCAGGAAAAACGGCGTTTATCACAGGGTTAGTCAATCAGTTACTCAATTCTGGACCTGTCTCAACCTTACCCCACGCCCGCAACAACAGTGCTTTGCCACTGTGGCAAGTGAGCCGCGATCAGCGTTTACTCGGTGTTAAGCGTGCCATGCAGCCGGATCTTGAAATCGCCAGTTTTGATTATCAAGGCGCCATGTTAGCGCTCACTTCCGAACCTGCGACTTGGCCAGCCTCTACCCGTACTATTTCTGAGTTACGCTTGGCGATTAAATACCAGCCTAAGAAGGGCTTACTGGCCAAGTTTTCTGATACCGCCACCTTGTATTTGGACATAGTCGATTATCCTGGCGAATGGTTACTCGATTTACCTATGTTGCGCCAAGACTTTGTTACTTGGTGCCGTGCTCAACAAGTTCGCATCGAGAATCTTAAAAGCTCGCCTTTGTATGCTGAGTTTGAACAATCTTTGATTTCATTGGATTTAGCCGCCAGCGCCGATGAGCAGCAATTAAAGCAGATTGCCGATCAATATCAGCTATTACTCAATGATTTAGTGCATGTGCAAGGTTATTACCAAGCGCAACCTGGGCGCATGTTATTGCCGGGTGAATGGCAGGGGGCTCCTTTATTGGCTTTTTTCCCCCTTTTATTGGTTAATGATGAAAAGTTTGCTGAGCTTTCGCAAAGCGATAAACACAGTGGATTCCATGTACTTGAAAAACGTTATCAAGAATATGTGGCTAAAGTGGTTAAGCCTTTCTATAAAAACCACTTTGCCGGTTTTGATCGGCAGTTAGTACTTGTTGACTGTTTTAGTGCGTTGAATCGCGGTAAAAAGCAATTTGAGGATATGGGCGCGGCGCTCAATGCCATTATGGAAAGCTTTCAGTTTGGCCAATCGAGTTATTTACGGCGGTTATTTGCCCCCCGCATCGACCGTTTATTGTTTGCCGCGAGCAAGGTTGACCATGTG
This sequence comes from Shewanella sp. SM55, assembly GCF_025654025.1. NCBI lineage: Bacteria > Pseudomonadati > Pseudomonadota > Gammaproteobacteria > Alteromonadales > Shewanellaceae > Shewanella > Shewanella sp. SM55. The sequence goes on along the minus strand of NZ_JAKKRS010000001.1, from coordinate 366,404 downwards.
ACCCGCGATCAGCAGAGCCATGTTTTGTCCCTGCTGACCGATATGCTGAAACACAGTCAGCATTTTGCCAGTTTCGATGGTTGTAAAGTGGAGACTATGGCGATTAGCGCCATTAAAGCGACTCGCCATGGCATGGTAACGACCCAAGAGGGCGAGGTGGAAGTCGTGCAGGGGATGGGACTCAACGGTAAAGCCCTGACCTTGTTTCCAGGCGAAGTGCCCACTCGCTTACCTGAGCCCGATTTTTGGCGTGAACAAGGGTTTAACTTTGTCGGCTTTGCACCGCCGAGCAATGCCAATGTTGACCCATCTCAAGTGCACTTTGACCATATTCGTCTCGATCATTTGCTGCAGTACTTACTGGGAGATAAGTTGGAATGACGCTAAAGCTATCGGATAACGCTAACGAGCAGGCTTCTAATTCTTCTGCGAACTCATTTGCACACTCAGTTGAACATAAGCCGCTGAAAAAGCAGCAGCTGTTTGACCCAGAAGTCGTGGAGCTCAAACCCTGCAAAGAGGAGCTCAAAGGGGCGAAAGCCTTTGATCCGCATACGCCAGTGCAAGAAGTGGCTGCTGATATTGAGGAATTGATGGATGAAACGCTGTCATCCCATCCAAAAATGATCGATGCTAAATCGGTATCGCCTCAACTTGTAAAATCACGCCGTTGGTCTTGGCTCGCTCGTCTGGCGGTAACGAGTTTATTGCTGCTTGTAGTAGTTCAAACAGGATTAGGATTGAGGGATGCTTGGCTTGAGAGCCCTTGGTTGTTTAGTTTTTATGGTGTGGTGCTTGGGGTCGTCAGTGCGTGGGCATTGGCGGGGGCGTTTAGTGAGTACCGCAAACTGAAGCGACTCAAACAGGTCGCCGATACTCAAGAAACGGGTGCAAGGCTTGCGCAGAGCATGCAAATGGGTGAGGCAGACAGTTTTATCGATAACATAGTGTGCCACTATGGCGACAGCCAAGGTTTGCAGCAACTTCGCCGCTCATTAAAAGATGAACATAATGATGCCGAGAAAGTCTTGTTATTCGAGGACTTAGTGCTTACGGAGCGAGATGAACTGGCCAAAAAAGTCGTGCGACGTTATGCGGCTGAGTCGGCAGTGCTACTGGCGGCCAGTCCGTTAGCTGTGCTCGATATGGCCATCATCCTTTGGCGTAATCAACGTATGCTGCGTGATGTCGCCCGCTGTTATGGTATAGAGCTAGGTTATTGGAGCCGGATTAAACTTATCCGCAGTATCATCATCAATATTATTTATGCGGGCACCAGTGAGTTAGTTACTGATTTAGGAACACAGCTGTTATCGGTTGAAATGACAGGTAAATTGTCTGCTCGCTTGGCCCAAGGTTTAGGCGGCGGTATGCTAACGGCGCGCCTTGGATATCAAGCCATGGCGCTGTGTCGGCCGATTGTGTTTAGGGAAGAGCAAAGGCCTAAATTGTCTAAAGTGCATCAGGAATTGTTGATCGAACTTAAGCAGTTTTCAGGCAAGCTGTTTACCAAGGAAGGCCGCGACGCATTAAAAGGCCAGTTCGCCGATGTTGATGATAGGGTATCTCGGTCATCTAAAGATAAGTCTAAAGAGTAGATGCTATTGAATATCATATGATTAAACGATTCAAATAGCCGAAAGTAGATGCGCTAATGGACTTGTTCCTTGGCGCATTTTTTATGATTCTTGCAGATAAAGAGAATGACGAAGTGCGACGTAAAAGTGCTATGTAACAAGTTAATTACACTTGGCGCGCTGCTATTTTCGTCATGCTACTGGCTTAAGTGCTTGGCCGCGTTATGGTAGGGCTTATTCGATAGGGCTAATGTTTCATTAACTTATCTATTAGATTATCCATAATGCGGGCATTGAGCGCTCCACACCAACAATTAATCAAGAACGGGAACTGCTCAATGCCAATGACAAGGAGCTAGGTATGCAAGATGAGTCAGGCAAGATGTGGAAGGCGGCGACACAGGTTATTCATGGCGGCCATGAGCGAGAGGCCTTTGGTGCCTTAGTGACGCCGCTTTACCAAAGTGCGACTTTTGTGTTTGAGTCTGCACAGCAAGGTGGTGAGCGATTTTCGGGTAATGAGCAGGGGTATATTTACACGCGCTTAGGGAATCCGACAACTGCTGAGCTTGAACGTAAAATGGCGATTTTAGAAGGGGCAGAGGCCGCTGCAGCAACTGCTTCTGGTATGGGCGCAGTATCCGCCGCATTGCTGGCTAATTTGCAGATGGGCGATCACTTAGTGGCGTCGAATGCCGTATACGGTTGTACTTATGCGCTAATGACGACTCAGTTTGCCCGCTTTGGTATTGAAGTGTCCCTAGTGGACTTTTCATCGGTAACAGAAATAGAAGCGGCGATCAAATCCAATACTAAGGTCATTTTCTGTGAAACCCCTGTCAATCCGCATTTGCAGGTATTTGATTTAGCGTCAATTGCGAATATTGCCAAACGTCATCAGTTGGTCAGTATTGTCGATAATACCTTCATGACGCCATTACTGCAGAGGCCGCTGGATTTTGGCATTGATTTGGTGGTCCACAGTGCGACTAAATATCTCAATGGCCATGGCGATGTGATTGCGGGGATAGTGTGTGGCTGTGAAGAACAGCTCCATAAAGTGAAGTATGAAATTTTAAAGGATATTGGCGCTGTGATATCGCCACATGATGCTTGGCTGATCTTACGCGGCCTTAAAACCTTAGATGTGCGTTTGCAGCGCCATTGCGATAGTGCCCAGCGCGTGGCAGAGTTTTTGGCGGAACATCCAAGCATTACACGTGTGTATTACCCCGGGCTTAAATCTCATCAAGGGCATAAATTCATTGGCCAGCAGATGAAACGTGCTGGTGGTGTTATCGCGTTTGAACTGGCGGCAAATTTAGAAGAAGCCATGGCCTTTGTCGGATATCTAAAGTTGTTCTCAATTGCGGTGAGTCTAGGTGATGCTGAATCCCTGATTCAACATCCTGCATCGATGACGCATTCACCTTATACGTCAGAGGCGAGGGCTGCCGCTGGTATTGGTGATAATTTGCTGCGGATCTCTATTGGTTTAGAGGATTGTGACGACATCATCGCCGACTTGAACCAAGCGCTAGCTCGATTAGCTTAATGAATGTTGTTATTTTAAAGACCGTTAGTTATTTGAATGATAAAAGGATGCTTTTTGCATCTTTTTATCATAGTCAAGCACTGGCTCATTGAGCCGAAGACAGAAGTTTAGCGATAGTGAATATTTATGACGCCGATTTGGTATTTCGGGACAGCTTAGACTATTTTTGATTTGAGGCCACGGAAGTAGGACGAAAGGCCGCAAATCATGGAATAGAGGAATTGTTATGAAAACCACAAATCGTATACCTGCTTTTATGAGTGCCATAGCATTAACGGCTTTTTTGGCAAGCCCAGCAATCGCAACAGAAACCCCAACCAAGGCCGCCGTGAAAGTACAGGCTAAAACTGAAGCGGGTGAAATGGCATCGGATGTGAAGAAAGCTATGCCAGATGCCGCTCAAGTCAACATCAATACCGCTTCAGCCGAGCAGTTACTCGTGCTCAAAGGGATTGGTGCCGCAAAGGCTCAAGCGATTGTCGACTATCGCACTAAAAATGGTAAGTTCAATGCTATAGATGACTTAGCCAATGTCTCTGGTGTTGGGGCTAAGATAATTGAACAAAATCGCCATTTGATCAAGTTGTAACCACCTTTGGCGATGATTGCGATGTAGCCTGCTGATTTTTATGATAAGAGATTCAGTAAAACATATATAAAAGTCTGCATTTGCAGGCTTTTATCATTTCAATCACTCCATTTGCTTATAGATTGTGCAGTTAGGTGGGATATTAAGAGATCTTATCGATTAGCGCTTGATCCCTTAGGGTCCATGGGGGATAATCCTTCGCGTTCAAGCAATGCTTTGGTTTATGTCATTCAAAGTAATGTTCGAAGCTATGGTGACCCTAGGGTCCCCCCGCAATGATAACTTGTGAACTCGGCCAGGCCCGGAAGGGAGCAACCGCAGCAAGCGACTCGTGTGCCGGGGTGTCGGCTCTAGGGGAACCTCCAATTCAGCAGTCCCTCTGTTTATCTCCGTTGTACTTCTCTATATATACTCAATTTATGTTATTCAATATTTTAGCTTGCAGACTATTTCCGTTTTCTGCTGTTAATCATTTATAGCGTTAATATTTCTGCACAATGAGATAATCTATTACCTGCCTCTGTTCTTGCCACTGCAACGGCTAAAAATGCTCTCAATAGTAACTCTTAGCAAGATTAGCGATTTGCTTCGGCTTCTTCCTGTAATCTTTTTTGCAGATTTTGTTTAAGAAAAGCGCGGGACTTTTCGAGTGCGGTTTGGATCTCACGCTTTAATTCCTGCAGCTCGTTATAGTCTTCAAAGAAGTAAGTATCGACGAGGTGGCGTATGTAGCGGACTGGCAGTTGATTTAAGGTCACGCAACATAAGTCGGCGAGATAGTCCTCAGGAAGTTCGTCCATAAGTCCTTCATCTGACAATATTTCCATTAAAAGAACTTCGTAGTAATTACGGATTTCGAGTTGCATTGTTATGCTCCATGACGGTTTTCATTGAGTTTGCTACCACAAATGATTTGCCGCAATAAAAAGTTGGCTGTGTCTTTGGCTTAATTGTAGTGCGTCTCTGCTGTAGCCGCCGCCTATCACGGCTGCAATTGGAATATTTTCCGATTTTGCCATTGATAACACAGTTAAATCCCGTCTGAACAGTCCTTCTTGGCTGATATTGAGCAAGCCAAGATCGTCATTTTGATGAATATCGACCCCAGCATCATAAAGAATCAGATTTGGTTGATGGATTCGGATAAGGAGGGCGAGTGTCTGCTCCACTGTTTCGAGGTACAGATTGTCATCGCTGCCTTTGGTTAGCTCAATATCATGGTGGGAATGCTGCTTACGACTCGGGAAATTCTCTTTGCAGTGAATCGAGCAACTGATGATCCCTTGATGTTGGTGGCTGAGGGTTGCACTGCCGTCACCTTGATGCACATCGCAATCAAAAATCAGTACCTTGTGTACTTGCTGGCTCGCGATGGCATTTCTGGCCGCGAGGATAAGGTCGTTGAAAATACAATAGCCGCTGCCAAAATCGTAATGGGCGTGATGATAGCCACCCGTTAGGTGCAGGGCAATACCTTGATTTATGGCTAATGAAGCAGTGAGTGTGGTGCCAGCCACAGAATGCAAGGTGCGCTCAACTAAGGCTTCACTCCACGGAAAACCAATCCGTCTAAGCGCCGCTGTTGGCAAAGTGCCTGCGATAAACTGCTCTACGTACTCGCGTTGATGCACTTGCATTACATCTTCTGCAGTCATGGCCGTTGGTGCGTGGAATTGTGCAGTCGTGGCAATGTGGTTATCGAGTAAGTACTGCCGTAAATGTGCGTATTTAGTGGTGGGAAATCTGTGATGGGGAGGAAGCGCCAGCTTGGAATAGCTGGCGTGATAAACCAGTGGGATCAGAGTCAATATTGACTAAACCTCGTTATCGGAAGTTGTTATAGCTGTGAAATTGCCCAGCTCATAAATTCTTTACGTGTTTTCTCATCCGCTTGTAACCACCAGTATTGCAACATTTGTTGTGGATTGGCAGCTGTTGCTTTAGAAGTGTCTACGGGGGCAGTGAGTGACGTCGCGCTAACGGTCGCCGATGTTGCCACGGGTGCTGGTGCAACGGCAACCACAGCGCCTGCTGCACCAGTTGCTGCTGCGGCAGTTCCCGATACGTCAACGGCTTGATTACCACTGAAAAGGCGAGAGACGAAGCTTTCTTCTTCTAAATTGGTATTCACCACTTGGAAATTGACGTCGCCTTTGTCGCCACGGGTCAATTTGATTTGTGGGTTTTGCGCGTAAACTTTCGGCTTTTTAACGACTTTGCCTTCGGCGGCTTGGAGGTAATATTGATAGTCGCCATCAACGTCTAAGGTCACGATGAAAGGGGCTGACTTAACAAAGGTTTGGCTGTCACTAAAATCATCCTCTACCATTTCATGATAACGAATGGCTATTTTGTGAGTGCCGGGGGCCAATTCTAAGCTGCTTTTATGGTTAAATACGCTCGACTCGACTTTTTTACCATCAAGAGCAAGGTACTCAAATGACATAGGAATGTTCAGATCTGCAGCGAAGGCTGAGGCAGATCCGAGTAATACTAGCAGGCTGCTAATTGGCAAAAGTGATTTCATTGTTACTCCTTAACGGTTATTACTCTGATACGGGCGTTCGAATATTTGAATGCGATCTTCTATATAACTAATAGCTTGCCTGCATTTTCCTAGACGACGATGCATCAAAAGGATGTCATTTTGCAATTTTATTTTGTCAGCACTATGACAGTTTTCAAGTTTTGATTCCATTTCTTCAATTTTTTGTTCAAATTTTTTCGCCCAATTAAGATGTTTGTTCAATTCTTCGTAGATCTCATGACTATTTTGCATCACGTTATTGGCGATCCAATCGAAACCACTGGCTTGGTGAGACTGATTCTGGCGCTGTGCAAAACGGGCACGGCTACTGGCACGCTGCTGAGTTTTAGACTTAATGTCAATAGAAGTGGTCAGCAAGGCTCGTTTGACTGCGGTAAATCTATCTTGGATCCGCTCACAGCTCAGGGCAATGGTCTGGGGGGCGAGTTTAAGCTTAATTTGTTTTTCGAGCTGCATAATACTGCTACGAATTTGTTCAATACAGGGGCCGAGTTGGGCGCCGTGTTGGACAAACAGCGAGTGATTAAAACGCTCCGTTTCTTGCAGAAGTTTACGCTGCGGCGGGGCGAGTCGATTATCGTGTTGCAGCACTTCTTGTTCTAAGGCTTTAAGCTGATTCTTCAGCATCACCATTAATTGTTGGGTGTTCACAACCATGCGCTCCATGCCAAATTCGCTGCAATCATTAGCACGATCAAAATAAACAGTGGACGAATAAAGGGCATGCCAAATTTAATCGCGCAGCGGGCGCCGATAAATGAGCCTAACATCATGCACAATCCCATCCACAAACCTATTTGCCACTCTACCTGCCCAAGCCAGCCAAAGATAGTCAATGCGGTCAAGTTGCTAGTGAAGGTCATCGCACGGGCGAGGCCGCAACTGTGCAGTAAAGGCAGTTTATACAAAGAGCCGGATGTGACAGTCCAAAATGCGCCAATGCCTGGGCCAGCAAAACCGTCATAAGTGCCTAAAGCCAGTCCCTGTAGCCATTGTTGCTTGGCTGGCGGCTTGCTGGTTGCTGCTTGGCAGTTAACGTCTGACATCGCATTGGGGCTGACTAAACTGTAAATGGCGATGCCAATGATCAGCAAGGGTAGGACTTTTTCGAGCCATTGAGTATCGACTAAATAGACTAAGAAACTGCCCAATACGGCGCCAATAAAGGTGGCGATAAAAGCCATGTACCAAAACGAGGGTTTAAAGAGGTGTTTGCGATAATAGGTCCAAGCCGCCATAAAAGAGCCAAAGCTTGCTGCTAACTTATTGGTGCCTAATACGGTATGCGGCGCAATCCCTAAGGTTAACAGTGCGGGGATCGACAATAGGCCACCGCCACCCACGACGGCATCAATGAATCCAGCGATAAGACCTATGACTGCCAACAGGGCCCAATGACTGGGCTCGAGTAACAACTCCAAATTTTAATCCTACTCTATAACACGTCTAAAGGGCGGTAAGGCATCCAGTAAGGACTTGCCATAGCGTTTAGTGACTAACCGCCTATCTAAAATGGTCACTCGGCCATAATCTTGCTCTTTACGCAGTAATCTACCACAACTTTGAATAAGCTTACGTGAAGCATCTGGGATCGTCAGTTGCAAGAAGGGATTACCGCCTTTGACTTTGACATATTCTGCATGCGCTTGCTCAACGGGCGAGGTTGGCACGGCAAAGGGCAGTTTAGTGACGATCAAGTTCGTCAGATAATCGCCGGGCAAGTCGAGACCTTCAGAGAAACTGCCGGTGCCAAACAAGATGCTTGGTTCGCCATTATCGCATTTAGCTTTATGATTTTCTAACAACTGTTGCCGTGGCGCATTGCCTTGAATAAGTAGTTCAGTGGTGAGTTTACCTTCAAGTAATTCAACCACTTTTTCCATTTGCCAGTAGGAGGCGAATAACACTAAGGTTGCCATTTCGCCTTCAATAAGGGTGATGATTTGTTCGGCAAGTTCAGCCGTATAGGCATCATCCGTCGGCTCAGTGCGCATTTTGGGTAAATAAAGTGTCGCATTATTGGGGTAATCGAAGGGCGATTGTAAGGCTAAATAACGACTGCCATCGTTGAGTGACAAACCTACTTGATGCACGAAATGGTCGAAGTTATTGAGTGCGCGCAGTGTGGCACTACATAAAACCACGCCCGCGGCCTTTTGCCACAGCATGGATTCCAGCATAAAGCCGACTTCGATAGGTGAAGCGCTAAACAGATAATCCACTTGTTTACCTGTGATGAGTTCGACCCAGCGCGCCATAGGTGCGCCTTTGTGCTTATCTTCCTTGGCCATCATCCTCCACAATTTCTGCAGGTTTTCGAGCCTTTGCAGCATAAATCCGGTTTCGGCCAATAGTGCTTCGGATTGATGTTTAGGAATATCGCCATCTTTAATCGCCTCGGCCAGCAGTGACAGCATTTTATTAAACTGTTTGAGGGCAAGATTAGAGGTCACAGCAAGGTTTTCGGCGAGAATGAGTAATGACTCTGGTAGTTTGCCGTGCTCAAAACGCAGACGGTTTTCAGGATTGGCAAAGTGTTTGGTCTGGGTATCGCAGTAGTGGGCCACTTGATTGAGCTGGCTGATAAGATCGCCTAAATGATCTTGCATTGCCTGCGCGGGGGCAATGATATTGTTGCTCTTTATTTGGTTTTGTAACTTAGCGCAGGTTTTACCAATTTTTTCGAGCCAGTCGCAGGCGCCCCTCAGCGTGGCCTGTGCACTGGAGAAATCCCGCGCCACAATCGGTAAGTGATGTGCCTCATCGATAACATAAAACACGTCTTCGGGATCGGGCAAAATCACGCCGCCGCCTAATTCTAAATCGGCGAATAACAAGCTGTGGTTGGCGATGAGCACGTCCCAAGTATCGACATCTTCGCGGGCTTTATGGAACGGGCAATTTCTGTGGCTGGCGACTTGGCGATGACAGCTGTGTTTGTCGCAGGCGATTTGTTGCCACAGGTGATCGGGCAGCGGCACGGCTAAGGTGTCGATTTCGCCGTTCCAGCGACCTTCGTTATAGTCTTTTAACAGGCCGTGCATCATAGCCACTTGGCTATTGTCTGGTTTAGTTTGCCACATGGCCATTTGTGTACTGTTGTCGTCACCGATGAGCATCGCCAGTTTCGATAGACACACATAACGTTGTCGACCTTTAACTAAGCCAAAGCGGAAATTTAAGCCGGATTGCTCAAGGAAGAAGGGCAAGTCTTTATGCAGTAATTGCTCCTGCAAAGCGACGGTTGCGGTAGCGATGCAGACCTTTTTCTTGCTCGCTAATGCCAGTGGAATGGTACCGAGGATATAAGACAATGATTTACCGATCCCAGTGCCTGCTTCGACCACAATTATGCGCCTATCTTTATCATAGTCGCCGGCGAGGGTCTTAGAGATTTCCGCCACCATATAGTTTTGTTCGCGGCGCGGCCTAAAATTAGGCAAGGCGGTAGCGATATCCTTATAGATGGCGCGGATCTGGGTTTTTACATTGTCAGGTAACATGCGTCACTACTTTATCGAATTAATGCTGTACATAATAACAGTGATTGCATAGCCTAAGAAACTTTTCTGCCATTTGGCGGCATTTAAATTGAGGAACCATCTAAATTGACTAGCTATGCGATTTGGGAACCCATGCGATGAAGTCAGAGGCTACCGCGGCCGTTAGTGTACAAGGTCGAGTCTTAACACGCCATGCGATTCATCGTCATGGGAGTTTAGTGTTGCAGTATTATCTGGCTACCGCCCAAGGCCCTGTGCTGGTGGAAGTGCAAGGCACTGAACACATTTGTTTTTGTCATCAAACTGATGTCACGGCTTTGCAGTTGCAAACGCCGGGTCAAGCATTGCGGTTTGTACCGTTAGCACTCAAAAGCTTTAAAGGTGGCGCGGTTAGTGGTGTTTATGCTAAATCTAGCAATAGTTTACGTACCTTACAGCGCATCGCTAAAGATGCCGATATCCCTTTATTTGAAGCCGACATTCGCCCCGAACAGCGTTATTTAATCGAGCGGTTTGTGGCGCTGGATGTGGCATTTTTAGGGCATTTCTCTGCGACGAGTAACATACACGCGCCGACTAGCGACAGTCTTGAGGCTAACTCGCTGCCCGTGTTTATCGCCGAGCGGGCTAAGAGTATTGCCCCTTTAACGGCTGTACATTTGCGCTGTATTTCACTGGATTTTGAATGTAGTTTTGAAGGTTTACTCTATTCAGTTGCACTATATGGTCAATACAGTGGCCGAGACGGAGAGCAAGACAGTCTCAAGCAGACTTATGAAAAAGTGATTATGGTGGGTGAGGCTGAATCAAACTCTCCCGAATATATTGAATGGGTGGCCGATGAGGCTGCACTCATTCATCGATTAATCGCGTGGTTCCATGAGTTTGATCCTGACTTTATTATCGGTTGGTCAGTGGTGAGTTTCGATCTCGCGCTATTGTCACGCCGTGCATTATTACATCGTATTCCGCTCACCATTGGCCGCGGCGGGGCAAAGCTTGAGTGGAAAGTCGATAATAAATTTCGGCCAGAAACCTTAGTTTTACCGGGCCGTGTGGTACTCGATGGTATCGATTGGCTTAAAGCCGCTTTCTATCATTTTGAGCGGTTTTCGTTGGAATTTGTTTCGCGGAAATTATTAGGTGAAGGCAAGGCCATTCATAACGTGGATAATCGCGTTGAAGAAATTGATCAGCTGTTTAAGGCCCACAAACAAGCATTAGCGCATTACAATCTTACTGACAGCCGTCTGGTGTGGGATATTTTTAGTCATACTCAATTATGGGAGTTCGCCCTCGCGCGAGCTGAACTAACAGGTTTAGAGTTGGGGCGGGTTGGGGCTTCGGTGGCGGCATTTAATCATTTGTATTTACCGCATCTACATCGAGCAGGTTACGTCGCTCCCGATGCTCCTGCGAGTGATGGGATCGAAAGCCCCGGTGGCTATGTGATGGATTCTGTACCGGGACTTTATAAGCATATTTTAGTGTTCGATTTTAAAAGTCTATATCCCTCCATTATTCGTACTTTTTTGATTGACCCTAAGGGATTAATTGAAGGTTTGCAATTGCCCGAGTCTGACTGTGTTGCGGGGTTTCTCGGTGGCCGTTTCAGTCGGCAACAGCCCATTTTACCTAAGCTTATCCAAACATTATCTGAGCAGCGCGAAAAGGCCAAAAGTGAGCACAATGCGCCTTTATCCCAAGCGATAAAAATTATCATGAACTCGTTGTATGGGGTTTTAGGTTCTCAAGGTTGTGTTTTCCACGATGCAAAGTTAGCAAGTTCGATCACTATGCGTGGCCATCAAATCATGAAACAAACCCGCGCATGGATAGAAGAGATGGGCTATCAAGTGATTTACGGCGATACGGATTCGACCTTTGTCTGGCTTGGCAGCGAGCCTGATCTCTCAGACCTTAACGCCTTAGGTAACACTCTGGCGCGGGAAATTAATGCTAAGTGGCAGGCTAAGATCGGTGAAGATCATCAAGTTGAGAGTTTTCTCGAGTTACAGTTTGAACGCCACTATGAGCAGTTTTTTATGCCGACCTTAAGAGGGTCGTTAGAAGGCAGTAAAAAACGTTATGTTGGCGCGTGGCGTAATGCGAGCGATGAACTTGAGCTTACTTTTAAAGGTATGGAGCAAGTGCGCAGTGATTGGAGCCCTTTAGCGCGCAAAGTTCAAGAGTCACTCTATGAACGGATGTTTAACCAAAGGGATATCAGTGTTTATTTGGCCAGTGTGTTTGAAAAGCTGCTTGATGGTGAGTTGGATGATGATTTGGTATTTCGCAAACGTATGCGACGCAATATTGAAGATTACACGGCTAAATCTTCTCCCCATGTTAAAGTCGCTCAACAATTATGCGACTTAACAGGAGATGCCTCTTTTGGCAAGCGTGGGGCGCAGATTGATTATCTGATTACTGTAAATGGACCGGAATCCTTACTGTACAGAACGTCACCAATTGATTACCAATACTACATTGATAAGCAAATTGGCCCTATTGCCGAGCCTGTTTTTTCGATAATGAAACTAAACTACATGGATATTGCGTCAAAGCAGTTACTGTTAATATAGTGTTTTTAATGTTCTTTATGTGTTGCGCAGGGTGGCGAATGTAGCGTTTTGACCTGTTTTGTAGAGGTTAACTGGTTTGTTTTTGTGATGTTAATCGACATATTCTTTAGGTTTAGCTTTGAGGGAATATTGAAAGTTTGCTACCCTTTAAGAGGAAATTGTAAGGAAATATAACAACGGAATGACGTTGACAGAACATAAACAAAAAAGGTTAAGCACCAAATGAACAAGACGTTAGTAGCAACTGCGCTTGCAGCAATTTTTTTAGTTCCATCAGTCTCAGCTATCGAGATCTATAAAGATAATAAAAATGCCGTAGAAATCGGTGGTTTTATTGATGCACGCGTGATCAACACTCAAGGGGAAACAGAGGTTGTTAACGGCGCATCTCGCATTAATTTTGGTTTTAATCGTGAGTTGACTGACGGTTGGAAAGCATTTGCTAAATTGGAATGGGGTGTGAACCCTGTAGGTAGTAGCGACATCGTCTATAACAATCGCTTCGAATCTGTTCAAGAAGAGTTCTTTTATAACCGTTTAGGTTACGCTGGTCTGTCCCATGACACTTATGGAACACTGACTATTGGTAAGCAGTGGGGCGCTTGGTACGATGTCGTTTACAACACTAACTACGGTTTTGTGTGGGACGGTAACACTGCAGGTGTTTACACTTATAATAAAGATGATGGCGCGGTAAACGGTGTTGGTCGTGGTGATAAAACAGTTCAATATCGCAATGCATTTGGCGATGTAAGCTTTGCAGTTCAAGCACAGTTGAAAAACAGCAGCTTCTATACCTGTGATACAACGGATGATATTTCACAAGCTCAGTGTCAAGCGAACTGGGAAAGCGGTGATAAAGCGGCTCAACAAGTAGAATACAATTATACTTATGGTGGCGCGCTGACCTATAAAGCCACTGATATGCTGACCTTAACTGCGGGTGTTAACCGCGGTGAGTTTGATGTGAGTTTTGGTAATGGCGAACAAACCACTGCGGTTGATCTTATCTACGGTGCGGGTATCACTTGGGGTAACTTCGATAGCAATGGCTTATACGCTGCTGCAAACGTTAACAGACAAGAAAATCATGACACAGACAATATTGGTCGTTTGATTAAAGACGCCTATGGTATTGAAAGTTTAGTTTCTTACAAGTTTGACAATGGATTACGCCCATTCATTTCTTACAACGTGCTTGATGCCGGTAAAGACTATGTCATTCAACCTAACTTTAATGCCGATCCTAACGATGAGTTCAAACGTCAGTTTGTCGTGGTTGGTTTGCACTTTGTATGGGACCCAAACACAGTGCTTTACGTAGAAGCACGTAAAGATTACAGCGATTTTACCAGTGCAGATAAAGAACAAGAAGCTAGAATGGCGCTTTCTGAATCTGACGGCGTTGCCATTGGTATCCGTTACACACTTTAAGTTTCCAGTTTCTATATAGTAGAAACCACTGTTTTAACAAAAAGCCAGTCAGCAATGACTGGCTTTTTGTTTTTAACGATAAGTCAATTAGTAATAAAAAAACATTGTGTATTTTTTGTTTGTATTTGGTTATCTTTTTGTTGATTAAATGTCTCTCATATGATTTTATGCTTCCGCAGCACTTCGGAATGTTTAAGGTGCCCTTGTTTAAAACTGCTTATTAAATAAGCAAATTATAATAAAAACATGATTTTCCCGGGAGATTGACAATGCATAAAAAAAACTTGATAGCAAAATCTGTGCGCTTTGCACTGATTAGCGGTGTGACTGCTACGGTATTAAATGTACCTTTTACATTTGCAGATGATAAAGATGGAGCAAAAGTTGAGCGTATAGCTGTAACTGGTTCGCGAATTAAACGCGCAGATATGGAAACGGCTAGTCCTGTTAGCGTGATTGATGCTTCAGCCATTATTTCCTCTGGTGCAATATCGATTGATGATGTTTTGCAGAAAATGACTTCGGCTGGCGGTGCAATGACTAACGCTGGCATAAATAATGGTTCTGGTGGTAATTCTCGCATAAACCTCAGAGGATTAGGCACTAACCGTACTCTAGTTTTGGTTAATGGTCGTCGAATGATTGCTTCTGGTACAGGAGCTGCTTCTACTGTTGACCTTAATACGATTCCAGTTTCTATGATCCAAAGAGTTGAAGTACTTAAAGATGGTGCTTCTGCGGTTTATGGTACAGATGCTATTGCTGGTGTGGTTAACGTAATTTTGAAAAGAGACTTTGAAGGTTTTGAAGTCAACGCCCAAACCGGCATTTCTGGAGAAGGTGATGCTGACGAGTCTACGATTGATATGACTTTGGGTAACACCTTTGATAAAGGCAATGTCGTTATAGGCGCACAGTATACAAAGCGTGGCGAGGCAAGCCAAGCTGATCGTGATTTTTCTGATTGCCCTGTAACAGAAACTAAGCCTGATGCAAGTGGTAAAATTAGCTTGTTTTGCGGTGGTAGTGGTTATTCTCAAGGTGGTCATATTTGGGGCGATACTGCAGATCTAAGTGGTAGAGGTGGTACTTACCATGATTATGTTACTGCAAATGATGCATATAACTATGCGAAAGATAGTTATCTATCGACGCCAATGGAACGCTTGAATCTCACGGCTGCTGGAACCTATGAGCTGACAGATACAACTCGTTTCTTTACTGAGGCTATGTATTCAAAGCGTTGGTCAAATCAACAAATGGCTCCTCAACCAATTTGGAACAGCGATGCATGGGTTTATAATCCTATTTCAGCTGGTGGTTGGATGACCGATGACCTGCTGCCATGGGTTAAGCCTGGAGAGGAACTCTCTTATGGTCGTCGCATGGTTGAGTCCGGTACCCGTGACTTTAGTCAAGTTGTAGACACTATTCGTATTGTTTTAGGCGTAGAAGGTGAATTTGATAATGGCTGGAGTTGGGATGCCTCTTATAATAAAGGTCGCAACGACTCTGTCGATACTCTGGCAAATCTACATAATTTAGGTTCAATTAATGCAGCAGTTTTAAAGGGGGAGTTTGATCCTTTTTTACAGTCTTCATGGGAAGGTGAGAGCATCACTCCATTCATTTATACCGAAGTAAATAGTGGTGGAAGTGAGTTAGATATTATTGCTGCAACCTTATCGGGTGATATTGTTGAGTTACCAGCGGGTATGATGGGCTTTGCTGCTGGATACGAGAATCGTAAAGAAGCTGCAAAGTTTACACCAGATTCATTAACAGCACAGGGGTTAGCTAATGATCCTAGGGTAGAACCTACCGGTGGTGATTTTAGCGTTAATGAAATTTATGCTGAATTGGCTATCCCATTGTTAAGTGGGTTACCACTAGTGGAACAACTCGATCTGAGTGCTGCAATGCGTTATTTTGATTACAGCACGTTTGGTGATGACACTACATGGAAACTAGGCTTAACTTGGCGAGTATATGATGACCTTATGTTCCGTGGGGGGTTGTCTACTGCATTCCGTGCTCCAACTGTTGATGAGTTATATGGTGGTAAGTCACCATCCTTCGAACAAATTGTTCATCCTGCAACAGAACAAGACCAAGCAGAAGTCACTGTTGGCGGTAATGGGTTATTAACTCCAGAAGAAGCCGACATTACAACGATAGGTTTAGTTTATTCACCAAGCTTCGTAGATGGTCTGTCTATGACTGTTGATTACTACGATATTGAATTAACAAACACTATAACTTCTGTTGACAACAATTATATTGCTAACCAATGTTTAGATGCTGCAGGTAATAAGATCAATACTGATACTGTATTGTGTCAATCTTCTAATATTCAGATTGATAACAGTGGTCGTATTAAGTTTGACAATGGCCTACAAAATATCGGTGCGACGAACACTGCGGGTTATGACCTTAATGTTGCTTATGCATTTTCAGCTCTAGGATTGGATTGGAAAGCAGGTTGGGATACATCAATTCTGACCGAATATGAAGAATTCGATCCTGATGGTGTTGCTGTGGATTATCGTGGTTACATTACCGGCGGTACGGGAGCCTATGCAAAATTCAAGAGTAATATGAACATCACTGCTAGTGCAGATGACTGGAGCTTTACTTACGAAGCTCGTTATATTGATGGGATGGACTCATTTGCTTGTAAAGGCAAAGAATCTAGTTGTTATGCACCAACAGTTGGGAGTGTTATATACCATGATCTATCAGGATCTTATGATTTAACTCAAAACATTCGTCTATCAGGTGGTATCAATAACCTGTTTGATAAAGAGCCTCCCTATTACACAGGTAATAATGACTCAAACACAGATCCATATACTTATGAAATGTTAGGTCGTTATTTCTTCGTTCGTGCGAGTATGAAGTTCTAAATCCTCGTTAGCGGGAGTCATTATTTTGTTCCAGCTTTAATTATAAAAACCCTGAGGCAACTTGGGGTTTTTTATCATCAGAATGAAGAAAATGGAAAACTAACTGGTATATAGCGTAATGGTCATTTAGATTAAGTCATTTATTTCAATAATTTGGTCACCTTAAATAACGAGTACTTCTCAAATGGAAGGTTATTCAAATTTTGTTATTGTATTTGTTCGACAAATTTTCAGAACTCGTCAGTTCTGCCCGCACATGTAAACTATCACAGACATCTTTGGTCATTGTTCTTATTGGCAATCAAGGACAAGTCAAATCCAGTCAAATGTCAGTATTAAAATCACTTTGGTTAAAAGTGCATGTTTAAGCAGAACTGAGGTTGTTTGTTGAAAATTATTCCTATGTTGTAATGATCTCCCCATTTTTTGCCGAACAAAATTTAGCCATAAAATGTCAGGTTTTTTGAGCACTTATACTTAAAAGTGGTTTTAAGTGTTAATTTTTTGCAAGTATTTGTGTTTGAGTTGTTTTTCAATTTGATAATGGGTAACTCTCCATCACTATAAAATAAATGCTTAAATTTCAATCCATTATGATTTTTATTCAATTTGACACTAGACAAAGCTTATGGCTAATCATCAGCTTTAAACTATTCACAAACGCCGATTGCTGTGTTATTTCCGTTTCAATTGTTGATTAAGTGTTTTAAATGTGATTTTATTGGGCTGATTTAGATTGTTGTGTTGCGTTTTCGTGTGACCCGTCGTGTGATGACGATGGGAATATTATAATAAAGACATACTTATATAGGGAGATTGACAATGTATAAGAACAGCTTTTTAAGCCATTCAATAAAGTACGCATTAGTTGGTAGTGCAGCTGTTGCTGCTCTAAGCACATTTTCTGTTGCTGCAGCAGAAGGTGATGCAGTTGTTGCGGAAAAAACAATTGAGAAAATTGAAGTAACAGGATCTCGCATTCGTTCAACAGACTTGCAAGGTTTCTCACCTGTGCAGGTTATTGGCGCAGATGAGATTGACACTTCGAGTGTTGCTAACGTTCAAGAATTGCTGCTTAAAAATCCAGCATTTGGTGCCCCCGCGCTTAGCCGTACTAACTCTAACTTTTTAACCTCAGGTTCTGGTGTTTCCACTGTTGATTTACGTAATCTTGGGAGTGAGCGAACTTTAGTTCTAGTTAATGGACGTCGTTTTGTTTCAGGTGTACCAGGTGATACTGCTGTTGACTTAAATACAATTCCAACTCAATTTATTGAGCGTGTTGAGATTATGACGGGCGGCGCTTCAGCCGTTTATGGTTCAGACGCTGTGGCTGGCGTAGTTAACATCATCTATAAAAAAGAATTTGAAGGTATTGAATTTGATGTTCAAAAAGGTCAAAGCGCCGAAGGTGATAGCGAAGATGATCAAATTCAATTTACTATGGGTACATCATCTGCTAACGGTAAAGGTAACATCATGGTGCATGGTGCTTACACTAACCAAGGTGCCGTCTACTCACGCGATCGTGATCGCTCGGCAATCGATCAAATATCTTTAGGTGCTGCAGTAACGGGTCTGCCTGAAGATATGTTTACGCCGATGCAACCATTTTACTCAAGTTTTGCACCACAAGGCCGTTTTGTTGCAGGTGGTAAGCCATATACTTATGATAAGAACGGTAACTTTATCTCTGGTTTCTCAACCAATGGAACAGATACCCGTGAAGCTGATGGCTATAACCGCAACGCTATCCGTACAATTGCGGTACCGACGGAGCGCTACCTTTTTGCAGCGACAGGTAAGTATGAGTTTGCAGATGGATGGAACGCTACACTTGAAGGAACCTATGCATCAACTCAAACACAGAGCCAGTTAGAACCCTTTGCACTGTCTTCGGTTGATGTTTTTAAAGGCTCTGGTGGACAGCTTCCTGTTGAGTTTGAACAATTTATTGAAAGTGCGACTAATCCCGGTGAATATGAACGTACTTTAGTACGTAACTCTGTGATACCTGATGAGCTTTATAACTTAGCTACAGATACAAATGGTGATGGTTTAAAGGATATCTCTTTTACTCGCCGTATGTCTGATATAGCTAACCGTGGTAGCAGAGCTGACCGTGATACTTTCCGTATTATGACAGGTATTGATGGCGAATTAACTGACGGATGGTTTTTAGATACTTATTTCTCATACGGTCAAAGTAAAGAAGGACAAACTGGTACAGGCCAAGTTAACGTTCTGAATTTTAAATCAGCGCTAGAAGCTGTTACTGATGAGTTTGGTAATAAAGTATGCCGTGATGCTACAGCTCGCGCTCAAGGTTGTGTGCCGATTAATATATTTGGTGCTGGTACTGTGTCACCAGAAGCGGCTAATTATGTGAATGCACCTAGCTCATTAAACACACTTGCAACACAAACTGTTGCAGGTATGAGTGTTTCTGGTGATGTCTTTGAATTACCAGCTGGTTTCGTCGGTGTTGCGGTGGGTGCCGAGTATCGTGAGGAATATGCTCGTAGTGAATTTGATGCGTTACAACAAGCTGGCTTAAATGCGGGTAATGCTATACCAAGCACTGAGGGCGAGTTTGATGTGATGGAATATTTCACTGAGGTGAATGTGCCATTGATTGCTGATGCATTTATGGCTAAGCAGTTAAATTTACGTGGTGCAGTACGTTTCTCAGATTATTCTACCGTTGGTAATACTGAAAGCTGGAACGTTGCTCTTGACTGGGCACCTATTGATGAACTTCGTTTTAGGGCTATTCGTGCTTTATCAACGAGGGCTCCAAATATTGGTGAGTTGTATTCACCACCAAGCCAAACTTTTCCAACTGGCTTGACAGATCCATGTCAGGGTGTTACTGCAACGACAACAGGTGCGCAAGCTGAAGCATGTCGCACTGATGCTGGTGTGATGGCGAATATCGCAGCAAATGGAGCATTTACTTTAAATCAGTCAGATATTCAAGGTGTGAGTGGTTATAATCGTGGTAATCCAGATTTAGACGCTGAAAAAGGTAAGTCATGGACCTTTGGTGTAACCTATTCACCAGATGGTATTGCAGTGTTAGAGGACTTTGATTTTAATATCGATTATTTCGACATTGAAATCGAAGACGCTATAGTTAGTACTGGCCGCCAGTATATTTTGGACCAATGTTACGGAGGTAATGCTGCATTATGTAGTTTTATTACCCGTCGACAAGCACCTGAAGGCCCAAACAGTGCTGGTTCTTTAGAGTATATTGACTCTGCTGTAACCAACAGTGGTGGTTACGTTACATCTGGTATTGACTATGTCATAACTTACGCAAAAGATTTAGAAGATTATGGTTTAGTCGGCCAAACAAATGCGCGTTTAGCATATACCCATGTGATTAAAGGTTATGAAATACCGTTGCCAGGTGCTGAGCCTGATAACTTTAATGGGGAAATTGATGCCCCTCAAGATAAGTTCTACTTATCATTGGGCTATGAAATTGGTGATTTCAACATCGCTTGGAATACAACTTATATCGGTGAGTCATTCTTAGATGATGGTTTCTTATCTGGCTATGACTTAGCTCCTGAGTCTGTTGGTGTTGGTTCTGTTACTTACCATGACTTAAATGTAGCATATCGCCCATTTGATATGGCCGAGTTTTATGTTGGTATTAATAACTTATTCGACCAAGATCCCCCACCAATTATCAGTGGATTGCCAGGTAGTAGCACTGGTGTAGAAACTGCAGCGAGTACTTATGATCCAATTGGTCGTCGTTACTATGCGGGTGTAAGATTTAAGTTTTAAGTTTTAGTTGGTATAAAGCCCTCTGGATGTTTAGAGGGCTTTTTTCATATTTACGGTATCTAATTTGGTTTTGTCTGCTAGCGGGTTAGTTAACATCAGTTATAAATGAGTATTGTCTTTTCTAGTTGATTGATTTTTATGCTCATCTTTTTAGCCTGGAAGGCATAAGCAACTGGACCTTTGATGAAATTCACTAAAACTCAGGCAACTACGTCGCCTTAGATGTACTATCTGAGAAATATTTTTCAGTTAATCAAAAACTTTATTGATCATAAATCGGTTACGCAACATCAAGTCCAAGCATTCTTATCCTGAGTTTAATTTAGTTAAGTTATTAAAAGCGATGACAGTTGTTTGAATTAGCTGTTAAACAGAGACTTATGGCGCTAAGGTTGTTCATAACAGTTTAAGAATGCCGGTATCGCTGGTGAATTAAGGAAGTGCTTCGGGCAGATAAATTCAGTTAAATAGGTTTTGAAATTGCTATATTCAGACTGATGTAAGGCCACAGCTAGGGAGTGATGACTTTATTGCAATTGGATTTTGTTCGCTTTTATCCGCAGTTCGGATGAGTCAAATTAATGAAAGCTTCCTCTAAATTATCCATTCTAAATTCTTCTACTATTAACATTCCTCGAAAAAACGGGGTCTTCGATTTCTTTAATATTGTTTCATTCCTAATCCTTAAGTAAATTTTTATTGAGAGGAGTAGGATATGAGTAAAGAACATCTACTTGAGTCGCCATTATGTTAAAAAATGTTAATTTTAATAAAGAGGGCGCACAAAGTTGGTTGTTGGCTATCTTTATGATTTTATAGGGTTTAAATTAAATTTTTATTTTTTTGAACAAAAAGTAATAACCCTAAAGATTCATTTTCGCCTAAAAAAACACCTTTCGTAAAAAATTTCATTATTAACGCTTCTTTACACTAGTTTTTAGTCGTCTGAAATGTTGACACAGGTCAACATTTTGTGAAATGATGCCAGCGGGTCTATGCCTGTAAGGGCGTAGGAAAGGGAAGAAAAAACTAAGAATCACAAGAGAAAGACGAACTTACAGGAATTTTTTCGGCAAGTATTTATGCCTTGTCGTTATGTTGCTGGTAAGTTAAACCTTTTTATTCACTTCAAATTGGTTGGGAACTATGTCCAAGGTAAGCAATAGAACAAAAATCGCTACTGCACTTGTTGGCGTGCTGGCATTAGCGAGCAGCAGCTTAGTAGTTGCAGATCCTCTTACCGACGTGCAGAAAGCGGATAGTATGATCCATGCTGATGCTGCTGCGTCGCAAAAGAACGTTGATAAGTATTTCGATCAAGCACAAGACATGCTTTTTGAGTATGGTTCTGTTGCAGATGAGCGCGAATCACTGAAATCATATAACGATTATGTTGCCAGCTTAGTCGCTGATCAACAAAAGACAATGGATTCAGTGCAGGGTGACATCAATGGTGTTGATAAACTTCGCCAAGGTGTTGTGCCATTAATGTTTAAAATGGTTGAATCATTAGAACAGTTTGTTCAATTAGATTTACCTTTTAATTCTGAAATACGTACGAATCGTGTTAATGAGCTGAAAAGACTACTTAATACTGCAGAAGTAACACTAGCAGAAAAATATCGTCTAATTCTTGATGCTTATAGTATTGAGCGCGAATACGGTAGTGCTGTTGCCGTTAACCAAGGTAAGTTAAACCTAGATGGTAAAGAAGTGTTGGTTGACTTCTTTAACTTAGGTCGTGTTGCTCTTTATGCACAGAGTTTAGATCAAAAGACTGGCTGGATGTACAACCCAGAATCTAAGGGTTGGGATAAGTTAGATGACAGCTATTTGCGTGAACTGACTAAAGGTATCCGCATTGCCCGTAAACAAGGCGCTCTAGATCTATTCGCATTACCAATTCCTGCTGCGGAGACTGCACAATAATGAAGAAGTTAATTACTACAGCTGTCTTGGCTGCAAGTTTCTCTTTAACTGCTGGTATGGTAAGCGCTGCTGATGCGCCTAAGTCAATTGACCAATTATTGCAACAAGTTAAAGTTGAGCGTGCTGCTGAAGGTAAAGTTAATAGCAAGCGTGAGCAAGAGTTTCAAGCAGAGCGTGGCGATAAGGCCGCTTTACTGCAAAAAGAAAAAAATGCGTTGGCTGCTGAAAAGCAACGTGGTAAAGATTTGAACCAAGCGTTTTTAGATAACGAGCGTAAAATTGCTCAGTTAGAAGAAGATCTAAAAACGGCTCAAGGTGACTTGGGTGAGATGTTTGGTGTAGTTAAAGGTGAAGCCGGCGATTTCGCAGGTAAACTGGCAAGTTCAAACATTAGTGCTCAATTTCCAAATCGCGATAAATTTATTGCTGATTTAGGTGCCCGTAAACAATTACCAAAAATTGAAGAGTTAGAACAATTCTGGCAAGAGCAGCTATTTGAAATGGCGCAATCTGGCAAAGTGGTTAAGTTTGAAGGTTCTGTTACCGAAATTGATGGTAGCGTGAAAACAACGACTATTCATCGTATTGGTGCTTATAACTTAACGGCTGATGGTAAATATATTGTATATAACTCTGAATTAGGTTTAGTACAACAGCTGTCTCAACAACCTGAAGGCTACCAAGTTAGCGCAGTTGCTAAATGGGAAGAAACGGCTTCTGGTACAGCACCTTTCTATATTGACCCTGCTCGTGGCGTACTGTTAAACATATTTACTAACAAAGCTAGCATGGAAGATCGTATCGAGTCAGGCGGTACCATTGGCTATATTATTCTCATATTACTTGCTATTGGTTTATTAATTGCGGTTGAGCGTTTCATTGTGCTGGCAGCTATCGGTGCAAAAGTTAAACGCCAAGCTAAAAATGTTGATAATCCAGGTAACAATGCCCTTGGTCGTATCTTGAAGGTTTACCATGAAAACAAAGATGTTGATGTTGAAACATTAGAGTTGAAGTTGGATGAAGCTATTCTGAAAGAAACGCCTGCATTAGAAGCTCGAATTTCAATTTTGAAAGTCATTGCAGCTATCGGTCCAATGTTAGGTCTGCTAGGTACAGTAACAGGTATGATTGCGACCTTCCAAAGTATCCAACTGTTCGGTACTGGCGATCCTAAACTGATGGCGGGTGGTATCTCTATGGCTCTGGTTACTACAGTGCAAGGTCTAGTTGCGGCTCTGCCTCTGATGTTACTACATGCAATACTCGTTGCGCGTAGCAAATCAATCACCCAAATTTTGGAAGAGCAAAGTGCCGGAATTATCGCAGCACATGCTGAGAAGAGGGCTAACTAATGATGCTATACCTGATGGACATATGGGATTCCGTCAGGGGCTTCATGGCCGCTGGAGGAAACGTCCTTTGGTTGGTTGCGTTTGTATTGTTCTTAATGTGGGTATTGATGCTTGAGCGTTATTGGTATCTTAATTGGATATCACCAAAGCAACATAAAGCTATCATATCTGCGTGGGATTCTAGAGAGGAAACCACCTCTTGGTACGCACACCGTATCCGTGAAGCTTGGCTGTCCCAAGCGAAGCAAGATTTGAATGCACGTATGCTGATGATTAAAACCTTAGTAGCTATTTGTCCTATGATAGGTTTGTTAGGTACCGTAACCGGTATGATTTCAGTGTTTGATGTGATGGCAGTTCAGGGGACGAGTAATGCTCGTTTAATGGCGGCTGGTATTTCAATGGCGACTATGCCCACGATGGCGGGGATGGTTGCAGCATTATCGGGAGTATTCTTTAGTACTCGTCTGGATGTAAAAATGAAAATCAGTTTAGAAAAGCTAAAAGACAGCATGCCGCACCACTAGAGAGAGATTGAACATGGCACGTAAAAAGCATTCCAGTGTAGACGAGGAAGCGCAAATTGATATGACACCGATGCTCGACATCGTGTTTATCATGTTGATCTTCTTCATTGTAACAACGTCATTTGTGAAACCTTCTGGTTTGGATTATAACAAACCCAAAGCTTCGCAAGCGACTTCAAAGCCTTCGGCTAACATCTTTATCGGCGTCAGTAAAACAGGCGTGATTATGATGGAAAACCGTCAGGTTGATATCGAACGTGTAACAGCAAACGTTGAGCGCATGCTGGCTGAAGCTCCTGAGGCTGCGGTATTGATTCAGGCAGATAAAGACGCAACGCATGGCCTAGTTGTTAAAGTTCTAGACCAAGTCAAAGCGGCTGGTATAGATAAAATTTCGGTATCTGCGGGGAACGATTAATATGCTAAGAGCACTAGTATCGATCATTATTGGTGCTGCTGTGACTTTTGGTCTGTTCGCTTTTATGGCGTTCTTGGTCGGTGGCGGCGCACAACGCGGCGAAACATCGGCCGAGACCCCTGTAATTGAAATCACTATGGATAGACAGGATTCAAAAGCACAGAATAAGCCAAGGGTAGTGCCTAAGCCACCACCACCGCCAGAACAGCCACAGAAGCCTGAGGCAACGCCGCCAGAATCTTCGAGCAATATTGACACAGCGATGTCGTTCAATATGGGTGGTGTAGAAGCTGGAGGTCACTCAACAGGTGGTTTTAAATTAGGCAATATGATGACTCGCGATGGTGATGCTACACCTATCGTTCGTATCGAACCTCAGTATCCAATTGCTGCGGCGCGTGATGGTAAAGAAGGTTGGGTACAACTTCGTTTTACCATCAACGAACTCGGTGGTATCGACGACGTTGAAGTTATTCAAGCAGAACCAAAACGCTTATTTGATAAAGAAGCGATTCGTGCACTGAAGAAGTGGAAGTACAAGCCAAAGATTGTTGATGGCAAGCCATTGAAACAACCTGGTATGACAGTACAACTAGACTTCACCTTAGATAAAGGAGGCAACCAATAATGCGTAATGTTAATAAAATCGCAGTTCTATTATTGCTTTCTGTTTGTGGAGGTTCATTAACTCTTTCATCTGCAGTCGCAGAAGAAAAGTGTGCTATCGACAAACGTCAATCTAAAGCTGTGGGTGAAAGTGCGGCGAAGAAAGTTCAGAAGTCATTTGAAGCTTATACCAATGGTCAGGTCGATGAAGCTATTGCTATTTTGCTAGAGGCAAATGCCAAAAACGACTTCGACAAAGCCTATGTTGCACGTATGTTGGGTAACTTTTATGCCGAGAAAGGCAAAATGGATACCGCGATCAAGTACCTAAAACAAGCTGTTGAAGCTGATATTTTAGGTGGTACAGATCATGCTGCAACTATGCGTCTTTATGCTGATTTGCTATTACAAGAGAAAAAGTTTAAGGAAGCGATTCCTTATTATTACAAGTGGATGGAATTTACTTGTAAAGCCGATTCTCAAATGTATCGCCGTATTGGTATTGCGCATTCAGAACTGAAGCAGTGGGATAAAGTGATTGAAGTGGCCGACAAAGGTCTTTCATTAGCTGAAGCTCCTGACAAAGGTCTGTATCAAATGAAGCTGACTGCTTACTTCAATCAGAAGAAGTACAAGAAAGCTGTTGGTGTGTTAGAAGTCATGGTGCCTTTATTCCCGGATGATGGCAGATTGTGGGTTCAATTAGCACAGTTTTATTTGATGGTTGAAGACTATGACAAGTCTCTTGCAACTTACGATTTGGCTTATAGAAATGGTTTCTTGGATAGCGCGGGCAACATTACGCGTTTAGCGCAGTTAATGGCACAAAAAGGTGCTCCTTATCAAGCTGCTAAAATTTATCAGAAACATATGAAATCAGGCATGATCGCTGAGGACGCTAAGTCTTTAGAGATTTTGGCGGGTTTCTATCAAAATGCGAAAGAGTTTAAGCAAGCTGCTGAGTATTACGGTAAAGCTGCAGCCATCAGCAATGATGGCAAGACTTACTTGAAACAAGGTCGCTTATTAAACTTGAATGAACAATATACAGCTGCGATCCCTGTGCTTGAAAAAGCCATATCAATGGGTATTGAGCATCCTGGTGAAGCAAACTTTGAATTAGCTTTGGCTCATTTAAGTTTGAAACAGTATAAGTCGGCTTATAACCGTGCAGTGTTAGCTGCTAATGATAAGAAGACACAGAAGAGTGCAAATAGCTATATCTCTTATATTAAAGAGAAAGCTCGTATGCATAATATCACGCTGTAATCAGTTCGCCATTTAGCGTTTGAATCGAAAGCCCCGCAAGGGGCTTTTTCTTTGGTATCAATAAACCTATTTACTGTAATCGGATTAAAGCTTGGGATTGATCATGATTTTTTTCAAGCTGTTGTGAAAGTTGGCTGACATTACTGAAGAGTGACTCTATTTTACTTTCCTGTGTAGGTAGGCAAATACAGGCAGCCAGTTTATAGTCGATTGTCAGTTTATGATGTTTACCAAAATCTTGTTTAAAGTCAGATATTTGTTGTTCTATTCGCTTTAACACTACTTCCGTCCCCACCTCATCTATATTGAACAAACCCAACGCAAAGTGATTGTGATCTAGCCTAGCAATCATATCTGTTGCTCTTAATAGCGCTTCTTGCACTTGTTTAGTAAAGAATTCGAGTAAATGGGGTTGTTTGACGGTTTCATGAATGTGAGGGCACAGATACAATAGTGCCAAGCTTTGGTGGTCTCTCATGTGACGATGCCATTCTCGGTTGAATACTTCCATGAAATAGGTTTGGTTATAGACTCCAGTTTCAGGATCCCTGAAACCTGAGTTGCGGAACGAGTATAGATTAACTCCGATAGCAGACCTTGAACTAAGTATAGAAACAGTTCTGCAATAGCGGGCCAAAAAGGAAAAATATTAAAATGAAATTGGGTTTATTGGCAGGTTCGATAGCGTTAATCTTCACCCTTCAAGGTTGTTCTAAACCTGAAGTCACTGCAGTTCAACAAAATAGCTCGGCTAATACGACAGCAGTGCAGGGCGAAACACAAACGGCAGAGCAGCGTTACTTAGCGCTTGTGGATGCTTATTTTAAAGATTACCTAAAGCTTGAGCCCATCTACGCTACTTTTGTCGGTGTTAATGACTATAACGCCGATTTCGGCGGGGATTTAACTGAGGATTACCTTAAGGCTCGTCATGATCTTAACACTCACTATTTAGCTCAGGTGCGTGCGATAGATCCAAAGCAACTGCCTGCGGATCTACAGTTAAGTTATGACCTGTTCGTCTATGACCGTGATATGGCGTTAGTAGACGAAACTTTCCCTTCACGCTTTATGCCGATAAGCCAGTTCTATAGCACTGTCATTACTATGGTGCAGCTGGGAAGTGGTGAAAGTGCACAACCTTTTAAGACTGTCCAAGATTACCGTAATTGGGAACAGAGAGTCGATGGTTTCATCAAGTGGGTCGCACTTGCTGAAAATCGTATGAATCAAGGCATAGAAAGTAAAGTGGTACTACCTCGAGTGTTGGTAGAGCGCATTATTCCTCAGTTAGATGCTATGTTAACGACGGATGCGACTCAGAGTATTTTCTACTCGCCAATCCAGCATTTCCCCGAGAGTTTTTCAGAGCAAGATAAAGCGGAATTGACTACCCGTTATCAAGCCATGATAGCCGAGCGTATCGTGCCAGCGTTAACGAACTTACGCGATTACTTTAAGCAAACCTATTTACCTAAATCGCGGGCGACTGATGGTTGGTCAGGTTTGCCTAACGGTAAAGCTTGGTATCAGCATCTGGCGAACTCACATACGACCACGACTATGTCTGTGGATGAAATTCATCAAATTGGCTTAAGTGAAGTGGCGCGCATTTTATCTGAGATGGATAAGGTGCGTGAGCAGGTCGGTTTTAAGGGTGATTTGAAGGCGTTTTTTGCATCTTTATCTTCAGAGCCGCAGTATTTCTATAGCGATCGCCAAGGCTTGATTGATGGCTATATGGTATTAAAAGATAAAATCAATCATGTATTGCCTAACTACTTTAATGTGATGCCAAAGGCTGATTATGTGGTTAAGCCGGTTGAAAGTTTTAGAGAACAATCGGCAGCGGGTGCCTCTTATGAAGCGCCTGCGGTGGATGGTAGCCGTCCAGGGGTGTTTTATATCAACACTTATAACCTCAAAGCACAGCCTAAGTGGGGGATGACGACCTTATCTTTGCACGAAGCTGCTCCTGGGCATCACTTCCAAATCGCGATCAAACAAGAGCTAACCGGTGTGCCTGAGTTCCAGCGTTTTAGCGGTTATACCGCTTTCGAGGAAGGTTGGGCACTTTATGCTGAATACTTAGGTATTGAGATGGGGCTATTTACCGATCCTTACCAGTATTTTGGTAAGCTTTCCGATGAAATGCTGCGTGCAATGCGCTTAGTGGTTGATACTGGCCTTCATTCTAAAGGTTGGAGTCGTGAACAGGCGATTCAGTACATGAAAGACAACTCGCCTATGGCTGAGAGTGACATAGTCGCTGAAGTGGAGCGCTATATGGCGATCCCTGGTCAAGCTTTGTCTTACAAGGTCGGTCAGTTGAAGATTTTGGCACTGCGTGCCCGCGCAGAAAAAGCCTTGGGTGATAAATTTGATTTAAAAGCATTCCACGATCAAATCCTCACCTCAGGTTCATTACCCATGGCGGTCATGGAAAACAAGATCGATCGTTGGATTGCGTCGAAACAAGCTTAGCCGTGTAAGATGCCGTTAATTGACTTTGTTGTCAGTGACGGCATTTTAAGACTTTTTTATTCAACAGAAAGTTTTTATACTGTTGATTCCAAACCTGTTAAAACGAATGTTTTAGTGGGAACTCAATGATATTTGGGGCAAATGTCTCATGATCCTTACAGGAGTTTTACTATGGTCCAGGCAACAGCAAGACATTTGTTAGTCAGCAGTGAAGAGCAGTGTCAAGCGCTGAAACAGCAAATAATGGAAGGCGCAGATTTTGCTCAAATTGCTCGCGCGCACTCTTCTTGCCCATCAGGTGCCCAAGGCGGCGAATTGGGGTCATTTGGTCCTGGCATGATGGTCAGAGAGTTTGATGAAGTGGTTTTTAGTGCACCATTAAACGAAGTACAAGGCCCCGTGAAAACGCAATTTGGCTTTCATTTACTTGAAGTGACCAGCCGCGCGTAAGTTTTGCCGCTTATCTAATACAGCTTGTTTGATACGGCAGCGTTTGCTGCCGTTTTGTTTTATATGCTCATCACGGAGTCACTATGCTGGAACTCTACACTGATAGATTGAAACTCAGGAGCTTACAAGATAGTGATTGGGAACATTTTTATGCACTGCATAACGATCCTGAGATTAATCGTTTTGTACGCGTTCCTGAGTCGCAAGAGGTGATCCGCAGTAAGTTTCAGCAACGTTCTGATACTTGGTTCTACGGTTCTGGCGATTGGCTGACCTTAGTGATTGAGACCGTTGATACTGGGCAGTTTATTGGTTTAACGGGCCTTTATTGTCAAAGTTTCGAGGAACAGCGTGCCGAAGTGGGTTATTTACTGGCGGCCGAGGGGCACGGTAAAGGTTATGCGACTGAGAGCTTAATGGCGGTCATTGATTGGGCCTGTTTAAGTTTTAATGTACATAAATTTGTTGGTCATTGTGCTAAAGATAATCACGCATCGGCACGAGTACTCGAAAAGTGTGGTTTTCGGCTTGAAGGTTTGCTCAGGCAGCAATTCAAAATAGGTGAAAACTGGCTCGATGAATCAGCCTTTGGCCTACTCGCCGATGAAAGACGTCTATAGCCAAATTATCTTCAGCGAATTTTGTACTGTGCTGGTATAATGCCGCAGGTTTATTTTTAGAAGGCGTGTATTAAGTGGCGCAAATTAATCAATTGGCTTTGCATTCTGGCGAAGATTTCATTGAATTGTACAAAGTATTAAAAGTGCAAGGCATGAGCAATGCGGGTGGTGAAGCCAAACATTTTATCGACGAAGGTCAAGTCACTGTGAATGGTGAAGTTGAAACTCGTAAACGTAAAAAAATTATCGCGGGCGACATCGTCAGCTTTAATGGTGAATCAGTTCAAATCATTGCGGCAGAATAAGCCTGAAACAGTGGAGCAAGAAATGCAATTTCCAGATGATGACAATGGTAAAATGCTGGCCGCAATGGCTGAAGCGGGAATCGATTTAACTAAAGAGTTAGATGTTGATTTCTTTTTGGTTTTTGATGACCAACGCGATGCTGAAACTGCGTTAGAAGAATTAACAAATTCTGACTTGGAAGGCGAGCTTGAGCTGAATCTGAATGATGAGCTTGGTAAGTGGGAAATCATTGTTTGTCTCAATATGGTGCCTGAGTACGATACATTGGTTGAACAAGAAGTCATGCTAAATGATTTTGCTGCCGAATTCGGCGGCATGACCGACGGTTGGGGCGTAATGCAACATCAAGACGGTGACGATGAGTTTATGGATGATGACCATGTTCACGGTGAGCATTGCAATCACTAATTCTGATGCGCTTTAAGCCTTGAATCTAATAAACCACCTTTTGGGTGGTTTTTTATTGGTGTTTTCTGCGCTCTGTTAGTGATCTTAATAGCCTCGTTTAGTACTTATAGCGTTATTGTACCTCGCTTAAACTAAGATACGTTTAATGCAGATTAATGACGATAGGATGCAAAAATCTCTAATAACCAGTCGATAAAAGCTTGAGCTTTTAACGGCAGGCTTGGGGATTTTGGGGTGAGTAAATAATATCGATAGGGACTGGTAAAGGGGGCGTCGAAGGGGATGACTAAGCTGCTGTTTGCCAGTTGTTCTTCGATGAAGAATCGCGGAATAAGTGCTGCGCCCATGCCACTCGCAGCCGCTTGACTCAACATATAAAAATGCTCGACACCAAAGGTTTGTGCTTGGGTGAGTGTTAAACCCACCTTTTCCGCCCAATACTCCCAAAGTTCGGGTCTGGTGGTGTGTTTCAGTAACGTGACGTGATTAATGTCCTCGATATTTTGCAGTTTAGGCGCTAACGAAGGCGCGCAAACTAAGCATAAATCCTCATCCATCAGCTTGATATAATTCGCGCCCTTAGGGATGACTGTGCTACTACGGATCGCAATATCATAACGACCTTGGCTAAAATCCACGGCAAAGTCGCCAATGGATAAGTCGACATACAAGTGTGGATGGCGGGATTTAAACTGCTCCATTCTTGGAATGAGCCAATTGATGGTTAAGCTTGGCAGCACATTAATAGCTAAGGTTTGCGGTTTAGTGGGCTGACGGCGCAAGTCACTGGTAGCACTAGATAGTGTCTGCAGAGCGGCTTGAACATGGGGTAAATAGCGTTTGGCTTCATCGGTTAAACCAACTTTTTTATGTAAGCGTACAAAGAGCGCAAAACCTAAATAATCCTCCAATACTCTGATTTGTTTGCTGACTGCGCCATGGGTGACATGCAACTCCTTGCTGGCTAATGTCATGCTCTGTAAACGTGCTGCGGCTTCGAAGGCACGGAGAGAATTGAGGGGTGGTAGTTCGGCAAACATTTTATTTCCTACTGCTGGAAAATCAGAACAGGACTCGGGATTTTGTGTGAGTTTATCTCACGCTGTGTCGACAATAACTCCTTTGCGTTTATTTGGCAAACGCAGTCTAATGTTCGGCAATCACTCTCTTTTTTATCAGAAGAATAATAAATCATCATGGAATTTGAACTGACTCTACAAATCGCAGCGATACTTTTTGCCGTCGCTATGGTGGCTGGTTTTATTGACTCAATCGCCGGTGGCGGAGGCTTGCTGACCATTCCTGCACTTATGTGGGCAGGCTTGCCGCCTGCGGTTGCCTTAGGGACAAATAAGCTGCAGGCCTGTGGCGGCAGTTTTTTTGCGAGTTTGTACTTTGTCCGTAAAGGGCTGGTTGATCTTAAATCCGTTAAGTTAGCCTTGATTTGTGCATTTATCGGTGCGGCATTAGGTACGATTCTAGTTCAACTCGTCGATACTGAAGTGCTGGAGTTGATGTTACCTTTTTTGATTTTGGCTATTGGTTGTTACTTTTTATTTTCGAAAAAGATTTCTGAAGATGATAAACATCAAGTGCTGACACCTACCGCATTTGCCTTTACTGCGGCATTGGGCGTGGGATTGTACGATGGCTTTTTTGGCCCTGGTACTGGGAGCTTTTTTGCGCTGGCCTTTGTATCGCTAGCGGGTTTTGGTTTGGCGAAGGCAACTGCCCACGCAAAACTACTTAATTTCTCCACTAACATTGCTTCGCTGATCTTCTTTGCCTTGGGCGGAAAAGTGATTTGGTTATTAGGATTAGTCATGCTGGCAGGGCAAGCGATTGGCGCAACCTTAGGTTCTCGTCTCGTGGTCACTAAAGGTACAAAGATTATCAAGCCGTTGGTGGTGACTATGTCCCTTGCTATGAGTTTTAAACTTTTGGCGAGCCAATATAATTTATTTTCGTAAACTATTTGATATTAAGCATTTTATAAAACTCACCCATCAATAGAAGCTCTTTAAGCTGCGCATGAGTGTATCTTAGTGGCGTCCATCTTGGCTCAAAAGTTAAGCTGAGGTGGATATCATCCAAAAGATCCGCCAAATGACGACTTAAAACGTCTCATCCTACTTTGAGTTAGGTGTACTCTTTCAAGTTTTTTGAATAGTATTACCTGTCATTTTTAATACACTTTTTAGGCTTCTTATTGTTTTGGTGTGTATTTTAAATATTGTGTACATATTTAATCCGATTGATTTAAGTGCAGTGTCTATCTTGCCAGTCTTATTTTGCATCGACGGGCGGCATATGCGCTCGGGTTTAGCGCCACCACTTCTTTAAAAGAGCGATTATGAAATTTATCCACACCTCGGACTGGCACATAGGTCGTCAATTACACAATCAATCACTACTGGATGATCAAGCTTTTGTGCTCGAGCAAATCATTGCTCTAGCGGATGAACACAAGGTGGATGCCGTGATTGTGGCGGGGGATATTTATGACAGATCGATTCCGCCTGCGAATGCGGTCGCGTTGTTAGATGATGTGCTTAACCGCTTAGTGCATGATTTAGGCCTACAAGTCATTATGATTGCGGGTAATCACGATGGTCACGAGCGCTTAGGTTTTGCAGCAAAACAAATGGCGGCAAGTGGGTTACATATTATTGGCCCTTTGAGTGCTGATATTTATCCCATTACTTTGTCGAGTTCAAGCGGTGATGCGGTGTTTTATGCCTTGCCCTATGCCGAACCTGCCACAGTGCGCCAAGTTTTTGAGTGTGAGGCTACAAGCCATGAGGCCGCAATGACGCTATTGCTTGAACAAGTACGCCAGCACGATAGCCAAGGTTTGCCGAAAGTGGTAATAAGCCATTGTTTTTTGGATGGTGGCAGCGAGTCAGAATCTGAGCGGCCACTGAGCATTGGTGGCGCCGATAAAATATCGCCAACGCTATTTACTGAGTTTGATTATGTCGCCCTTGGGCATTTGCACGGACCGCAATACAAAGGTGCAGAGCATGTGCGCTACTCAGGATCGATTTTGAAGTATTCCTTTAGCGAACAACATCAACATAAGTCGGTGACCTTAGTCGAGCTTGGCGCAAAAACGCCAGCAGATATCCGTTTATTGCCATTAACGTCGATACGCGATGTCCGCATCTTAGAAGGGGAGTTAGCCACATTACTCGCCCAAGGTAAAATGGATATCAAGCGTGAGGACTACCTTATGGTCAGACTCCTTGATAAACATGCCATTTTAGATGCTATGGGGAAATTGAGAGCCGTTTACCCTAATGTGCTGCATTTAGAGCGGACGGGTCTGATGGCGGGGCAGCAACAAGTCACCTTGAGCCGAGATCATATCAAAAAAGGCGAGATGGACATGTTCCGTGACTTTTTCTCTCAAGTGTCCGGCGAGTCATTAACACAAGCACAGCAAGCCGTGATGGATGAACTCCTGACTAAGCTACACAATGAGGAGCACCAAGCATGAGACCACTTAGCCTTTCCATGTCAGCTTTTGGCCCCTTTGCATCGACGCAACAACTTGATTTTACGGCCTTAGGCACTAATCCGTTATTTTTGATCAATGGACCCACAGGTGCGGGTAAGACGACCTTGCTCGATGGTATTTGCTTTGCCCTCTATGGCAAAACCACGGGTAATGAGCGTGAAGGCAGCCAGATGCGCTGCGATATGGCCGATGATAGTTTGCTAACAGAAGTCACTTTTAGTTTTCAGTTGGGTAATAGCAGTTATCGTATTCGCCGTGTGCCAGAGCAAGACAGGGTTAAAAAAAGCGGTGACGGCTCAACGGTGCAGAAGCCCGAAGCTCAGTTATATAAGATAGACGCCGAGGGTAATGAAAGTTTGCTTGTAGCGAGCAAAGTCTCAGAGGCAACTGCTGAGATTGAAGCCTTAACTGGCCTCGATGTGGAGCAGTTTCGCCAAGTGATGGTGTTGCCGCAGGGGAAATTTCGCGAATTGTTAATGGCAGACTCCAAAGCAAGAGAACTGATATTTAGTCAGCTATTTCAAACGCATATATACCGACGTATTGAAGATTCCTTAAAAAGTAAGGCTGCAGATATCCGCGCCTTAGTGAAAGATCAACGCAGCCGCCGTGATGGCATTTTACAAAGTGCGGGTTTAGCATCCGATGACGAGCTTAGCTGTGAATTAGCCAAGCTCACGCCAGAACTTGAAACTGCCCAAAGTGCGAAAGAACAGGCATTACAGCAGCAACAATGGGTGATAAAAACCAGCGATGCCGCCCAGCATTTATTGGCCGAATTTGTGCAGTTTGATGCCTTAACTCAAACGGTTGCTGCGCTTGATGCACAGCAAGAAAACATGGCTGCGCAAACCTACAAACTGAATTTGGCTAAACAGGCGCAGCACTTGGCACCCATGCTTGAGGTGTTTGTGGCCCGTGAGCAGGAAGCCAAGGCGGCAAGTCTTGCCCTTGAACATGCGAAAACAGCATTAACCAATGCTAAAAAAGCCTTCGATAACGCAGAGCTTAAGGCTGCTGATTTGCCCGTGTTGGAAGCGTCGTTACTTGAACAGGAACAGGTTAAACAGCAACTGAATGCCTTAGGGCCGCAGCTCAGGGAATTGGATAGGCTTAATAAAACCCTTGAACAAGAGCAAACGCAACTCATTAGCGCGAAAACACAACTTCAGAACAGCAAAAATGAGTTAACCACCGCAGTCCAAAAACGCCGTGAATTGGAATCCGCTCTGCCGCAACTACAGGCCAACAGCGAAACTCGCCTCTCATTGCAACAAGCGCATCAGCAGCAACAGCAGTTATTGTCTACCTATCAGCAATGGCAACAAGTGGCGGCAAGGGTATCGTCGACACAGGCAAAACTTGTTGAGGCTAAAGTCAAAGGGCGACAACTCAGTGCTCAGCATCAGCAAGCACAGGTTACATATAAAGCCTTATTGTTGACTTGGCATCAAGGACAGGCCGCTATTTTAGCGCGGCAATTACAGCAAGATGAACCTTGCCCTGTTTGTGGCAGCCAAACACATCCACAGCCAGCACAAAACCAAGAGCCACTCCCAAGTGATGAAGCGCTGCAATTAGCACTTGAGGCTGAAACGAATGCTCAAGAAATCCTGAGCAAAGCCAGAGCGGAATATCGTGGGCTACAAACGCAGTTAGAAACCTTGCAACAGCAAGCACAAGATCTCGCGGTCCAATTGGGCACTGCGGTTGATATTCCTTTAGACGAACATACACATACCTTGTCGCAATACGCTTTTTCACTCACTCAAGCGGAGCAAGCCCATCAGCAGTTACAGCTGTTACAGCAAGAGATTGCATTGTTGCACGCACAGGAAACGCATCTACAACAAAAGCTAGAGCAAGGACAAATACACGACAGTGCACTGCAATCTAAAGTGGATACATTGCAGGGGCAGTTAGCGCACATGCAGCAAAGTGTTCCATCTGCGCTTGCAACGCTTGAGGCCTTAACTGCAGCAATCGCGCAAAATCAGCAAAGTATCAGCCAAATTAAGCAACAGATTGCTAGTGTTAGGGATCTCCAACAACAGACTGGCCAATCTTTTGTTGCGGCTAAAGCGGCACTTAATGGTGCTGAAAATGCTGCTGAGGCGGCATTAGCCCAGCAAACGCGTGCACAGCAGCAACTCAATCAGCAATTAGTCGCAGCAGGTTTTGCCGATCAACAGGCCTTATTTGAGGCCATGCTGGATGAAGAACAACAGCGTGCATTAGCCAGCGAGATTGAGGCTTACCAGCAGCGCAGTGCTTTGACCAAGGCACAGTGCGAGCAGTTAGCGCTTAGGCTTAAGGATAAAGTACTACCCGATAGCATTAAGCTGGCTGCTGAGCTTGAGTTCGCGCAGCAAGCATTACACGCTGCCGAGCATGCATGGCAGTTGCTTCACACTCGCACAGTATTACTGATGCAAACTCAAACCCAGCTGAGTATTGCCGATGCAAAAGCTAAGGTTTTGGAAGATGAATATGCGGTTATCGGCACCCTTGCAGATGTCGCTAATGGAAATACAGGTAATAAGATCAGTCTGCAACGTTTTGTGTTAAGCGTACTGCTTGACGATGTGTTGTTAGAGGCAAGCCACAGGCTACACCTAATGAGCAAAGGGCGTTATCGTTTACTACGTAAGGAAGATAGGGCCAAGGGCAACAAAGCTTCTGGGCTCGAATTAGAAGTAGAAGATGCTTATACCTCCAAAGTGCGTCCTGTGGCCACCTTAAGCGGTGGTGAAAGTTTTATGGCAGCATTATCTATGGCGTTAGGCCTATCTGATGTCGTGCAAGCCTATGCTGGTGGTATTAAACTCGATACTTTATTTATCGATGAAGGCTTTGGCAGTTTAGATCAAGATTCTTTAGAACTGGCCATTCGGACCCTGATGGATTTGCAATCCTCTGGCCGCATGATAGGGGTGATCTCGCACGTGTCGGAAATGAAAGAGCAGATAAATACCCGCATCGACATCAATAAAACCTCACATGGGAGCGAAATGACGATAGTTTTGCCTTAGTTGCTCATTCTCACCGAGTGCGATAAATAACAAATTGTTTTATAAGTGTTATTTATTGTATCTCCTGTGTGTTTAACATTCGGATAATACACACAAAGTGAGTTGGAAATGCCAACTAGCGCATGTTTTTCATTAATGGTGCAACAAAAGAGTGAAATAGCGTTTGTCATAATCGGTTTTTTGATATAAGTTGGAAAAAATTCGGGCTTCCCTCAAAGGGACTGGTCAAAAATAGAACGCAAAGTTAACGAAAGGTGAAAAGCGTTGCAAACAGGCAAACCCAACTTTATCAACTTATCGCA
Source organism: Shewanella sp. SM55 (assembly GCF_025654025.1). Taxonomy (NCBI): domain Bacteria; kingdom Pseudomonadati; phylum Pseudomonadota; class Gammaproteobacteria; order Alteromonadales; family Shewanellaceae; genus Shewanella; species Shewanella sp. SM55. The sequence continues at coordinate 328,680 of NZ_JAKKRS010000001.1, read as the reverse complement.
AACCCGTTTGCAGAACTTATCATCGACCCAAAAGAACATTCTATTAATGGGTAGTTTGTTGATGGGTGCTGCGATGTTGATGCCGAATAATAACCATGTTACGCCAACTGCTCAGCGTATCCCTGTTGTTCTCGATATTGAAAATATTCTCCCCCAAGTTTCTGAACCTGAAGTCCTAGATCAAGCTGCACTCATTAATAATGCTCCCCAGTTTGAGCGAATTATCGTTTCCGGTGATACCTTAAGTGGGTTATTTTCCAAGGCGGGTGTTGATCAGCAGACTATGTATAAGGTTTTAGAAGCTGATTTAAACATTTTGGCACTTGATACCCTGTTACCTGGTAACAGAATGCAATTTTGGCTTGATAGTGAAGGCCAGTTACAAAAATTAGAACTTTATTTTAACGCTGCCCGCCAAGTGGTTTTTACGCGTTATGAAGACGGTAGTTTTAATGTTGAAGAAGTGAACGTTGAAGGTGTTTGGCAAAATCGAATTTTGACTGGCGATATTAAAGGTTCTTTCTACGTTTCAGCCCAAAAAATGGGCTTAGCCGCTGCAGATATTCAGCGAATTGAAGATTTACTCAAAGAAAAATTGAATTTTGCCCGTGATTTACGAGTTGGCGACAAATTCTCAGTTTTGGTAAATGATCAATATGTTGAAGGTGAACCGACGGGAAGTAGCCAAATTTTAGGCGTCAGTATTAAAAGTGGTCGTTCTGAAATTAGTGCATATCAATATTCTGATGGTAGTTATTATGATGCTAAAGGCCAGAGTTTAGTTCGGGCATTCCAACGTTATCCGTTAGCTAAACAACCGCGTATGAGTTCACGTTTTAACAGCCATCGCAAACACCCAATCACAGGGCGTATTTCTCCCCATAATGGAACAGATTTTTCCGTGCCAATCGGGACTAAAGTTATTGCACCTGGTGATGGAATTGTCAGTTTAGTGACTGACCATCAGTTTGCTGGTAAGTATATTGTGATTGAACATGGTGGTAAGTACCGTACCCGTTACCTACATTTGTCTAAGGCGTTAGTGCGTAAAGGTCAACGTGTAACTCGCGGTCAAGTGATTGCTTTATCTGGTAATACAGGTCGTTCGACTGGTCCACATTTGCATTATGAATTCCATATCAATGGTAAACCTGTTGATCCGTTGAAAGCCGATATTCCTATGTCGAGCAAGTTAGCGAATCAAGATTTACGCACATTCACTAATATGGTGAAGAGTCGTGAAGCTATAATGAACTTAGGTTAGCCAAACCTAAGCTAATAGAATTTATAGTATCAAAGTTTGAATAAATAATAGTACTGATTTTCTAGAAGAGTTTATCAATGCCGATGAAATGAAAATTTCATCGGCATTTTTGTTTCCAAAATGCTTATTGTGGTAGGCATTTTTTTGCTATCACGAGTACTGTTCGAGTTGTATGAAAGCTTAAAATTTATTCGATTCGAAGTCGTGGCGATAAAACATAAGGGGATAAAATAGATAGGATCTTCAGTTAGAAGTGGTATAGCGAGTCATTCAAAAGGTTGCGAAGAGGAAAATTGTGCGGCTGAAGAGCTTATAACGTTTTTTATTAAGGACTGAACAGAGAACCAAATATGCAGTGCTAAATAGTGCCTATCAGCTTGCGTGGCGCCTTTGCATCACTTTTAATGCGCACTTGCACAATTTACCTTTTAATGCGGGACAGCCACCGCAGGGTGATTTTTTAAAGGGGCGTAATGCAAAGCTGTGTTCTGTGGGTAAAGGAGAAAGTCGAGTAATAATAGTCGATGAAAATGTCGCATCATTTGCGGCAATAAACTTAGCTTTTGCGAGTTTTAATTGTTTTTTGAGTGTTGATTTATTGCTAAGGGCAAATTCTTGCTGAGCAATATGCTTAGAGAGTAATTGGGTGAGGTGCTTTCGTTGAGCCTTTTTATTCGTCAAAGATTTATCAGTCAGGGTGTTCAGACGAGATAAGGATGGAATCGCTTTTCCTGAACTTGAAACAGATTTCGCCTGTGTTTTGAGTAACTTTTTAGCTTGCTTTTTACACCACTTGCTTAAGAGTTTGTCGATATTCTGTTTCGTCATTGTCATTACAGTATTCTGCAGCACTAGATACTACAACATTCTAAATGAAAACTATTATCAGTCAAGTTTTGGGCGAAAAATATACGAAGGTCAGGTATCGACTTTATCTGCAGAATAAGGGGATATGTTAGCGTCGATGCAAGTCAATAATAAGCGCAAATCAAATTCAAACTGGTGATAATCCGGCTCCATGTGGGTACACAAATTATAGAAAGCTTTGTTGTGATCTTTTTCTTTTAAATGGGCTAATTCATGTACGACGACCATACGCAACAAAGGTTCTGGCACACGCTTTAAACGCGAAGAAATGCGAATTTCGTTCTTCGCTTTGATTTTATTGCCTTGAACTCGTGCTACGTAAGAATGCAAGCCAAGTGCATGATGGCTAATATTAATTTTGTCATCAAATATCACTTTTGAGAGCGGGGAGGACTGGCGTAAAAATTGATTTTTAATCGTCTGAGTATAGTCGTACAGCGCTTTATCGCTACGAACGCTATGTATGACAGGATGACGTTTCAGCAATAGCTTGGGTAATGTGCCAGCATCGAGATGTTGCTGTACCTGCTGCTGAATATCAGGGCTGTAACCGTTTAAGTACTTTAATGGATTCATAGAGGATTTAGCTCCGAATGACTTCGGAGCCTGAGTTCATCACATTACTTATACTTTGCCAAAAATTCGGCGATTTTGATGGGCATAAGCGGCTTCGAAAGCTAACTGCTGTACTTTTTTAAGATCTAAACTATCGAAATCAACTTGGGGTGGATTGCGCTTGTTTTGCTCTTTGATAGTGACAGGAGACAATAGACTGACGGGTAATTCCCCTAATTGAATGGCTGCTTCAAGTTTAAAGCTTGTCGCTGAACCCGCGAGTTTACCTTTTTGCTCACGTTCTATGATGACAACTTCATCAACGCGATAATCTTGCATAAGCTTATGAAAAGCGAAGTGAAACTCACGAATAGCTTCTGTGGTAGCAGATTGGGAAACGGTGAAAGACACCTTACGGCATTCTGGCACATTGAAGGTTTCACCTTCATAGCTCAATAAACTGATAATGGCTTCGCCACCTTTTAATTCAACACCACAAACTCTCATGTTACACCTTCAAAATATCGATAATAGCGCTATTGTAGCTGGAAATGACATGAGGATCAGTGTTTACCATGCGCTTTTGATTCGCTTGGCGACAGACTGATAATTTTAGTATGTCAATTTCCAGTATTAGATCATGCCTATGTGATTTGTATCAGAGATAATATCTGATGTTAAATCCACCGGCCTTTATGCATAAATTAGTTTTAAACTTCTTCAGTATCATTATCTTGCAGTAATTGTGCCGCAGCAGGTTTTCTACGCATAGGAGCATCGCCGACATCCACGCCCGTGATGAAACGCTTATCCCGCGACGGTGCTGGTGTGGTTGCTTTGGTTCTTTTGCTCTTACCTTTAGCAAGCTCCGCTTTAGCAACACGTTTTACTGGCGTTTGTTTAGCTTTGCTTTTTAGACCACTAAATTTAGCTTCTAGGCCTGGAATTGTGCTGATCTCAAAGGTTTTTCTGAGGAAGACTTGGACTTTCTTAAAGTTGTCCCAATCTTTTGGCCCGACGAGCGATATCGCATCACCTTTTGCGCCTGCACGACCAGTACGGCCGATACGATGCACGTATTCTTCGGCAAATTTAGGCATGTCGAAGTTAACGACCAAGGACACATTGAGCAAATCCAGGCCGCGAGAGGCGACATCGGTTGTCACTAGTACTTGTTGTTGGCCACGGGCAAATTGGTCCATGATTTGGTTTCGTGCGGCCTGCTTTAAATCACCGCTGAGTGCGGCGGTTGCAAAACCTTGCGTGGTTAATTTAGCGGCTAAGCGCTCAGTATCTGGACGCGTCGCGGTAAAAATAATCACTTGTTTATGGGTTTCATCTTTGAGCAAACGGGCTAATAACGCTTCTTTATGGTCTAAGTGGTCACATAAAAAGATACGTTGATGAATATCGTTATGCTCAGAGTGAGCCGCGCCAATCGCCACGTGCGCTGGATTTTTTAGTAATGTTGCTGCGATATCATTGATTTCGTCGTGATCTAACGTGGCCGAAAACATCAGCGTTTGACGACGTTTATGATCGGCTGCATCGTTGATGGCTTTTAACTGCGGGGCAAAGCCTAAATCTAACATGCGGTCGGCTTCATCGAGGACTAATAACTCTAAGCCATTGAGAAAAAGATGCTTCTGTTCTAAATGATCGGCGATACGGCCTGGAGTCGCGACAATAAAATGCGGTTCTTTCGCTAAGGCTTTGGCTTGGTCATTAAAGTTTTCACCGCCCAGTACGCTGATGGCCTTGTATTGGGTGTTGGCGACAAGCAGGCGAAGCTGACTATAAACCTGATGCGCTAGTTCGCGGGTCGGTAATAAAATCAAGACTCTAGGATCACGTTTCGACAGTGAGCGGGTAGAAATGACTCTTTGCAATGCGGGTAACAAAAACGCTAAGGTTTTACCTGAGCCCGTTTTTGATGACGCCATTAAATCTTTACCTGCCAATGCGATAGGCAGTGCTTGTTCCTGGATGGCGGTGGGTTCTGTGATCCCCATATGTTTTATGCTTTGAAGCAGACGCTGGTCCAGAGAAAAATCGGTAAATTGCAAAGGTATATCCCCTAAATCTTAGTAAGGGCAGATTATAGCCTTAATCGCCCTTGCTCAGCTATCCACATCGGTGATTATCTCTGCTTCATGCACGGATTGATGTAGAAAGTGTGCCATTTATGCTCTGTTGATTGTATTTATTTACATTGGTGTTACAACCTCTTAATTGTGTCGTTTTTACCGATTGACAGTGGATATGGCAGGATTTTACGTTATCGTGTACTGCATTGAGTTACAGGAGAAATGATTTATGGCTAACGGAACAACCCCTTCGGTAGGTATTGCTTTGGGTAGTGGGGCGGCGAAAGGTTGGGCACATATAGGTGTATTGAATGGTTTAGCTGCCATGGGTATTAAGCCCGATAAAGTGGCTGGATGTTCGGTGGGGGCTTTAGTGGGGGCCGCTTACGCCCATGATCATTTACCCGAGTTAGAAAGATGGGTGCGCAGTTTTTCTAGTTGGGACGTGCTTGGCTTGATGGATATTCGATGGCGTAAAGGCGGGCTTATCGGCGGAGACAAGGTGTTCGATGTGCTGCATGCACGTATAGGAGATGTGAATATTGAGAATCTCAATCGTCCCTTTGCAGCCGTCGCGACTGACTTATACTCTGGTCAGGAAATTTGGTTTACTGAAGGGGATTTACGGCAAGCGGTACGGGCCTCTTGCTCCATGCCGGGGATTTTAGCCCCGGTCAGACAAGGAGATCGCTGGTTAGTCGATGGTGCTGTAGTGAATCCTGTTCCTGTTTCGGTCAGCCGTGCCATGGGTGTTGATGTAGTGATTGCAGTGGATTTATATGGTTATCATTCTGGGCGTATCCAAGTGTTACCCGTGAATATGACCAGCCAAAGGACTGTCCAAGCTGAAATGGATATGCCAGCGCGACAAGAAACGGGCTTTATGGATTTATTCGCCCGTGGCCGAGATTATGTCAGCAACCTAACCGATAAGTTTTCACTCGGCACTAAATCGAATCCGGGGATGATTGCTGTGATGTCGCAATCTATGGGTATTTTAGAGCAAAGACATAAGCGGGCGCGGTTGATGGGCGATCCACCAGATATTTGTATTGTGCCAGAGGTGGGAAATATCGGCACTATGGAGTTTCATCGTGCTGATGAGGCGATTGCCGCCGGCGAAGCGGCGGTGGAGAAAGTCGCCCACTTGATTGAAGCTGCGCTCTGGAAAGGCTGATGATGCAAAATGTAGAGTCAAAAGCTTTCATATAGATAGCGTTTGATTGCAAGATAAACAAAAGTCGGTATCACTTTCGCGATACCGACTATTTGCTATATCATATTGAGATGTTTATACCGCTTTGTTGGTGACTTAGGCTAGTTTTACCAACATTTTACCGCGATTCTTACCTTCAAATAGACCGATAAAAGCATCAGGTGCTTGTTCAAGCCCTTGATAAATTGTTTGTTCTGCTTTGACTTTGCCTTCCGCTAACCATTGAGCCATTTTTGCGGTGAACTCAGGATAATGCGCCCAATGTTCGGATACGATAAAACCTTCTAACTTGAGTTTTCGCATTACAATTAGGGCTAAGTTGTCAGGGCCAGGTGTTGGAGTTGTGTTGTTATATTGCGAAATCATACCGCAAACAGCGATACGTCCATGATCTTTCATATTGCTCAGCGCTGCGGCTAAATGCTCGCCACCGACGTTCTCAAAATACACGTCAATTCCTTCTGGGGCGGCTTTTGTCAACGCTTGGGTAAGATTGCCACAAGTCTTGTAATTGATGACCGCATCAACACCATAACTTTTTAATAATTCAGCTTTTTCATCTGAACCGACAGAGGCTATTACACGAGCACCTATTAGTTTACCAATTTGGCAGGCTACGCTACCTACTGCGCCAGAGGCTGCGGAAACGAACAGTGTCTCACCCGCTTTTAAATCTGTAATGTGAGTCAGTCCTGTCCAAGCTGTCATGCCTGGCATTCCGAGTACGCCGAGGAAATGTGAATTATCAAGCGTAGTTAGTGGTAAAGCTGTCAGTCCTGCGGTATCTGTGACTGCGTGTTCACGCCAACCTAGCATGCTGCTGACTTTAGTACCAACCGGGAACTTGGTGTTTTTTGACGCGATAACTTCACCAATCGCACCGCCTTCTAAGACTTGATTTAAGGCGAAGGGCGGAACATAACTCTTGCGATCAACCATGCGCCCGCGCATGTAAGGGTCAACCGACATCCATAGATTTTTAATCAGCACTTGTCCATCAGCGAGAGGTGCTAACGCTTTATTTACTAAAGTAAAGTTCTGTGCTGTAGGCATGCCTTCTGGGCGACTAGCTAGATGGATTTCACGGGTTTCAGTCATACTCTTCATAAAAAATCACTTTTTGTTTGTGCGCAAACTAATGATGTTAACTCTACGTGGCTTTAAGATTGAATGCAAATAGTTTGCGCGCAAACTAGATGGGGTGGGACAGATCGGATAAGATAGTGTTATGTTTAAATGACAGGCGCTTAAACGTGCAGAATTGCTTACCTCAACCTGAGCTAGACGCTACAAAACAGACTCATAGCCAAGCTCCACTCTGTTTATCCGATAATGTTTGTTTCGCGTTATATTCTGCGAGCAATGCATTAGTGCGTGCTTATCGGCCTCTACTCGAGGCATACGAGTTAACTTTCCCTCAATATCTGGTGATGCAAACCCTGTGGCGTCAAAACGGCTGTAGCCAAACCCAGCTATCAGCGGCGACTAAGCTCGATATGGGGACGCTAACGCCTATCGTTAAGCGATTAGAGGTAAAAGGCTTGATCACGCGTTTGGCCTGCATTGAAGATGAGCGGAAAAAGCTGATCACTCTGACAAGTCAAGGAGAGGGTATCAGGCACGAAGCTCTTGCCTTGAAGCAAACCTTGCTTGATAAAGTGCAGATGGACGCTGAGGCACTCGATTTACTAAGGCGGCAATGTCTTGCCTTGATCGAAGACATACAGTCCTAGATATAAGTTAGTTTATGCATAGTGATGCTATTAACTCAGGGGTTGCACTGATTAATACTTGATTGGCTTAGTTTTTGCTTTAAAACCGTCATTGAGTCTTAGACGCCGAATTTTTGACGATGAATTCTATTTTAAATGCCTTTAATCTTAATCGCAGCAGTGCCAGTATCGCCGATGCTTATGGTGCCAATAGCCAAAAGACGAGCACGGCTAAAACCGATACTACGACAGAAACAAATAAAACGCAGACGGATGCTACCAAACCCGATAAAGGTAAAACCGATGAGATAGCGCTGTCGCCACGGGCGCAACGCGCACAGAAAATTCAATCGATGGCGAAGGATTTTTTTGCCGATGGTCAATTTGGCGTCGCCGATATTCCCGCATTGGTGTCGCGCTTACAAAAAGATGGCATTTTATCGGATGTGCAACTCGAGCGTTTATCGAAAAACGGTATTACAGTGCCGAGCACAACAACGCCGACTAAACAATCGTTGCAAGATTTTTTAGATGATGAAATCAAATCATTAGCTAAAAAATCACCCAATAATCCTCTTATCAATACCTTAGTTGATGCTAAGAACGTCTTAACCAATATGGATGATGCTCAGTCGCCGGTGCTAGCCCAGAAGGCCACGAAAGTCCTTAGCCAATTGACGGATTATTTGAATTCTGAACCTCCGCTTACGGATGCTCAAAAGCAGCAGTGGCAGGGGCTAAAATCTATGATGCAACTCGCCTCATCTATGGGGGCGCATCAGTCAGCATCGGGCCAACTCAGTAGTTATCTTGCGCTTGCTAAACGTTAATTCACATCCATAGTGCGTGATAAACACAAATTGTCACGCATTCAACTAGCTGGGTTTAATCAGCAGGTCAAGGCGCAATTTTCAGATAATTGGGCCTAGCTGCAGTTCTTGTTTGTTCTTTTATTTCATCCTAAAAACTATGATCTGGATCATGGACTCCTTACCGTCATTGTAGCCTAATGCTCTACATATTGTGTTTTATGCTTTTAAAATCACTAGATGTAGTGTTAATTTTTAGGCGAGATGGAGAGGAACTGAACAATGCCAGTCGTAATTAAGCGTGATGGTTGCCGCACACCTTTTGATGAAACAAGGATAAGGGATGCAGTGAATGCCGCTGCAAACTCAGTTGGAATAGAGGATGGCGACTATGCAGCGACAGTGGCAGCGTGTATCAGTCAGAGCGTCGCGCCATTAGCTGAAGTCGATATCCACCATCTACAAGATGCGGTTGAGAATTTACTGATGGAAGGGCCGTACAAGTCCCTGGCGCGGGTGTATATCGAATACCGCCACGACAGAGATGTGTGCCGTGAAGCGACCAGTAAACTCAACCTCGAAATCCGTGGTTTAGTTGAGCAAAGCAATGCGGCTTTACTCAATGAAAATGCTAATAAAGATTCAAAAGTCATTCCTACTCAGCGGGATTTACTCGCGGGCATAGTCGCCAAACATTACGCCAAGAGTCATATTTTGCCAAAGGATGTAGTCGCTGCCCATGAAGCGGGCGAGATCCATTACCACGACTTAGATTACTCTCCGTTTTTCCCGATGTTTAACTGCATGTTGATTGATTTAGCTGGCATGTTGACCCACGGCTTTAAAATGGGTAATGCCGAAATTGAAACCCCTAAGTCTATTTCAACAGCGACAGCGGTGACCGCTCAGATTATTGCCCAAGTGGCGAGTCATATCTATGGCGGAACTACTATCAACCGTATCGATGAAGTGTTAGCGCCATTTGTCGCTAAGAGCTACGACAAGCATTACCAAATTGCCCTGAATTGGAAGATTACCGACGCCAAAGCCTTTGCCACGGCGCAAACTGAAAAAGAATGTCACGATGCATTCCAGTCTTTGGAATATGAGGTCAATACCTTACACACTGCCAATGGCCAAACACCGTTCGTGACCTTTGGGTTTGGTTTAGGCACGTCATGGGAATCACGCTTAATTCAGCAATCAATGCTCAAAGTGCGGATGGCGGGATTGGGTAAAAATCGCAAGACTGCAGTATTCCCTAAGCTAGTGTTTGCGATTCGTGATGGTATTAATCATAAAGCGGGCGATTGCAATTACGATGTAAAACAGATGGCGCTCAAATGCGCAACAATGCGCATGTATCCCGACATTCTCAACTACGAGCAAGTCGAGAAAGTGACTGGTTCATTTAAAACCCCAATGGGCTGCCGTAGCTTTTTAGGCACCTATGAAGAAAATGGCGAGCTTGTGCATGAAGGGCGCAATAATTTGGGAGTGGTCAGTCTAAACTTGCCGCGGATTGCCTTAGAAGCCAATGGCGATGAGACTGAGTTTTATCGCATTTTAGATGACAGATTAGTATTAGCCCGTAAAGCGCTGGATACCCGTATTGAGCGACTGAACGGTGTTAAAGCCCGCGTGGCACCTATCCTCTATATGGAAGGCGCCTGTGGTGTACGTTTACGGGCAGATGATGATGTGGCGCAAATCTTTAAAAATGGCCGTGCGTCGATTTCACTCGGTTACATTGGACTGCATGAAACCATGAATGCACTCTATGGAACCCAAACCCATGTATTTGATGATGCACAATTAAGGGAAAAAGCCGTTGCTATTGTAGCTTATCTTAAAGCGGCTACCGATGCGTGGAAGGCCGAAACAGGTTATGGCTTTAGTCTGTATAGCACGCCAAGTGAGAGTCTCTGCAGCCGTTTTTGTAAACTGGATGCGAAGCAATTTGGGCTAGTCACTGGGGTGACTGATAAGGGGTATTACACCAATAGTTTTCACCTTGATGTGGAAAAAAGTGTTAATCCTTACGATAAAATTGATTTTGAACAGCCATATCCCGCTATCGCGAACGGCGGCTTTATTTGTTATGGCGAATATCCCAATATGCAGCATAACCTCGAAGCGCTGGAAAACGTCTGGGATTATAGCTACAGCCGCGTGCCTTACTATGGCACTAACACGCCAATTGATGAATGCTACGACTGTGGCTTTACCGGTGAATTTAGTTGTACCAGTAAAGGGTTCACTTGCCCTAAGTGTGGCAATCATGAGCCTAGTCGGGTTTCTGTGACGCGTCGTGTGTGCGGTTACTTAGGCAGCCCAGATGCGCGGCCCTTTAATTATGGCAAGCAAGAAGAAGTAAAACGCAGGATCAAACACTTGTAACACTATTACCTTATTCTGCCTGTTAGACTTATTCCGTGGCATCACGTGGCATCAATGGTGCCATGGGGTAAGTACCAATGTTAAAAGATGAAATGCACTGTGAGTGACCATCAATGAATTACCATCAGTATTTCCCTATCGATGTGGTCAATGGTCCTGGTACGCGTGCGACCTTGTTTGTTTCTGGTTGTGAGCACCAGTGCCGGGGTTGTTACAACCAAAGCACGTGGGATCCCCGTTCTGGGCATGTGTTTGATAGGACGATAGAAGATAGGATTATTGCCGATCTTAATGATAAGCGGATTGTGCGCCGTGGTTTATCGCTTTCGGGCGGCGATCCTTTATTGCCTGTCAATCTCAGTGCCATTTTGACGCTCGTCAAACGAGTCAAGACTGAGTGTTCGGGTAAAGATATTTGGCTGTGGACAGGTTATGTGCTCGATGAGTTGAGTGATGAACAGCGCGCCGTGTTGGCCTATATTGATGTGCTGGTGGACGGAAAATTTGAACAAAGTCTTGCCGATCCGAGTCTTGTCTTTCGCGGTAGCAGCAATCAGATCATTCGTTTGTTATAAAAGCGGTAACGAGGATCTGTAACTTGCTGCTATAATCTCAGGCCTTGACACAGACGCTAGCATAATCAGGCTAAGATTTTACTGTGGCTAACTTAGGTAATTTAAGGTAACAGAATGAATTTAAAGCAAGAACTGCAGCAGCTTAACGATAAATTAGATAAATTTCGTCGTAAACTTGCTGCGGCTGAACAAAGAGGCGATGACGTCATTATTGCCCAGTTCAAACGCGAAATCGCTGCGGTCACTAAGCAAATCGGCAGTGTGAAAGGGCAACAAACCCGCTTATTGAATAAGCAAGGGTCAGATATCAAAGGTTTGCCTTTCCATCGTGCTTTGACAAAAGCGGAACAAGCAGACATGGGCAAACTGAAAAAGTCTGTCAAAGGGCTTGTGGTAATCCACCCTATGACGGCTATCGGCCGTGAAATGGGGCTAACGGAAGTTACTGGATACGCTCCCGCAAAATTTTAATGTGGGATTGGATGTCACTGGCACGGGATCGAGTGTCGATCGCGTGTTTGTGCTCCTTGTATTTAATGCACTGCTTCGTTTTAATCCATTCCTTCGTGCTGCCCATCGAAAAGACATTCATGTTTGGTTTAGTTGATTAAAACACTAAAGTATTTCTGGATTGTTCGAAAACACTTTAGAATGGTGCGCTTAGTTGGCTAAGTGCCTAATCCTCGTTTTGTTTCTAGGGATCTTATTCGTCTCATGGAATGAGAGTTGTCGTTAAGGTTAAGTATGTCGATAAAATATGTCGCGACGTCAAAGTTACCCACTCCTTGGGGCGTGTTTGCCATGCATGGTTTTGAAGATACAGAATCAGGCAAAGAGCATGTTGCGCTCACATTTGGTACGCTCAGTGCGGATGAACCTGTGTTGGGTCGAATTCATTCCGAGTGTTTAACTGGCGATGCGTTATTTAGCTTGCGTTGTGACTGTGGTTTTCAGTTACAAGCGGCGATGCAAAATATTGCGGAAACGGGCAGTGGCTTTATCCTCTATTTGCGCCAAGAAGGCCGTGGCATTGGTTTGTTGAATAAAATCCGCGCCTACGAGCTGCAAGATAAAGGTGCCAACACAGTTGAAGCCAACGAGCAACTGGGCTTCGAAGCCGATATGCGTAAATACGACATGATCAAACCTATGCTGGAACAGATAGGCGTGAAGCATGTGCGTTTGATGACCAATAATCCGCGTAAAGTGAAAGCGATGAAGGAGTTTGGCATCGAAGTGGTTGAGCGCGTACCGCTGCAAGTTGGTAAAAATCGTTATAACGAAGCGTACTTAAAAACTAAATCCACTGAGCTTGGACACATGATGTCTGAATATCATTTTATGGATGAAAATAAGTAGTTTTGTCATTATGATGAGTCGACCGATTGAGTTAAAAATGAGGAAGGTTTAAGTCAATTGAGCCATTGTTTCAGTCGGTTGCTATTAAGCTTGTCGCTAATGTGCTTGGTATTACTGAGCGTTATTCCTACCACCTTTGCCGATAGTGTCTCCGCTACAAATACATTCATATCTGCATCTCAAGCGGATGATTCCGGCTTTTCTATCAATCATGCATCTAATAGTAATGCTAATGGTAGTAATCCGATAGAAACTAGCGCTAATCCAAATTCTGTTTACGCCTTTGGTAGTTATCTTGGCACTGGCGTTTACCGCGCTGCAAACCAAAATGCGACCGTCGTTAGCATTCCGTTAAGCTTTGATTTGAAGAAAGATAGCGGTAGCCAAACTTGGTTACGGTTACCTATCTCCTTTGGTTTTTTTGATTATTTAGCCAAAGATATCACTGAAGGTGAGTTGCCGTCGTCGATAGGTACTATGACAGTTACCCCAGGTTTTGAGCATCATTGGCAGGCGAGTGAAAATACTCGAATGGAAGGGTATTTAGATATCGGTTTTGGTACTAACTTCGATAAAAACGATAACGTTGCTATTATTGCCTCAGGGATTAGTAGCTTGTATGACTTTACCTTAGCAGGGCAGGATGCTGTGTGGGTATCGAGATTACGCTTTGCTGGGTACAGCGAGCACTATGGTAAGTTTTCGGATCAATTTGCAGTACTACAAACAGGTGTTGATTTAGGGTTAGCACCACGCTGGCAATGGTGGGATCTACAGGTGCAACCAAGGATCTTTGCTGTGGGTTATTGGTATTTCAATGAGCTCAGATTTATCAGCGAGATAGAGCAAGATACTATTGTTTCTGGCAGCTATGAGGCAGGCTTCTCCCTTGCCTTTTCTAAGCCGTTAGGTGGTGAATTATTGAGTGTTGATCGCATCGGATTCAGTTATCGTCGTGGCGATGGGCTCAATGTTTGGCGTTTAATGTTTAGCTTTCCTATCTAGGTATCATCCATTACGGGATGTATTACAAAGACTATTGGTAAGTTATCTTGCCTAAGCTGACTTTTGCGCGTCGCGCATCTTCTTATCAGTCAAGGTCGCTATTTGACTACTTAGCTGCATTATTTGTTCTTGGATTAACTTACGTTGTTGCTCTGCAACCTCAGAGTCATCTCCTTTAAGTTTGGCCAGCATTTTTTGTAGTGCTTTGATCTGCTCCTTTATTTTCTGGATCTGTTGGTCGATTAACGTCATGGGCTCTTCTGACGCATCATTTTCTATTCCATCTTTTTTGGCTGCAGCATTGTCTCTTAAAGGGGCACCTACATCTGCGGACAATGCGGCGCGGCCGGCTGAAGAAATGGAGACTGTGTCTTGAGTATCCTGCGCATCTGCTGTCGATTCATTAGTCGCCGTTTTTGTTGTGGCAGGAGTTGCTGCGATATATGCGCCCGATACCGGAGTGAAAGTTGAGCCGATTGTGGCACTGTTTATTCCATTAATGCTCATTCCATACTCCATTAGATGCAAACGGTGTTGATACTCAAATCGCTATCGGCCATTAATTGAAAAGCTGAAGCTAATTTTTGGCTTATTTGGCAAAAAGCGCGATAGAGCTGATGACAATACAGCCCTTAAGTGAGGGCTGTTCACGTTTTATGGCTGCAGAGGGCGAAGATTAACTGTTACCCCAAATATGGCTATTTATTTTGTCATCTGTGCTAGGTTTATCGCTTTTAGCCGGCTTTTCAGGAGCGGTTTGAGTGGGCTTTTTAGTCGCGATTTTTGCCGCAGGCTTCTTAGCTGTTTGACTCGCTTCCGCTTTAGGTGGCGGCAAGGGTAATTTGTTGGCTCTTAAATAAAGATATTCGACTTTATCCCGCGCCCACTCTGTTTTTCTCAAAAAACGTAAACTGGATTTGATGCTGGGATCGTGGGTAAAACAGCGGATATTAATTCTTTCACCTAATTCTTCCCAGCCGTATTTCTCGACTAAATAAGTGATGATCGTTTCCAGTTTAATGCCGTGGAGCGGGTTATTCGATTGATTCATATTATGCATGTTGCAGTGTGCTATGGCGGGAGTATAGCAGTTTTGTATGCCTGATACAGTGTGCAATGGTATCGAGTCAAGCTTGAATACCTTGCTAGCTCAAACCTGTGATAGCTGTTATTGGTGGAGCAGTATGATCAAAACAGGCGCAATAAAGCGCCTGTTTTAGGTTGGTCATTTGGACTGTTTGACTAGTCTTTGACTGTCTCTTTAAGCTCAGTTTCAACCGGTAAATCAATTTCGCCTTTACCTTTGGTTTTCACAATCAAGAGTGCTGTAATCACTAAGGTTGTGACTATGCCCGCTATGGTTGATACCGTCATAGGTAAACCGGCACCTAAGGTTGACGAGTTCAGTAGGAAGGTGATAACCACAGTGGTCATAAACATCGCTGGAATTGTCGCAATCCAATGTAGTTTGTTATGTCGTAGCAGGTAAGCCGAAGCCGTCCACAGCATTAATACTGCAGTGGCTTGGTTTGCTACACCGAAGTAGCGCCAAATCACACCAAAGTCCACTTGGGTCAATATGCCGCCGATAACAAACAGTGGGAGAGCTAACACTAAGCGCTTTGGTAGTGAGATTTGTGGCATATTGAAAAATTCAGCCAGAATCAAACGCGCAGAGCGGAAAGCCGTATCGCCTGAGGTAATCGGCAGAATAATCACCCCTAGGATAGCCATAAAGCCACCAATAGCGCCTAACAGACCAGTAGAGGCCTCATAGACGACGTTGGCAGGGTTACCTGACATGCCCGCACTTAACCCTTCTACTCCGCCAAAGTAAGACAACGCGATGGCACACCAAAGCAATGCGATAATGCCTTCGCCAATCATGGCGCCAAAGAAGACGAAGCGACCATTAGTCTCGTTTTCAACGCAACGGGCCATTAACGGTGATTGAGTCGCATGGAAACCCGATACCGCGCCACAGGCAATAGTGATGAATAGGGCAGGCCAAAGTGGCATGTCGTTCGGATTTAAGTTTTGGAAGAAATCGCCCGCTTGTACGTTAGGCAGTAAGGTGTGCTCGCTTGATAGCATAATTGCGAAAGCTAAACCAAACGACATGAAGAACAATAAAGCGCCAAAGAAAGGGTACAGACGACCGATAATTTTATCGACAGGTACCACAGTTGCAATCAGGTAATAGATGAAGATTATGCCAACGAAGATACTGACATCCCAACCGGTAAGCTTGCCAAGTAAGCCAGCAGGCGCAGAGATAAAGACCACACCGACGAGCAGTAACAGCACAATAGCAAACACGTTCATGAAGTGTTTGGCGCTCTTACCTAAATACTTACCCGCAAGGTTTGGCACGGATTGACCGCCATTGCGCACTGACAACATACCGGAGAAGTAGTCATGTACTGCACCTGCAAAGATACAGCCAACCACAATCCACAACATGGCTGCAGGACCATAGAGTGCACCTAAGATAGGACCAAAGATTGGGCCTACGCCTGCAATGTTTAATAATTGAATTAGATAGACTTTGCCTTTAGACATAGGCACAAAGTCGACGCCATCAGTTTGACTGAAAGCGGGTGTTTGACGATTAGCGTTAATGCCGAAGACTTTCTCGACAAAGGCGCCGTAGATAAAGTAGCCGCCGATCAGTAGACCGACACAGAGTAGGAACCACATCATTTTTGTTATCTCCCCATTTGAGTTCTGGCGAGTGTAAACAAGTTGTTGATATAAAACTTTGTAATCTCAATGAGTGGTCGAAAATGCAGTGTGAGCGGCAATAGGCGAGCTTAAGTGGTTACCATTTTATGTTAACGGTGAGTGCTGTTGGCCATCTTATGGCTAAAAATACGTCGCTAAGATGACTTTTGGATTGTGTTTATTGAAAGCCAAATAGCTGTTTAAGGCTTTTAAGATAGCGGCGTGATACGGGTACTTTATCGCCTAAAAGAGTGGTGACTTCAGCCCCTGTATCTAACAGCTCAATTTCAGCAATCGCCTTAGGTGAAATCAAATACTGCCGATGGCAGCGCACCAGTGGGGTTTTTTCTTCGAACACTTTCAAGGTCAACTGGGTATGGACTTTGCCTTTCGTGCTGGCCACATGGATGCCGCTTAAGTCACTGAACACATATTCCACATCTTGGATTGCAATGACTTTGAGTTTATTGCCGCTGTAGCAGGGAATATGTTCAAGACTCTTTGGGGTAATGGAGTCCATAGCCTGAGGCGTTAGATTTTTACGCACGCGAGTGAGGGTTTTACTGAGTCTGTCGGCATCTATGGGTTTGAGTAAATAATCGAAGGCATGATTGTCGAAGGCTTTGACGGCAAACTCGTCGTAGGCGGTGACAAACACGATTTTCGGCATGTCATCGGGGTCGAGCATTGTAATAAGTTCCATGCCCGAAATGCGTGGCATTTGGATATCAAGAAAGATTAACTGAGGTTTTTCTTTGGTTATGCTCTGTAATGCCTCAATAGCATTGGCGCATTGACCGACGATTTGGATGTCGTGTTCTTGCCCCAAAAGGTCAGCTAATTCTTCACGAGCAAACAGCTCATCATCGACAATTAAACAAGTGATCACGTGCGGGTATCCATATTTGATGTTTCAGGGCTTTCTATGGGCAATCTTATGGTGACACGAGTCAATTGATCGGGCTCGCACTCCACTGTCACGCCGTATTGTTCGCCAAAAATATTCTGAATTCGCTTATGCACTAAGTTCATCCCTAGGCCTTCTGAGCCCTCAATGGGCTGATACAACCCGGCATTGTCTGTGACTTCTAGCTCCAGCACATCATTTTCGAGCTTGCCAGTTACTTTAATCTGCCCTTGCTCAATCATGTGCGAAGTGCCGTGCTTTACGGCATTCTCAATAATTGGCTGCAGGGTAAAGGCGGGGACTTTACAGTGGTAGAGTGATTCAGGTATCGCGATACTGACTTGTAATTTATCAATAAAACGCGCTTTTTCAATGGTGAGATAGGACGCTATGTGATCTAGCTCATCCCCAAGCGTCACTAAGCCTGTCGTTCGCTTTAAATTGATCCGTAAAAATTGCGATAACTGCTGCAATAGCTGCTTAGACATATCAGGATCACGTTTGATAATCGCGCTAATGGTATTCAGTGCATTAAATAAAAAGTGCGGATTGACCTGAGCCTGCAGCAATTTAAGTTCGGCTTGAGTCAGTAGATTTTGCTGTTGCTCAAAACGCCCATAAAGAATTTGGTTCGATAACAGGCGGGCAATACCTTCACCTAAAGTACGGTTGATATTCAAAAAAAGTTTATTCTTAGGCTCATAGAGTTTAATCGTGCCAATGACTTCGGTATCACTGCGCAGCGGGATCACTAGACTTGACCCTAGACGGCAATGAGAAGAAATAGAGCATGCATAGGGCGTTTCAACGCCATCGGCGAACATGACCTTATTTTGATTGATGGCTTCTAAGGTGATTTTGGATGAAATCGGTGTACCAGGGAGATGGTGATCGGCGCCTATGCCAATAAAGGCTAACAGTTTTTCTCTGTCCGTGATGGCCACTGCACCCACATTGGTTTCTTCGATGACGATTTGGGCGACGTGACTACTACTTTCTTCGTTAAATCCTTTGGATAGTAATCCGACACTGCGTTCGGCAATTTTTAATGCCTTAGTCGAAAAGCTCGATGAGAGTTTATCAAACATGGTTTTTTGGTCACGGATCATGCTCATAAAGAGTGCCGCTCCCACGGAGTTCACTAACAACATGGGCGGCGCGATTTGACGTACCAATTCCCATGCATCATCGAAGGGACGTGCAACCAAAAGTATGATGCTCATTTGCATCATTTCAGCATAAAAAGTCACTAGGCAAACGAGTAATGGATTGTAGATGAGCTCACTTTTATCTGCGCGTCTTAAGTAGAAGCTTATCATCCCAGCGGATAAGCCTTCTAAGGTGGTGGAGATAGCGCAGGCTATATCAGTAAAACCGCCCATACTGTAGCGGTGTAGCCCACCAGTCAGCCCCACCAGAAAACCAGTAACCGGTCCTCCTAATAATCCGCCTAAAACTGCGCCCATAGCACGAGTGTTGGCAATCGCTCCCGAGGTTTGCTCACCAAAATAAGTGGCCATGATGCAGAAACTCGAAAAAATCAGATACATAAAAATCTTATGTGGCAGACGAGGAGACGTTTCGGCAAACAGTTTAAACAGTGGCGTTTTACTGACTAAGTAAACGATCACTAAGTACAGCGACATCTGTTGGGTCAGTAATAGGATCAAAGACATAATGGCTCACATTATCGTCACAGATGTCGGCGCAGTCGTCCCCATTTGAAAGTTTGTGCGCGAGATCAGGGTTCGAATTTAACCGTTAGGATATAAAGAACAATAATATTGCATCTTTAGGAGGACATATGTCCAATTCTGTTCACGGTCATGATGTTATGGCGCTGATGGTAGCTCAAGGGGCCGCTATTATAAAGCCTGAATTAATTTCCATGATGGAGCAAAAGTTTGGCTCGGCGGCTCGATACCATACTTGTAGTGCAACTGATTTGAGTGCCGAAGCATTAATTGAGTTACTTATAGGTAAAGGTAAGTTTTACGAAACGTCCCAAGGTATTCAACTTGTAGCTGGGCGAAAGTGTGAGCATTAATATCCATCGTATTAAATATCTGTTCATTCAGCGGGAATTTAACTCGCTTTAGACAAGGAAAAGGCTTGAAGGCATAGTGGTGCTCTGTCAAAAGCCTTAAACGCAGTATAAAGCGCGATGCCATAAACATCAGCCGCCCTTCGGGAGCCACAGGCATTCCACTCCGGTGTTGCATTACTTAAAAGTGAATGATCATTTCTGCATCAATGCGCCTTGGATTGAGATGCTAGTGAGGCTCTGAAATGGCTAACTATTTAATATTATTGGTATAATACACAGTGCCATAGCGTACTCATTTTATTTTGTTGTATTTTATTGATTGGTTTTTAGCCGCTTAGACGTGTAATCGTTTTGTTGAAGCTCAGGTCTCATCGTGGCGCTTATTTGCAATTTGCTCCTGCTGTGCGGGGGTGAGTTGGGTAAATTCATTGATCAAAATACGCAGTAATCGAGATTTTGCAATATTGGTGGATTTCGATAGGGCGTCAAGCTGAGAAATACTGTTTTCAGTGAGGGTAAAGGTCGCGTGGCGATAAATCTTAGTCGATTTTTTATCTAAGCCCTTAACTATGGTTTGTGTGGTGGGCGCAGCTAATAAACTCGCCTTACCTAAAGCGTAGTTATTGGCATCTTCAATGAAATCATCGACAGAAACCGGCTTGATGATTTGCTTAGGTTTCTTACGTTTAAGATCAGTTAAGCTCATAGCTATTTTCTGGTGGCATTGCGAATAACTCATCCGCGATGGCGCGGATCTCATCGGCTGCTTTTCCATCGGGTTCTATTTCGACGACTGAAGAGCCTCTTTCTTCACTGTCATCATAAATATTTCGGCAAAATGTAACTGAATTTAGCACTCTTAGTCCAAAGGATTGCACCACATCTTTGGCTTCTAAAATGCGTTTAAACTGTGTAGGAAGCGCTGGACATTGGGTTAGCACTATAGTCGCGATCATTTTAGGATTCACCATCTTACACGTACTTAGCATGTCTTCCATGTGGGGTAATGTTTTGAGATCGCGTCTTTTGGGTCTGAGGGGGATCACAACATAAGTCGCTACCGACATAGCTGCGCGCATGGCTAAGTTATCTTGGCCACCACAATCTACAATTACGTAGTCAAAACGCTCATTGAGGCTGAGTAAATCATTACGAATCTTGCCGTAAAGTTGGATGCAATTAATACTTGGGAGGCTTGGATCATTATTTCTTGCTTGGATCCAATCTGAAGTCGTGCGTTGGGGATCACAATCGACCATGAGGACGTTTGCCTGAAATTTTTGCTTAATATAAACGGCAAGATTTTGAGCGAGACAACTTTTTCCGCTACCACCTTTTTCACCACCTACCAGCAAGATCATACTGACGCCCCTTAATGAATTGTTCAATTCATTGAGTGTAGAACAGAGCCATTAAAGCTGCGAAATTTAAGTTAAATTAAAGCAGTTGCATAGCAATATGGTAGCTTTGGTCATGGCATCTCGCGCAACGGCAGACTTGTCCTTTAACGGTATTTTGTTGGGTTGAATTGGGATTAAAGGTCACTTCGATGAGTTCCCCGAGTGCAAACGGATTTTTATAATCGAATAAAATGCCGCGTCTTGCTAAGTCGATACACACACCTTCATCTGTTTGCTTCATGCCTTGAGTGTCGATCCAATTCAAGACCACGCGCTCTGCTTCCATGTCGACTCGCAGTGATGTGCGTTTTTCTTCAAAACCAGTAGTATGGTCACCCATAACTCAATTGCCCCGTAAATTATTGATCTCAGTAAAACTAGCATAATTGCTTTTTGGCAGAATACCAATGTGAAAGCTAGGTCTTTGATAATAGTTTTAAAACGAGAACAGCAGGTGCCATTGATTTAGGTTTCAATAGCACCAACTCAGGTATTTGATTAATTGTCGTATTCTTGATTTTTTGGATAAGGCATTTTTAATTGGCCCCAACGAATCACAATCACGGTTGCCGCTAAAATTAGCGTCGATAATGATATTGCTGCGATACGCCAGTCTTCCATGCTCTTCATATCTAAGATTAGGTAACGGGCCAAGGCGACAATCGCAATATAAAGCGGCATACGTACTGGTAACTTACCGGATTCATAGTAGTTAGCCACCATGGCTAACACTTCTAAGAAAATAAATAACAAGAGTAAATCGGCCAGTGCGACCATACGTACAGAGATGATATGCACAATTTCTTGGCCTATTGCGACAACGGTGGCAATGGCAATAATAAATAGGACTAAGTGTTCAACGGCTTTAAGGCTTTTAGAACCATATTGATGATAAAAAGGCATGGATATTCCCTACTTGATGTTTTTATAAATAGTAACAGCAAAAATCTGTTTTTAGGGAAAAGCTAGGCGCCGCTGTGTGATTTAATTCACAGATATGTACGATCTTAAATTCGGCGCAAAGTGGAGTTAATGTGGTTGTATTGTAGAAGGTGATTTATATGATGAACAAAAGGGAAGCGAGAGCGAATGTGTTAATCCGCTTATGCTGTTACCTCGACTCAATCGTTGTACCAACATAAGCGGTTTGAATATAAAAGATTATTTATTCTTGCGTTTCTGCCACTTAAACATAATTGAATATTTCCACAGATTATTAATCAGCAAATAACCGACAGCGGAAAAAACCACTCCTAGCACGAGACACCCGAGTAAGAATGCCGGACCTATAGTCGCAAGCGATGCTTCAATCCATTGCCAACTTGCTTCGAAGGCAAAATCTTGCGGAGCATGGCCGAGTATTTTAGCACCGAGTAAATACGCCCCATAAAACATCACTGGCATAGTTAAGGGATTGGTTATCCATACTAATGCAACTGAAACAGGAATATTAACGTTAAATAGAATGGCAAAAGCCGCTGCAACAACCATCTGAAATGGCATGGGGATCCAAGCGACAAATAACCCTACGGCAAATGCGCCTGGGGCGGATTTTCGATTAAGTGCCCATAGATTGGGATTATGTAACAAGCGTCCGAACATGCGTAAGTGTTTATGCTCACGCAAGGTTTCAGGCTTAGGCATAAATCTTTTAATTAATTTTTTTGGCATATGCTGAAATTGCTGTCTTAACTTAATTCACTATGAATCGATTCATGTTTGGCTTTAGTGCCATCTTATTATCAGCGATGTTATGGCCTTCGCTGCCGCCAGTCAGTTACATACCCTACCTTGTTGTTGGGGCGTTAATCTTACACCGAAAAATCCCTGTCTGTGCAGGTGGGCTCTTTGCGGTAGCATGGCTAACTGGTTTTTGCTTAGGATTATCTAGGCAGGATTTGCCAGTGTTACAACAACCTATACAGGTAAGGGGCGAAATCATATCACTAGTTAGTCGAAACAGCGACTGGCTAAGTTTGGATATATCGCTCATTAAACCAAATTTAATCTTAGGGCCAAACGCAAAATTGCGACTCACGTGGAAAGATCCGCCAGAAGTCGATGTGGGTCAGGTTTGGCTGTTTACGTTGACACCTAAGAGCATTGCTAGCGTGCTAAATCAAGGCGGCTACAACGAACAAAAACAATTAATCAGTCAACATGTTGTCGGTAAAGGACGAGTGATTGAGGCGCAGTTACTTGCGGTTTCGCCTTCATTGCGTAATGACCTCATAAGCGCATTGACACCTGAATTAGCCTCTTTACCTCAAGGTGACATTTTACTCGCTTTGCTTTTGGGGGATAAGCATTTGATCTCACAAGCTCGTTGGCAAGCACTAAGGCAGACTGGCACTGGCCATTTAGTGGCGATTTCCGGTTTGCACCTCTCCGTTGTCGCGGCATGGGTATACGCTTGCCTTTTGTTTGGATTGAGTCGTTTAGTGTCACATCAGAGTCGACGGAATATGACTTTTGCGTTAGTCGCGGCAGGTATAGGCGCCGCATTTTATGCTTATCTTGCAGGCTTTGGTGTGTCGACTCAGCGTGCACTCGTGATGATTTTACTGTTAATGCTACTGAGTTTATTAAAGCGATTTTCTACTGCGTGGGAGCGCTTGCTGTTTGCATTGTTTGTCGTATTGTTACTCGACCCGCTTGCTTGTTTAAGTGCGGGCTTTTGGCTGTCGTTTTGTGCTTTAGGGGTGATTTTATATACCTTAGTCATCCAGCCCAAAGAGTTTACGGCTGTGTCGACTCGAAGGACGCGTGTAGGCGCGGGGCTTTTGCAATTTTGGGCTATCCAATGGCGCCTGAGCCTTGGGCTTGGATTACTGCAAGGAGCACTCTTTGGTGGTGTGAGTTTACACAGCTTGTGGATGAATATCCTAGCTGTGCCATGGTTTAGTTTTGTTGTTATCCCATTAGCCATGGCGGGATTTATATGCTGGTGGTTTGGAACTGCGTTTGGGTTCTCTTGGTTGGGACTGCTTCGCCTAAGTGATTGGAGTTTATCACCCTATGCGCAGTTGCTAGACATAAGCCAGCAATTGCCAGCCCATTGGTTAGCGCTTTCAGATACGATATTAGCCTTTGGGTTATACGCGCTCATCGGTGGTGTGTTATGGCGCTATGTGCCTAAAAATAAAAATTATACTTCTTGGTTAAGCCTGCTGAGTTTACTGTTTATTCCCGCTTTGCTTTTCTGTATTACGCTGTGGTCACCCTTTCAAAATAATCGATGGGCTATGCATTTACTGGATGTGGGCCAAGGTTTAGCTGTGGTTATTGAAAAGAATGGTAGAGGGCTGGTCTACGACACCGGTGCCGCCTTTGGTGATGACTTTAGTTATGCGGAGCGGGTGATATTACCTTTCCTAAAAGCTAAAGGCATTCAAGAGATTGATTATATTGTTATCAGCCATAGCGATAACGATCATGCAGGTGGTGCCCCTGTTTTGATTGAGGCTTACCCTAAGGCTTTAGTGATCACAGACGTGGCTGGCTTTAGCGGCCAAGATTGCCGTCCAAAGCAGATTCAATGGCAAGGGCTGAGCTTGAATTTGCTTTCTCCGCCTCAAGCGTTAGCGGGTAATAATGGTTCCTGTGTTATACGCATTGATGATGACAGGCAGAGTCTACTGCTTACGGGGGATATCGAAAAGCAAATCGAAACTTCGCTATTAAGTCGTGCCCTAAGTGGTGAGTATGAGTTACAAAGTGAGGTGCTCATTGCGCCCCACCACGGTAGTAAAACCTCGTCAACTGAAGCCTTTATTGATGCTGTTGCCCCCAAGTTAGTCTTGTTTC
This sequence comes from Shewanella sp. SM55, assembly GCF_025654025.1. Lineage (NCBI taxonomy): Bacteria > Pseudomonadati > Pseudomonadota > Gammaproteobacteria > Alteromonadales > Shewanellaceae > Shewanella > Shewanella sp. SM55. The sequence goes on along the minus strand of NZ_JAKKRS010000001.1, from coordinate 303,946 downwards.
CTGCTGGTTTTGCTAATCGCTGGGGGTTTCCAAAATCCACAGTGGTTGAACGTTATCAGCAACGGGAGATTATGGGCCTAACTACAGGTATAGAAGGGCAGATTAGTGTGATTTTTCAGCAGTCTGAGCGAGAGGTTAAGACCTATCGTGGTGATTTAGCGCCATTTTGGTACAACTCTCTGTTTAGATTTGGTGACTTGATTAATCCAGAGTAGAATGCCTACTTTGCCATAATTTAGTGTTATCAATGACAACATCTCCTAAAGACGAAATGTGGACAGTTTTCAAACGATTACTGGGCTATATAAAACAGATGAAAGGCATGTTTATGCTTTCAGTTGCGGGATTAATTATTTATGGTCTCGTCGATGCCGCCTTTATCGCTTTCATCGGCCCCTTTATTGATAAGGGCTTTTCCGGCGGCGCACCCGCTGCGGTCACCAACGGCATAGCATTGCCAACCAGTGAAGGTTTCCACGCGAACAACGACGTGCTAATGATGGCGCCGCTTGTGGTTATCGTCATGTTTTCCCTGCGCGGTTTTGCCAACTTTGTCTCGACCTACGGCATTTCATACATGAGTGCGCGTTTGATCATGGACATGCGTCAGCAAGTGTTTGAGCATTATCTGAGCCTGCCTGTCAGTTATATGGATAAGGAAAATACCGGTAACTTGATCTCAAAAGTGACTTTTGATACTGAGCAAATCGCTCGAGCATCGGGAAGTGCTTTGATTTCCATCGTCCGCGATAGTGTGACTGTGTTTGGTATGCTGGTGCTGATGTTCTATAACTCTTGGAAGCTATCCCTCTGTATTCTTGTGATTGGTCCTATCATGGGCATGGTCATTGCGGTGGTTAGTCGTCGTTTCCGTAAGGTTTCTAAGCAAATTCAAACCGCCATGGGCGGCGTGAGTGCCACAACTGAGCAAATGATTAAGGGCCATAAAAACGTATTGGCCTTTGGTGGACAGGAAACAGAAGCAACCCGTTTTGCTAAAGTAAACGATCAAAACCGCCATCAAAATATGAAGTTAGCTGTGGCACAAGCCATTAGTCAGCCTTTGATCATGATTATTGGCTCATTCGCCTTAGCCTTTGTACTTTATGCGGCAAGCTTAGACAGCATGAAAGCCGATCTTACCGCGGGTACCTTCGCGACGATTCTTGGCGCCATGATGGCCATGTTACAACCCATCAAAAACTTAACCCGAGTGAATGCCGAATTTCAACGGGGTATTGCGGCTTGTACCACAGTGTTTGAATTACTGGATACGCTGCCAGAGTCCGATACGGGAACTTATACTGTCGAGCGTGCTAAGGGTCATCTACGTTTTGATAATGTGTGTTTTACCTATGACAGCCAAGATCGTCGTGCACTTGAGAATGTCGATTTTGAAGTCAAACCCGGGCAAACCTTAGCCTTAGTTGGACGTTCTGGCTCAGGTAAGTCGACTATTGCGAGTTTAGTGACCCGTTTTTATACGGGCCTTGAATCCGGCGATATTCTGCTTGATGACGTCAGTATCTACGATTACTCGCTAAAATCGCTGCGCAATCAAGTGGCACTGGTATCGCAACAGGTGACCTTATTCAACGATACGATTGCCAACAACATCGCCTACGCCTATCCCGGTGAGGCGACTCGTGAGCAGATCATTGAAGCTGCGACCTTGGCCTATGCGATGGAGTTTATTGATCAGCTGCCCCAAGGCCTTGATACCCAAGTGGGTGAGAATGGTGTGTTATTGTCCGGTGGTCAAAGGCAGCGGATTGCGATTGCGCGCGCTATGTTGCGTGATGCGCCTGTGTTGATCCTCGATGAAGCGACCTCTGCACTGGATACTGAGTCAGAAAAAGCCATTCAAAAAGGGTTAGATAACCTCAGACAAAACCGCACATCTGTAGTGATCGCCCACAGGTTGTCGACCATCGAGAGTGCCGATCAGATTTTAGTAGTCGATCAGGGGCGGATTGTCGAGCGCGGGACGCACCAATCACTATTGGAATTAGATGGCATGTACGCCAAATTATACCAAATGCAATTTGGTAGTTAGATGCAGGCCTTAGTGAATAAAATCTGGTATCAGGGCCATCCACTGCGATGGCTCTTGTTACCGTTATCTGGCTTATTCGCGGTTATCACTTATGTGCGCCGCGCTTTGTTTCACCTCGGGATGAAATCACAAACTGTAATGCCTGTACCTGTCATCGTCGTCGGTAATATTACCGTCGGTGGCAGCGGTAAGACGCCAACTGTGATTTATCTGATTGAATTGCTGCGCCAACATGGATTTCACCCCGGTGTGATCAGTCGTGGTTACGGTGTTGATATTCAAGGCGTTAAATCGGTTTGCTTAGGTGCAAGTGCGGCAGAGGTGGGTGATGAACCTGCCATGATAGTGGCGCGTACTCAAGTGCCTATGGTGGTTGGCGCTAAACGGGTCGATGCGGCCAACGCGCTTATTGCTGAGTTTGGTGTTGATGTCATCATCTGTGACGATGGCCTACAGCATTATGCTCTGGCACGCGATATTGAGCTGGTGGTAATTGATGGTCAGCGCGGTTTAGGCAATGGCTTGCTATTGCCAGCAGGTCCATTGCGTGAAGGCGCGTGGCGTCTCGATACCGTGGATTTTATCGTCAGTAATGGCGGCCCAGCGGCAAAAGGGCAGTTCGAAATGCAACTGACACCTACGGCAGTGAAGCCTGTTAAATGTGATGCGACGTCTGGTGAATATACTTTCGATAAGTCTCAGCCGCTCGTTGCGATGGCGGGCATAGGTAATCCAGCGCGTTTCTTTGAATCGTTGCGCGCACAAGGCTATCAACTGGCCTTCTGCCATGGTTTTGATGACCATCAGGCCTACGATAAAACCCAGTTAGGTGATTTAGCCCAAGGCTTGCCACTGTTGATGACAGAAAAAGATGCGGTTAAATGTCGCGATTTTGCACAAGAAAACTGGTGGTATTTGGCGGTCGATGCCAAGCTATCCCCACAATTTGATGAACAGCTGCTCGCACGTCTTCGTGAAGTGGCTGCAGCTAAATAAGGAAACTTCCATGGCATTCGATAAAAAATTGTTAGATATAGTGGCTTGCCCTGTGTGTAAGGGAAAACTTGAGTACGATAAAACGACGCAGCAGTTGATTTGTAAGGCAGATAAACTTGCTTATCCGATCACTGAAGGTATCCCGGTGTTATTGGAAAATCGTGCTGTGCCACTGACCGAATCAGTTTAGTGTGATGTGAATGCGCGTATTGTCTCATACGCGCATGCTTACTTTTTATTCTGCTTATTATCGTTTTAGCTATTTTTAGCCGATTTAAGTTTTTTGTATTGGTAACTGTGCACGTTTCTTCATTACTTTGAGTTTAGTTAATAGCTCATAAATTTGTGTTTATCAGCATTGGTTGCCCCCTCTTGGCACTCACCGCGAATTTCTCCTCGACCAGTCTCGATAATTCGGCTTAATTCAATATAACCTTCGCGGCAATAACCCGTCATTTCAAGGGTTTTGATTAAACCTAAATCAACCTGTCTCCCCCAAATTTCTAATGAGTCCTGTAGATCTTGCATCGCGCGACGTTGCTCACGGGGATCTTGCATATTACGTATGCGTGCCTCGTGTGGAAAAGGGCGCTCGGTATCATTCATTGTCGACTTTTCATCGACCAGCCGCGCTTTGTAGCTGAAGAGTTTAAGGCCATCGCTTTTAATATCCGTCGTTAACTTATCCCGTAATTTTCCGGCGAGTTCACTCGGGTCAATTGGCGCACTGCTGCAGGCGATGAGCGAGAAACAACTTAAGATGGTAAGGCTGAGATATCGAAACGGCATAATCAAATTTAACTCTTAGTTATTAACTGACAGAAGAATACCTTAATATGGCCCTAAAGTTCATGGATTTATGGCATTCTCATAGGCTGAGTACGCGCCGATAGGTGTAATGGATTAAGGATGGGCGAGTAATGTTGGCGTTTTGGTCAAATAAATGGGCGCAAATCGAATGGGATATGGGCCTGACTCAAGGTATATGCCTTATGTTCTTGGCGTTATGGCTCTACGCCATATGGCCAAAAGAAGAGTTAGTGCAGCTCCGGCGGGATAAACATCTCCAATTACGTTTGTTGCTGACGTTGGTGGGGATCAATGCGCTGTGGTCGTTAAATGCCAGTATTCAAACAGGGTTGCATCTGCATTTTCTGGGAATTGTCACTTGTATGCTGATGTTCGGCTGGCGTCTTGCGACTCTAGTGTTGCTATTGCCGAGCGCTTTTTTTAGTCTTTTTGTATTAAAGCAGCCCGCTGATTTTGGTGCTTTTAGTTTGTTCGCTATGGCTGTGCCGCTGTTTCTGTGTTTTATCCTATACAGTCGCAGTTACCATTTATTTCCTAAACATATTTTTGTATTCATCTTCGTCGGTGGTTTTATCAATGCGGGCCTCTCAACTGTGTTTCATCAATTGAGTTGGGCGATGTGGTTGTGGTCTGCAGCGGATTACGATTGGAATGTGTTAGTGGACGACTACCTGATGCTCATCCCTTTGCTGGCATTCCCAGAGGCATTGCTTAATGGCATGGCGGTGACGCTATTGGTGGTGTATCAGCCCCAGTGGTTATTTGATTATTCTGACCGTGAATATTTGTGGCGTAAGTAAATGTGATAAAAGAATGTGGTAAAACAACGCAATAAAAGAACTGCGCCCTAAACCTCGTCATTCCAACGTAAAGCCCTTTGTAAGGAGCCCATTGAACAGACGATTGAAAGGTTATTGGACGCACTTATTTGTATATTTGCGCTGACCGTTGCGCCGTGATTTAGGCGAAGCGTTGGTCTAAGTAGTTAATGATTTCTTTTGATTCATATAACCACTGTACTTGACCGTTTTCTTCAATCCGCAGACAAGGCACTTGCTGTTTGCCGCCTTGAGCGATGAGTTCATCTTTATGCGGCGCTTTTTTAGCGTCGTGGGTCACTATGTTGAGTCCTTGGCGACGCATTGCACGGCGGACTTTTACACAAAATGGGCATGCAGGATATTGATACAGGGCTAATGCTTGAGTTTGAGCATCAATTTTTTGTTGCTCAGCCAGTGGACGTTGGCGCTTCTTAGGGCTAAATACGAAGTTTAAAAACAGAATAATCCTGCCTAAAATCCAGCGAATGATAAACATGTTATTGACCTTAATGATAATTTTTGTGGAAGAACATTTGTGCGTCATGGCGCCACAGAAAGCGTGCGGCGAGTCTGGGATCCAGTCGTTTAAAAACTGTGATCTCAGTTGTATAAAGGCCGCAGAGTGTAACCTATGGCACCAAGCTCGGCCAACATTTTAGAGTGAATTAACAGATAGATGATTTGATTGTAGAAGAATGGTTTTTTGATTGGTTATGACGCTTAGCCATAAGGTAAAAGCCCGCTAAAGTCGGACTTTAGCGGGCTTAGTTTTATATAAAAAGCAGTTAATTGGCTGAGTTATTGAGCATCAATGGTGAGGCTCACTTGGGCTGCATTCTGGGTTAAACTCACTCGGCTTTCGAGCAAGAAGATCCGCTCTGGAGCAATTTCTTTCACGTCCACAAGGTAAGCTTTAACGGCTTTCGCTCTTTCTTGGGCTAAATTACCCAACATGCCATCGTTAACATTCTGTGCTTTTACCGACAGATTATATAAAGCGATATGCCAGCGGGTGGTGATTTCGTCATCGGAAAGCTGTGCGTCTTTGGCCTCTGCGATAACTGTGTCTTTTATTAGTGCCGGATCGGCTTTAACTTCCTGCTCATAGAGCTTCACTAGCGCATCGGCGAGCGGCCCTTGGGTCGGGAATTGGCTTGGACTTAAATCATCAGGTAACGCACTGAACTCGATATTGGCTAACTTAGCCAATTTACGCTTCATGATGCGCTCAGCAATGGCTTGGCTGTCATTGATGGCATCGACTTCACCTTCAACGCTGAGCTTGAGCATAGGTCTGTCGAGTAAGGCGCTGGCGAGTTTGTCTAAACTTTTCTGCTCATCTTCACTTAGGCTGAATTGACCAGCGGCAAAGCTGATCTTATCTAAGGTTTCGTCAGAACCTATGAGTCCTGCTAAGAAAGTGAAGGGCGCAGTGACGGCTTTAGTGATCACATTGGTAATCGCCGTCATTATGATGCTGCCGACACTAAAGCTGGGTGAGTCTAAATCGCCTGAGACCTCCATACCTAAATCAATCACGCCGTTACGGTCCTGCAGCAGGGCAATCGCGAGCGTGATGGGTAAGCTAGTGGCAAGGTCACTGTCACTGGGTTTACCAAGTTTCAGTTGGTCTATGATCAGATGGTTACTGCCCTTGAGCTTGTTCTTATCGAGTTGATAGTTCAGCGATAGTGATAGCTGCCCTTTATCTATGTAGTAACCCGCATAGGTGCCTGAGTAAGGATTGACTGAGGTTAACTCAACGCTCTTAAAGACTAAATCGAGATCTAAATATGGCATATCTAGCAAAGGGTTAATATCGCCTTTTAGAGTTACAGGCGCATACTTGTCTATCTTACCTTTGATATCAACCGAGGCCTTAGTCCCTGGCGTGGACGACAGGTGAGTGATATTGCCTTCAAGCAGCTCAATTCCCGAAGCAAAATTCGGAGTCAGTGAGTTATCGGCAAAGTAAGCCGAGCCTTGGCTAAAGCTAATTTTTTGAATATCGAGGCTTAACTCAGGCGTTGTCTTGCTTGCCGTTTGCAGCTCGGTTTGCTTAGCACTGGCTGTGGTTGTGTTTTTAGTTGTCTTGCTATTTGCAGCCGGAGCCTCAACGATAAGATCGCTGATATTAGTGGTTCTATCTTTGGCTATCACCACTTTGGCGTAGGGTTGATTAAAGGCTAAGTGATCAATTTTGATTTGATTTTTCTGTTGGTCAAAATCCAGTTGATTGATATTCATCTTTTGCCATTTGACCAGCGGAGCATTACGCAATTTGTCATGAATAGCTAAATCATCGAGCTCAACACTGCCACCGTAAATGGCTTTGCCTTTAGCATCGGCGGTCAGTTTGCCTGCTGAGCTTAATAGACCGCTCTTGAGCTGGATATTCACGTAGGGTGCTAAATAGGGCTGAAATTGGGTTAATGCCAGCTTATCGAGTTGGATATTGGCATCTATGGTTTCGCCCGTCACATCGACTTGGCCTTGAGAGCTCAAAGTACCTTGACCATTGAGGCTGAGTTGTAGCTCATATTCAATCGGAGCGGTTAAGGTACTCGTTATGACCTTAGTTGAAAAATTAAGCGGATACACTCGCCATTGCTGCGGCGTTGCCGTTAGCTTTTGTTCTGATAGATTAAGGTCATAGTTTTCAATATTGAGCGCATCGAGTTGCACTAACCAAGTGTCAGTTGACGTCGTTACTGGTGTTTGCTTGACTGGCTGTTGAGGATTTGCCTCTGAAGTGATGTCTGCAGCGGTTTCTTTAGTGGCATCAGTGGTGACATTTGCGGTCGCTTCTGTCTTTTGTTCTGTTTTATCACTCTCGTTAGTTGCGGTTAATTCGCTTTCCGTTGTTTTGTCTGCGCTATCGCTTGCATCTGTGACAGTCTCTGCTATTTGACGTTTTTCTTCCACTTGCGTAACTTGTACGCGTTCTAGCGATTGAGCATCTGCAGGCTTAGCATCGATTGGTTTAGCAACTGGCTGCGTAGTCGTTGTGGAGGCGCTTAACGATTTAGGCATGAATAAGCCAACAAGATCGAGCCCGTCTTGGTTCAAAATGGCACTCATTGTTAAGCCATCGCTGTGGAGTTTGTTGATATGCACTTTCTGCTGCTTCAAGTTGGCTGAAATGCCGTCGAGGGCAAACATGGGGAGCTTTACCACTGAGCGATCTTTGTCGTTAACGTTAAGTTTTTCAACAATAAACTGGCCATTGTTGCTGGTGACTTGTAACTCGCCATTCTCGGCAAGATCCACTTGATACTGAGTTTTAATACTGAGCTCGCCATTCGTGAGGACGGGATTAAATTGATCGTCGATAAATCGCCATAGTGGTGTCAGTTTGAGTTTGGCGACTTGGATGTCACCCGCAACTTTTAGCGGGAACAATTGGAATTGCCCCTGCAAACTGATTTCACCAGCATGATCATCACTGAGTTGTATCGCATAGTGATTGTGCTTGATAGGCACAATGGGTGAGTCAGACGTTGATTGGGCGTTTGGTGTTGTATTATCAACTTTGTTTACTTTTATGGCTGGTGTTATCGATGCCGATGATGCCGCCATCAAATATTCAGTATCAAGGTAACTGAGTTTTAGATTGATATTGGGGTAGTTCACTTGAGCGTGGGTAATTTTGTCATCGAAGTTAAATTGTCCTGCATCCAACACAAATTGGCTGAGCAGGACACGAACGGGTGAGCTGGCTTCAGCGGGTGTCGTTTCTGTATCGGTGGATGAATGCTCGTTCAAGGTCTGCAGAATATCGTCGAAGTTGAATCCAGCTTTCCCTTTTTTTTCCCCGCGAATGATATGTGCGTAGGGCGCTTGTATGTGTATGTTTTCGATAACGGCGGCGCGATTAAAAACAGATCGCCAAAAGTGTATTTCGAATTGGACTTGTGCAATGCCAGCAAAAGGTTTGTCGTCTTTTTCTTTAATGGCCAGTTGGTCGATTTCGACTTTGAAATTAAAAGGGTTAATGCGTATATCACCGAGGGTGACGGGACGAGCGAGCAGAGTTGAGAGTTTTTCTGGTGCCAGCGTGGTTATCGCATAGGGGAGGATTAAACCTAATGTGCAGACATAGCTAAGGTAGACTGCTGTGAGGTAAATAATCACTCGCAGGTATCTTGGGAGGGCAAAAAAAGAGTGTCTGAATTGCGATAACTGGGTCAGCATTAATATCAAGGCTCCAATGCATAAGACAGGGAAAAACTTCCATAAGTACGGACATTCTAGCGAATAATGCTAATGTTTCCAGAAATTATTTATATTTTTACCAATGAAATCTTGGTATTACACAGACAATAACGTCTTCTGATCTAAGACGTTCCTGAGTGGTAACCTATCATCTACATTGATAACTACATGTGTTTCAGCCTATGGCTAATGATTTGAGTCGTCAATACTCGCTATATTGGAGGCTATTTTTGATCAGCGATTTAAATAACTAATCGCTGCAATAATGGCGCCTTGTGGATCTTTTATCCAACAAAAACGGCCTACTTCGGGAATATCTTCAGGACCAAACAGAATATCCCCGCCAAGCTTTTTTGCGCTGATAGCGACTTGATCGACATCGTTAACGGTAATGTAGCCGGTCCAATGTGAGGGAAGCGTTGGGAGCAAACTATCGGTGATCCCCCCAATACTGACGCCCTGATTTTCAATAATATGATAATTACCGTGGGGCATTTTGACTGTTTTAAAGTGCCAACCAAAAATCTCAGCATAGAAGTGCATAGCTTCTTCGGTATTATGGGTTGTCAATTCATGCCAACTTAACGCCCCTGCTGTGTTAAAAGCCGATTCCATAAGCGCATCCTTTATTCTATTTTGGGTAAATTTTGTGTATTGAGCCGAGGTTAACTGTCAGTGTTCAGTGCCAGCTGTATTCTGAGCCATATTTTTTGTGCGTTATCTTGATTGAGTGTAGTTGAGGCAAGTTGATAATTCACAGACGGTAAATTAAAATTTTTGCTTTTTTAGGTCGGCAAACATTAAATTAACTTAATGTTCTATAAGGAGATTCACTTTATTCAGTGCTGGCTAATCAGCTTCTTGTGGCTCAGTGGCGCTGCGGCTTAGTTGATGGGCTTCATCTTGCCCCTCGCGCCAAGACTTAGCACTGAAAACAGATTTTAAAACGGGTTTGTTTACTGTGGTTTGAGTGTTAGACCTGACTCCCGTTAACTTGTTAATATAGGCGAGTTTTGCATCTTATCGATGCCACCTTAGGGGATATGAGATTGAATAAGAGTTTAGTGACGAATTTATTGGCGGCTGCTTTGGTCGTTGTGGGTTACCTGATGAATTCGGCAATTGTCCTGAATGTCGGATTATTTGCTTTATCGGGTGCAATTACCAACTGGGTTGCAGTTTATATGTTGTTTGAGAAAGTCCCCGGACTCTATGGTTCGGGAGTTGTGCCTTCTCGTTTTGAAGAGTTTAAGGCGGGTATTGCTCATTTGATGATGAAACAGTTTTTTACCACTGAAAATATCGACCGATTCCTATCTGAAAAAGAAGGGCTGAGTAAAATAGACTTGGCGCCAGTGATTGAAAAGGTTGATTTAGCGCCTTCTTTTGATGCGTTAATTAGCACAGTCGCCCAATCTTCCTTTGGCGGCATGTTGTCTATGTTTGGTGGCACAGATGCCTTATTGCCGTTAAAAGAGCCGTTTATTGTGAAGATGAAAGCTTCTTTAGTTGAAATGGCACAAAGCGATGCATTTCACGAGTTGCTGAAACAAGAAATTGAACAGCCAAATGTGATGGCCGATCTGCAAACTAAAATTGCTAACATAGTGGAGCAAAGATTAAACGAGTTAACACCGCAAATGGTGAAACAAATCGTTCAGGACATGATCCAAACGCACTTAGGTTGGTTAGTGATTTGGGGCGGCGTGTTTGGCGGTCTGATTGGACTTGCCGCAGCCTTAATCCAAGGTTAACCTGAGTTAAAGCCGCGAATAGAATGGGAGCTTTGGCTCCCATTTTCACTTACGCATTTTATGTTCATCATTTTGTGTCCTGATTAAATAGCAAGGAAGTCTATGAACCGTCACCACAGTATCAATTATTTGGAAATCCCAAGTCGCGACATTGCGAGCTCTAAGGCCTTTTTTAGCCAAGTTTTTGGATGGACCTATGTCGATTATGGCCCTGAATACAGTTGCTTTATGGATGTCGGCATTACTGGGGGATTCTATCAAGCCGACGTGAATTTCACCCTCGCAAAAGGTTGCCCGCTGATTGTGATTTACAGCCAGAACTTAGAATTGACTCTGACGGCTGTCGTAACAGCTGGTGGCATTATCACAGCTGACATCTTTAGTTTTCCGGGAGGCCGTCGATTCCATTTTGTTGAACCTTGTGGCAATGAATATGCCGTTTGGTCAGAATGATCCTAATGTAACTCCTTGTATTCGAAATTGTTGTTTAGATCAGCAAGATATTTGTTTAGGTTGTTTCAGGCATCTTGATGAAATTTTAGCGTGGCGCGTTATGTCGGAAGTGGAGCGGCAAGCTTGTTTTATCAGGATGGAGGAGCGTAAGGGGGAGTATCTGGCTAAGTTCAATGACGCGGTTAGTAGAAGACAGGATGGAGCATGATTAGCCGTCAGAATTACCTACGATAATTGATTTTTAAGCTTTAAGTGGATAATCGAACGGCGAAATACGCATAAACGTATTTCGCCGTTGGCATTTTGAAACACCCTTGGCATTTGAAGCAGGAGTTACACTGGATCTACCACTATGTGCTCAAGTTCGATGGCGGCAACGGTATGGAGCGCATCCATAGTCGCGCCAACTAAGCTGATTTTTCCTTGAGATGACTCAATTAAAACCGCACGGCTGATATCGCTAAACTCACGATTGTGGCGCGCCAGATTTGATAAGGCCATCTGCATGGGAAGCATAGAAGGATTGAATGCCGCATTTTCTGCGTAGCGACCACAATAGGTTGCGCCATCATGGGTTTCTAATACCACGGCGGCAAAACTTTGGGTGTAAGGTGCATAGCTTAAACCTGCATGATCTAAGCCTTCTATGATCATAGGGTCGGCACTATCCAGTGCAAATTCAGTTTGTTGCTTAGCCATTAAAGGCGAAGTGACATTTAAATCTTTTGGGCCAAAGGCATAGGGTAAATAATAGGCCAGAGGATGGCTTTCCTGTGCGGGTAGATGAATGCTGATCTTGCTGCCTTCAACCAGTTCATTCATAAACTGACGACAATGACCGCAAGGACTGGCATTAACTATGATATCAACAATTTGGCTTTCACCACTGAGCCATGCGTGGCTGATAGCGCTTTGTTCTGCATGGACAGAATGAAATAACGCTTCACCGGGTAATTCTAAGTTGGCACCCATGTAGATATCGCCACTTTTACCTTTGGCTATCGCGCCGACATAAAACTCACTGATAGGCGGTTTGGCCAATGCCGCTGCTATCGGCAGTAATGCTAATAACACTTCTGCTTCGGTCATTTTGCTTGCACTTGTTAGCGTAGCAAGTTGCTGCGCATCAATGTGTCCAGCAAAATTCTGGTGTAACATTGGGATAAGTGCATCGGCTAACGGCGTTGGCAGTTGGGTTATGCTACGAATGAATCTATCTTGCATTTCCCTATTCCTTATTTGTTAAGTTCATGGAAGAACATTCTAGTAATTTTGTTACAGCATAAATGCGAGTTAGCTCGCGTTTATACGCTGTCAATGTCAGTGCTATCGAGAGTGATAAACTTATGTTACTCACGTATAGATTGAGTCTATTGGTGCACACAAATAAGCTTAAGACTATAAAACAAAAGACTTAAGCTTGAATTTACACAACTTAAAGTTCACGCAAATAATGACAAAGGGCAGCAAGTAGCTTTTGCTTAGTCTCATCCGCTTGTGTTTCTTGTAGCAAATTTTCTAATTTAAATACGTAGTCTTGATCGGCTAAGCGATTTTGACAGAATTCACGCCAGCGCTGCGATTCTGTATCATCGAGTAGTTCAGGGTAATTACGGGCGCGGTAACGAAACAGCATCTCAGGAATACGTGGATCATCAAACTGCAAATCTAACGCCGCTAGATTTTGCGGTAGGGTATGACGGATGATTTCCATTTTTGCTTTATCAGCTTGGCTAAAGAACCCACCAGAATACAGCATCAAATCGGGATCTGTGGTTACTCTGCTGTCATCATGCTCAAATAATAGCGCCAGTTTTTCGCGTAATTCTGGGTGACGTTTTAGGCGTTTATACTGCTCTCTGGCAAATTCTTTATCTATGCCTAAACGAGCGGCATGCTCATCACTGAGGATTTTTGCCGAGGTGATAAAAGGGCACTTATTAAGATGAATTTGTTTTACTGCGATAGGTAATTCATCTTCGGCAAGATCAGCCCTTGACGTATACATGCGCGTTTTAATTTGTTCGACATCTAGCTCGAATAGCGGCGTTAAATCCATGGCTAAATTAACGCAAATAACGGCATTTTTGTTAGTAGGATGGTGCGCTACGGGTGAGATCAACGTTGCACAACCATTGCGCGCACTAATTTTAGAGCTCACGTGAACCAAAGGCTGCATATTGAGCACATCGATTTGATCGCTAACCGCTTGCTTACGGCGCAGGTCAAAATAGTACTGATATAACTTAGGCTGTTTCTCGCGAATGAGTTTTGCCATAGCGATGGTCGCATACACATCAGACATAGCATCATGGGCTTTCTCATGGCTTAAACCATTCGCTTGTGTCAGATGTTCTAGCTTAAAACTCGGAGAGCCATCTTCCTTTGTCGGCCAGTTAATACCTTCGGGCCTAAATGCGTAACAAGCGCGCACTAAATCAATGATATCCCAACGAGAGTTGCCATTTTGCCATTCACGGGCATAGGGATCGATAAAGTTCCGATAAAAGCCATAACGGGTCACTTCATCGTCAAAACGCAGTGAGTTATAACCTGCAACACAAGTGTTTGGTTGGCTAAATAGTGCTTGAATTCGTCCCATAAACTCAGTTTCAGGGATGCCTTTTAAATTAGCTAACTGTGGAGTGATCCCTGTGATTAATATTGCTTCCGGAGACGGCAAATAATCAGTGGCTTGCTTACAATAGAATGTCTCAGGCTCGCCGATGATATTGAGATCTAAATCCGTGCGAATACCCGCAAATTGCGAGGGTCTGTCTTTCGCTGGGTTCGCTCCAAATGTTTCGTAGTCGTGCCAAAAAATCGACCCTGCTTTATCGTCTTTCATCTTCATTTATTTTCGTTCTCTAAAGCATGTAACTTCATGTTATCAGTAGTTAAATTTCTTTAATTGGATTCGTTGTCATTCACATCAATTTAGTATGCAGCTCTTCGATGTGAGTACATAATCTGTATATATTAGGTTCTGCGTCAGATTAGCTAAAATCACATGTACACAGGGTAATTAAAATGTCTTTATCTGACAATTGGTTACGTGCAATAAACGGCAAACCATATTTAGAGAAACCAGAGCTTGCAGACCGCGACGGCTTAAGCGTTCGTATTACCCCTGCAGGGACTATAACATGGCAGTATCGATTTAGGATTGATAATCAACCTGGACGCTTAACCCTTGGTCGCTATCCTGATTTGAAACTAGCTGACGCACGGAAACTGATCCCTGAATTACGGAACTCTGTGGCAAATAATATAGATCCACGTGTGTTTTGGAAACAGCGCAACACATTTGCAGGCCAGACAACACTGAGGGATTGCTGTGAACAATTTTTATCGGCGCGAAGTGCAGCACTTAAGCCGAGCACTGTTGCTACGTAGCAATCCTGCTTTAGAGCACATCTCTATGATGCTTTTGCTGATCGCAAAGTCGAAAGTATCACACTCGGCGAGTGGATAGATTTTTTCGATAAAAAGGCAATTCATAGTCGAGTCACCGCAGGTGAGATACTCAAACAGTTAAAGACGGTACTTAGCTGGTCCGTTCGCCGACAAATGATATCGCTTGTTGATGTTCTTCAATTACGAGTCAGTGATGTGGGCTCCGCGCCCAAAGTCGGTTCGCGAGTACTCACCATTCTAGAGTGTGGCAAAATCATCCGTGAGCTTGATAAATGCCGCGCGACCAAAGCAGTAACCAATGCTATCAAGGCATGTTTACTTACGGGGGCATATATCAGAAATATTAAAATCCAAACGGGCTGATTTTGACCTTGAGTCGATGGTCTGGACCTTCCCGATAAATAATAGCAAAACTAATTTGTCAATCCGGAGGCCAATCAGTCCCACCTTATTCGACATATTGCAAGAACAGTGGAACCTCTATAACTCACTATGGAGTTTTCCCGCAGCAAACGATCTTAAGCGCCCAGGCAACATCGCTTCAGAAAATAAGCTGGTCCGCGAGATCAAACCAAGACTCGAAATCCCTGACTGGCGTATTCACGATTTTAGACGCACATTATCGACCAGAATGTCAGAAGCGGGGGTGTTGCCCCATGTGACAGAGAAGATGCTAGGCCATCTATTAGGCGGGGTGATGGCGGTGTACAACAAACATGATTGGTTAGATGATCAAGCTGAGGCCTATGAAAAATGGACAAATAAGCTGAGATTGGAAGCTCTGGGTGATAGCAAAATAGTCGTGTTAGAAAGAAGGGGTTAGGCATGTTTGTCGCTGACAGCAGAAAATGGTGAGCTTATTCAGTATGTAAATCAGTTGCGTTGCAGTGCAGCAGAAACACCTCTTTGTAATTAGGTGCATTGGAGCTCAATTCGGCACAAGGTAAACTGTTATCTATTCAATATCAGCTTTATTTATGGTTTAGTCATTTCAACTCAATTAATCATACACTTGGCACAGTGTTCGGATTAACGTTAAGCAAGGACGTCATGGAACTAAAATTTTTAATCACGCGGGAACAATTAATCACAATCGCGGAAAGAATAGATTCAGCACGCATTGCAAACCATGCGCGATTAGCTAAGCGGATGCATGCCTTTATCGTGCGTGCATTACTCCTATGGATCCCGTTATTATCCCCGTTGCTATTGTTTTATTTTTTCGCAGAAAGTCACACTCCAGAGACATATATCGCAATCGCAATATGTGCAATTGCTTACCTTATTGTGTGGCAATTAGTATTAAAAAACATCGCCGAAAATCAAGCTAACAAATTTGCAGGCAAGATAACCACTCTGGATCGAACGATTGAAAACACAACCTTACAGAGCCTTGCGAGCCTAGAAGGGTGCCATACAGTGACCGCCACAGCCTCGACGCTAACGTTTGTGCCCCCTAGCGGTAAATCCATCACCATACCGTGGAAAAAGTTTTGTGCTTTCAAGCAAGACGATGATTTTTATTATCTTACCGTCTGTAATCTGATGATGTTTAAAGCCACTTATTTAATAGCCAAAAACGGTGACACAACAGAAACCGCAGGCTATCAAGCAGGTTTAGAGTACATAACGTCTCGGCTGCAGCCCGATAAAATGGGACGGTAAAACATCAAAATATCGCATGAATGATTCAATCAGTTCACTATTGCCACTAACGCGATTGTTGTTGAACATCCAGCGAAGCGAGCCTTTGTTAAAAGTCACATTTGAACTAACCTTAAAAATGATGAACTGATCGCTACAGCCTTCTTTTAGGGGCTGCTAGATGCAGTTTTTCAGCTCATTAAAACGCTATGTTATCAATGACGATGTATAGCTTTGTTAGTTAACTAAAAAGGACTTTTGTTATGAGCACGCTTAACACTTCTGCCTCAAATAGTGATCCAATATTCCCCTCAACATTTCCTGTTATGATCAGATCCAATCAATTTCCACAATGCTTATTGAGAATGTCTGGACAGGATTCACCACAGTTCAATGGTAATGGCTTTGGTACCGTTAATTGTCAGGCAGACCAAAATGATCCAGATAAAAACCCATGGGAGATTTTTAACGCTATTCGTAACGGCGATGGCACAGTCTCCTTTGAGTCTATGGCCTTTCCGAGTAACTATTTACGAATGGCGGGTGAAGCTTCGCCAGTTTTTAATGGGAATGGATTTGGAACCGTAAACTGCCAAGCATCGATTGGTCCTTGGGAAAAGTTCAATGTCGCAGTTCTAAGCGACAGCGCCAGTGGGGTCTTAACCTCCATAGCGTCAAATGCGTTTCCAAGTAACTATCTTCGTATGGCCGGAGAGCAATCTCCCTCGTTTAATGCTGCAGGGTTTGGTACCGTAAATTGCCAAGCCTCTGTCGGACCTTATGAGCAATTTCATCTAGGTGCAGTCCTTAAAGAGTCAGTTGAGACTCTTGGACAGTGGTTCCCAGACTCACAACCTACACCTGCACAGATAGAGAAGCTTGTGGCAGCCATAATCACAGGCCAACAGCCCAGTAATGTCGAAATGCAAGCGGCCACTGAAATGCAAAGTTTTTTAACGTTAACGGAGAACGAAAGTGTAGCAATAGAAGCAATTGATCTAGAGGCAATTTCCCCTTGCACTAAATCAATCGCAACATTCTGTATTGATGTGTTATTGCTTGCTCTGCAACTTGCAAGCATACGCATTATGCGAACTGACAGCATGGTAAAAGCGGCAGTACAGGCGTTGGGGGCTGAAGCTGTTGGCTTGGAGAGACTGATCACGGGTATCAGCAGTGCTTCTACCACGCTGAAAAAGGCGACATTGATATTTCAGTTTATCTCGCAACTATTCAATATAGGGTTTATTAAAGGCGTCATTAAAACAATCGTCAATGGCCTAAGCTGGTTTGGAGCCATAGTCGCTGCGGTATCATTCATCGCGACAGTGGTCGCATGGATATCAACCGATGGTGTCTTGTTAATTGCCCAAATAGTACTGGTCGGCACAGGACTTGCCGCTATCATCGCTGATGCTGTAGCAGTAGGCACTAACTGCGGTAGTAAAGGCTGTAATGTCGAAGGCGATGAGTTTATGGCCTAACAGACCATCGATAAAGGTCTAAAAATAAAGCCCCAAAAATGGGGCTTTATCTTAAGGCTTAATAAATCAATTCAAGCCGCGACTTGCTGTTTTTCATCCCACTTATCGAGCGACGCTTTTAAGTAATGGCGGCCATTATGGATAGGAGCAGGGAAACCGTCGTTTCTTCGCCACTTCCAAAGCGTTGCTGATGAGCTAATCCGGTAGCGTGTCATGACTTCCTTAGTGGTAAGAAAGAGCGGCACTTGCATTTGCTGATCCACGGTCGATTGGGTCGAAATCATCATTTACCTTCCTTTGCCAATTCCTCGGCGAGTCGTTTTAAAAATTGTTGGCAGCTGCCGACTTGTTTGCGGGGCAGGGTATAACACTGGCGTAAAGCGTCTTTGATGACTGCAGATTGCTTCATGCCGATTTCTCCTTGGTGCTGTTAAACGCCGTGAAGGTGAGAGCAGGGCGCAGTGATAACAGTCGCTGTTTAAAGGCTTCGGCCTTAGCATTGTGCTGCGCAATGTCAGCTTGCTTTTGTGAATGGCCCGCCGCGTTGCAATAAAACGCCTCGCCGATGCAGATCACCGCTTCAATGTCCGTCGTATGAGCGTTTTGTTCCCTTACGATGTAGGGCCGGTGAGCATTCGCACTGCGCAATATTGGAGTGAAACGATTCGGTTTAAGGCATTTACCTCCCACACACACTTAATCACACTAGGGTTTGATGATGTGGCGCCCGAGATTATGCGCCAATCGACCACTGAGACGGACGAGCCAATGTTAGTGGGATGGTTATGACAATGACAATAACAAATAGCACAACTGGGTTATGGACTTCACGCAGGAGGATTTATGGCTAGTCGCGCCGCGGATTTACTGAAAGTAGGGCGCCGTTTACGGGGCATGACCCAAGACGAAGTGGCTGAGATTTACGGCATCAGTCGCAGCACTTACCAACGTTGGGAAAATGGCCGCACTAATGCGCCCTATGACGATGTGACATCGATATGCATTGATGTGTTTAAGCTTTCGGTTAAGAAGATAAATGAGGTGGCTAATGGCCTTTAGCGATGAACCCGAGCAGAGGATGAACATTAAGGCGTTACGGTTAGGGTTATATCGCTGGGGCTGTTATTGGGTGTACCAAGAATTGGGCAAGGGGTTTTCGAACCGCAGCGCCTGCGACCGTTTAGGCGAAGCCTTGGGCGGTGGCAACTTAAAGCATGAACTCAACGTGCCTGCCCACGTCGCCCATTTTGACCAGCTCGTTGAACAGTTATCGATTAACTGCAAACGTGCTATTCGCGCCCATTACTTGTGTAAAGAGCAGTGGGCTTTAATGGGATTTGACAGAAAAAAGTCTTATATCTTCTGGCTAAGAAAAGCCGAAATGGCACTGCTGGATAGGATGAATTAGAAGGAACGCCCTCTTGCGAGGGCTGGCGGGTTAGACGGTTGTCCACCAAGATTGCTAACCCGTTGACTGGATTTTATCAAAAGTTCGGACAGATACCTATGCAAACTCATTCGCGATTAAATGATGCACTGAGCTTAGGTGTGATCTCTATATTGACCACAATGAAACTATGCTTTTACAAATTATTGTTTTGGTATCAGTTTTCATTGGCTGAGTTCGGTACGATACCCACTGTCGCAATCCTCGAACCCACCATCTCACGAACATGCAATATTACTTCCCCAAAATCTTTACTTGCACCTAAGGTCGGCTCGTCAGTCAAGCTCTGACGTAGCACTTCATCTAATGACAAATTATCATTAGCAGAGAGTTCAATACCGTAGGAGTGCTTTAAATCTGCTACTTTGGTGTAGCCTTTCAACTTCAATTCACCCGTAGGTAATTCATAATGATTGGCTTCTGCAACACCAGAGCAAACCAGATCAACAAACTCACGCACATCGGGCTTCATCACAATAAATAAATGATCGCCAGCATACAGGAAGGTTGATCCCCTAGGTGGAATTACATTGTTTCCTCTGGTTATCATCGCCACTACTGTACCGTCAGGTAAAGCCATTTGGGATAAACGACGACCAGAAGCCCGTGAGGTATCGCCCAATTGATACTCGACAATGTCAGCATCCACATCGCCTAAAGCAGTAATTTCCAGTGTCGCTGCAGGTGTCGCAGGAGGCGGTTCCGTAAGTCCTAAAGCGCGTGCAACCCAGGGTAATGTTGACCCCTGTATTGTCGCTGAAATTAACACGACGAAAAACACCACGCTAAAAATAAGACTGGCACCAGGCAGACCATAAATCAGCGGATATATAGCCAGAATAATAGGCACCGAACCACGTAACCCAACCCAGGATACTAGGGTAATTTCACGCGCATTAAAGCCAAAAATCTTCAGTACAGGGATTACCGACAAGGGTCGCGCGATTAAGGTCAGGACGATTGCAATCATCAGTCCTTCCTGCCAGACATCCAGCAAAGACGAAGGATTAATCAGCAAGCCTAAAAAAACAAACATAACAATCTGGCCTAACCATGCCAAACCATCGTGAAATAAAAAGGTACTGCGCTGAAAAACAAAACGACTATTCCCTATCACCACACCAGCGATAAAAATAGCTAAAAAGCCGCTGCCGCCAAGATTAGCTGCTACGCCAAAGGACAGTAAACCAAATGCCGCGACCATCACAGGATATAATCCAGAGGTCGTCAGATGGATACGATTAATAATACGTACTGATAACCAGCCTGCCGCTAAACCCACTGCGGAGCCGATACCCATTTGCTGGATAAACAGCATCAATAATCCAGTCCCTGGTTCAAGCCCTTTGACCATGATCTCCAATAAGCCAACTGTTAAAAAAATTGCCATAGGATCGTTAGTCGCACTTTCAATTTCTAATGTGGCTTTAAGGCGTGGGTTGATATGAATACCTGCATTACGCAGTAATGAGAATACGGCGGCAGCATCGGTTGAACCAACAATGGCACCAATCAGTAAACCGTAAAGTAAGGAAACATCTAGAATATAAGCCGCTGCAGCACCAGTGATCATGGCTGTCACCAATACGCCTAAAGTCGCCAACACAGAAGCAGGCTTCCACACTTGCTTAATCGACGCGATGGGTGTTTGCAAACCACCGTCAAACAAAATAATGGCTAAAGCTAAAGACCCAAGCGCGTGAGCAATTTGTGCATTATCAAAAACAATACCTCCAGGGCCATCCTCACCAGCTAACATGCCCACCATGAGAAAGAGCACCAGTACGGGTAAACCCAATCTCGCAGACAATTTACTGGATAAAATACCAAGAATAATCAAAATCGCGGCGAGGAGAATAATTTGATCGATCACAAACATAAATAGTTTCTCTTTAATTAATGTAGGGAAATTAAACCATTACAGAGCTTTTAATGACTGCGCCAGCTCTAAAATGATACTTCACTAAGCCTAATTGTCAGTTAGAAATCGTCAAATGCATGATGCATTTTGGTCTTGTAGTCAATGATTCCATTTATCCAAATGCTACGTGACCCACTTCACATTTCAACTTTGATAATTTCAAAAAATCAAAATTTACGATTGGCACTCAATAATGCTGTTTACCGTAGCAAGCTGGCCCTGCTGACTTGATTACGTCCATGCTTTTTAGCTAAGTATGATTGCTTATCTGCGGATTCGATAAGCGTTTGCCATTTCAAATGCCGATGAGGTTGAATACGCACAACGCCAGTTAATGGTGACCGCTTGGAAACTAGAGTAAATGTAAAGCGAGCACTGCGTTGACGATGAGTTATGTTCATCGCGCCTAAATGCTGAGTATCCGGTAATAGACAAATAAATTTCTCACCACCATAGTGCGCAACCAAATCGTTCGGGCGGTGTATCGCTGTGCGTAGTGCTTTTGTGACGAGACATATACATTGATCATCACTAGTGATGGTCACAAGGATCGCTGAAAAGTCTAATTCATTTAAATCAATTTTTTGCAACATTTACAAAATTTAATATTACACTCTTGGCGTGTAGGGCAAATTTAGCCAAATAGGAAAGCCATACCACACTGCGTTCTCTGACACTTTGCTCCTTAGAGAGGGAAGTAGAACGCAATCAGCAAGGCAAATACGCCGTACAATGAGCTTACGGCGACCAATGCACGCGCATCTACAACGCCTCGTCGAAATAGCTGCCATAGAAAAATAATAGCCAAAGCAGTAATGACTCCTGCCGCCATCAGTGAGCCATCAAAAAGCCATGGCGTAAAGAAGATACCCAACGCACTGGGAATCGTTGCCTGAATCATCATGGCACCAGAAATATTGGCCAATGCCAAGCGTTCCTTTCCTTGCCGTATCCATATGAGAGTGTTCATCATCTCGGGCAGCTCCGTCGCCACCGGACTCAGCAGCAATGCTACCAAATGTGGTGACCATTGTAGCGCTGTACCAATGGCCTCAAGTTGACCTACGAATATATGGGATGCAATGCCTATGACGATCAGGGACAACACGGCTTGCAGCGCCGCCCATTTTAACGATGGCTCCGTCACGGAAGGTTGAATTTTGAGAGGTTCAATCTCTTCATCTTCAGGCGCTGTGTCGCTCTCCTGAATTTCGCGCCAGACATAGATTGCGTAGGCTACGAGAAACAAGACACCCAGCCACGGCTTGATGGCAAAGGCGATTAGGCCAAGTGCCACTTTCACTACAAACACTGCGAGAAAGGCGAGCTGGTCGTGACTCATACGGGCGTGATCGGCACGTACATGATACGTTTCCCGTTGAAGGCGGCGATGGTGGTAAATCAGTGCCAAGCCGACCACTGCATAGGCTAAGGTAGCGAGCACGAGCGGACCGCCCATGGCTGCGCCGACGCCAATGTCCTTTTGCTCTGGTGTTTTGCCGAAGACAACGGCAATGAAGGTCACCGCCGTTTCAGGTAGTGCTGTACCGAAGGCAGCAAGTACTGAACCCACTGCTGTCGCGCCAAGATTCAAACGGCGGCCGAACCATTCGATGCCGTTGACGAAGTATTCGCAGGCCAAATAAATGGTACCTGCTGAGATGAAAAACAGAGTAAGAGTAAGGATCATGTGAGCAATCCGGCCGGGCGAGCAATAATCCAATGGCACGACAACACTGCTCGCCCGGCTGGGAAAGCGTATTGCGGCCAAAGGTCTCGCCTAGCTCTCCGCATTCGCAGAGGCTGACCACGCCATGAGGTGTTAGACCTCAATTTTGTTGACGTGGACTCCTTAGTGGGAGGCTAAGGATGACTACTCCCCAATGACAATGGGGGCATTTTACCGTTCTTGCAGGTAAATGTCGCCATTAGGTTTTAGTGTACTCATAATTTCAAGCTCTGTGTATTGTATTGATTTTACGTTGTTATTTTGTTTTTCTGCTCAGAAGTTGAAAATAGTAGGTATGCGGGAAACAACAACTTTGACAGATCTATTTTGTGATCTTTTGATCTTTGCTTTATGCGCCCTTTCTCTTAGCTTTGTTAGACTTATGGTAGTTGAGCTGCGAAATTATAGGCAGCATATGAAGAAATTTTCGATAATCGTATTCATACAAATTTTGGAATATTTCGTTTATCAGGAATGTTACAGGCATCAGTGGAAGAACCTAGGTATGGCGGCTCGCAATCGAAATCCCTCGGGCTAGCTATCCATTGCTTCTGGCTCACAATAACTGCAAATGAAAAACGCCATACCTGTAACCCTGCCGCCCGTATTTAATCGCGTTGACTGGGTCTCCACTATCATTAGGTTGAAGCTGTGATTTGTTTAACAGTACTATCGCAACAACCTTTGTTAACTCAACAAACTGGACTGCAGAACATTATGAAAAATAACCAACCGGCTCAACCCTCACGCCGGACAATCCTGAAACAAACACTTGCTGTCTCGGCCCTTTCGGTAACTGGGCTGGCGGCCTTATCGGTGCCCTCTATCTCTTTTGCGGCATCCCTCAGTAAAGATGAACGTGATGGTATGACACCTGAGGCTGTGATTGAACATTTTAAGCAGGGCAATCTGCGCTTCCGGGAGAATCGCACGGCGAAACATGATTATTTGGCGCAGAAACGCAACAGTATCACGGGTCAGTATCCTGCTGCAGTGATCCTTAGCTGCATTGACTCACGTGCGCCAGCGGAAATTGTGCTGGATGCGGGGATCGGCGAAACGTTCAATTCTCGTGTTGCGGGTAATATCAGTAATCGCGATATATTGGGCAGTATGGAATTCGCCTGTGCTCTTGCTGGTGCGAAATTGGTGCTGGTTATGGGGCATACCCGCTGTGGTGCGATACGTGGCGCTATTGATAATGCAGAACTAGGCAACCTGACGGGCCTGCTGAATGAAATTAAACCTGCTATTGAAAAAACAGAGTACACCGGAGAGCGTAAAGGGAGTAATTACGATTTTGTCGATGCTGTGGCAAGGAAAAATGTTGAACTGACTATCGAGAATATCCGCAAAAACAGCCCGGTACTGAAACAGCTGGAAGACCAGAATAAAATTAAAATCGTTGGTAGTATGTATCACCTTACTGGCGGTAAGATTGAGTTTTTCGAGGTATAACTGTAACAGAAGTCCGTAGCCCAAAAAGTCAGCCTCGCACTCTACTAAGAGATTATTAAATTTTATCTCTGATGCTAATGTATGTTTTGAGTATACCTAAAGCATACATCCAAATGAGACGGTTTTTCTGTCTCATTTGGATGTTATGTTTTCCTCATCTAAAGCCTAACGAGACATTTTTAATAACAATGGCCTTTTACGGTTATGCTCGGGTTTGAAGCAAAGATCAGGAGCTCGCCTTGCTGACGCAAACTCTGCGCGACAGAACACTATTGTAAACTGAACACTGCATTGAAATTAAGCACTACCAATAAAGCTGACCGTCATCTGTCTATCACTTAATGTGAGCTCAGTAAGATTTTATTGTCACTTAATCTGAGCCGAAGATTGCGCTAATTGCGAGCACAAGGAATTTCGATTGTGAGCCGTTACACCTAGGATTTGTTATCTACTGGCAGAGTTTATGAGCACTGATGGTTGGTCTGAGCTTAATTTAGAATTAGAACACTCTGCTAAAGTAATCAGAAGTATGGAGCCGGAAGTTCTTAAGCACTTGTCATGCACACCACTTTTTAATAGATAAACATAATTAGACAACATTTTTTTGCAATTAAAAATAGTATCGAATTTAGAAGTGATTTTGTTGTTTAGCAGCTGTGATATTGGAAGGTTCTTAAACGAAGTTTGTACATATATTTATTATAAATCAATGGTTAATATTACATGTTTCCGTAGTCGTGCTAAAATATTGACCCTGCTTTATCGTCTTTCATCTTCATTTATTTTCGTTCTCTAAAGCATGTAACTTCATGTTATCAATAGTTACATTTCTTTAATTGGATTCGTTGTCATTCACATCAATTTAGTTTGCTACAACTTAGATGTGAGTACATATCTGTATATATTGGGTTCTGCGTCAGATTAGCTAAAATCACATGTACACAGGGTAATTAAAATGTCTTTATCTGACAATTGGTTACGTGCAATAAACGGCAAACCATATTTAGAGAAACCAGAGCTTGCAGACCGCGACGGCTTAAGCGTTCGTATTACCCCTGCAGGGACTATAACATGGCAGTATCGATTTAGGATTGATAATCCATCAGGGTGCTTAACCTTTGGTCTCTACCCGGATTTAGGACTTGCTGACGCATGTAAGCTGGTCCCTGCGTGACTAAATTCATGGGTAAATATTATAGATCCCCATGCGTTTTGGAAACCGCTTAACACATTCGAAGGCCGATCAGTTCTGCTTTACTCGAGATATTATAAGAACAGTGGAACTTATATCACTCGCCATGGCGCTTTCCCACGGCAAGCGACCGGGTAATGTTGCTTCCATTAATGAGCTGGTCCGCGATATGAAACCAAGACTGGCATATCCACGATTTTAGACGGACATTATCGACCAGAATATCGGAAGCTGGGGAATTTATAGCGTTACTGTGAGTATGGGATAAGTTCAGCAACCATGATAAATAGCGTTCCAAATTAGTTAATGTACATAACTTAACTATTATGTTGCTGCTGACATTCATGACACCAACCCGCTAATTCAAGCTGTGGGCTCGATAAGGTAAATTCTGCTTGGCTAACATTCAACTGTAACTGTTCAACAAGAGCAGTGGGCAATGCTATCTCTGTGACTTTTTGACAAGTATTACAAATTAAAAATTGATTGTGAATGTGATGATCGCATACATGATGGCAGGCAATATACTTATTCACCGTTAATAACTTATGCACTAATTGTTCCTGTACTAAGAAATCCAACATGCGATAGATAGACATTATGGGTAAACTCTCGCCCAAACTTTGTTTTAACACATCGGCAATTTCATAGGCAGACAAAGGAACATCATGTTCCTGTAATACGATAAGTACTTTTTTGCGCTTACTGGTAAGATTGATGCCTTTTTCTTCACACTTTTTCACTACTTCACGCAGTAAATCAAGATTTTTTCCCGTCATAGAACTGCCAATTTTTTTGAAATGATCATACTTGCACAGTTTACCTGATCCACCCCTTCTAATGACAATCTTTGTTAGCAATCATCAGTCACCATACCGAGTGCTGTTCTGATTGCCATTTACAATCAGTAACTTAATTTGCTTTCATTCATATTGAACTCGACTGATACACAATGATATGTTGTAACATATCATTTTTTAGCAGTAATCATATGGAGACGACCCACAAAATGAATTCCCACAAATACCTTCTGTTATTAGGTGTTGGCACTTTAGCTGTTTCAGCAGAACCTATTGAACGTATCAATGTCACTGGGCATGCTTTAGAAAAACCATTAAGCCAAAGAATACAAGCCAGTAAAATCGAACTCAGCGGCGATGAACTAAATAATCGTAAAGCCGATACCTTAGGAGAAACTTTAAGCCAATTACCGGGAGTAGACAGTGGTTTTTTTGGTAGCTCATCGGGTAGGCCACAAATCCGTGGATTTGGTGGAAACAGGGTTAAAATGTTGCTCAATGGAACTCAAGTTGAGGATATGTCGTCGGTGAGTGAGGATCAATACATCCCCATCGAGCCCTTTCTTGCTGACAGTATCTTGGTCATTAAAGGTCCTACAGCTGTTATTGCCTATGGTGGGCAAGCGATGGCAGGTATTGTTGATCTCCAAGATGGTCGTATTCCATTGAGCCCAATCAATGGGTTTAACAGTCGCGCTGAAGTGAAAGCTGGCTTCAATAGTACAAGTACCGCACTGGCAAAACTTACCGCAGGGAATGAATCTTTTAACTTTGCGCTGAATATGATCAACAAAGACCGTGGTGACTACGATATCCCTGGATATTCTAAAGACAGCGATTGTAAAACGTGGTCAAAAGTCGTAGGTGCCGCACAGTTTGCCGATCTATGCCAAATCAAATATGCGCAACCTGTGTGGCAGATGAACAATCAATTAAAACGCTATGAAGATGCTACACCTTTAGAACAACAAATTATCACCGACTACTCAATAGACAGTAATGGCACTGTACTTAACAGCAGCCACCACACATCATCATTCTCGGCAGGCGGAAGCTACACTGGCCAACAACGTCTTTTGGGTTTGGCTTATGGTTATACGGACACTCATCGCGGTATTCCGGGATTTATGCGTCGTGGCAGCAGCGCACCAGTGGATTTTGATCAACGGGGTAATATTCGAATTTTCTCCCGTGGTGATCGCGTAGATATGAAGTATGTCGAAAACTGGGATGACAATTGGATAAACTCATTTAGTCTCGATGGCGCCTATTCGAATCAAGTCGATGATGAGCATATGGCAGAAGTATCCGTCAACCAATTCGAACTTACCTCTTGGGTCATTAGCCCTAAGCTCTATCATAGTTGGACATCAAACTTCGATGGTGTCTTAGGATTACAGTACGACACTAAAGCCTATAAAGGGGAGGGCTATGACAATTACATGCCTGATGTCGATAGTCAAAACTATGCAGCCTATACGCTACAAACCCTGCACTTTGGTCCGGTTACTTTTGAGTTTGGAGGTCGTTATGATGCGATTAAGCACCAAGTAAACGCAGAGGGTTACAAGGTAGGTCGAGGCTCAGGAGCGAATGTTAAAGATAGAAATTTTTATCTCCAAAGCTACTCAGGATCACTGCAATGGGACATATTGCAAAATTGGTCAACACGAGTCAATTACGTTCATGCCGAGCGTGCTCCTGAAATGAATGAGCTTTACGCCAGTAACCCACACTATGCTCTGTTAATTGAAGAACAGGGCAGCTCAAATCTTAAAAAGGAAATTAATCACTCCTTTGAAATAAATACCACCGCTAAAATCGCCGATTTACAGCTAATGGCAAGTTGGTATCAAAATCAATTCAATGATTTTATTTATCTTGGTAGTACAGGCATCGAGCGTAATGGTACTTATGTTCGTGAATGGCGCCAAGCAGATACAAACAATCAAGGGTTAGAGGTACAAGCTATCTATACCTTCCCGTGGCAAAGGTGGGGAGTTTTTGAGCTTAGCGCATTTACTGACAGAGTGAGAAATACTCCTCGATATCAATACGATGGTAGTTACGACATCTTTAGTACTCGTCCACCTCTCGCTGGTGAGCGGGACGAATACTTTCGCCGCAGGTTAGAAGGCACTTCAATACCTCGAACACCACAATCCAAAACAGGCACTGCACTAAATTGGCAGTATGATGCGCTTACTGTGTCCATCGATTATGTTCGCTATCATTCACAAGGTGACGTTAGCAGATTTGAGAGGCCCTCTGAATCTTATGCTTTGCTCGGAGCCAATATCACTTTAGATCAAGTCATTTCGAAAGTGCCGACTCAATTCTACCTAAGCTTAGATAATCTTACCGATGTAGATGCGCGCCCACATAACAGTTTCCTAAGGCATTTATCCCCTATGCCAGGTCGCTCAGTGGCTATTGGTGTCAGAGTGCAATTCTAAAAAGTTTCCTTCAAGGCTAATGGCCTTGAAGGTTTTCGTTTGATTTCTAGATACCCAAGGCCAAAAATCTAACCTCCTTCAATTCAAGCCGCGACTTGCTGTTTTTTATCCCATTTTCCGAGAGATTTTTTTAAGTCATGACGGACCCAAAGCGTTTATCTGATGAAGCCTATTCAATGATATTTCTTACATAATATGGAAAAGTCATCCATTGGATTGAGTAAGAAATCTTTACCGACAATGGAAGTCATTTCTGATTCAGATATAAAAGGATTGTCAATTTTTAAAACTAATCGTTGATTAAATTTACTTTTTATCAAAAAATCGCAATGGCGTTGATAAAATAACTGGTCAAATTGACCATTATCGATAATTCTCTGGAGGCCAATTTGTATTCGCTGAGCTAAGCGAGGTTTGTTAGGTGAAACATAATAATATGTCGCTAGCGGAATATGTAGCATGATGCTTTCATCAACAACGAGATCTGGATATTGTTGATTAAACTGCTTAACCTCTTGAAAGACTTCATTCACTCCGCGGCCAAATGTTATAAACCGTCCTTTTGATAACATATTAAATAAACTGTCATATTGATTGCTTTCTATAATCTTAAATCCTGCTTGTTGCATGGCAACTTTAGTTGACCATTGGCTACCTGAACCAGTATCAAGAGCAGTTAACTGCGCTAGCGAGGTGATTTGGGCTAACCTAGGTACATTTTCCTTTTTAATAATAAAAATTCTAAATCCCTGAATGCCTTTTCTAATAGGAATTTTTATTGGAATAAGCTGTTTATTCCACTGTAGGTTAGAGGCTTCTGCAATAACATTGATGGTTTCACCCTCTTGTAATGCTCTGAAGATACGATTTCGACTCATTATTAGATCTGAGACTTGCAGTGATGCTTCACCAAAATCGGCTTTGGTTGCATCAATAACTAATTGTAAAAGGTCATAAGTATACTGATATCTGTGATCAAGCTTGGATTCTGACTGATTGATAATGAATTGATCATTAGCATAAGTGACGGGTATGTTTGCCAAGACCCACAGGGAAAGAATACAAAAAATAATGCCCAGTCGCTGTAAATTATCCATCAATAAACTCATTACTAGAGGTTGAAATTGATTCGGTGTGCTTATTTTAGCAGTAGCCTAGGTGGCTTGCGGGATAAAGAAACTGATGATGAGCGTAAATGATACATTTTTTTAGTTTGGGTTTATGTGAGTTGTAAATCAATTTAGACAGCCCAACGGTGTTGGCACTGGGTGCGAGTGGCTCGCAGAATATTTTAAAGTCCTTATGTTGTTTGGCCATAGTGTTTTTAATATGGCTTTACGTTATATATGCATAAACGTGTTTGTAGTCTGGCAACGATTTTGGGGAAGTTTGAAGGTCGTGTTTATTGCGTTAATCATTTATGAGTACGTGCTTTGAGCGTTTAACCAGCGCTGGCGCATGCTCCACGTTTTTACAGTGCTATCACTTTGGCTCTACTGCTGATGTTAAACATATAAATTGACCACTCAAGACCCAGAGAGGACATCAATGAACTCAGATAAAATTTTAGAATCTGCGCAAGCAACCTTGTCTGGGTTAACACCATTTCCTCAAATTGTCGGCAATCTTATTGCTGAAGGTGTCGAGTATTACTATGTAGACTATGCCACGAAGTCATTTACTTTCTATAGCGCAGCAGGTTCTACAGTGCAAGCACCTTTATCATTTGAGGGGCTTCCATTAATTGCTGAAAATTTTAATGTGATTGAACTCAGAGCCGCCATCTTGGATAGTCAGCAGCATGGGCAAAATTTTCGGCTTTTCTGCCAGCGCGCTATGAATGCTGGAGTTCAAGGTTATTTCGTGTTTTTGCGAGGTAAACGTGTAACCTATTTTGGCCGTCAAGGTGACCAGCATACAGAATGGTTTTCTGGCGCTAAGCCGAGCAATGTCTAACAATGCTGACTAGGCTCGCCACTTTCTGGGCTGGGTGCATCGTGAGTTTTACATTGGGTGAATGGTTACGTGAAGTTCATTGTATACGTCACTTACATCTTCCTGTGCTTAACGTTATAGATCACTGGAGGCATAAATATGCTACCACGCAATGTCACTACTATTTCTCGAATGCCGATTTACGGCATCATGAAGATTAAGTCATATCTTGCGAGGGTAATGGTTTACGGGGTGATTTTAATTGGTATTGGACGGTACAATTGCGGTTAAATAGGAGAATAATGTCTTATGTACCATCAATTTCTAAATGAACCTATGGTGCTTGATATTGAAAAGGCATCAATACTCACATTACGACTACCCGACGATGTGAGTGATTTTATTGTGTCACAGGCGATCAATGCCCCTTTACTAGAGATTATCGTTATAGCTGAAGCCGGAATTCAGCAAAATATAGTC
This sequence comes from Shewanella sp. SM55, assembly GCF_025654025.1. Taxonomy (NCBI): domain Bacteria; kingdom Pseudomonadati; phylum Pseudomonadota; class Gammaproteobacteria; order Alteromonadales; family Shewanellaceae; genus Shewanella; species Shewanella sp. SM55. The sequence continues at coordinate 272,878 of NZ_JAKKRS010000001.1, read as the reverse complement.
ATCCGCTTCCAGCCGTTTATGGGTCTTAAGGTCGAATCGTTACCGCAAAGTCCTCAGGCTTTCAATACACCAATAACCCGCAGCCTTGGGCAAGGTTTTAGGCTTTATACACGGATGGGAACTGCTGCGAAATTTTGTGCGGCTGAATTGAGGCGAGGTGTATCTTTTACCTTAGATACGACTCGTCATTTAGATGCAGATAATGACTTAATAGGTGCAGATAGTTACTTAACTTTTGCCTTACAAGCCAATTCAAAGTTTGAGTTAGTACCCTTAGAAGCGGATTTGCGGGTTTTGCATGAGCCCAAAGCGTTAATGGTTGCTAAAGCACTGTTAGCAAGGCACTACGACTATGCCGCATCATCTGAATCTCTTGCAATTTACATGACCGAAATCGAGCAGGTTAGATTAGAATTGCAGGCGTTTATGCGTGGGGAGCTTGGTCAATGTCATGCCAGCCTTGCTGATGAAGTATTAAGGATCGATCCCTTGCTACTGCAAAAACAACAATGGTTATTTAGAACCTATACCCATATGTTTGAGCGACCAAACTACAGCCGCGCTGCTAATGATGTTGATAACACTGATAAGCTATTAAGAAAATTAGAGTGTTATGAATTACTCGCTTCACCGGAATTGACCCTGATGGTAGATCGATTGATGGAAGACGAAACATAAACTTTTTACCCAAATTTAGCTAAATGATAAGAGTCCATTATGTATTATTTATGTCCCCTGTGTGCCGCCCCACTGACGTTAACGGAGCGAACTTGGGGTTGTTCACAGCAACATAAGTTTGATATGGCCAAAGAAGGCTATGTCAACTTATTGCCTGTACAGAAGAAAAACTCAAAAGATCCTGGTGATAATAAACAGATGATGTTTGCTCGGCGTGAATTTTTAAACGCGGGTTACTATCAAGGTTTGAGTGATAGAGTGAATGAGCTCGCACTTGAGTTTGGTGCCGAAGCAAAACAAATCCTCGATATAGGCTGTGGGGAAGGGTACTACAGTCAACGTTTATTCCATGTGTTGAGCCAGCACCATGATTGCAATTTACAAGGTATAGATATTTCTAAGTCTGCGATTAAATATGCAGCTAAACGTTACCCTAATTTGCAATTTTGTGTCGCAAGTGCCTATGAAATGCCAATCGCATCCCAAAGTGTCGATCTTGCCATTCGTATTTATGCCCCTTCAAAAGTAGAAGAGTTACAACGAATTATGGCTGATGGAGGCTTACTGATAACGGTTTCTCCGGGACCTTTACACCATTTTGCGTTGAAACAACAAATTTATGCTGAGCCAAGATTACATCCCGTTTCCACAGCGCATATTGCTGGATTTGAGTGTCTTCATCAGGAACGCTTAATCTCCCAGTTAGAGCTGGCAAATAGTGAACATATCGCTCATTTTTTAGAAATGACGCCCTATGCCTGGAAGTTTACTCATGCCCAAAAGCAAGCATTTGCGTTGCAAGGACTGAACTGTGAATTGGATTTCCAAATTGAAGTGCATCGGATTTCAAAGTAAGCGATAAGATTAAGCTATTGAAATAAATTATTTAAAATGCTTAACTGTACCGGCTAAACAGCATGAACCTAGTGTTCTGCTAGCCGGTTGCAAAACCGTAAAGTAGATTTAGGCAAAATAAATAATCCAAAGTGTCGCAGTGTGTTGACTTATCTTTAGAATGGTTTATAGTCTTATCAGCTTGAAGGTTGGGCTTATATTTATGTGTTCAATACGACCAGTTCGTCCTGTAAACATAAGTAATACCGGCATTTTCCAGCTCCACCCGCCGTTAAGGCTTTAATTTTTTATTTACAGGATTTATATTATGTCTCAAGTTACTGGTGTTGTTAAGTGGTTCAACTCTGACAAAGGTTTCGGATTCATTGAGCAAGAATCTGGTCCAGATGTATTCGTACACTTCCGTGCGATCAACTCTGACGGTTTCAAAACTCTTGATGAAGGCCAAAAAGTGTCTTTCACTGTGACTCAAGGTCAAAAAGGTCCACAAGCTGAAAACGTAACTATCATTGGTTAATTTTCGGTGCTGTTAGCCTAGAGCTGATAGCAATGGATTAAAGGGCTATGGTTAATTCCGTGGCTCTTTTTATTTGTGCGAAAGATGAAATTTCATTTAGTTTAGATTGTTGAATCCAGTAAAGCGACGAGATCCACTTAACATGTCGCATTAATTTAATGCTTAAATCTGAAGTTAATCCTCTAATCTTTCTCTGTTAGAACCCAATTCTGATATCTCCAAGATTTTCAATAAAACCATTTGATACACTCTCCTTATTTTTACCCCTGTAACATTCAATTCCATTATATGTTAACGCTTAACGCTTAACGCTTACTCTTATCGAGTTTATTTTTTGCGTAATCTTATATTCAATGTCGAACGCGAATGTGTCTAATCATTCATTTGTTGTAAATCAGTGACTTCAGATATTGCCGAATATGATTGGTGCATTTACATTTCTTGCACTTAGTTATTCTACATATACTAAGCTGCACCTAAGGCTGAAAGCCTTGTAGTCAAGAGTTGAGGCTGGCAAAGCATTTAGTGCTTGATATTAAAGAACACTAGCTTATTTATGATGTAGTTTGGAGCCGACCAAAAAACGAATATGGCTATTGAGATGCCTTGCATTTCGTATATTTAAGTATTTCCGACAGAAGCTTTAGGCTGCTAATCCAACTTAATTATCGGCTACTTTATAGCGGAATAATGCTCTCCCTTGACTAGTTTTCCTAACTTATAAAGGAGGGGTCTACAGTTAGCAGTAAATGGATTAAGAGCCCTTTCTACTGGCGGGTATTGGCCTGATATTTTGTTAGCATGTTTATTGCTTCTAATGTGACGTTAGTGACAACACAAGAATATTTAAAGTTGATAACTATATACTGAGGATCTTTTGATGGGTTATGTTATTCAAGGGGGGCTACGATTAAGCCGAAAAATGGATTGAGCTAAATTTAAATATTGTGGAGTATTACAGTGTAAATAGAAAAGCCATGCAATTGCATGGCTTTTCTGGTTTAGCTTAAGTGATTATGGACGTGCCATATCAGACTCTGCACCATTAGCGAGTTTGATTTTGGCAGTAGACTCTTCGTTCGCAGTATTCTCATACTCTCGTCCTTTAGGGACTGCCACTTGTTCTCTCACTTCAACGACAGGCTTGGTCATATCCGAAGACACCATAGAGCCAAAGCGGCTGGCGGCTTTCGGCTTGCTGACAACAACTGCATCCGTGATTTGCGGTGTTGTTGGAGCCGTTTGTATTGTGGCTTGAGGCTTAGCGATAGCTGCCGGTCTGGCCATTGGCGCAGAGGCTGTTGCTTTCACGGCTTCTTTTACTTCAGCGCTCGGTGCAACACTTGGCTCGACAAGTGTTTCGGTTTTAGCTGCTTCAGCTTTGGGTACTGCTACTGATTTAGTCACTGAGCTTTCAACTGATGGGACTGCAACGACTACGGCTTCAGCAGTAACGCTGGTCACCTGAGTTTCAACGATTGACGCAAGGTCAACTTTTACGTCAGCAGCCTTTGGCTCTTCCGCTTTCGTTTCAGTGGTTTTAGTCACAACAGGTTTAGTTTCAACTTGCTGAGTTTCAACTGCTGCAACGTCATTTGCTTGAGGCTGAGGCTCAACTTTTGCTTCTACTTTAACAACAGCAGGAGCTTCAACAGTTGGAGTTGAACTTGTTTCAGCTATTTCGACGCCATCAGTTTTAACGGCCGGTTCAGTTACCGCTGTTGTTTGAGTTGCAACAACAGGAGTTTCCACTCGAACACTGACGATTTCGCTTGGGTACTCTTGGTCAGCACCTAATTCGTCATTAGGAACGAATTGCGCTGGCGTTGATGTACCTTGGTCATCTTCGTCGCGACGACGACGTTGACCCGCTGCACGAAGGTGGCGAGGGCTACGACGGCTACGACGTTGACCATCTCTTTGCTCGCGTTTTGATTGATCATCTGCATTAGCATTTTCGTTGTCTGCATCAACTTCGCTATCTTGCGATACAGCATCCGCTGCTACAGTATGAGCTGCTATGTCAACCAAGGAGTTTTCAGCTACGTTAACAGCATCAACAGCAGGTGTTTCTACTACAGTAGAAATTACAGTTGTCTCTTCTAGCACAATATTTTCTTGCGCTTCTTGAGCCGGTGCCGCTTCCTTACGAGGCTGGCGACGTGTTCTTGGCGCTTTAGTTTCTACTGGCGTTTGGGCAATGACTTCAGCTTTGGCATTAACACTGATAGTGCTTGCCGCTGCGGCGTTAAGGGCTGCAATTTCCGCTAACACTTCTGCGGCATCTTCAGGTGCAATTGGGATCGCATTATCTGGCGTATTATGGCCATTATCGATACGCACCTTACGACGCATGTTACGGCGCTGACGACGCTCACGGGCGACTTCTTGCTTAGGGGCATCATCTGCTTCAATGTCGGCAACAACATCTTTTGGCGCTTGTACGCGAGGCTTTGGTTCAGCTTTAGCTGGACGTTTAGCCGCTTCTTCTTTTTCGCGTACTGGACGTTCTTGTGTGCTGACTACGGCATCAGCCGGTTTTTTTGGATTGCGGCTACGCGGCTCACGAGTGCCTTCTTTTGCTTTGTCGGCATCTTGGGCATTGCGTGGGCGGCGAGTGTCATTACGACGGTTACGGCGATTGGCGTTAGCCGCACTGGTATCAGTTGCTTTAGTTTCAACAACTTTTACGGGTTCAGCTTTTTCACTTGGCGCAAACATGGCACTGATTGCACTCACAAGCTTGCTGAAGAAGCCTGGTTGTGGCGCTTCAACTTTCACCGTTGGTGATGGGGCTTGTTCTACTTTTTGTGGCGCTGCAAAACCTTTTAATGCCGGAATAGGCGCCGCAGTACGTTCCAGTTTGCGTGGCTCATACAATTTGGCTTCAGGATGCTCTATACGCTTATAGCTTGATTCACTGATTTCATCATCACTACGGTGACGGATCACGCGGTAATCAGGCGTCATCATGTGTGCGTCAGGGATCACATACACTTCGACATCGTGACGCTGTTCTGTGATGCGAATGGCTTTGCGTTTCTCGTTTAACAAGAAAGCTGCAACATCCACAGGCACAATCGCTTCGATTTGTGAGGTGTTTTCTTTGATGGCTTCTTCTTCCATCAAACGTAAAATTGACAGTGCTAAAGACTCGGTACTGCGAATCGTGCCTTGGCCATGACAGCGAGGGCAGATATGCGCTGCAGATTCTTCTAAAGAGGGGCGCAGACGTTGACGCGACATTTCCATCAAACCGAAACGAGAAATGCGACCTAACTGCACGCGAGCACGATCATGGTGCACAGCATCACGTAAGCGGTTTTCAACTTCACGCTGATGGCGCACAGGCGTCATATCAATAAAGTCGATAACCACTAAGCCACCTAAGTCGCGGAGGCGCAATTGGCGGGCAATTTCATCGGCGGCTTCGAGGTTAGTGTTAAGTGCTGTTTCTTCAATATCGCCGCCTTTAGTGGCACGGGCAGAGTTGATATCGATTGAGGTTAACGCTTCAGTTGGGTCGATAACAATTGAACCGCCAGATGGCAGACGCACTTCGCGTTGGAAGGCGGATTCAATTTGTGATTCGATTTGGAAGTGAGTGAACAATGGCACTTCAGCTTCGTACAGTTTTACGCGCTCAACGAAATCAGGGCGAACTAAGGCAATATGTTGCTTCGCTTCTTCAAAAATACGTGGATGATCGATGAGGATTTCGCCCACGTCACGGCGTAAATAGTCACGAATAGCGCGAACTATCACATTGCTTTCTTGGTGAATTAAGAAAGGTGCGCCTTTAACTTGTGAAGCTTCGGTGATCGCCGCCCAGTGGTGTTGTAGAACTTTTAAGTCCCACTTTAACTCGGCAGATTCTTTGCCTACACCCGCAGTACGCACGATAAGACCCATGCCCGCAGGCACTTCTAAGTCAGCCATCGCTTCTTTTAGCTCAGTGCGTTCATCACCTTCGATACGACGAGAAATCCCGCCAGCACGTGGGTTGTTTGGCATTAATACTAAGTAAGAGCCTGCAAGGCTGATGAAGGTCGTTAAGGCTGCACCTTTATTGCCGCGTTCTTCTTTGTCAATTTGGACAATAACTTCCTGTCCTTCACTGACCACTTCTTTGATATTTGGGCGACCTTGGAACGAATATCCCTTCGGGAAATATTCTCTAGCGATTTCTTTCAGTGGCAAAAAGCCGTGACGATCGGCACCGTAGTCGACGAAAGCGGCTTCTAAAGACGGTTCTACGCGGGTAATTTTACCTTTGTAAATGTTTGATTTTTTTTGCTCATGACCTGGGCTTTCAATGTCTAGATCATACAGTTGTTGCCCATCAACAAGGGCAACACGCAACTCTTCTGATTGAGTTGCATTGATTAACATACGTTTCATGATGACGTCATTCTTCTTTAAATAGAGGTCATCAAACATCGCGCTTCGCTGCATTACGGGCCTAGCAGTAGGTCAACTGAGCCTCACGGCTGGTGGCTAGGCAAGAGGTGCGCATTGCTGTTAGACGCAGTCGCTGCGTGTCGCATCCTATTTATGGCTTATTTTTTAATGATTACAAAAACAAGGAATTCGTTGTAAAACATCAACCAACCCCATAAATTCTTTAGTTTCGTTCCGGTAATGCCCAAGTCGAATCGGTTTGTCTGACGACAAGTTAAAATATCCTTCGAAATCGGGGAGGAAAACCTAGGGTAAACCTTATTAAAGTAAGGTGACTTTCTCGATTTAATCGTAAAAAACGCATTTGTGGTATTTTTACTCTGTATACGATTTGCAAATCAATGATTTGCTATCAAGAAAATCTTTTTTTATCCGTTAAATTTTCCGCTTGGGATCAGGGCGTTGTGAACACTTTATTCACGGCTTATCCCTAATCGCTGGTGAAATATAGCAATAATCAAAAAATTCAGCAATGGAAAGGCACAATTCTTCTCAGTTGTTGTACAATGGCGGCCGTTATAATTAGATGGCGCATCATGAATATAGAATCCACCCCACAACAGGTTCAGTTGATCACGATTGATGAAGATCACTTCGAACAGCGTATCGATAACTACTTAATGACCAAGCTGAAGGGCGTGCCGAAAAGCATGATCTATCGCATTGTCCGCAAGGGCGAGGTTCGAGTGAATAAGAAACGCATCAAACCCGAGTACAAGTTGCAGATTGGCGACATAGTACGTATTCCGCCAGTCCGCGTGGCAGAGCCGGATAACCGTACCGCACCATCGGCGAACTTAAGCAAAGTCTCGCAACTTGAAGATCGTATTTTGCATGAAGACAATCATTTGATCGTGCTGAATAAACCTGCTGGCATTGCCGTGCATGGTGGTAGTGGAGTCGATTACGGTGTGATTGAAGCATTGCGTTCACTGCGTCCTCAACAAAAGTTTTTAGAGCTAGTACATCGTCTCGATAAAGATACTTCGGGTGTGTTGTTGGTGGCGAAAAAGCGTAGCGCGCTTAAACATCTGCATGATCAGCTTCGGTATAAAAAGATGCAGAAAGACTATTTGGCCTTAGTTAAAGGTGAATGGTCTGTTCAAGATAAAGCCGTTAAACAGCCTTTATTGAAAATCACCCTTAAATCCGGTGAGCGCATTGTGCGTGTTAATGCTGAGGGTAAACCTTCAGAAACGCGCTTTAAAATTATGCAGCGTTACCAAGGTTGTACTTTAGTGAAGGCAAGCCCTGTCACTGGACGTACTCATCAAATTCGGGTGCATTGTCAATTTGCCGGTCATCCAATCGCCTGTGATGATAAGTACAGCGAGCAAGGATTTGACGATAGCATGCGTGCATTAGGCTTAACTCGACTCTTTTTACATGCCGCTGAATTGATGTTCATTCATCCAGAAAATGATGAAGTGATGCGGGTTTCAGCGCCTTTAGATGAAAATTTGTCGCAATTACTCGATAAGTTAAAGCGTGCGTAATCGACGGGGATAGGTTTCAAGGATGAAGATAAAGCAATACGATTTAGTGATTTTCGATTGGGATGGCACTCTGATGGATTCCATCGGTAAAATTATCACTTGTATTGAAAATATGGCTAAGGCATTGCAGTTACCTATCCCAACTGAAAGTGACATTCGCGATATTATTGGTCTTTCTATGACAGAAGCGCTTCGAGTCCTGTTCCCACAGGGGCTTAATTGCAGCGCTTCTTCTGTATATTCTCAGCTTCTACATTCTAAAAACGCATTCAACCTAGACGAAGATGATCAATATCAGCAGATGCGCGCTGAGTTTAAAGCACAATATTTGCATTTAGACACCACGCCAACGCCCTTGTTTGTACAAACTCCAGCGTTAATTGATGACTTGCATAGCCAGGGCTATAAGTTAGCCGTCGCAACTGGTAAAGCCCGTGCGGGACTTGATCGCGTTTTTGCGCAAACGGGCTTAGGTCGATACTTTGTTGCGTCACGCTGCGCCGATGAAGTGCACAGCAAACCCCACCCTGAAATGATCTCAAGCTTGCTGAAAGAATTGAATATTGCACCGAACAGAGCCTTAATGGTGGGTGATTCTCTGCTGGATTTAACCATGGCGGCCAATGCAGGGATTGATAGCGTTGGCGTGACCTATGGCGCTCACAGTGCCGAAAAGTTGCTGCGGGCAAAACCTATCGCCTTGATTGATTCACCAAAGCAATTACTGCAATACCTCTAATACTGCTATTTAATGCTGAAGCGGCAATACATGCCGCTGCGCATGAGACTTTCTTATCACTTTTATTTACGTCTCATCTTCTCGTCGATGAAACGACTCAGTAACCCGGTATTTTTGATGCGCGTCATCGATTCAATAAACTGAGCAAATAGAGCAAAGCCTTGGTAAACGTTTAAGCGAGTACGTCTACGCCTTGGGCTAACAGCATTTCCGTCAGTAATATCAGTGGTAAGCCAACTAAGGTATTGGGATCGCGACCTTCGAGCGCTGTAAATAACGCGATACCTAAACCTTCGCTCTTAAAACTGCCCGCGCAATAATAGGGCTCTTCTTTTTCAATGTAAGCCACAATCTGCGCATGGCTAAGATGCCTAAAATGAACCGTAAAGGGTTCAACCTCGGCGGCCATAGCGCCAGTTTTGGCATTATAGAGTGCAAGACCAGTATAAAAGGTGATGGCCTTGCCTGAGGCTTGAGTGAGCTGCGCGACGGCATTATTAAAATGATGGGGTTTACCGATAATCTTGCCATCAATGACGGCAACTTGATCGGATCCAATAATCAGACCATCGGGGAATTGTTCTGCCCCCGCGACGGCTTTTGCTTTGGCTAATCGCAGCACTAAAGCATGGGCCGATTCTTCGAGATACGCCGTTTCGTCAATATTAGGATTGCAGCATTCGAAGGGTAACCCGAGTTTTTGCAGTAAAGATTGTCGATATACAGACGTCGAAGCTAAGATTAATGGGGTTGGCATAATGAGATATCCGCAAAAGAGTGACTCATATTGTGACCAATCAATGCGAGAGAGTGCAAGAGTTTCGTCTTTTACGGTTTCTTTTCAATGAATGCGACTATTTTAGGCGGCTTGCGCTTGTATGCGGCCCCATGCTTGGGTACTATTTCGCTTCCGTCAATTTCAATGTTGGGGCAGGGGAAAGGCTTAAGTCGCAAACTGGGACTTAAGTTAGTATTTTTTCTTTGACTCTAGCGTTTTCAAACTATAATATGCGCGCCTTATGCAAACAGTAAAGATACCGGTTTCAATTGATCCATTTCGCGCCGCCTCGAGTCGCCTAGTTTATCAGGGCGTTGTTCCTGGTGTGCAACTGAAAAGATTAACTGAGTTATGTGCCGGCGACTGTTCCGATGTGGCAGTGTCGCTTGAATGTGGCGTAGATTTACAGGGGATAGTCTACCTGAAAGGGAAGGCTGTGACGGAGCTCACTCTGATATGTCAACGTTGCATGACGCTATTTACCACTGAGGTTACGGTCGAGTTTTGTTTTGGTCCATGCCGGACTAAAGCAGAAATCGATGAGCTCCCGGATGCGTATGACCCAATTGAGTGCAATGAAATTGGCGAAGTGCGTCTACATCAATTGATCGAAGATGAATTGATAGTCGCTATGCCAATAATCCCAATGCATCAAGAAATTGATTGCAGTGCAGGATCTAAAGACATGGTTGTAGGCGAGATAGAACCCGCTCAAGAGGAGCGTCCAAATCCGTTTGCAGTGTTAGAAAAACTGAAGAGCAAGTAATCGAGGAGACAGGCCAATGGCTGTACAACAGAACAAAAAATCACGTTCAAAGCGCGGAATGCGCCGTTCACATGACGCACTGAGCACTGCTCAGCTGTCTGTAGACGCTACCAGCGGTGAAATCCATATGCGTCACAATGTGACTGCAGATGGCTTCTATCGCGGTAAAAAGGTAATCAACAAGTAATTTGTTGGTTTCCTAATGACGAATCTGACGCTTGCGTTAGATGCAATGGGTGGTGATCATGGCCCCCACGTCACGGTGCCTGCAGCCTTGCGGGCACTACAATTACATTCTTTTCTTAAAATCATTTTAGTCGGTGACAAGACTGAAATTGATGTCTATCTACGTCAAGCCGAAGCGAGTTTACTTTCGCGCACAGAAATCATTCATACCGATGAAGTCGTTAGTATGTCCGATAGGCCTGTGCATGCCTTGCGTACACGTAAAAACAGTTCCATGCGATTGGCTATTGAGTTAGTGCGTGACGACCGCGCACAAGCGTGTGTGAGTGCCGGTAACACAGGGGCGCTGATGGCAATGGCGAAAGTATTGCTGAAGACCTTGCCTGGTGTTGATCGACCAGCATTAGTCAGTTGTTTACCTGCGGTGACTCAAAAACCGGTTTATTTGTTGGATTTGGGCGCGAATATTTCCTGTGACTCTGAAACCTTATTTCAGTTTGCCGTGATGGGCTCAGTCCTGTGCGAAGCGGTAGATAAGAAATCTCGGCCAAAAGTCGCCTTGCTCAATGTGGGCGTTGAAGAAATTAAAGGTAATGACCAAGTTCAGCAAGCCGCGCAGTTGCTGCAACACACAGAACAAATCAATTACACAGGTTTTATCGAAGGGGATGAAATCTATTCCGGTAATGTGGATGTGATTGTTTGTGATGGGTTTGTGGGTAACATCACGCTCAAGACCTCAGAAGGTATTGCCAAGTTATTAGTACATCAGTTAAAACGGGGACTAACCCAAGGTTTATTCGTTCGTTTTCTGGCTAAACTTATCGCCCCTCGTATCCAGGCGGTCCTTAGTCAGATGAACCCCGACCACTATAACGGTGCAAGTCTGATAGGATTGCGCGGAATAGTTGTAAAAAGCCATGGAAACGCGGATGAAACTGCCTATTTACAAGCAATTAGTTTGGCAGTAACGGAAGCTCAACGTCGACTCCCTGAAATGATAAAAGATCGTTTGGAGTCGATTCTTTTAGATATAAATAACTGATCCCTCCTTATGCATACAAAAATTCTCGGAACTGGTAGTTATCTACCGGTGCAGGTGCGTAGCAATCAAGATTTGGAAAAAATGGTGGAAACCACTGACCAATGGATTGTTGAACGTACAGGTATATCAGAACGTCGCATTGCGGCTTTCGATGAAACCGTTTCAACTATGGGCTACCAAGCGGCATTAAAAGCGCTAGAAATGGCTGGCATAGAAGCATCAGATTTAGACATGATCGTTTGCGGCACCACCAGTGCTCCCAATGCTTTTCCGGCTGCGGCCTGTGAAATTCAAGCCATGCTTGGCGTGCATACCATTCCAGCATTTGACATCGCTGCGGCTTGCTCAGGCTTTGTTTATGCTTTATCTGTCGCCGACCAATTTGTAAAAACGGGCGCGGCAAAAAAAGTATTAGTGATTGGTGCCGATGTGCTGTCTCGACTATGTGAGCCAGAAGATCGTTCAACCATTATTTTATTTGGTGATGGTGCGGGCGCGGTTGTGATTGGCGCATCTGAAACGCCAGGGATCATTTCGACCCACATTTATGCCGATGGTCGCCAAGGCGACTTATTGAAATGCGCATTTCCACCACGTAAAGGCGAAACCTCAGAAGCGGTCGGCTTTATGACCATGAAAGGTAACGATGTCTTTAAAGTGGCTGTGACTCAATTGTCCCATGTTGTGACAGAGACTTTGCGCATCAACAATATCGATAAGTCAGAAATTGACTGGTTAGTCCCACACCAAGCTAATTTCCGTATTATTAATGCCACCGCGAAAAAGCTTGATATGAGTCTTGATAAAGTCGTATTGACCTTAGCTAAACACGGTAATACTTCTGCCGCGTCAGTGCCCATTGCATTGGATGAAGCCGTACGTGATGGCCGTATTCAGCGCGGACAACTACTGCTGCTTGAGGCCTTTGGTGCTGGATTTGCGTGGGGCAGTGCGCTCATTCGTTTCTAAGTTCTACATGTGTGTTCCACATGATTTTTCAATAAATTAAGTTAGCCATAGGTAATTTGAATATGGAAAATGTTGCTTTTGTATTTCCGGGTCAAGGTTCACAAGCCCTAGGCATGTTAGCCGAGCTTGCCGAATCTCATGCTGTTGTTGGACAGACCTTTGCTGAGGCGAGTGACGTCTTAGGTTATGATCTGTGGGCATTGGTTCAGCAAGGTCCTGTTGAAAGCTTAAATGAAACCGATAAAACTCAACCAGCCCTATTAGCGGCGAGCGTGGCGATTTGGCGTACCTACGTGGCTTCAGGCAAACCTATGCCAGCTATACTAGCGGGTCACAGCTTAGGCGAGTATTCTGCTTTAGTTTGCGCCGGTGTGATGGATTTTAAAGACGCGATTAAGTTGGTGGAATTACGTGGTCAACTGATGCAGCAAGCGGTTCCAGCTGGCGCAGGCGCCATGTATGCCATTATTGGGTTAGACAATGACGGTATCGCCAATGCCTGCGCCGAAGCGGCTCAAGGTGACGTGGTGAGTCCAGTTAACTTTAACAGTCCTGGTCAAGTGGTCATTGCAGGTCAAAAAGACGCAGTTGAGCGCGCTGCAGCAGCTTGTAAAGCAGCAGGCGCTAAAATGGCGGTGGCGTTACCTGTCAGCGTGCCATCACACTGTGCATTAATGAAACCTGCGGCGGATAAACTGGCCGTGGCATTAAACGATGTACAGTTTAATACCCCAACAATTACAGTGATTAATAACGTTGATGTGGCATCACCCACCTCTGCTGATGACATTAAAGATGCGTTAGTGCGTCAGTTATATTGTCCTGTCCGCTGGAGCGAAACTGTTGAGCTAATGGCCCAAAAAGGCATTACCCAACTGGTGGAATGCGGTCCTGGTAAAGTATTGACAGGATTAGCAAAACGAATTAATAAATCACTATCAGCCCAAGCGGTTAATGATGTTGCTTCATTAGCAGCATTAACTGAGTAAGGAGTTTATATGAGTTTCAACCTGAATTTAACAGGTAAAGTGGCTTTGGTGACAGGTGCGAGCCGCGGTATTGGCCGTGCGATCGCTGAGACACTGGTCGAAGCGGGCGCAGTGGTTATTGGAACCGCAACCAGTGAGAAGGGCGCTGCGGCGATCCAAGAATATCTGGGTGACAAAGGTTTTGGTTTAGTGCTTAATGTCACAGATAGTGAATCTGTTACACATTTATTCGCCTCGATCAAAGAAAAAGCGGGTGATGTTGATATTCTAGTCAACAACGCGGGTATAACCCGTGATAATCTGCTGATGCGGATGAAAGATGATGAATGGCAGGATATTATCGACACCAACCTGACATCGTTATTTAGACTGTCAAAACCTGTGATGCGTACCATGATGAAAAAGCGCTTTGGCCGAATCATCAATATCGGTTCAGTGGTAGGCACCATGGGCAATGCAGGTCAAGTTAACTACTCGGCAGCAAAAGCGGGTTTGATTGGATTTACAAAATCTCTTGCAAGAGAGGTTGCATCTCGTCAAATTACAGTTAATGCTATCGCTCCTGGATTTATCCAGACCGATATGACAGATGAGCTGACCGAAGAGCAGCAAAAAGCTATCATGTCACAGGTTCCGATGGAACGATTAGGGCAAGCGCAAGAAATTGCCAATGCAGTGCTCTTTTTGGCCTCGGACTCAGCCGCTTACATCACAGGCGAAACTTTGCATGTGAATGGCGGCATGTACATGGTTTAAGGGCGAATGGCAGGGATTTCTGTCGCAACTGAGTAGTGATCTGTATCAATTGATAGTGAAATTTCGTGGTTAGACCACGAAAACTAAGCTTGCATTGTCAGCCAAATCTAATAAACTACTCGCAATCTTACGCAAGTGCGTAATTTGAATAGGAAAGAAAACTAATGAGCAACATCGAAGAACGTGTAAAGAAAATCATTGTAGAGCAACTGGGCGTTAAAGAAGAAGACGTTAAGCCAGCGGCATCTTTCGTTGACGATCTGGGTGCAGATTCTCTGGACACTGTTGAGTTGGTTATGGCTCTGGAAGAAGAGTTTGATACCGAGATCCCTGATGAAGAAGCTGAAAAGATCACTACTGTTCAAGCAGCGATCGACTACGTTTCTAAGAATCAGTAATTCTGAATTCTTGAAGACAGGCGGCATTTTTGCCGCCTGTTTTTGTTTTACCCCCGTCAAATTCTGCCTCCGTGCCATTCAATCGTCTCTGGATCGTGTTTTAATTGTTATCCACGAGATGCTCGCCGCAGATTGGCGAATTTTTCTAAATAAAAATTATTTAAGAAATTGTCTAATGATAGAAAACCCTGTGTCCTCTATCTGAATTAACAAATTAGCATTTAAAGGTGACTGCCGTGTCTAAACGTCGTGTAGTGGTAACCGGTTTGGGGTTAGTAACTCCAGTGGGCAATACTGTCGATACTACTTGGAAGGCTTTGCTTTCGGGTAAGAGTGGTATTGCACCGATAACCAAATTTGATGCCAGTGAATTTACCACTCGTTTCAGTGGTTCAGTAAAAGATTTCGATGTTGAGCAATACGTAACGAAAAAAGACGCCCGTAAGATGGACCTCTTTATTCAATACGGTATGGCGGCTGGCATCCAAGCTATCCAAGACTCAGGTCTGGACATGAGTAAAGAAAACCCTGGTCGTGTCGGTACTGCTATTGGTGCGGGTATGGGCGGTATGTGGTTGATTGAACAAGGTCACAGCGCATTGATGAATGGTGGCCCGCGTAAGGTTTCTCCTTTTTTCGTACCTAGTACCATCATCAATATGATTTCGGGCCACTTGTCGATCATGTTTGGCATGAAAGGGCCAAATTTTGCCGTGACGAC
Organism: Shewanella sp. SM55; assembly: GCF_025654025.1. NCBI lineage: Bacteria > Pseudomonadati > Pseudomonadota > Gammaproteobacteria > Alteromonadales > Shewanellaceae > Shewanella > Shewanella sp. SM55. Next base: position 257,524 of record NZ_JAKKRS010000001.1, on the reverse strand, counting down.
CGCTTGTACTACGGGCGTGCATAATATCGGTTTCGCGGCGCGTACCATTGCCTATGGTGATGCAGACGTGATGGTTGCCGGCGGTGCAGAGGATGTCACTTCTCCTTTAGGCGTGGCAGGTTTTGGTGCAGCGAAAGCGTTATCGACACGCAATGACGATCCGACTGCGGCGAGCCGTCCATGGGATAAAGACCGTGATGGTTTTGTGATCGGTGATGGTGCTGGTGTGATGGTGATGGAAGAGTACGAACATGCAAAAGCGCGCGGTGCGACCATTTACGGCGAATTAGTCGGTTTTGGTATGAGCGGTGATGCGTTCCATATGACATCGCCTCCAAGTGACGGAGCAGGCGCTGCGGCGGCTATGGTCAATGCTATTAATGACGCTAAGTTATCACTGGAGCAAATTGGTTATATCAATGCCCACGGTACTTCGACGCCAGCTGGTGATAAAGCGGAAGCGGCAGCGGTTAAGTCAGTATTTGGCGACCACGCTTATAAAGTACTGGTTAGCTCGACTAAATCGATGACGGGTCACCTGTTAGGTGCTGCGGGTGCGGTTGAAGCGATTTTCACTTTGCTAGCACTGCGCGACCAAGCCGTACCGCCAACCATTAACTTGGATAATCCAGATGAAGGTTGTGACTTAGATTTTGTTGCCCATACAGCCCGTGACGTGAAGATGGATTACGCTCTGTGTAACTCCTTCGGTTTCGGTGGGACTAACGGTTCATTACTGTTCAAGAAAGTGTAAAACACGCATTTATGGTGTAAAAAACAGTGAAAAAATGCGCCTGAGGGCGCATTTTTTATGGGGCAAATTCATTGCTCATGTGAGTTGAACTCCGTTATCTTATGGCTTTATTGTGATAGATGTCACTTTCTAACTGCATGATATCCATAGTGTTAACATTTGTTCATCAAGCTTGTTTAATTCTAATGACCACAGATAATGACAGACATATTCAATCTTAATGGAGTGTGTCATGTTAAATCCCGCGGTGATCCCGCTTGTTCCCCTCATTGGCGCATTAACTGCCAATCTAACCGAATTGATCCGTGGTGAGTTTAAAGTGTGGCATCCAAACATGGACATTGGGATCAAGACTTTTACCTTAGCAATCGCTGCTTACGTGGTGGTTTGGTTTGCCTTATTGGTGACGGCGATTAACGTCGGTGGCGATAGCAATATGTCTTCGGGCCTCGAAGTGCTGGGTTTCTTTATGTTTGGCTTAGGCGTTTACACTTTTGCTAAGGGTACGCGTTTCGTCAGTAGTGAATTTCAGCTATGGATTTATCGTTTAGCGTTGCCGAGTTTATTGCTTTGCTGCGTGCTTATTAGCTACTTTGGTTAAATCGAATTTTTTGACGAGGTCAATCGTAATTATTTTTACGCTAATGGGGCTTTCTATCGTAAACTCAGCCTATTGCACGAAACATTGAGCCACAGTGGCTGAATAAGTTGAGGTTATATGGCTGGTATAGATAGACAAAGTACCCTGAGATTTTTGTCAGAGCCTGCGGATGTGAATTTTGGTGGTAAAGTTCACGGCGGCGCTGTGATGAAGTGGATCGATCTCGCGGCCTATGCCTGTGCAGCGGGCTGGAGCGGTAAATATTGTATTACTGCTTATGCGGGCGGTATTCGTTTTGTGCAACCCATTTTGGTGGGCAATATTGTTGAAGTCAGCGCAAAAGTGATTTATACGGGTAAAACTTCTATGCATATCGGTATCGATGTGCGAGCGGGCGATCCTAAAGTTTCTGAGCGTCATCTCACTACCCATTGTATTGTGATCATGGTCGCAGTTGATGAAGATGGCTTACCTACGCCTGTGCCTGAGTGGATACCACAGACGGAACATGATATTCATTTGCGGGATTCAGCACTGCGCTTGATGGAAATGCGTAAAAAGATTGGCGCCGAAATGGAAGCCCATGTGGTGAAATAGCCCCATAAATTAAATCAGCAAAGGCGCTTAAGGCGCCTTTGTTGTTTCTAGCGAAAAGTGCGTTTATCACTCGCTCCGATTTCACTCTGACGTTACCGTTGATGGATGTTAAACTGCGGCCACTATTTTGAATCGATTCATTTTGTTTATCTATTTAAGGATCAGCTCATGGCAAAAGTCGCATTTATTGGTTTAGGCGTAATGGGATATCCCATGGCGAGGCATTTACTGAACAAAGGCCATGAGGTCACTGTTTATAATCGTACTTTTGCCAAGGCGCAAACTTGGGTCGACACCTATGGTGGTCGCTGCTGTCCAACACCAAAGGAAGCGGCCGAGGGTCAAGATATAGTGTTTACTTGCGTGGGCAATGACAACGACCTGCGGGAAGTGGTATTCGGCAGTGATGGCGTTATTCATGGGATGGAAAAGGGCACTGTGCTGGTTGACCATACTACGGCTTCGGCCGATGTCGCTCGTGAGCTTCATCAAGTGTTAGCGGAAAAGGGCATTGATTTCCTCGATGCGCCTGTGTCTGGCGGTCAAGCGGGCGCTGAAAATGGCGCCTTGACTGTGATGGTCGGCGGCGATGAAGCGGTATTTGAGCGTGTTAAACCTGTGATTGAAGCCTTTGCCCGCTGCGCCGAGCGTTTAGGTGAGGTTGGTGCAGGTCAGTTAACTAAGATGGTGAACCAAATTTGTATCGCGGGTGTGGTGCAAGGTTTGGCGGAAGCGCTGCAATTTGCCCGTAAAGCGGGACTCGATGGCGAGAAAGTCATTGAAGTGATTAGCAAAGGCGCGGCGCAAAGCTGGCAGATGGAAAATCGCTACAAGACGATGTGGGGCCAGAGCTATGATTTTGGTTTTGCCGTCGATTGGATGCGTAAAGACTTAGGCATCGCCTTAGAAGAAGCCCGCCGCAATGGTTCACACTTGCCATTGACCGCTTTGGTGGATCAATTCTATTCAGAAGTTCAGGGCATGGGCGGTAACCGTTGGGATACGTCTAGCTTGCTGGCGCGCTTAGAGAAATCGGCGAAATAAGTTTTACCTTAAGTTTCATCGTTATAAAAACTTAGGTTTCGTAGTGATAAAACTCTGGTTTTGCAGTGATAAACACTCAGGTGTTGCAGTGATAAAAATGCCCAGTCCCGATTGCGTTGGCAAATAGGACTGGGCATTTTTGTGTGTATCGTTTTTTGACTAGGACATTAAGAGCTAGGATATTTAATCATTAGTCTTTCCAGCGAATATGGGTCACTAAACTGTGAGTTTCACCTGGAGCAAGCACGACTTTATCTTCTAATACATTGGCCGCTTCTAGGCAGACCATGGTCAGATAATCCTCCGGATTAAATCGGCCTAGGCGTTGTGACTTTTCAATCCATGGGTTCCATAATACGGCGGATTGGCTGTTTTCACGGCTGACTTCGATTGTCCCCTGCGGCGTATGCAATAACTGCACTGGGCCCAGATCGGTATAGACACGATCTGTCTCGCGATCAAACAGCACTTCATCCGTGGTTTGCGGATAAGGCCCTTGTGCAAATTCGATGTATTTTGACCCACTAAAACCGCTGGCTTTGAGTTGGTGGATATCCTCAATCGGGAAATAGCTGTGCAGCGCTTGGGTAAGTGTGACGGTTTCATCGCCTAAGTTGGTATTCACAAGGCTAATGCTTAGAGTGTCGCTTAGGGTGAATAACACGCTGACCTCAGTGTTATGCGGCCAATAGATTTTATCTTGCTCACTGATTTTTAAGCTAAAATGTAAATCCACTAACTGATTACGCATTTCTACCGATTCCAGCGCCCAAATGCGGGTACGGGCGAAACCGTGTTGGGGAAAGTTCACTTCACTACTCATGCCAAACCAAGGCCAGCATACGGGTACTCCGCCACGGATCCCATTACCGGGTTGATAATCGTCAGCCGATGAAACCCACAGCAAAGGTGGTTTGCCTACGGGTTGAAAATAGTCTATTTGCGCGCCCTGCAAAAAAATTCTTGCCTGACATAACGCCGTATTCACTTCGACATAATCGAGCCCGTTGGCGTGCTTTTTAGTAGTGACAGAACCCATAGTAACAATATCCTTAACTCTGCTGACATATCAGAAAAACAGGCAGTTAGCTTACAAAGTTTTCCGCGATAACATAAGGCTTTGTTGCGATCAATTTACGGTTTCGCTGTTCGTTTGTGTAAACAAAAGTCTGTGGCAGATACTGAGGTGCTTTCTTTTTCGGCAGATTTAGCTAAAGTGGTCAGAGCACCAAAGTGGTCAGATCACTTAGTTGAGTTGCAGTCTAACAAGAAAAGGGAAGCGATTATGCCAGTTTATCAAGCGCCGCTGCGCGACTATCAATTTATCCTCAATGAAATGTTACATATTTATCAGCAAGATGCTCTCAAGGGGTTCGATGAAATCGATCCAGATCTTGTCGATGCGATCCTGCAAGGTATGGCCGACTTTAGTAGTGAAGTGATGTTACCGCTCAATAGTGTCGGCGATCTGCAAGGCTGTAAGTTGGTCGATGGTAAGGTGATTACACCGGAAGGATTTGATAATGCCTATCGGCAGTTTGTTGATAATGGCTGGCCGACGCTGACCTGCGATCCTGAATATGGCGGCCAAGGCTTACCCGAAGTGGTGGGGATTTTTGCCACTGAGATACAAACGGCAACCAATATGGCCTTTGCCATGTATCCCGGTTTGACCCATGGCGCCTATGCCGCCATCCATGCCCACGGCAGTGATGCGCTCAAGCAAAAATATTTAAGCAAATTAGTCAGCGGTGAATGGACGGGAACCATGAACTTGACTGAGTCCCACGCCGGTACTGACTTAGCCTTATTACGCACCAAAGCCGTGCCAGTATCCGAAGGCGTTTTTGCCATTACTGGCGAGAAGATTTTTATCTCCTCAGGCGATCATCAACTCACCGACAACATAGTGCACCTCGTATTAGCTCGTTTGCCGGATGCGCCTGAAGGCGTGAAGGGCATATCTTTGTTCGCAGTGCCTAAAGTATTAGTGAATAACGATGGTAGTTTAGGCGCACCGAACACTTTATATGCCAGTGGCCTTGAACATAAGATGGGCATTCACGGTAACTCAACTTGTGTAATGGTATTTGAAGGTGCATTGGGTGAGCTTGTCGGCGAGCCACACCAAGGACTGCGAGCCATGTTTACTATGATGAACCAAGCGCGTTTAGGTGTGGGCGTGCAAGGGCTGGGCGTCTCTGAGATTGCCTATCAAAATGCGCTGGCCTATGCCAAAGATAGATTACAGAGCCGCGCCTTAAGCGGTGCCAAAGCACCCGAAAAAGCCGCCGATCCGATTTTGGTTCATGGCGATGTGCGCCGCATGTTGCTCTCGCAAAAAGCCTTTAATGAAGGCGCAAGAGCCTTAGTTGGACAACAAGCTTTGTGGCTAGATGAAGCTGAGCGTCATACCGATCCCGTCAAAGCCAAAGTTGCTTCCCAATTAGCGGCACTGTTCACGCCCGTAGTGAAAGGTTTTATCACTAACCGTGGTTTTAATGCCTGTGTTGATGCACAGCAAGTGTTTGGTGGGCATGGTTATATTCATGAGTGGGGCATGGAGCAATTTGTGCGTGATAGCCGTATTGCGCTGATTTATGAAGGCACTAACGGTATTCAGGCATTGGATTTAGTGGGGCGTAAGCTGCTTAGCGACCGCGGCGCGGCGATGCAGCAATGGTCGGCGTTAGTGACAGAGTTTATTAAGTCACATAGCACGAATGCGGCGATGCAACCCTATGTGAGTGGTTTAATGGATTGTGCGGGTGATTTGCAAAAGGCTAGCGGTTATTTAGCTACGCAGGCAGCGACCAATCCTGACATTATCGGCGCAGCGTCTATGGCTTATTTGGAGTTGTTCGGCGTGACTGCACTGGCATGGATGTGGGCCAGAAGTGCCGCGGTGGCATTAGCGGCGTTGGAGCAGGGCACCGAAGAAACCGCATTTTACCAAGCTAAATTGAAAACTGCTGATTTCTACATGGCTTACTGGGCGGTGCAAGGTCGCAGTCTGCGTAAGCAAATTGAGCAGGCGAGTGAAATGCTAACTCAATTGGATGAAGCTATCTTTTAAGCATTCACCTTATAGGCTGAGTTAAGCCTTTGCTTAAAAACAGCTCAACAACAGTCAAAACCAGCGTCTTGTCGCTGGTTTTTATTTTTATATCGTTTAAATTTTTAACTTATTGTTTTTATTAAGCTGCACGCAAATACTCAGCTTGATGCTGTGAGTCTCTATTTCATTCCACATTAAAACTTCCATCGAAGGTTTGTGTTACTGGCGCTCTCTTTCGTTTGAGTCATAACCAAACATAACGAGGATTATGTGGGTTGATGTCGATGATTTATTAAACGCGTTTCACAATTGTGTAAATTCAAATGATAATTATTGTCATTCGTAAATCATTCTTTATAATGACGGACAATTCGTTTGAATACATTTGTAAACCCTTTGGTTTATGCCATTTTTATGCGCTCGCGCTGGGAACATTCTGTGAAGACTCGTTTCGCCTACTCATTAATTGCACTTGCACTCGCTCAACATCAGTCGGCATTCGCCGCTGAAACTGTACTCGATAAAGAGGCTCCACAGCAGACCTTGTCTACGAGCTCACCAGTCCCCAGTCCTGTATCGACTCAATCCGCAGCTGATGGGGAGATAAAACTCGCAGCACCTGAGCGTATTGCTGTCCATGGCCGTGCAATGCAAATGTACGTCGATAAAGAAACGACGGTTGGCACTAAGACGGCGATTAATGTGATGGAATTGCCGCAGTCGGTGCAAGTGCTGACCGAGCAGTTAATCGTCGACCAAGCGGCGCGCAATATTACCGATTTATATCGCTCAATCGCGGGTGTGAGTGAGTTTAGTTATTCTGGCGTAACCTTTCGCGGTTTCCGTGACGATGCCAACGTCTTTTATGATGGGGTAAGGGGCGATCCCTATTCGGGATTTTCTGTGCCGCAACTCTTTAACGTGCAGCGGGTTGAAGTGTTAAAAGGCCCTGCATCCGCACTTTATGGCGGTGGTGAACCTGGCGGCATGATCAACTATGTCACTAAAAAACCGACCTTTGTTGAGAGCAAAGAGCTAACCTTAAGCACGGGCAGCGAGGATATGATGGGCGGCTCGCTGGATTTCACCGGTGGCTTAACCCAAAATCTTGCCTATCGCTTTGGCGCCTATTATCAGCAGGAAGATAGCTTTCGGAATAATGCCGATAGCCAAAATGCCGAAGTGGCGGGTGGGTTACTCTACGAAATCAGTGATGATACTAAGCTCACCACCACTTTCGATATTATTAAGCAGGATTTAGGCGGTAACCGACTTCGCGGTGTTCCCGTCGATGATGCGGGCAATTTCCTTGTCGCACCTTCCTATAATGCCAATGAGAAGAGTGACTTCCAGAAGATGGATGCACTGGTGCTGCAATCGATTCTCGATCATCAATTTACCGATAATTTCTCGGTCAAGACTCAGATCCGTTATCTGAATAATGATTCGACGCAGCAATATCATGAATCGAGAGGTTGGGCGACCTTAGATGCCAATAAAAAGCCCATTATGGGTGATGGCACCATTAAGCGTGAATACCGAGTTCAAGCACGGGCTAATGATGAAATCAGTTTAACCAATGATTTTGTCTATACATTCGATGCTTTAGGTTTTGAACATGAATTCCTGTTCGGCGGCGACTATCACTATGTCGAAACCGAATATCAGTACAAATTGGCGACTGATAAGGATGGTGTTGGTAACTTGAATATTTTTGACCTTAACTATGGTGAAACCGACCCTAATAGTTACAACTTGAAGGATAAAAATACCGATGGTACCCGCGCTAACCGTTACGGCATTTATGTACAGGAACATCTGCACTTTAATGAACAGTGGTCATTGATTGCCGGTCTGCGTTTTAGCCAGTTTGATGATTATGATAAAAATACCGGGTTCTCCTTCAGCGATAACGCGATAACGCCAAGAGCAGGGCTTAATTATCGTCCAATCGATTCAATGTCCTTTTATTTGAATTACTCAGAGAGCTTCAATCCAGCATCTTTAACCAATCAAGCAGAAGATATTGGTGACGGTTTCCTCGATCCAGAAACGGGCAATCAAATTGAACTTGGGATGAAAAATGAATGGCTTGATGGCCAGTTTATGACCACGCTCGCTGTGTATCGGATTGAAAAACAAAATGTCGCCCAAGCTAACCCTTTAGATACTGGTGATGACGATGGTATTCCCGCTTTACTTAATTTGGGTGAAGTACACAGTCAAGGCATTGAATGGACGCTGGTGGGGGATTTAACCGATAACCTGACCGTCACGGCAAACTATGCCTATAACGAGACCGAAGTGGTTAAAGGGGTAACGAACGATAGTTTAACCAATACGTTTGATAGTAAGCACTTTGCCAATGCGCCGCGCCATCAAGCAGGGATATGGACCCGTTACGATATCAATGCACTCGATTCGGCGATTGCTTTTGGTATGGACTATGTGGGCGAGCAGTTCAGCCTCGATGGCCAAACGGTGAAGCCCCATACGATTTTTGACATGAGCTGGACGACCCAGTGGGATCAAACTCAAGTTCGCTTAAATCTTAAAAATATCTTTGATAAAGAATATGCCGTCAGTGGTTTTAGCGAGCGTAATGGCCATTTCCCTGGTGAGCCGCGTAATATCACGCTTGAACTGAGTCATAAGTTTTAATGCATTGATGTAAAAATAGCTTGTTCGTTAAGGATGATGAGCAAGCTGGAGCGAATGGGTTAATCTTGTGCGAATAACCGCCGTAGCTCTCTGTCTGTATTCGTGCCTTGAGCATGGATTAACCTTGTGTGACTTATCATCTTAATAGTGTTTACCTATTAAGATGATAGTTTCTATCCGCTATCCTTTCTGATTCAGCTTGTTTAGACTCGCCTTATATGAATTATTCGATAAGGTTTCCCTATGCACGCCGTCAGCCACTTAGCCTCCAAAGACACTCAATCTAACGCTAGCCCACTGGTGGCCCTGATTGCAGAAGGTGGTGGTCAGCGAGGTATATTCACCGCAGGCGTGCTCGATGCCTGGCTTGATGGCGGATTCGATCCCTTTGATTTATTTATCGGTACCTCAGCAGGTTCACAGAATCTCAGTAGTTTTTTGGCCCGCCAAAAGGGTTATGCCAAACGCTTAATCCGCGGTTTATCGCGCCATAAACGCTTCTATCGACTCGGTCGCGGGTTAGTCGGCGGCAATGTAGTCGATTTAGATTGGTATTTTGAGCAGACGCGACAAGGGATGTTTAAATTAGATCTTAACGCGGCGACAGCCTCACTCGGTCATCGGCAGTTACTGATCACCACCACTAATGCCAGTGATCGCAAGGGTTATTTTTTAAGTCCAAGCAGTAAAGGCCAGTGGCGCGAATTGCTAAAAGCTTCTAGCGCATTACCATTTTTATATAAACAAGGGGTGAAACTCACGCCTTGGCTGAGTGACAACGCCTGTAATAACGGCGCGGCTAATCATAGCGCCTCTGGTCACGGCACAGCATTAAGCGAAGGTATTGATAGTGATTTTTATCTCGATGGCGGCTTAGCTGCGCCTTTACCTGTGCGTGAGGCCTATCGTCGTGGTGCCCACAAAATTGTGGTGATCCGTACTGTGAGCGAGGATTTTCAGGCGCAATCGGCTTGGGTGCATAAACTCAAATCTTGGATTTGTGTTTCTGGCTTTTGTCCGAAAACCATAGATTACTTAGTGCAGCACGAACAAGCCTATCAGGATGAATTGGATTTCATCGCTAATCCGCCAGAGGATGTGGAGATAGTGCAGATTTTTGCTGCTGAAAATTTGCAAAGTAAATTGCTGGGCAGTACCGATGCGGATTTACGCCATGATTATCATGCGGGGCTGAGTGCTGGAAAGCAGTTTTTAAGCTTAGATCCGATGGCGTTGACGCAGAGTAATGCTTATTTTCAAACTCAAGTGCAAACCAACGCTCACACTCAAACCCACACTCAAACTCACTCTCAAATCAAGCCATTCAGTGCGTTGTCGGCCTAGTTTGGTATTTTAGCTAAGTCACCATTTTGTACGCGAGTAAGCAATAAAAGTAAAAAGCATTAAAATACAAGCGCCACCCTAGGGTGGCGCTTGTGGTTGGCTGTATTAACCAGTTCATCAATCTAGCTCATTAACCTAATTTATGAACTTAGTCCTTCAACGTTAGGCTATTAATAACTTGAGGTGTGTACAGAGCGTACTGCTCGGCCTGATGGGTCGATAATGCCGCGTAAGCTTTCGTCCCAAGCCAATGCTTCTGGCGTTGAACAGGCGACGGATTTACCGCCTGGAACCGTTTCTGCAGCGCCGCTCAGTGGATAATGTTCCTCAAAGAAGCAGCGATAGAAATAAGCTTCTTTGGTTTCTGGCGTGTTGTATGGGAAACGGAATTTCGCGTTCGCCAATTGTAAATCATCCACACGCGCTGCAGCTTGTTCTTTCAAACCGTCAATCCAAGAGTAGCCAACGCCGTCACTGAATTGTTCCTTCTGACGCCACGCTACTTCTTTTGGCAATTTGTGCTCAAAGGCTTTACGCAGAATATGTTTCTCAATACGGCCATCCTTAGACATTTTCGCTTCAGGGTTGATGCGCATCGCCACATCCATAAACTCTTTATCGAGGAAGGGCACGCGAGCTTCTAATCCCCAAGCGGCCATGGCTTTGTTGGCTCGCAGACAATCGAACAGATGCAGCTTATCGAGTTTGCGGACTAACTCCTCGTGGAATGCCTGTGCGTTTGGCGCTTTATGGAAGTATAAATAGCCGCCAAATAGTTCGTCAGCACCTTCACCCGATAACACCATCTTAATGCCCATCGCTTTGATTTTACGCGCCATTAAATACATTGGCGTGGCAGCACGTATGGTGGTGACATCGTAGGTTTCTAAGTGATAAATCACTTCTTTAATCGCATCTAAGCCTTCTTGGAAGGTGAAATGGATCTCATGGTGAATCGTACCAATCGCTTCGGCGACCTTTTTGGCGGCGATTAAATCCGGCGCACCTTCAAGGCCGACGGCAAAGGAATGTAACTGTGGCCACCAAGCGTTGGTTTCGCCATCGTCTTCAATCCGGCGTTTAGCAAAGGTTTGCGTCACGGCGGAAATGATCGATGAATCTAAGCCGCCCGACAGCAACACACCATAGGGCACGTCTGACATTAATTGACGTTTGACCGCTGCTTCTAATGCGTCACGCAATTCTTCTTGGCTGGCTGGGTTATCTTTAACCGCATCATAGCTTTGCCAATCGCGAGTGTAGTATTTCACCGCGGCGGCATCGCTTGAGTACAAATATTGGCCCGGTAAGAATTCCTCTACCGTTTTACACACTGGCATCAAGGCTTTCATTTCGGAGGCAACATAGAAGTTACCCGCAGCGTCACGGCCTGTGTATAGCGGGATAATACCCATGTGATCGCGGCCGATAAGGTATCTGTCTTGGGCTTTGTCATATAACACAAAGGCGAAGATACCGTTTAATTTATCAAGAAATTCAGTGCCGTATTCTTGATACAGCGCCAAGATTACTTCGCAGTCAGAGTTGGTTTGATAGCTGTACTTATCGCCTAGCTGGGCTTTCAATTCTTTGTGGTTATAGATTTCGCCGTTGACCGCGAGGATCAAACTGCCATCTTCAGTCAGCAGCGGCTGAGCACCGTGTTCAATGTCAACAATCGCTAAACGTTCGTGGGCAAGAATTGCCTTATCACTGGCATAAATACCTGACCAGTCAGGGCCACGGTGGCGCATTAGCTTAGACATTTCTAGCGCGACTTGGCGCAGTTCTTTGGCATCAGATTGGATATCTAAAATCGAAAAGATTGAACACATAGTACAACTCCCACACTGTCTGTCATTTGAGGATGTCTCAATTGAGGTTTAATGTGCCAGCAATTTAGGTATTTGCCAAACACTATTTTTGAAGTTTTATCTGTTTATTGGTGTTTTTGTTGATTTAGATGTTTATGTTTAATGATTTTATTTGAGAATAATTCATTTAATTTGCATTATTTTTGATGATTTGTTTTTATTATCTGATTTGGCATGAGGGGTTTTGGGGAATTCACAATGTGTTTTAAAAAAGTATCGATGATAGAAAAACCGCTAAAAAAGACCTTAAACAATGAGTTGCCCCGTTTAAGTGTTTTATTTTTAATCAATTAATGCGCCGAGTTTGACATCAACCAATGGCATAAGACTATTCAGAATTGTGTGGCAGGATGGATATTTCGCGATAACGGCATTTTTTGTGGGCTGAAAACAAAAAAGCACGTGAATGGTTCACGTGCTTGTAGGTCTTGTTTGGCGCTTTGGCTGGCGGAGGAGGCGCTTTATTTCACCGGTGCGACTAGCAGGCGCCAAGTAAGAGACGACTAACTAAGCTGTCTCTCGTAAGAAGCCACTGACTTAGCCTGTTATTTTGTGTCCGTTACAAGCGTCGTTTTGGCTGGGCGCAGGCTATTGAATTCTGCGCCTTGATAGTATCCCGGCCAATCTTTACTGTTGCCCAATATGCGTGTGACTTGGTAGTAGATTTGCAAGTCTTGCAGCGCGCCGCTCAAATCCCAGTCTTCACGGTATTCATCGCAGACATTGTGATAACAGCCTTTCATCGTGGCTTGCATTTGAGTTTTATAAGCAGCCGTGGCTTCGTCAACGGGGTTGCTACCGCCGCCAGCAAATACCGCTGGCACGCCAAGTTTGGCAAAGCTGAAATGATCTGAACGGAAGAAACCGCCCGAAGCGGGATTTTTCTCACCCATGGCGATGCGGTTTTGTTGTTTAGCCGCATCGATAAGATAAGTTTCTAACTCAGATTTACCTTTGCCGACGATGGTAAAGTCTTTGGTTTTGCCATAGATATTAGTGCTGTCGAGGTTTAACACTGCCACGGTTTTGTCGATAGGATAAAGTGGATTAGCGGCGTAATAGCGTGAACCGAGTAAGCCCTGTTCTTCACCAGTGGTAGCGATAAAGGTGACCGAGCGCGCTAAACCATGGCCTTGTTTGGCATTGTCGGCTAATTGTCTGGCGATTTCGAGAATGCCAGCAGTGCCCGAGGCATTATCCATGGCACCGTTATAAATTTGATCGCCTGTTTTCGTCTCGTCTTTACCTATGTGATCCCAATGAGCGGTAAACAAGATTTGCTCGTCGGCTTGTGTGCTGCCGGGAAGTGTGGCGACCACATTGTAGCTATTCGCGTATTCGGCTTTATTTTTAAAGGCGATGTTGGCCGTTTGCTCAAGGGGTAAATTGATTGAGCTGTCGGCGGCGCGTGCCATTAAATTAGGCAGTGATAAACCGGCTTTATCGAACAGTTGTGTAGCCGCGTCCAATGTAAGCCAGCCTTCGACTTGGATACGGCTATCTTTTTCTGCTTTACTGAGGACCAGATCTTGCTGTGGTCCAGTCCAACTATTTTCTATCACGGACCAAGGGTAAGAGGCGGGCTCGGTATCATGGATAATCAGTGCGCCGAGTGCGCCTTGACGACTGGCTTCTTCAAATTTGTAGCTCCAACGGCCGTAATAGGTCATGGCTTTGCCGTTGAATTTACCCGAGTCAGGGCGAGCAAAGCCGGGATCGTTCACTAAGATCACCGCGATTTTGCCTTTCATGTCGAGATCTTGGTAATCATTCCAACCATATTCAGGGGCGTTCACCCCATAGCCGACGAAGACTAATGGTGCGTTCTCAATACTAATACCACCGTTATCGTGGCGACTGCTGAGCACCAGATCTTTTCGGTACTTAAAGGGTAATCCTGCCAGCGTGACTTGCTGCGCTTCATCTGCGGTATAGCTCACCATAGGCACAGGTTGTAAAAAGCTGCCTTGGTACGCGCCCTTGAGTCCCATCTCTGTAAAGGCTTTGGTCAAATAATCCAAGGTGAGTTTTTCACCGTGAGTGGTGGGCGCGCGGCCTTCAAATTCATCGGATGACAGGGCTTTAATATCATTTCTAAAGCGCGCTTCATTAAACTGCACTGGTTTGAGTTCAGCCAAAGTGTTGTTGCCATCAGGCTCTGGTGCATTAGGACTACAGGCACTGAGCATGGCCAACGCACAGAGTGGATACAGACGTCGCATAGGTTAATCCTACTGTTGTTTTAATTAAGGTATTTTAGATTTATGTTAATCAATCAGAAGCGAGGCTTATCATGAAGCAAGCCGCTGTGAGCCACAAGGCTGAGAAGAAGGCGAATATGTTACTTAATGTTGCTTTACCCTATGCAATACGCCTTTGGGCGAGGCGTGTTACATAGGTAATGTTTAAAGGTCTGGCAAGGATGAATTGCTAGACGTAGGATTAGACAAAGGTTTAGACCATTGTTTAAACAACGTCGATATCGCCAGCGCAGGCAAACACATGGTTCGGGCGGAAGGGTTCTTTGTCGATATCTTCAAGCTTACTCACGCCACTGGTGACCAGAATGGTTTCAAGCCCTGCTTGGAAGCCCGCCAAAATATCGGTACGCATATTGTCACCTATGATGACAGTGTCTTCCGAGTGTCCATCAATATGATTAAGCGCTGAGCGAATAATCCAAGCACTCGGTTTGCCCACGTAGAAAGGTTTTTTACCGGTAATACGTTCGATGGGCGAGCAGAGTGCGCCACAAGCAGGGCTGTAGGCTGGACCATGAGTATCGGGATTGGTGGCAATAAAGCGCGCGCCGCGTGCGATGAAGCCTGCGGCTTTATGGATCATCTCCCAGTTGTAGGAGCGGGTTTCACCGACAATCACAAAATCGGGATTAATATCGGTAATGTTAGCACCTGACTTGAAGGCTTAACCCTTACTATAACAACAATTTTATGATGTGTTTAGTAAGGGCTTTCAATCAAAACTTAGAAAAGCTTGTTGAAGTCGATCTCGTAACCTGCTTTCTTCATTTCTTTAGCTATAGCTGTTTGCCAGTCATCTCTGACGTAAACGACACCACTAATATCGTTTGGTATCTCAATGTTATCCGCAACTAATGGCACAACATTTTCTCGCCCAAGTAGACCAATCAATAAGCCATGTTCAAAGACAACATTTTGTCGTGCTCTTGGTTTAAGACCGTTCGGTTCTGTATTCTTTATTCCACCTACATCATCAGCGGTGTAGAGGACAATCGCGAAGCCAGTTGTCTTAGCATACTCCAAGATTTTTTCGATGATTGTAGTGCTGCCGCCACTAGCTTGTTCGTGAAGAATGATTGGTTCAAAACCTAACTTATGGATGAAGCGGGCGGTTCGTTCTTTAACTTCGTTGTTGTGGCCGTGGACGATAAACACATTTTTTGATTTTTCTTTAGGCGTTGTTTTCACGTCTTGAACTTCCTTGTTGATTGGGGTGAAATCATATTCATCATTGGTAATGTCAGTGATTAAGTTGCCCATATAAGCATCCATTCGCTGCCCTGTTACTTTCCAAAAGTAGCCAGCATCAGTCATGCCATTTTTACGAGGAAAGACAACATATGTTGGGTTTGCTTTTTCATTAAAATGTTGGACTTCGTTAGGCATGTGTTGTGTAAAAAACTTAATAACAATCTTCTGCCAAGATTCAAAACGTGGGCGACCATAACTAGAAGATTGCTGCTCATACGCCTGATAAACATCCTCTATAAGCCTATTTTTAAGTTCAACTAACTTTTCAATGATTTCTTGCTTTTCCATCTATGCCTCACAAAACAATGTTATTAGAAGCATTCTATCGCGTTAGCAAGATATGGCAAGAAGTAGGGAGGTAACTAGCTGTTTTAAAATGAGGTTTGTGAAGTAGTGCGAGAGGTATTACTATAAGTGCAGATTGTATTAGACCACTTTGATATTGACACCTGACTTGAAGGCTTTACCCTTACTATAACAACAATTTTATGATGTGTTTAGTAAGGGCTTAAATTGATAGCCCTACTTTTCTCGCGGTTTCTTATTACCTATGATGGTATGGATATTTTGTGGAGAAGTTTTTACGGTCCCATAATCAAACGTTTTCACGTTTGAATTCACGACATTTAGCAAAGTAATAATATCCTCGGATTTGTATAATTTAGACTTACTATTTGATGTAAAAACCTCCTTATGCGATTGCGATTTTAATTTGTCAACTTCTGCTTTTAACTGACTAACCAGTGTGTTTTGCGAACGATTTTGTCCATTTGAAGCTTCAAGTTTAATAAACAAGTTATCAATTTTAGCTATATTTTTTTCATTTTCTTCTTTTATTTTAGCGTTTTCATTTGCAATATCATTGAGTTGTGATGCAGTTGCTTTAAGCTCAGTAACTAATTCTTTAACGAAAGTGCCCATTTCGTCTGCGCTACCAGCAAGCCTATTAAAAATTCTCAGAAAGTATGAAACTTGTTCATTATCTGAGAAATTAGGGTATCTAACTTTATGGTCTATTTCACTCCAACCTTCTTCGAAGATTGTTCTTACTTGAACTTCTGTATATATCTTTTGTTTTAATGGCGTAGATTCAAAAACATAATGAATAGAACGATATCCTGCTGGATGCTGCTTAACTTCAAATCTCTCAAGGTCAGTAGTCTCGTCGTCTCCGTTTCTTACGTAGTAGACTGGTTGCTCTTTTGTTGTCCAAAGATTACGAAGATATTCATCAATTCCAAAACAATCATCTTTAAATAAATGAAGAGCTCTCACTCCGACTAAATCAGTAACTATTTCATGATAATTATCTGCATTAATCTCCAAGTAAATTTTATTGTATGTGTCGCTGCCTTCAATAGTTTTTCTAACAATTTTTTCCATCAAGTGTTCAGGATCTTTAACTCGCCACCTAACAGAATGAACCTTTGGGCATCTCTGGATCATTCGTGCAAATAGTTCAGCACTTTCTTTCCTTTCCTCAAGCTTTGCTTGATGGTCTGCGCCTATTTTTTGCAACGTAGGCCAGTCAATTTTGGATTTTTCCCAATCTTCAGTTGAGATATTATTCTTTTTTAGAAAGCTTTCTTCGTTCATGTTATTAATTACTTCCATGTGTGCTCCTATTACTGTGCAAAATGTTATTAGAAGCATTCTATCGCGTTATGTAGATATGGCAAGAATTAGGGAGGTAACTAGCTGTTTTAAAATGAGGTTTGTGAAGTAGTGCGAGAGGCATTACTATAAGTGCAATACGTATTAGACCACTGTAATGGTAAAGCCTGCTTTGTAGAGTTCGTGGGTGAGGGCGCCTTCGCCAATGACATAGGCCTTGCTGCCTTCTTGGTGTTTTAAAAAGTCGGCGGTGGCCATGGCGGAGGTGTAAAAGCATTCTTCAGGAATATCAATACCGGCGGCACTTAAACGGTTTTGCAGATCCTTACCCGTTTGTACGGGATAGTTAGTCAATATTACTAACGGATTGCCTTGCTCTAAAATTCGCTGGATAAATTTGTCGCTGCCGGGGATCAGTTTATTGTCGTGCAGTAGTACACCATCGATATCGCAGATAATATTTTTCATCTAATAGTCTCTTGTCATGCCGATCAAAAATCACTTTTTCGTTAAGTTATCTAATGCCACATTGCCTAAGAAAACAATGCTTTTGTTGAAAATAGTTAAAAAAATAGAGACCCGAAGGTCTCTATTTTTTTGATTGGTACAACTTACGGTCAAGTGGAACTAATCGGGCGCGTAACCGCTTGGGCCGATAAGGTTGCCATCGAGATAGGCTTGGCCATTTTGCATGTTAAGACGTTGCTGACTAAACCATTTCACCACGAGCGGATAAATAGCATGTTCTTGCTCATGCACGCGGGCGGCGAGAATATCAGCCGTATCGTCTTCATAAACAGGCACTTTGGCCTGTAATATCACTGGGCCCGCATCCAGCTCTGGCGTGACAAAATGCACGCTGGCACCATGTTCGCTGTCGTTCGCGTCTATGGCACGTTGATGGGTGTTTAAGCCAGTGTATTTCGGTAGCAGCGAAGGATGAATATTGATCATGCGACCTAGGTAATGATTCACGAAATCATCGGTTAAGATCCGCATAAATCCCGCCAACACGATTAAATCGGGCTGATACTTTTCAATCACTGTCATTAAACGTGCATCGTATTCAGAGCGAGATTCACCTTGGTGAGCTATCACGCAGCTGGTATCAATTTCGCCATGATGGGCGCGCACTAGGCCATAGGCATCGGGTTTATTACTGATGACTCCGACAACTTCGGCCTGCAGATTATCGTCGCAACCGTCGATAACCGCTTGCAGGTTACTGCCATTTCCGGAAATTAATACAACTACACGACAGCTCTGGGGCATTACAGGATCTCCACTTGCTCTTCATTGCCTTCACGATGTGCGATAGCACCGATAAGCCATGCTTGTTCGCCTTCTGCAGCCAGTAATGCAAGTGCTTCATCCACTTTATCGGCTGGCAGCGCAACTAACATGCCGACGCCACAGTTGAAGGTGCGATACATTTCGTATTCTGCAATGTTGCCATTTTCCATTAACCAACTGAAAACAGCGGGCCATTGCCATGAATCGCCTTGGATAACCGCTTTTAAATTATCTGGCAGTACGCGTGGGATGTTTTCCCAGAAGCCGCCGCCAGTAATGTGCGCCATCGCATGGACATCAGATGCTTCAATCAGTTTGAGCAATGATTTTACGTAAATTTTGGTTGGCTCAAGTAGATGTTCAATCAGCGGTTTGCCGTTGAGATCTTGTTGAGGGTCTGCTTGGCTCACTTCTAATACTTTACGTACTAAAGAGTAACCATTTGAATGAGGGCCGCTTGAGGCTAATGCAATAAGCGCATCACCCGCTGCCACTTTGCTACCGTCAATAATGTCGGCTTTTTCAACTACACCCACGCAGAAACCCGCTAGGTCGTAATCTTCACCTTCATACATGCCTGGCATTTCAGCGGTTTCACCGCCAATTAACGCACAACCAGATTGGAAACAACCTTCGCCGATGCCGTTGACGACGGACGTTGCCGTTTCTACATCGAGCTTGCCTGTTGCGTAGTAATCGAGGAAAAACAGTGGCTCAGCGCCTTGAACGATCAGATCGTTCACACACATGGCGACTAAGTCTATGCCGACAGTGTCATGTTTTTTATAGTCGATAGCTAAACGTAATTTAGTCCCAACACCATCGGTGCCAGACACTAAAACCGGTTGTTTGTATTTAGTGGGGATTTCACACAGGGCGCCAAAACCACCTAAGTTGCCCATAACTTCTGGACGACGGGTACGTTTAACGGCTGCTTTAATGTTACTTACCAGTGCATTACCTGCATCAATATCAACGCCGGCATCTTTATAGCTCAGTGGGGTAGGTGTGCTCACGGAGGGATCCTCTCGGGTACATCGTTATTGGATTTTATGCGGCGGTATTCTACCAGCTTGTGCTAGGGGTCGAAAGTCATGATTTGGATTTATGCCCCTCGGCGGAGTTTTTTTGGTCTGAATGCGAGATATTCTATTTTTAGAGGTCTTGAGTTTGGTCACAAAATAGTAAATCACAGTAGGTATCTTAGACGATTGGGGATTATTCTTGGGAGATAGCTCACGATTAGACCGAATGGCAAAACTTTCTGTTTTACCTAGTAAACAAATCAACTAGAATCTGAAAAATTTGCCTAAAATAATACGCCGAAAAATAAGCAGGAGAGAAAAATGAAAGTTGTCGAGGTTAAACATCCTTTAGTGCGTCACAAAATCGGTTTAATGCGCGAAGGTGACATTAGCACTAAACGTTTCCGTGAACTAGCCGCCGAAGTGGGTAGTTTATTAACCTATGAAGCTACCGCAGATTTCGAAACTGAAACGGTGACGATTGAAGGCTGGAACGGTCCGGTTGAAGTCGATCAAATCAAAGGTAAAAAAGTCACTGTCGTGCCAATTTTACGTGCGGGTTTGGGTATGATGGACGGCGTACTCGAGCACATTCCAAGTGCGCGTATCTCAGTTGTCGGTATTTACCGTGACGAAGAGACTCTTGAGCCTGTGCCTTATTTTGAGAAGCTGGCCAGCGACATGAACGAGCGTATCGCCTTAGTTGTCGACCCTATGTTGGCGACAGGTGGTTCTATGATTGCGACCGTCGATTTATTGAAAAAGCGCGGTTGTACTTCAATTAAGGCCTTAGTGCTAGTGGCTGCGCCTGAAGGCATTAAAGCCTTAGAAGCGGCGCATCCGGATATCGAATTATATACTGCTGCTATCGATAGATGCTTAAACGAGAAAGGTTATATCCTGCCAGGTCTGGGTGATGCGGGCGATAAAATCTTTGGTACTAAATAGCCAAAGTTGCTAAAGAATTAGAGTTGCTGATGCTCAATTGAGCGGATGTGGTCAGTAAGGGAGCCTAGGCTCCCTTTTTGTTTTTGTTCAATACAGTAATAACAACTTTATCTTAAGCTGCTAAAGTTTAGGATAAGGTAAATAATAATTATCTATTGAAGTTGTTTTTATTGGCTTATTTTGCAATTTTATTGATCGCAGTTTACGTTTTGTGCAAGGTACATTGTCGGTAGAACAGGGATTAAGAGGAATTATGGGAAATTCGGCTCTCAACTGGTTATTATTGCGTCGATCATTTGAATTTGCGACCCTCTTGTTTGTCGTACTCCTACTTATTTTATTACCGTTTAAAATCGATAGAGAGCATAAATCCTTTGTGTCTTTTGTAAAAAACGAGCAACTTACACCGAGTTATATTGAACTGCTTGGTAAAAGCTTATCTCTGCACGATATTATTGATTTCAATAAATCCTCTTTAGCGCTTTTTCAGCTTGACCCTTCTAGATTAATGCTGCCGCAAGGGGGAGTGCTTTCCGCAGAAGAAGAGCAAGTATTACGCTATTTTGATTATCTCTATTCCAGTAAAACCAGTAAAAAGACCAATGTCGAAGATATATTCCTGTATGTGGGACTTTATCGCAGTGATGCCATGTATTTTGCCTCCCCAATTCCTGAGGACGTAAAAGCGCGGCTGATTAAAGACCGTACTTCAACGAATGAGTTTTGTCAGAGTCTGCACTATTGCGCGAAAGACGCGACCCCAGAGTCCTTAGCCGATGGAATCGTATTATCCATTCCTTATCAAGATGAAGTCAGTGGGAAAGTCATTTTATCGATGGCATCACCGATTTCATCATCTAATGATCCTAATCATTTCATCGGTGATGTTATTGCCGACACGGCCTTAATGACGTCGGTTTTTATGCGTAATAAACATGTTGAATTGCAGAAAACGGATTATGGTACTGAGTTGGTGATCACGACAGATAGCCTTTGGGCTGAACTGACGCCGGAGTTCTTGTTTTATTCGATGACAAATCATTTAGATAACATGACTTCACTGACATATAAAATCAGTATATTTCGTTTCATTGTGTGGAATTTGCCCCTGTGGTTTTTGTTATCTATCGTGATCTTCTTCGTTCAAATTAATATCAATCGTTTTAGGAAACTTCGTACTGAGCGTCAACGGTTTAGTGAAGCGATGTTATTGGATGCTTTTACTCGAACCTATAATAAGAAAGTCTATGAGACCACACTGTTTGATGTCGCAACTAAGGGGCATTACGCGGTGATTTGCGTGGACGGCGACAAAATCAAAACCATTAATGATACCTATGGGCATAAACTCGGGGATATGGCGATCATGCAAATTGTTGATGCGATGCGCAGTGTATTTCGAGAAAATGATTTGTTAATCAGAACCGGCGGTGATGAGTTTGTCGTTATCTTAGCCAATTGTACTTTTGAACGGGCCTTATTGTTGGCTGAACATTTACGTCAGGCGGTCGCAGAGCGGCAGTTTTTAAATGTGCTGACAGTCTCCTGCGGTGTGGCTGATTCGCAAGATTATGCTTCCTTTGAGGCAGTGCTACAAGCGGCGGATAAAGCGTTATATGAAGATAAAAAGAATAGGCAAGGGAGTCGCAAACTTGACCCGACATCTTAATTATTACGTTAATTAGTACGTGAGTTATCGAGTGAATCAGTGAGTTAACCAGCTGCCCGCAATAAAGTGAATACCCGAGATAAAAAACAGCGCGGAGAATGCCGCGCTGTTGTTACTTTCTAATCCGGTAATGTAAACATCTGCGATAACACTTACAACACCATGGCCGCAATCCACCCAAACACTAATAGTGGAATATTGTAGTGGATAAATGTTGGGATCACGCTGTCACGAATGTGGTCGTGTTGACCATCGGCATTCAAACCTGCAGTGGGACCTAAGGTGGAATCTGATGCTGGCGAGCCCGCATCACCCAGCGCGGCTGCAGTGCCAACTAACGCGATTGTGGCCGCTACTGAAAAACCAAAACTCAATGCCAATGGTACATATATCGTCGCGATAATTGGAATGGTGGAGAAAGACGACCCAATTCCCATAGTGATCAGTAGCCCAACCAGTAGCATCAAAAAGGCTGCGAGGGCTTTATTATCCCCAATGATGTCGCTAAGCGAGGCCACAAGCGTACCCACTTCACCGGTTTCTTTCACTACAGCGGCAAAGCCTGCGGCTGAAATCATGATAAAGCCGATATTGGCCATCATTCGCACACCTTGGTTGAAGATATCTTGGTCGGCGACATGCTTCAAGGCACCCGAAAAACTGAAAATCATGAAGCCGACTAAGGCACCAAAAATCATAGAGTCAGTTTCAAGTTGTACGATGAGAGTGGCTAATATCGCCAGTGCAGCAATGATGATATTGCGTTTGTTGAGATTTTCTTCAGGTTCAGCGACCAACACTTTTGCCTCGTCGTAAGTCCGAGGTTTACGGTAACTGATGAATACTGCAGTGAGTAACCCTACGACCATACCCGCGGCAGGGATTAACATGGCTGGCGGAATTTGCTCGCGAGCAGCGGCTAAGCCATTGCTGGTTAAGTTGGAAAGCAGAATATCATTTAAGAAAATGCCACCAAAACCAATCGGTAAAATCATATAGGTGGTGACTAGGCCGAAGGTGAGAACACAAGCCACAAGGCGGCGGTCGATGTTCAGTTTGGTCATCACATGTAAGAGTGGTGGCACTAAAATCGGAATGAAGGCGATATGGATCGGTAAAATATTCTGTGAAGCCATCGACATAACGAGTAGCGATAACAGCAGTAACCAGCGTACCCAGTTAGTGTTAGTGGGATTAGGATCTTGTCCAAGGCTACTAATGATGCTTCTAGAAATCAGCGTCGTTAAGCCTGAATGCGATAGTGCGACAGCGAAGGCGCCTAATAATGCATAACTGAGCGCAATTTGTGCGCCGCCACCTAAGCCTGTATTAAAGGCATCTATAGTTTGGTGCAGATCCATTCCGCCTACCAATCCCGCCACGAGGGCGCTCACGGTCAGGGCAATAACCACATTCACCCTAGCTAAACTGAGTGCTAACATTAAGCACACTGCAATTACGACTGCATTCATTATCAATTTTCTTAATTCTTTAAGCCAAAGGAGCTATTTTCGACTGCAAAGGCAGTGGATGTCCAGTTTGCTGAGGGCTTATCTGAAAAATATCTGAAAATGTGATCATGCTGGTTTTTGTCTGTTAGCTGAATGTGGATTGCTCCGCACACTGGATACACAGATTGCTCTATCCTTAGTCAGGCAAAACGGAAATACCCTTGAAAAATGTGATATTGGTCTTAAATAGGTTGTAAGGCACAGCACACGACTTATAATGCCTAAGGATTTGATTGGTAAGAACACCTTTTAATCAGTAAGGATTTAACTTGACCTAGGTTGAGAACATACTGGCTAGAAGGCATCTTGCCTTACACTTAGTTCAACTCATAGATGGAGATATAAAATGAGCGTATTAGTAGGCCGTCAGGCTCCTGATTTTACTGCTGCAGCTGTATTAGGTTCTGGCGAAATCGTTGATAGCTTTAACTTGACTGCAGCCATCAAAGGCAAACCAGCCGTCGTATTCTTCTATCCACTTGACTTCACTTTCGTTTGCCCATCAGAGTTGATCGCTTTTGATCACCGTATGGAAGAGTTCACTAAGCGTGGCGTAGAAGTGATTGGTGTGTCTATCGATTCTCAGTTTACCCACAATGCATGGCGTAACACCCCAGTTGAAAAAGGCGGTATTGGCCAAGTTAAATACACGCTAGTGGCTGATGTTAAACATGAAATCTGCAAAGCATACGATGTTGAGCATCCAGAAGCGGGTGTGGCTTTCCGTGGTTCATTCTTGATCGACAAAGAAGGCATGGTTCGTCACCAAGTTGTTAACGATCTGCCATTAGGCCGTAACGTTGATGAAATGCTACGTATGATCGATGCACTGCAATTCCATGAAGAGCACGGTGATGTTTGTCCTGCTGGCTGGGAAAAAGGCGATAAAGGTATGAATGCAAGCACTGAAGGTGTTGCTGCTTACCTGTCTGAAAACGCAAGCTCACTGTAATTAGTCCTTTTCTAATCACAGTCGCCTGTTAAATGAAAAAAGCTGCCAATGGCAGCTTTTTTGTTTTTTCATTGCTGAAGATCTATTGTTAACTGTTCAATTTATTCCACAGTACCGCTTTCTGCATCCTGCGCATCCACGGCCAGTAACGGCCAGCCACCTAATGATTTCCAACGATTCACTATGTGACAAAAAAGCTCCGCGGTACGTTCGGTATCATATAGCGCCGAATGGGCTTCTTTATTATCGAAGGGAATACCCGCCATAATGCATGCCTTGGCAAGTACGGTATGACCAATGGCGAGTCCGGCAAGCGTAGCTGTGTCAAAGGTGGCAAAAGGATGAAACGGCGAGCGTTTTAAGTCGCAACGTTCTATCGCCTTACTCACAAAACCATGATCGAATGCCGCATTGTGCGCCACTATGATACTGCGATGGCAGTCGGAGGCTTTTTGGGCTTTCTTCACGGCTTTAAAGATTTCTAAAAAGGCTTCTTTCTCGCTCACCGCTCCCCGTAACGGATTAGTGGGATCAATACCGTTGAATGCTAACGCTTCGGGTTCTAAATTTGCACCTTCAAAGGGCTCAATGTGGAAGTGTAGGGTTTTATCGATTCCTATCACACCTTCATTGTCCATTTTTAGTAGGGTGACGGCAATTTCTAGCAACGCATCGGTTTGAGAGTTGAAGCCCGCAGTTTCGACATCAATGACTACGGGAAAGTAGCCTCGAAATCGGTATTTCAATTTGTTCGCGTCGCAAATGTCACTCATAAAGTACTCAAGAAAATTCACAGGGCGCTATTATGCTAAATGTGTTGGGGTGTGTCATGCTTGATTGGTGGTTTTATGAGCTAAAGGAACTAAATAGTTTGCCGATAAAGCCATGTAACCGATTAAACATGAGTAAAGGCTATGTGGCGAAAACTGATATTAGTATCAATTTTATGCGTTCCAGCAACTGCAATGGCAGAGTTGCGCCATTATGTCGCCTCTTTAAGTGATTCCCAGTGGCGAGTGAGTGAAAATACGCCCATCGTCTGTCGCCTTGAGCATGATATTCCTTCATACGGTAAAGCAATTTTTACCAGTGAAGCGGGTAAACAGCAGAATATGACTTTTACCTTAGATATGTGGGTAAAACCTGATCAAGTGACGCAGGCTAAATTAATTAGCCGCGCGCCGCAGTGGCGTCCTGGTGTGGTATCGAAAGAGATCACGTCATTACATTATCAAAAGTACTTTAACGGTGAAGTGCCTAAGCGTGCAGCTTGGTCTATGTTGGCAGAGTTGAGTCGCGGTATGGAACCAACGTTTTACTATGCTGATTGGTATAACGAGTCGAATAAGATAGCTGTGGGTTTGTCATCAGCTAATTTTGGCCGTAAATATACTGAGTTTAAAGCTTGTCTAGCGCATTTATTGCCCTATAGCTTTGAAGATATCGCTTTTACTGTATTAAATTACGATGAAGGCGGAACCGATTTAACTCGTTTCTCCCAGCAACAACTGTCTCGGGTGCAAGAATATTTAGCCTATGATCCCTTGGTAGAGTTAGTGCTGGTGGATGCATATACCGACAGCTATGGTGGCCGTTCAGTAAACCAGAAAGTGTCGGATACACGAGCTGCGTCGGTAAAAGAGTTCTTTGTTGCCAGTGGTATTCCTCAAGATCGTATTGTCACATTCGGGCATGGTGAGCGTCGTCATGTGGCTTCCAATGATGATATGGATGAAAGGGCGCGTAACCGTCGTGTTGTTATACGGATCAGTAAACCTTTTTAGTGATTTTTTTACCTAGGTTTTAAGTGTTTTCCAATGCCAAGTTTATGACTTGGCATTGTCGTTTTTAAAAGAAGGAGAGTTCAGGCAGTATGCCACTTTAATCGAATGATTCGCTCAATTTGCGCGTATGGGTAAAAATAATGAGATTTTTTAATTTGTAGTGATGACATATCCACCTCAACAAGTACTGCAGAAAGCGAGAGTGGGATAAGTACGAGTAATATCGATGATGTATAAAACTTGGCCGTTGCAATAATCAGGATTGTGTTTGAAATGCTAAAAAAAGCCCGCTTAAACTAAGCGGGCCGCAAAAATAATGCATTTGCAATCAACAAATTGAAGGAAGGAAGTCAAGCATAAGAACCAGAAAAGAAACTGAAGTGTTGGGAACACACCAGTTTAAAAGTTCTTTGTTTTCGATATCTGCAAGCAGTTATCTCCTGAAAACAAGCACATTCTATTGGGAAACCTGTTGTAAAACAAACGAGAAAAATTGCCCATAAACATTAGTAATTCTAATGACTGCAAAGGTGATTTATATCACTTAAGTCACTATTTACCTTGATTAATAACTTATAACTCACTATTAATGCATAATAATACACTTCAATAAGCTTATCCTTGCTGCTATTTTGTTAAATTCACGATACAGCTTAAAAAACTTCATATTAAGTTACGCCATTGCCATGATTTTTTTTGCTTGTATAGTACTTGCTGAAAAGGCCTTAAGCCCGAAACCATAAGAAGGACGACAACACGATGGCATTAAGATTTCGCCTTGCAAAGCAAGGTTTGTTAGTGGCCACATTGGGGATGGCACTCGGTGCCTGCCAAAGTGGCAATGCACCTGAGCAAAATTCGACTGAGCAGGCAAGCGCAACTAAACTCGTTTACCCTGTTACTGAAAAAGATGACCTCGTCGAAACCATTCATGGTGTCGCAGTGGCCGACCCTTATCGTCATCTGGAGGCCAATACGCCTGAAACTGAAGAGTGGGTAAAAGAACAACAAGACTTTGGTCAAGCCTACCTCGCTAAGATCCCCAATAA
The DNA here is from genome assembly GCF_025654025.1 of Shewanella sp. SM55. Classification (NCBI taxonomy): domain Bacteria; kingdom Pseudomonadati; phylum Pseudomonadota; class Gammaproteobacteria; order Alteromonadales; family Shewanellaceae; genus Shewanella; species Shewanella sp. SM55. Next base: position 230,234 of record NZ_JAKKRS010000001.1, on the reverse strand, counting down.
ACAAGCTGTGGTCGAACGTATTACAGAACTTTGGAATTACGAAAAAGTCTCTGCTCCGTTTGAAAACGGCGACAATCAATTTTACTACCGCAATGATGGCCTACAGGCGCAATCGGTTTTGTACGTTAAAGGTTTAGATGGTGTTGAAAAGCCTGTTCTTGACCCAAATAAACTGTCTGCGGATGGTACTGTTGCCTTATCCGGCGTTGCTGTGAGTAATGACGGTAAAATTTTAGCCTATGGCGTTTCAAATTCTGGCTCAGATTGGCAGCAATGGCAGTTCGTTGATATTGCAACCGGTAAGAAACTGGCCGATGAACTGAAATGGATTAAATTTTCTAGCGCAGTGTGGGATAAAGAAAATCAAGGTGTGTTCTACGCCCGTTATGATGCCCCAGCAGGGGGTGATGTTTTAGCTGACGTTAATTTTAACCAAAAAGTGTATTACCACAAATTAGGCACAGACCAACATCAAGATCTATTGATTTATGAGCGTCCACAGAATAAAGATTGGGGCTTTGGCATTGATGTCTCTGAGAAAGGTGAATACTTATTACTGTCGATTTCTCAAGGTACGGATAAGCGTAATCGTTTCTTCTATAAATCGTTATTTGAGCCTAAATCCCAAGTGGTGGAATTGATCCTCAAATTAGAAGCTGAATATGAGTTTCTCGGTAATGATGGTTCAGTGTTTTATTTCAAAACCGACTTAGAGGCGCCTAATGGTAAAGTGATTGCGATTGACACCCGCAATAGTGATAAATCGCAATGGCAAACGATTATTCCTGAGTCTAAAGATCCGATTAATAATGTCGCCATTATTAATGACCATTTAGTGGTGAGTTATTTACATGATGTGTTAGGTCAATTATCGATTTACAGTATGGGTGGTCAGAAGCGTCAAGATGTGGCATTGCCTGGTCTTGGCAATGTGGCAGGGCCTTTTGGTAAAGCCAGCAAAGATTATTTCTATTATGTGTTTAATAGTTATATTCAGCCTGAAACCACCTATAAGTTTGATTTTAAAACTGGCGGTTCAACCGTTATTGCTAAACCCAAAGTCTCGTTTAATCCCGATGACTATGTTTCTGAACAGGTTTTCTATAGCAGCAAAGACGGTACGCGTGTGCCTATGATGCTCTCCTATAAAAAGGGCTTAGTGAAAAACGGTCAAAATCCGACATTACTTTATGCCTATGGTGGTTTTGCCATTTCGATGACACCACGTTTTAGCCCTGCCAATATCGCTTGGTTAGACATGGGTGGCATTTATGCCGTGCCGAGTTTACGTGGCGGTGCTGAGTATGGCGAAAGCTGGCATCAAGCGGGGATGTTCGACAAAAAGCAAAATGTGTTTGATGACTATTTTGCTGCTGCGGAATATCTGGTAAGCGAAAAATACACCAACAGCTCTAAACTCGGTGCCTATGGCCGCAGTAATGGTGGTCTGTTGATGGGCGCTGCGGTGACTCAACGTCCTGAACTCTTTGCTGCCGTATTACCTGCGGTGGGCGTGTTGGATATGCTGCGTTTCCACAAGTTCACTATTGGTTGGGCTTGGACGAGTGAATACGGCAGTGCCGATAAAGCAGAGCAATTCCCTGCGCTATTGGCTTATTCGCCCTATCACAATGTAAAAGCGCAAGCTTATCCTGCGACTATGGTAATGACTGCGGATCATGATGATCGTGTTGTGCCATTACACAGTTTCAAGTTTGCGGCCATGCTGCAGGAGAAACAGCAGGGCAATAAACCAGTCATTATGCGTATCGAGTCAAATGCTGGTCATGGAGCGGGTAAGCCCACGGCGATGAAGATCGACGAATTTGCCGACATCTACAGTTTCTTGTGGCAGAGTTTTGGCTTAACCTTGCCACAAGCTATCGCAAAATAACTAACTATGTTAATAAAATGGGGTCGTTTGACCCCATTCTCTTTTACAATTGCCCCTATTCATCTGAAACCCGCGCTATTCCTATCTATATCTTCATCGGGTCATTCACAAGTCTTGTTTCCCTAGGTATAGTAAGCGTCAATTTTTCAACCAAAATTTGCTTATTTTCAAATGATGTTTCATTGGCCAATTTCAGTCTATTACGAAGACACCGACGCTGGTGGCGTTGTCTATCATTCGAACTACCTCAACTTTTTTGAGCGCGCGCGAACCGAGTGGCTAAAAGCCCTTGGCGTGAGTCAGACTGCGTTATTAGCCGACGACACTGCTTTTGTCGTAAAGCATGCGGAACTCGATTTTCGTAAAGCAGCACGTTTTGAACAGAACCTTATTGTTGAAACTAAGGTCATAGAGTTGAAAAAGGCCTCGTTGATCTTTCATCAACGCTTGGTCGATAAACAGGGAGACTGTTATTGTGAAGGCACAGTGCTAGTTGTTTGTATTGCGCTATCACGTATGCGTCCCCGAGCTATTCCCTTAAATATTGTGCAGGAGTTTGACAGTGCAAGCTGATATGTCGATTGTTGGGTTATTTTTACAAGCCAGTTTATTAGTGAAATTTGTTATGTTCACTTTACTTTGCTTGTCGGTGATGTCTTGGACGGTGATTTTACAACGCCGTAGCTTACTGACATCCGCAAAAAGTAAATCGGCGAAGTTTGAAGACAAATTTTGGTCAGGTGTTGATTTAAACCGTTTGTATAAAGAATTATCATCTCGTCCAGATAATAGCGGTTTAGAGTCATTATTTGTGACTGGCTTTAAGGAATATTCACGCCTGAATAAATTAAATAGCAAAGTGCCCGATGCCGTCATGGATGGTACATCGCGAGCTATGCGTGTGACCTTGTCTCGCGAAATGGAAAAGTTAGAAGCTAACTTGCCGTTATTAGCAACGATTGGTTCGACTAGCCCTTATATCGGTTTATTTGGTACTGTATGGGGGATCATGAATTCTTTTATCGCTATTGGTTCGATGGAAAATGCCACCTTAGCTATGGTTGCCCCCGGTATTGCTGAAGCCTTGATTGCAACGGCTATGGGTTTATTTGCTGCAATTCCAGCGGTAATTGCGTACAACCGTTTCTCGACTCAAGTCGATAAATTAGAAATGGCTTACGCAAACTTTATGGAAGAGTTCTCCAGCATTTTGCATCGCCAAGCATACAGTGAGAAGGAAGGGGCATAATGCAACCAGCTTATCAGCGCAAACGTCGTCGCCCCGTTGCTGAAATCAACGTGGTGCCTTATATCGACGTCATGCTCGTGCTGTTAATTATTTTTATGGTAACAGCACCCATAGTGACCCAAGGGGTCAAAGTGGAGCTGCCTCAAGGGGCGGCAGAAGTTTTACCCAATGACAGTAAGCCGCCCATTGTTGCTTCAATCGATGGTGATGGTGATTACTTCCTCAATAAAGGAGGTTCAACGAATGTGCCTATGGATTTGGAAGAATTGGCAACGGAAGTGGCTGCACTTATCGTGACTGAACCTGAACGTCCTGTTGTGGTTAAAGCCGATAGAAATATTCCTTACGATAAAGTGATTCAGTTGATGGTGACACTGCAGCAATCTGGCGTGCCATCAGTCGGTTTGATGACGGATTCACCCAAGGAGAAATAGGTGGCAGATAAGTCAGATGTAACATTACCTCTGTCAATTTCAGCGGGTATTCATATTGGCGTGATAATTATTCTGGCATTAGGAATAGATTTTTCTCACAAACCTGAGCCTATGCAACAAGTTAGCGCACCAGCAATCAAAGCGGTTATGGTTGATCAGCAAAAAGTGGCTAATCAAGTTGAGAAACTTAAGCAAGAAAAGCGTGATGCCGAACGCCGTGAGCAAGAACGTCAAGCCGAGCTTGAACGCAAAGCTCAAGAAGCGAAACAGGCACGCGAGCGCGAACAAGCTCAGATTAAACAGCTAGAGCAAGAACGTAAGCAGCAGGAAATTGAGATTCAAAAAGCCAATGAAGCGACCAAATTAGCTCAGGTGAAACAGCAGCAGGAAAAGGAAAAGGCGGTCAAAGCCGAAGCTGACCGTAAGCTGAAAGAGCAGGAGCGTAAGGTTGCTGAAGACGCCGCACAAAAAGCCGCTGAAAAACGCAAGGTTGAAGAAGCTGCTGCAGTGAAAGCTGAAACTGACCGTAAGCAAAAAGCAGATGCGGAAGCTAAAGCGGAGGCAGATGCTAAAGCTAAAGCAGATGCCAAAGCTAAAGCGGATGCTAAAGCTAAAGCAGATGCTAAAGCTAAAGCAGATGCTAAAGCTAAAGCAGATGCTAAAGCCCTTGCCGATCAAGAGCAGGAAATGGCTGATGCATTAGCGGCTGAGCAAGCGGCGCTGTCGCAAACCATGAATAAGCAGATGCAGAGTGAAGTCGGTAAGTATCAGGCAATGATAAAATCAACTATTCAACGTAATTTGGTAGTGGATGAATCTATGCGTGGAAAGACTTGTACTGTCTCTGTGCGTTTAGCGAATGATGGGTTTGTGATCAGCAGCCAAACAAAAGGTGGTGATCCCAACGTTTGTCGTGCAGCAAAAGCGGCGATTCTGAAAGCGGGCAAACTGCCTGTGTCTCCGGATCCTGCGGTTTATAACTTGATGAAAGAAATTAACTTAATCGTTGAACCAACGTTTAATTAAAGGAGCACCATGAAAATATTGGCAAAATGGTTAGCACTGGCAGTTCTGCTGTGCGCCACCCCCGCGAAAGCGGCATTGGATATTGTGATCACAGAAGGTGTTGACGCAGCGCGTCCCATCGCTGTGATGCCTTTTGTATGGCAAGGTCCTGGCGCACCGCCACAAGCGATTGCTGATGTGGTGATGTCTGACTTAGCTCGTAGCGGTACCTTTAAACCTTTAGACGAGCTCGGACTACCTCAGCGCAATATTGGTGCTTTGGCTCAGTTTCAACCTAGTTCATGGTCTAGCGTTGGCGCAGAAGCTGTGGTGTTAGGTACTGTGAAACCTTACGGAACCGATCAGTATTTGGTGAGTTTTGATTTAATCGATTTAGTTAAAGCACAAAACCAAGCATTGAAAGGTTCAGTCAGCGCTACAGAATTTTTGATGGACAGTCGCCAAACTGTGATTTCAGCAGCGCAATTTCGTCAATATGGTCATAGAATTAGCGATATCGTCTATGAAAAGTTAACCGGTATTCGCGGTGCATTCTTAACGCGGATCTCCTACGTCGTGGTCAATCATACTCAAAAAGCACCTTATCAGTTGATGGTTGCTGACTATGATGGTTTTAACGAGCAAATGTTACTGCGCTCACCTGAGCCATTAATGTCACCTACTTGGTCGCCTGATGGGCGTCGTTTGGCGTATGTTAGCTTTGAAAATAAAAAAGCAGAGATTTTCGTACAAGACCTTTATACCCAAGTGCGCACTAAAGTGAGCTCTTTCCCTGGTATTAACGGTGCGCCGGCTTTCTCTCCTGATGGCAAATCTTTGGCTGTGACGCTGTCTAAGGATGGTCAGCCTGAGATCTATGTTATCGATATTGCGACAAAAGCGATTAAGCGTATTACCAATCACTATGCTATCGATACTGAACCATCATGGTATCCTGATGGGAAGTCGTTGATTTTCACCTCTGAACGTGGTGGTAGACCGCAAATTTATCGCGTAGAGTTAAGTTCAGGTAAAGTGAGTCGTGAAACATTTGAAGGTGAATGGAACCTTGGCGGTTCAATTACTCCAGATGGACGTAGTATGATTTTTGTTAACCGTACTAACGGTAAGTTTAATATTGCGCGTATGGATTTAAATACGCGTTTTATGCAGGTGCTAACCTCTACACGCTTGGATGAATCCCCAAGTGTGGCGCCTAATGGTACTATGGTCATATATGGCACTACACACCAAGGTAAGCAAGTATTAGCAGCTGTTTCTACGGATGGACGCTTTAAAGCGAGATTACCCGTGGGTCAAGGCGAGGTGAAATCACCTTCTTGGTCTCCGTTTCTCTAATGTTATACCTTGATTTAATCACATTTAATTTTATAAGGAACACGTAATGGATCTGAATAAGTTGTTAAAAGCTATGTTGGTAGCACTTCCAATTATGGCTATTAGTGCATGTAGCTCAACTTCAGAATCAGAAACTGATGCAATGGGCTCAACAAACGGTTCAGGTAGCGAACTGAATGGTGGCATTCAAACTGGTGGTGTGGGTGCTATGTTGTCATCTGAAGAGCAGCAACGTCAGCAGTTAGAAGAGTTGAGAAAAGAACACATCATTTACTTCGATTTCGACCGCAGTGAAGTTCAAACTGAATTCGCCGCAGTATTAGAAGCTCATGGTACTTACTTAGTTGAGCACCCAAGTGTGCGCGTACTGATTGAAGGTCATGCGGACGAGCGTGGCACTCCTGAGTACAACATTGCTCTGGGCGAACGTCGTGCTAAAGCCGTTGCTAAATACCTACAAGGTATGGGCGTACAGCCAAGCCAAATGAGCGTAGTCAGCTATGGCGAAGAAAAACCACTTGATTTTTCTCGCACTGATGAAGGTTTTGGCAAAAACCGTCGTGCAGTTTTAGTTTACTAAGATTGAATCTCGGAGAGTAACACAATGAAACGTGCCGTCTTAATTACGGCAATGTTCCTTGGTGCGGGCGCTGCAGTTGCAGCGCCTGCTCCTGTGGAAGATATTGCTGGTGGTTCGGGTGATGACAGACTTGCTCGTATCGAACGTATTGTAAAATCGAGACAACAAAGTGAGCTCGAGATGCAACGTCGTCTTGATACACTGCAGCAGGAAGTTCTCGATTTACGCGGTTTAACCGAACAACAGAATTATCAGATTGAGCAGATGCAAGAGCGTCAGCGTCAGTTATATGATGAGCTTGCTAATTTATCCTCAAAGGCATCTGCCGCACCTGCAGCTGCAGCGACATCAATCCCCTCTGTGGTATCGACTAATGCTGCCGCAAGTAGTTTAAGTGAAACTGCAAGTTATGAAAATGCCGTTAACTTAGTCTTAAAAGAGCGTAAGTATGACGATGCCATTCCTGCCTTCCGTGCTTTTATCAAACAATACCCAGACTCTGTGTATGCCGCGAATGCGAACTATTGGTTAGGACAGCTATTATTTAATAAGAGCGAATTTGCAGAAGCCAAACAAGCCTTCAAAACTGTGGTTGATCGTTTTAGTGATTCTAATAAACGTGGCGATAGTTTAGTGAAGCTTGGCATGATCGCCGAGAAAACCGGTGATAAAGCTGGTGCGATGCAATACTACCAACAAGTTGTCAAAGATTACGCAAACAGCGCCGCAGCACGCATTGCACAGCAGCAACTGGCTGCAATTAAAGCGTAATTAACTAAAAAACATACTCTTAGTCTGTTTTTCATGCAAACGACAAAAAATTGGGAATTTGCGCTTGCATGAGAAGATGAAAAAGGTATTATAGGCGCCCTCAGAGCGGCGAGGTCGTTCGGGGCGTGAAATACCAGTAAATGGGTCGTTAGCTCAGTCGGTAGAGCAGTTGGCTTTTAACCAATTGGTCGAAGGTTCGAATCCTTCACGACCCACCACTTACTCTAATGAATAGAATAAGTTAGTGGTATTTAATGAGATAGCCAGTAGTACAATGGGTCGTTAGCTGAGTCGCTTTTTATAAAGCTAGGGCAGTTGGCTTTTAACCAATCAGTCGAATGGTTTTAATCCTTAATGACACACCACTTTACTGAAAGTGCATAAATCAGCGCAACACCAGATGGGTCGTTAGCTCAGTCGGTAGAGCAGTTGGCTTTTAACCAATTGGTCGAAGGTTCGAATCCTTCACGACCCACCACTTTACTGAAAGTGCATAAATCAGCGTTATACCTCGATGGGTCGTTAGCTCAGTCGGTAGAGCAGTTGGCTTTTAACCAATTGGTCGAAGGTTCGAATCCTTCACGACCCACCACTTATTATTCGCATTGTTGATGCTAAAATAAGTGAACATTTTTATCGTAATACCTAGATGGGTCGTTAGCTCAGTCGGTAGAGCAGTTGGCTTTTAACCAATTGGTCGAAGGTTCGAATCCTTCACGACCCACCACTTTACTGAAAGTGTATAAATCAGCGCAACACCAGATGGGTCGTTAGCTCAGTCGGTAGAGCAGTTGGCTTTTAACCAATTGGTCGAAGGTTCGAATCCTTCACGACCCACCACTTTACTGAAAGTGCATAAATCAGTGCAACACTAGATGGGTCGTTAGCTCAGTCGGTAGAGCAGTTGGCTTTTAACCAATTGGTCGAAGGTTCGAATCCTTCACGACCCACCACTTATTATCTGCATTATGAATGCCACACTAAGTGAATCGTTTTATCGCAATACTTAGATGAGTCGTTAGCTCAGTCGCTTTTTTTATAAAGCTAGGGCAGTTGGCTTTTAACCAATCAGTCGAATGGTTCAAATCCTTCATGACACACCACTTTACTGAAAGTGTATAAATCAGCGTAACAGTTTTAATAGACAATAGATGGGTCGTTAGCTCAGTCGGTAGAGCAGTTGGCTTTTAACCAATTGGTCGAAGGTTCGAATCCTTCACGACCCACCACTTATTTCTTCAGCTGTATATCTCTCGAATTTCCCCCTGAATGTCCCACGTTAAACTCCAATACTGAGTACCGAATTCAATACCTTCGTTTTACTTATTCCACTGCAAAATATTTTTCTAACATAATTATTGGCATTAGCAAGTTCGACTAATGCGGCATCTTTAAAAAGAAACGTATCTTGATATATTAAAGCTGACATTATGTGCCGTGATGATGACAATGGTGCGCTGGATTCAAGGGGGCTTTCTAGGCAGTTCATGTACCGAGCACTATTTATGGAAAGCTCTAATCTCACTGGGTTGTGATAAAGACTAAAAAGGAGACCTTAGGTCTCCTTTTGCATTAAGCGGATCACATATCTATAACGCTTAATCTAACAGATTGTTTTCACGAACATATTGCTCGAAATCTGTGCAGCCACCTATGTGCTTCTCATCGACAAAAATCTGCGGTACGGTTTCAACTGGCTTACCGACAGTTTTTTCTAAATCTGCTTTAGAGATGCCTTCTGCATGGATATCGACATATCTGAACTTAAAGTCATCACGTTTTTCAACGAGTTGCTCAGATAATTGCACAGCACGAACGCAATAAGGACAGCCTGGACGGCCAAAAATAACAACGAACATAATAGCTCCTTAGGATTACTTTAGTCGTTTTATACCATAGGCCTAAGTGAATTGATAATGTCAGCCACGTTTATTTTCAGTTTGATAGCGACCTTGATAATCAAAATAGCTTTCGAGCAGATCCCAGCCTTTTTTATGTTTCTTCAGCAGCAAGAGATCGGGCATGCGGAATTTATCCGCGTCGCTGATTAACTCTGTCACCTTAGTGTATTTTTTCGGTTTTAATCCCGGTGTACGGCTATGGGGAAAGATGAATAAGGCATATAGGGCTCGCCACTGGGCCGGTGTTTGTAATTTAAAGCGGCGATTGAATTCATTACCGTCGATATCGAGGTACTGCACTTTCAGATTGCCGCCATCGTCGATGAGGCTCATATGCTGGCAGCGGAATAAATGATGGTGCTGCAGGCTGAGCACTTGGCGTAGGCGTTTATCGGGATCGATGAGGGTCGATTGGCAGTGCTGGCAAATGCGCGCCGCGATATCATTCTCTTCGCCGCAATCAGGGCAAGATTTAGATCTAAATCGAAAGTCGCACTGCAGCTTTTTACCTTGCTGTTCGACTATGCCCTGACAGCGGCGACCAAAGTGTTCGATAATGTCGCCATCGTCGTCCGTGAGTCCCCAGAATATATTGGCAAAATCGCATACTGGGCAATGCACTTGCACGGGGACCGATTTACTGTTGGGTTTAGCTTGGCCGACCTCAGGGAAATACAAGTCATAACCATTGGCAGCATAGTCGATGATAAGACAATCTTTTTTGCCTTCAGCGATTCGCAATCCACGGCCGATCATTTGTTGAAACAGACTGACTGAGGCGGTAGGGCGCAAAATTGCAATCAAATCCACATGGGGCGCGTCGAAGCCTGTCGTCAACACAGCCACGTTGACTAAAAACTTAAGCTCTTGGGCTTTAAAGCGTTCAATCGTAGCGTCACGTTCATTGTCGTGCGTTTGTGCTGTGATAATGGCACTTTGTGCAGCGTGAGCTTGGTTGAGTAGGCCAAAAATCTCATTGGCGTGACGTACCGTTGCCGCAAAAATGATAATACCTTTTCTATGTTGGCTCAGTTCAATGAGTTGTTTCACAATCGCAGTGGTCGCGCGGCCGTAATGTCCCAGTAAATCGTTAACCTCGGCTTCGGCATATTCGCCATTCTCGTTTGCTTTAAGTTGGCTGAAGTCGTACTGGGCACTGAGGCCATCAAACAGGGTTGGTGTTGTGAGGTAACCTTGCTTAATGAGCGGCCTGATGGGTAGTTCGAACACACAATGTTCGAACACGGCATGTTCAGGAGACCCCACTTTGCCGTGATAGTGATGCTGATAAATCCAGCCAGTGCCAAGGCGATAGGGCGTGGCGGTGAGACCGAGCAATCTTAATTGGGGATTTTTCGTGCGTAAATGCTTGAGTACTTGCTGATATTGGCTGGTTTTTTCTAGGCTGACTCTGTGGCATTCATCAATAATGACTAACGAGAATGGCTGATCGAACTGCATTAATCCCCGCGCTGCCGATTGAATACTGGCAACGACGGTTTTTCCGTCGGTGGCTTTTTGATTGAGTCCCGCCGCATAGATACTGGCTTGTGCTGTGAGGAGGCCGACTTTCTCGGCATTTTGCGCAACTAATTCTTTCACATGGGTGAGCACTAAGACTCTGCCTTTGGCGATGCGTGCCAGTTCGGCGATCACTATGCTTTTGCCGGCGCCTGTGGGTAATACGAGCACGGCGGAAGCTTGGCTTTGCCTAAAATGGGCGATGGCGGCATTAACCGCTTGCTGTTGATAGTCTCTGAGTTTGACTGACACGCTGATAAAAAATCTATGCTGAATAAAAGTGAGGCTGCAAGCTTAACATAACAGGCAAAAAAAATGCCCCTGGTTGGAGGGGCAAGCTAGAGAAAGGAGCAATCACACACACTCTCTCAACAGGGTTCACTTTTAACCTGAGGTTTAAAAAGGGAGGTTCAGGTTACGCTTAGCCTATTGGGCATAGACTAAGCGTTGTGGACGTTATTCTTAACTCGGATATTACTCAGTACGATTTAAGCGTGATTCAATCAAGGTCTCGATCACAGCTGGATCGGCCAAGGTTGATGCATCCCCTAAGTTGGTCACTTCGTTAGCGGCAATCTTACGCAGGAAGCGGCGCATAATCTTGCCTGAACGTGTCTTAGGTAAGCCCGTCGCCCATTGGATGAGATCTGGGGTTGCCAGCGCACCAATTTCTTTACGGACCCATTGACGCAGCTCTTGACGTAGCTCTTCGGTTTCTTCAGTGCCGCGGGTTAGCGTGACATACGCATAAATACCTTGGCCTTTAATATCATGTGGGTAGCCAACTACTGCAGCCTCGGCAACCAGTTCGTGTGATACCAGCGCACTTTCAACCTCTGCTGTACCTAATCTGTGGCCGGATACGTTAATCACGTCATCGACGCGGCCTGTGATCCAGTAGTAACCATCCTCATCGCGGCGGGCACCGTCACCGGTAAAATACATGCCACGGAAGGTTTTAAAGTAGGTCAGTACAAATCGTTCATGGTCGCCATACACAGTACGCATTTGGCCCGGCCAAGAATCGAGTAACACTAAGTTACCTTCGTTCTCACCTTCTAAAATATTCCCCATGTTATCCACTAAGGCGGGTTGAACGCCAAAGAACGGGCGGGTAGCTGAGCCGGGTTTAGTATCGGTCGCGCCTGGCAGTGGGGTGATCAAAATGCCGCCCGTTTCAGTTTGCCACCAAGTATCGACGATAGGGCAATGTTCATGACCTATGACCTCATGGTACCAACGCCACGCTTCTGGGTTGATAGGTTCACCTACCGAGCCCATGATCCTCAAGCTGCTACCATCGAACTTATCGAAGTGTTGCTTACCTTCTGCCATCAATGCGCGAATTAACGTTGGCGCTGTATATAGAATGTTCACTTTATGGCGGTCAATCATTTCGCCTAAACGGGCAGGGCTTGGATGATTCGGCACACCTTCATGGATAAGCACAGTCGCACCATTGGCAAGTGGGCCGTAAACCATATAAGAGTGGCCTGTGATCCAACCCACATCCGCGGTACACCAGTACACTTCACCCGCTTTGTAGTCGAACACATATTCATGGGTCATAGACGCATAAACCATGTAGCCGCCAGTGGTGTGCAATACGCCCTTGGGATTACCGGTTGAACCTGAGGTATAAAGCAAGAATAACGGTGCTTCGGCGTCCATTTCTTCTGGTTGGCAGTGCTCTGATGCGGTTTCCATCAGTGAATGCCACCACACATCACGGCTTTCTACCCAATCTACTTTGCCACCAGTACGCTTCAGCACTATAACTTTTTCAATAGTAGTGACATCAGGGTGCTTTAAGGCATCATCGATATTGCGCTTTAATGGAATTGCACGGCCACCGCGCATACCTTCATCGGAGGTAATGATGACTTTGGATTTTCCGTCAATCACGCGAGAGGCGATTGAATCCGGTGAGAAACCACCGAAGACCACTGAGTGCACCGCGCCGATACGGGCACAGGCAAGCATAGCGACTGCGGCTTCTGGCACCATAGGCATGTAAATTGTGACTATATCCCCGCGGCGCACGCCTTGGCTGCGCAGTGCGTTGGCAAACTTACACACATCTGCATGTAATTCACCGTAGGTAATTTTGCGTTGTTCGCTGGCGTTGTCGCCTTCCCAAATAATCGCCACGCGATCACTGTGCTCGGCTAAGTGACGATCTAAACAGTTGGCAGAAGCATTCAGGGTGCCATCGTAAAACCAATTGATCGATAAGTTATGGTCATCAAAAGAGGTTTTTTTAATTTTGGTATAGGGTTTTATCCAATCAATACGCTTGCCGTGTTCTCTCCAGAAACCTTCAGGATTGACAATCGACTCTTGGTACATTGTTTTATATTTATCGTTGTTTACAAGTGCATTGGCAGCGATATTGCCGGAGACTTTGTAGAGAGACTGCGAGCTCATAGGGCTTCCCTTTTGAAAAATTGCGTGGACTGAGTATGGTATGCAAGGGGGCGGCAACTCCATTAGACCTTGGTCTAGTGTTAAATTTTCCTTTATATTTAGTCTGTTGCATTAAAAATCCGGCTAGATTTTAGACAGGTTTTATCGCACAATAATCAGAAAAAAGAGCAAAGTATGAATTTAACCTTAGTCGTTGCTGTTATTGCCGTCTGTTATGTCTCGCTTTTATTCCTATTGGCTTGGGGGGCGGAGCGTTGGTTTACTCAGATCACTAAAAAGCTTCAGGTCGTGATCTATGGTCTGAGCTTAGCGGTTTATTGCTCCTCGTGGAGTTTTTTAGGCACAGTTGGGCAATCGGCTAAGGATTTTTGGTCTTTCTTACCGATTTTTATCGGCCCTATTCTGATTTTTACTTTAGGTTTTGGCATGTTACGCAAGATGGTATTAGTGTCTAAGGCGCAAAATATCACTTCCGTGGCCGACTTTATTGCCGCCCGTTATGGCAAATCTCAAACCTTAGCCGCCTTAGTCACCTTAATTGCCTTGTTTGGCATCATGCCCTATATCGCCCTGCAGCTTAAGGCGATGGTGTTCAGTCTTAATTTGTTTCAACCCGCTGACGATCCCCTCGATGGCGTGACGATTCCGTTACTGATCACTTCGCTGTTAGCCATATTTGCCATTTTATTTGGTACTCGCAAACTCGATGCGACCGAGCATAATCCCGGCATGATGCTCGCGATTGCCTTTGAGTCTCTGGTGAAACTTGCCGCATTTTTGTTGGTCGGCATCGTCATCAGTTTCGGAGTGTTCGATGGTTTTGGGGATATTTGGCAGCAGGCCAATGCGCAGTCACTAATTAATTATCCTAATCCACGTATTGAAGCCTTAATGCCTGAGTTACTCGTCGGAATAGCGGCCTTTTTATGTATGCCAAGGCAGTTCCATGTGATGGTGGTGGAATGCGCCGATGAGTCCGTGTTGTCAAAGGGGCGTTGGCTGTTTCCCATCTATTTAGCGCTTTTCGGTTTATTCGTTGGACCGCTAGCCTTGGCGGGGAAGATCATCCTCGGCGATTCAGTGTCGGCCGATACCTATGTGATTAATTTGCCGCTGGCGTTAGATCAACCCTTGTTGGCTGTGATTGCTTTGCTGGGCACCTTATCTGCGGCAACGGGTATGGTCATTGTTGCTGTAGTGACTATCAGTGTGATGGTAAGTAACGAATGGCTGGTGCCAGTGATGCTGCGCACGGGTCATATCCGCGAGAAAAACTTCAGTCAGTTCTCGCACCTGTTGCTTAATGCCCGCCGCTTGGCGATCGTGATTATTCTGGGCTTAGGCTATGGCAGCTATTTGGCATTATCAGACAGTGATTCCTTGTCCCATTTAGGCATGTTGTCTTTTGGTGCGTTTGCCCAACTCGCGCCAGCTTTAGTCGGTGGACTCTATTGGAAACACGGCAATCGTGCTGGGGTATTTTTAGGACTCGGCGTGGGCTTTTCGCTGTGGTTCTACATCATGTTGCAGGGCATGACAGATGTGCAAAGCTCATCGGCGTTCTTGTCTAGTGTCGCGAGCGAGAAAGGCCTGCTAGATGCGATAACGCCCAATGTGCGTGATGCGCTGACGGCTCTTTTTGCCAATATCGCCTGTTATATTTTGGGTTCTATTTGGTTTAGAGCCGGTGTGGCTGAGCGTATTCAGGCCAGTGCTTTTGTGAGCCCTGGCAAATTGAAAAACAGCGCTAATAAGAAAAATGGTCCGATTTCACAGCAAGATTTACTGATACTGGCGAGTCGCTTCGTTAGCCCAACACGCGCCTACGAGAGCTTTAGCCGTTTCTCGATTGATGCGGTAAAAAGTGATAGTTGGCATAAAGCGGCGCCGCCGGAGTTGATTTCCCACACTGAACGTTTATTGGCGGGCGTACTCGGCGCTTCAAGCGCAGCGCTAGTGATGGATTCCGTGCTGCAAGGGCGCGATTTAGCGCTGGATGAAGTCTTTAGTCTGGTCGATGAAGCTTCATCGAAAATCATGCTCAGCCAAGACATGTTGCGCGGCGCGATTGAACACGCCTATGAAGGCATGAGTGTTATCGATAACGATCTCAATCTTGTGGCATGGAATTACAAATATGTGGAGCTGTATCAATATCCCGAGGGATTTTTGCAGCAGGGCATGCCGATCAGTGAAGTGATCCGCTTTAATGCGGCGCGGGGTTATTGTGGTGAAGGGGAAATAGAACAGCAGGTTGAGCAGCGGGTGCAGCATATGCGTAATGGCACGCCGCACACTTCTGAGCGCCATCGCAGGGACGGTAAAGTGATAAAAATTCAGGGAAATCCTATGCCAGATGGCGGCTTTGTGATGACCTTTACCGACATTACTCAGTATCGCGAACAGGAGCGCGCGCTGCTCGAGGCCAATGAAACCTTAGAAAGTCGCGTTAACGAACGTACCTATGAATTAGCCATGTTGAACAGTGAGTTACTGGAGGCTAAAGCGCAGGAAGAAATTGCCAACGCTTCTAAGAGTCGCTTCTTGGCCGCCGTCGGCCATGATTTAATGCAGCCACTTAATGCTGCGCGACTGTTCACTGCGTCGTTATCTCAGTATCCCAATCTAGATCGCGAGGCCAGAACCACCTTATCCCATGTGAATAGCTCGCTAAAAATTGCCGGCGAATTGCTCACTGACCTATTGGATATTTCTAAACTCGACTCAGGTATGGTGGATGTCAATCGCCGTGACTTTGCGATTTCAGAACTGATCAACGGCTTATCCGTAGAATTTGAGGCGATGGCAGCGGATAACCAAATTCGTTTTAAGATGGTCCCATGCAGCGCAACCGTTAATTCTGATCCTTCGCTGTTACGGCGTGTCCTGCAAAACTTTTTAACCAATGCCTACCGTTATGCTCGCGGTGGCAGAGTGTTATTTGGTTGCCGTCATCGAGGTCATTATCTTGAAATCCAAGTGTTAGACACGGGTTGTGGTATTGATGAAAAAGAAACCCAAGAAATTTTCAAAGAATTTAAGCGGTTGAATAATCCTAAGAGCAATAATGTTAGCGGCTTGGGCTTAGGTCTGGCGATTGCTGATCGCATTAGTAAAGTGTTAGAACACGGTATTCAGGTTTCGTCCCATTTAGGGCGCGGCTCGGTCTTCTCCATTTGTGTACCGCTTGGAGAAACTGTGCGTCAGCCACAAGTGAAGGCGTTGCCGTCGCTGCTGCAGCCGTTATCGGGTATCAAAGTGTTGTGTATCGACAACGAAGAGGCCATTTTAGCTGGATTAGAAAGCTTATTAAGCCGCTGGCAGTGTGAGGTTATCTGTGCAAAAGATTTATCCGATGCACGCATTAAACTAGGACTGAAAGGCGTCGCGCCTGATATTGTGCTCGCGGATTACCATTTAGATGATGGCCAAAATGGCGTCGATGCGATGGACGGTATTCGCGCGCTTTATGGACAAGATTTACCCGGCATTTTGATCACCGCCAATACTCGCAAAGAGCTGGTGGAAGATGTGCAACGCCGCGGCTATCACTATATGGCGAAAATGATAAAACCTGCCGCGCTACGTGCCTTGATTTCTAGCTTGGTAAAATAAGCTTGGTATGCGTTTTCGGTAACATGAGTTTAGTGACGTCGGCACGTTTAACGAAATGCCAAGATAATCGCGTAATTTTTTATGCGGCTTATCTTGGCTAAACGGTTTGACACAGGTTTGTGGGTGTAACTAAATACATGACTAGAGTTTGAATACGGCCAGTTTATTGTTTAAATTCAGTGATAATTCGGCCAAACTTTCACTTTCTTGAGCCAAATAAGTTGCCGATTCAGAGACTTCGAGCGCTGAGTTATTAATCCCGCACACGTTTCTGTTCATGTCTTCTGCGACCACACTTTGTTCTTCTGCGGCGGTGGCGATATGGGTTGCCATGTCACTCACATGTTTTATATGAGCAACGATAAGCGATAAATCCTTCCCCGCTTTTGCCGATTGACTCACACTGTTTTCTGCCAAAGTTCGGCTTGCATCCATTGCCTTAGCGGCGCTCACGGCCCGTTGTTGCAATAATGAAATCGTGTTTTGAATTTCTTCGGTCGATTGCCTAGTGCGACTTGCAAGTTGCCTCACTTCATCGGCGACTACAGCGAACCCTCGCCCTTGCTCGCCAGCGCGGGCGGCTTCAATTGCCGCATTCAGTGCCAGCAAGTTGGTTTGGTCTGAAATCGCGCTGATCACTGAGGTGACCTCGCTGATCTGCATGACTTCCTCTTTAAGCATATTCACTTGATCCGTCGCTTGCTCCACTTCTTTGGCAAGAGCATGAATACCATCTACGCTGGCGTGAACATCTTGGTCGCCAAGGCCAGCTTCCCAAGTGGCTTCTTTGGTATCTTTGGCTGTGCTCTCCGCATTATTCGCGACATCGGCGATAGTGGCGCTCATTTCATTCATGGCGGTGGCAAGTTGGGCGAGTTGATCCCGCTGATTATTTACCGCTTGATTAGTTTCCTCTGCAGTTGAGGCGATACGAGCCGAGGCCTGTGCAACATTGTCAGCGCTATGACTCGCTTGAAGTAAAGTGCTACGAATGGAGTCTATGCTTTGGTTTATATTGTGGGCTAAGATGCCAAGTTCATCTTTACCATAGATTTTTAGCTGAGTCGTTAAATCACCTTTTGTGATGGCGAGCATAGCCAGATTCACATCATCCAATGGCTGAGTAATAGAGCGGCTAATGGCATAACCTAGCCAAGCCATAAGCACAATAATGACAAATGTAATGCCTCCCATGGTGAGGTATTCAGTCCAAATGGTGGCTTCGATATCTTGGAGTAACATACCTGAGCCTAAGATCCAGCCCCAAGGTTTAAATCCCATGACAAGTGAGATTTTTTGCGCTGATTTGCCATTCGCCGTCGTCCAGCGGTATTCGACTAATCCTTGTTTGCCATCACGGCCGAGTTCGACCATTTCGAACCAATAATTCTCTTCGCCTCGATTACCCATTTGTTGGCCAACCAGTTTTTTTTTGATGGGATGAACGATAACGTGCCTCGATTCATCAATCACAAACAAGTAGTTATCACCATCAAAACGCATGTCGTTTAACATGTCTTTAGCGGCTTGCTGTGCTTGCTCTAGGGGTAGCGATTGCGACAACGCTTGGATACGGCTACTGGCGAGGGATAATACGGCATTAAGTCGTGCTTCACGCTCTGCCATCAGGTTGTGCTTGAGGGCTGTGACGGAAATAGTGAGTAAAATTAAGGCACCTGCGAGGGCGATAATGAGCTGTAGTGCGAGTTTTCGATTAACGGGGATGTCAGCGAGTTTGAACATATGCTCTCCTTTTCTTTGTGTAGCGATTTAAGCCATTCCCTCTGCTCAAGTTGTTGTCAGCTTTTGGCGAAAGATATGTTGTGTAAAGTGAGTGATATAAGCATCGTTGGCTTTGATAAAATTTCCAGTTGGCGGATTAAATAAATGCACTAAATTACAGGGTTTTAATGGAAATTGTGAGCAATATTGCAATTGCAACCTTAGCGCGTTTATCTATCGAGAGGATGCGAGATTCGAACAAGGGAAGGGGTTGCTGAGTACTGATATAAGCCAGGCAGTTCGAACCCCTAGCGCACAGTGCGCAGGGGTTCGTTTATTTGAGAGCCTATGTAAGTTGAAGGCTTATTGAGTTGAAAGAGCGTTAAGCTAAAAGATGGTCAAGCGCTAAAGCATTAACCGTGGCTGATAAGCTGCGGCTCAAGACTTTTTGATACCGCGCTAATACCTGCTGCGACTTGCTTCATCGCACTGGTGAGTTGGCTTAATTGTGCTGAGCTAATGATATAGGGCGGCATGATATAGATAAGGTTGGCGAAGGGACGCACCCAGACGCCTAAATCGACAAATTGCTGCTGTAACTCAGCGGTATTGACGGGTTCGTGCATCTCTAACACGCCGACAGCGCCGAGCACGCGCACATCTTTTACGCTTGGCAAATCAATCGCATCGTTAAGTTCAACGCGCATTTGCTGCTCGATAGCGGCCACTTGCGCTTGCCATTCATTACGGTTAATTATGTCTAAGCTTGCACACGCCGCCGCGCAGGCCAGCGGGTTGCCCATAAATGTCGGACCATGCATAAACACGCCCGCAGGAGATTGGCTGATTCCTTGGGCAACTTTATCGGTACATAGCGTTGCCGCTAGGCTGATATAACCGCCAGTTAGCGCTTTGCCTAAACATAAGATATCAGGGGTAATATTGGCGTGTTCATAAGCAAAAAGCTTGCCTGTTCGACCAAAGCCAGTGGCTATTTCATCTAAGATCAGCAGGACATCAAATTCATCACATAGGGCACGAAGACCCGTTAAATAATCTGCGCTGTAGAAACGCATACCGCCAGCGCCTTGCATTATCGGCTCTATAATCACTGCGGCAATCTCATGGTGATTAATGCTTAATATGTCGCGCATTGCGGTTAAATCATCGGCTTGTAAGGCTTCGCCAAAGGCGGTTTGTGGCGCGGGCACAAATGATTGCTTGGTTACTGCATCGCCAAACATAGTGTGCATGCCGCCTTCGGGATCGCATACGCTCATCGCGGCAAAGGTATCGCCGTGGTAACCCTTCTTAACGGTAAGAATGCGTTGTTTTAGCGGTCGCTCTTCTCCATGTACACTTCGCCCTTGCCAACTCTGACCTTGCCAATATTGCAACGCCATTTTAATTGCCACTTCGACTGAGATAGATCCAGAGTCGCACAAAAAGACCTTTGTTAGCGGTTCGCAGGTCATAGCGATAAGTTTTTTACACAGTTCAATGGCGGGTTCATGGGTGATACCGCCAAACATCACATGGCTCAGTTGATGCAACTGTTTTTCCATCGCGGTTAATATCTCGGGATGTGCATATCCGTGCACACAGGCCCACCACGAGCTAGTACCATCGACCAACTTGCGGCCATCGACCAGTTCAAGCTCGCAGCCTTTGGCGCTGTGTACACCAAAAACAGGAAGAGATCGGGTCATTGAGGTGTAAGGATGCCAAATATGGGCGCTATCAAAGTCAAAATCGAGTAAATTGCGCATAAATGCTCACTTTTTTGGTGATAAAGTAGCCATTAGTAAACTGGGTTCACTGGTTGGCGTTGACAGTTTAAGGGCTGAGGTTATCCTAGCCAAGATAAAAAACAGAATAAAAAGGGTGTTCAATGTCGCAGTTGCAAGTTCGTCATGATTGGAAGCGGGAAGAAATCGAAGCCTTATTTGCGCTGCCGATGAATGATTTGTTATTTAAAGCCCACAGCATTCACCGTGAAGTGTACGATCCTAATGAAGTGCAAATTAGCCGCTTGTTATCGATTAAAACCGGTGCTTGCCCTGAGGATTGTAAATATTGCCCACAGAGCGCCCGTTATGACACAGGTCTAGAAAAAGAGCGTTTGCTGGCAATGGAAACTGTGCTGACCGAAGCGCGCAGCGCTAAGGCCGCGGGTGCTTCTCGTTTCTGTATGGGCGCAGCTTGGCGTAACCCAAAAGAAAAAGACATGCCGTACCTTAAGCAAATGGTACAAGAAGTCAAAGCCTTAGGTATGGAAACCTGTATGACGCTCGGCATGCTTTCTGAAGATCAAGCGAACGATTTAGCCAGTGCTGGCTTAGATTATTACAACCATAATTTAGATACTTCGCCTGAATATTACGGCGATGTGATCACGACACGTACCTATCAAAATCGTTTAGATACACTGACACATGTGCGCGCTTCTGGTATGAAAGTGTGCTCGGGCGGGATTGTCGGCATGGGTGAAAAGGCGACGGATCGYGCAGGCTTACTACAACAGCTGGCTAATTTACCGCAGCATCCTGATTCAGTACCGATCAATATGTTAGTTAAAGTGGCGGGCACGCCGTTTGAGAAGCTTGACGACCTCGACCCACTCGAATTTGTGCGCACTATCGCCGTGGCGCGTATCTTAATGCCGCTTTCCCGCGTACGGTTATCGGCAGGCCGCGAAAATATGAGTGATGAGCTGCAGGCCATGTGTTTCTTTGCTGGCGCTAACTCGATTTTCTATGGTTGTAAATTGCTGACCACACCAAACCCAGAAGAAAGCGATGATATGGGGCTATTTCGACGTTTAGGCTTACGTCCCGAGCAGGGCGCAGCGGCAAAACTGGAAGAAGAAAGTGCTGTATTAGCCAAAGCGGCGGCCTATCAAGATAAGTCATCGGCACAATTCTATGACGCGGGTGCTTTGTAATATCACTGAGCGCATGTTGTCCGACAAACAGGTCGAATAGCCTGTAAACCTTGTTGGCTGCAGCCTATTTTGATTGCGGCCGATAGCTTTATTGACCGCACTCCATTTTTCAAGCAAGCATTTTTAAGACAATCATTCTTGAGGCTAAATCGATGAGTTCTCTGCTCGAGATGAAAATTGCCGACCGTCAGCAAGCCTTACGTGAGCAAGGTTTATTACGGCAACGTAAAATGCTGAGTGTTGATCACTGCTTTGATGTTAACGCACCCACTTCGAGCCCGCGCTTTGTGTTCGAAGGGCGATCCTATGTTAATTTTAGCAGTAATGATTATTTAGGCTTATCCCGCGTTCCTGAGTTGGTTGAAGCGCTGCACCTTGGGGCGCAGACCTACGGTGTGGGTAGCGGCGCATCGCCCTTAGTGACAGGGTACAGTGATGCGCATGTCACACTTGAACGTGAACTCTGCGCCTTAACGGGGCATGAAGCGGGATTACTATTCTGCTCGGGCTTTAGTGCTAATACGGCGTTAATGAAAACCTTGTTTGATCAGCAAGATACTGTGATTGCCGATAAACTTGTGCATGCCTCAATTATCGATGGTTTGCAGGACAGCGGTGCGCAGCTTAAACGTTTTTTACACAATTCCCTTGAGAGCGCTGAGCGGCTTCTGACTCGAAATCACGCATCGGCGTTAATCACAGAAAGCGTGTTTAGCATGGACGGGGATTGTGCGCCGATCACTCAGTTATCGGCGCTTTGTCGTCAACAGAATACTTGGTTGATTGTTGATGATGCCCATGGTTTTGCGGTGCTCGGTGACTATCAAAATAGTGATGTAAGAGATAAAGCCGCCAAGCTTATTGATGTGCAAGTGGTGACCTTTGGTAAGGCATTAGGTTGCCAAGGCGCAGCGGTTTTGGGGAGTCAGGCGCTGATTGACTTTTTGGTCAGTAATGCCCGCGAATATATTTATTCGACCGCCTTATCGCCCGCCAATGCCGCATTAGCGTTAGCCGCGACTCAGTACTGCACTGCACATCCTGAGTTACAGCAGAAACTGCTTGAGAATATTTCGCTATTCAAACAGTTATGCCTCGATGCTGCCGTGCCCCTTTTAGGTTCGGATACCGCAATTCAGCCGCTGATCATTGGCGATGCGCAGCAAACCCTGCAAGTCGCCGAAGCGTTAAGAGCCGCGGGCATTTGGGTTGGGGCGATTCGCCCGCCGACGGTGCCTGTAGGGTCGGCGCGGTTACGCATTACCTTAACGGCGACCCATACCGCTGAAGATATCGCTGCTTGTGTTGAGCAATTAGCCCAAGTGCTCAGTCGTGTTGGTATTCCGCTTGTCAGTGAACGAGAATCTGCCGATGAGTACAGATAAATGCACCCTATAGATCGCGTTATTTTATTGAATGTTAAGTTTTTATGGTTGAGTGTTAGTTAAAATGCCAAGCCTGATAAAGTCTAGTGATCCAAGCTGTAGTGAGTTTGCTCATGAGTCAAACAAGTTTATTTCTTGCGATCTTAAGCTGAGTGAGCTTAATGCGGGCGTTTCTTATGGGGGCGTTCTCGCGGGGACTGTGTCCAATGTGCACGGGACTCAAATTGCTGAACGTTTTTCCGCAGCGGCCCATAGTTACCAAGATCATAATCAATTACAACGCCTGAGCGCTGCCAGTTTACTCAGTGAGTTTTCGGCAGCAGGTTATCTGTTAGATATAGGGGCAGGCCCAGGCACGGATTTTTCTAGGTATCACAGTGTGTCTCAACCAGCGGATCTCTCTACGCAAAATTCATCCACAACTGTATTTGCCGTGGATATTGCCCTTGGCATGCTGCAAAAGCTAAAACAGTCTTATCCCGATTATCTCGGCGTATGTGCCGATGCGCAGTGTTTACCTTTTACCAATGGCTGCATGGATGTTATTTACTCTAATCTAGCCCTGCAATGGTGTGCTGATTTTCCCGCTGCGGTAGCCGAAATGGCGCGGGTACTTAAGCCGAACGGTGAGTGTCATTTGAGCCTAGTAGCGCAGGGGAGTTTGAATCAATTAGCTGAATTAGGGTTAAGAGTGAATGACTTTTCGACGCTGGAGGTGCTAAAAGCTGCATTTAAACTCGATACATGGCAATTATTTGAAGTGCGACTCGTCCCTATGACAGTGTATTTTGACACTCTTAAGGTACTACTATATTCAATTAAAGGTGTGGGGGCTTCTGTACATGTAGCCAGTTCAACAACTCGGGTTTCAGGTTCAACAGTGAGTGCTTCAGAATTCACTCCACGGCTGCGTGGTCGTCAAGATTGGCAGGCCATGCAGGCCAAAGCTGAATCGCTACGTTTACCCCAAGGTTTGCCTTTAACCTACCAGATAGTTCAAATACGTGCTCGGCGTAGGTTTTAAAGTTCACATATTATGCCTTTAGTCATGGCATTATCAATTAGCACTAATATCTAGAAAACGTTGGATTTTTAACATTACGTATAGAGATCGTTAGCTATATGGACATTTAGCTTATGGAGAGTGTGCTTAACAAAGCACAACTCATAGCAACAGATAAGGATCTAATATGTATTTTGTAACAGGTACAGATACCGATAGCGGTAAGACTTTGGTTTCGGCGGCATTATTAACCGCTGTGAATCGTTTAGGGCTCATAGCCAATGCTGACTCCGCTGTGAGTATTCTTGCAGCCAACACTATGTTGACTTTAGGTGTTAAACCCATCGCCTCGGGCTGCGCGCAAACCTCTGAAGGATTGCGTAATGCCGATGCGTTACAGCTGATGACGTCATCATCGTTAAAATTGGCTTATCCACTCATCAATCCTTTTTCCTTCGAACCTGCGATTGCACCGCACATTGCCGCCGCCCAAGTGGGCGTGAGTTTAGCGCCTGAAGCTATCATTGAAAGTTTAGATTTAGTGGCATTTGCTCAAGCGGATTTTTGCTTGATTGAGGGCGCGGGAGGCTGGCGTTTACCCTTAGGTGATGGCAGGTATCTTTCGGAAGTCGTACAGAGATTAGAACTGCCAGTGATCCTCGTGGTTGGCATGAAACTTGGCTGCTTAAATCATGCATTGCTGACTCAAGAGGCGATATTGGCCGATGGGCTTAAGATTGCAGGCTGGGTTGCTAATCGTGTCGACCCGAATATGAGTATGTTTGAGGAGAATCTGACGAGCCTTAAAGAGATGATGACGGCACCTTTCCTCGGTTGTGTGCCATTTCTCGAGGATCCAAGTGCTGAAAACGCTGCTGACTATGTCGATATTGCGCCACTTTATCAAGGTGAGGAGAGCAATACTTAGCGACTACTTAATTGTTTAAGGCTTTCCCCTAAGCGGAACGGTTATTTTTCTTTTGATAAAAAATGAGCCTCAAATTATGTTGAGGCTCATTTCTATCAAGGCTGCTGACTAATGTTCGCAAAATCTCGCAAAATAGTGCCTGCACATTAAAGCTAAGCGCCGCTATTGATTTTCTGCTTCAATGCGGTTGAGGCTTTAAAACTGGGCTGATTGTAACCGTCGATTTCTATGGCTTTGCCCGTTTGTGGATTACGCCCTGTTTTAGCGACATGGTATCTGAGTTCAAAGGTGCCAAATTGTGGCAGGAAAATTTTCTCGCCTTCGCTCAATGCGACGTGGATCTGTTGCAGTATCTGCTCAACCACAGGTTTAGTGCTCGCTTGCGATGCATTGAGCTCGGCGGCAATACGTTGGATAAGTTGTGCTTTGTTCATAGAAACCTCTGAAGTCAGCTTAGGTTCAATCGAAGGGGAGTTATAACAAGCTCGTCCCGAGATTGAAAGCCATAGCAAGCTCAGCGCGGTTGATTGGTGTTTTATTGACAGGCTTGTGAAGCTTTTGGTGATTGTGTGTTGCTAAAGTAAGTACAAGTTTGTCGGATTGAGTGGTGGGCTGATTTTACTGGGCGAAGTGACTGACTTAATTTAAAGGCTTATTGAAAGCCTTAGTTTAAAACCTTAGTTAAAAGGCCTAAGCGCAAGGCGTATTGCGCTTAGGCTATGGATTGAACACTATTCAACCGTTGGGTGATGAGAAATCCCTTTTAACGCTTGCCTATGAAAAGAGTGTTTCTTCCAGAGTGCGACCTTTCAGCAGCATCTTGTATTGCCATTGATGCTGATTGAAGAGGGCGAATAGGCGCATCTCAATATCACTGTTGTGCGCTTTTTCTGTATTTGTGTCTAGCTGGATAATAAACACATTGCTTTGTTTTGAGCTGATGTTCACCACTCCCGCCAGTTTTGCCACTTCCGCTTGCAATGCATCGCTGTCACAGTTTTGCATGGTTAACGTCAGGTAATCGCTGTCGGTCGACGCATGCATTGACACCGCTTGACTCAGTTGGCCTTTATCTAAATACAACACTTGATCGCACAGCTTTTCGAGCTCATCGAGATTATGGGAGCTGATCATAAAAGTTGTGGTGGGTGATAAGGCTTTAACCAGTTCACGGACTTTTTTTGCATTGGCAGGGTCGAGTCCCGCTGTCGGTTCATCTAATAATACTAATTCTGGCGAGCCAATCAGCGCCTGCGCAATCGATACACGTTTACTCATACCGTGGCTAAGGCTAGGCGGTTTTTGCTCGGCAACATCAATTAGATCGACCAAGGCCAACACGCGCAGTGCCTCTTGCTTTGCTTGCTCTAGGTTCATGCCCTGCAGGCGAGCGAAAAATATTAACTGGCTGACAATCGTCAAGTTGGGATCGAGCACTGCATCTTGGGGTAAAGCGGCAATCTTGCCTAAGAGTTTAGGGCTATTGGGGGCTTCACCGAGTAGGGTTATGGTTCCAGAGCTGGGTGATAAATAGCCGCATAACAGGCTAAAAAGCGTGGTTTTACCCGCGCCATTGGGACCGACAAGGGCGATGGGGGCACCCGCTTCAAGACTGAAACTCACATCATTCAGCGCCTTTTTGCTGCCGTAAAGCTTCGACAGCCCTTGGCATTGGATCAGACTCATAGCGAGCTCCTTTGCATATAAATTCTGCCGAGCAAGAGGGCCACAGCGGTTTGTAACAGTGGAATAGGGGCATAGACTAAGCTATTGAGTCCATTGGTATTGAGCATGTCCGACAGTTGAGCACCGGGTAATACCCACTGGAGTTGTGCTAGTAGGCTAGATTGATTCGCTAACACCACGATAGTGATGGAAATCACCGTCCATAAAATGGTGGCAAACACCATAGCTTGGCGTGCCGTGCGCGCATACAGGGACAATAAAGTCATCACAGCCGTGTAGGGCAAGATCACTATGATGAGGTTAAGGCCCACTAAGGCGCCAGACGTTAACGCAGATAAAATCAGTTGGCTGTCGCGGCTGAGCGCGAGGGCGACAGTGGCGATAATCGTTAATAGGATCAGTAAACCTTGGATCAGAATTTGGCCGAGAAAACGGCCGAACAATAAGCTGTCACGGCTAGTGCGTATGGTTAAAAAGCGCAGCGTGCCGCGGGTTTTATCCGATGAGAACTGATCGGCGGCGATAAGAATACTGAACAGTGGAAACAAATACAGCGCAAAACACCAAAACACTGCCATTTCGGCCACGGGCCACTCAAAGAGCACATTGAGGGTATTGGCACCAAATAAGCTGTCGATGATATCTTTTACATTGGGCTGCAATAACATGGCCGATGCACTTTGAATGGGGTAAAGCAGAAGTACACCCCAAACTAAACCAAAGGCGACCAAGGCGATGATCCCGCGGGTATTAAATAAAAATTTGCGCAGTTCAAACATGGCGATAATAAACATGTTGTTGAAACTGCTGGGTGGATTATTGGTCATGTGCTGTCTCTATTCTTTTTTGCGCTAGGTTTAGGGGCTATGGTGCTTGGCGCGGTTAAGTTTCTCACCCTTGGGTAGACAGTGGATTGGTCCATAAGTGCCATGTTGCTCACATAGCACTTATTATCCATCGGTATTTATCAGTCATTATCTATCGCTAATTAGCTCAATGAGGCGATTAATTCATCGAGCTTTTGCGTCAGTTCGGCGACTTGTTGTTCAAGCTCTGTCACTCTGTTCACTAATTCAAGCGGCTCTGCGTCTACAGATACAGCGACATGGGCTAAGGGATGACTTGTGCTATGGGATTGACTAGCACTTTCGTGCGATGACGCTGCAGAGAATAATTCCACATAACGGGATTCACGGCGACCAGCTTCTCTGGGTAATTGTTTTAAGAAGGGCTTTTCACGGCTCATTAATTGGCGGATGCAATCTTCCACGTCGATCACGTCTTTAAATTCGTGTAGGCGGTTGCTGCGGGTCCGAAGTTCTCCCGGTGTTTGTGGGCCACGTAATAGCAACAAACAGACGATGGCGAGTGCGGCGGGGGACAGTTGAAGTTCGCTGAATTCGGTATTGCAGAATCTGTGCTTGTATTTAACGACGCGGCTGCCGAATCCCGACTGTTCGCTGATCAAACGTTTCCGATTTAGGGAATCAACGGCGATTTGCACTTGGGTTTCACTGAGTTCGAGTACGGGCTCGCGGCTGGTTTTTTGATTGCAGGCTAAGGTCAATGAGTTTAGCGAGAGTGGATATTGCTCGGGGGTGGTGATTTCTTTCTCAAGCAGGCATCCGATGACTCTGGCTTCGTGTAACGTGAGTTCCATATAAGCTCCAAAGAAAAAAGCATGGCTTTGTTTATAACAGAGCCATGCTTAATATCCTAGGAGTTGTCAGTCAAACTCTGCCTTAGTGGCGGTAAACTGTACAATTTTAACGCTAAGTCCTGAATAGAGTTGATTATTCTGCTGTTTCAGTTAAACGCAAACCATCATTATCTATGCTCAGTTGGCCATTCTTAAATAAGCCACCTATGGCTTTTTTGAAGGCTTTTTTACTCATACCAAGCTGATCGTAAATGATTTCAGCATCGGTTTTATCGGTCAGGGCTAAGAAGCCGCCAGCCTGTTTGAGTTTGATCAGAATGATGTGGGCATGCTTATCTAATTCTTGTTTACTGCCTTGTTGCAGCACAAGATCGATTTTGCCGTCGCGGCGCACTTGTTTGATGAAACCTTTGAGTCTTTGGCCGAAACGCAGTTTTTGGAACACTTCGTTTTCGTAAATCACGCCCCAATGGGCATGATTAATAATGGCTTTGTAGCCTAAATCTGTGGTGCCGCCGATATATAAATCGACCTGCTCACCGACTGTGTACCCTGGCTCTGTCTTATCGAGGAACTTATCGATTTTTGATGAGGCCATGATGCGTTCATCGGCGCGGTTAGCGTGTACATAGACCAGATATGAGCGGCCTTCTTCGATAGGCTTATGTTGCTCACCGAAGGGCAGTAATAAATCTTTATCTAAGCCCCAGTCTAAAAAGGCGCCATAAGGGCCGGTTGTAACGGCTTTTAAATAGGCAAATTCGCCTACCTGTGCCAATGGACGGCGCGTGGTAGCAATCACGATATCTTCAGAATCTAGATACAGAAACACGTCAAGCAGATCACCGACTTGGCAGTCTTTTGGGGTGACTTTGTTTGGCAGCAGTACTTGCCCTAATTCGTGGGCGTTTAAATACACGCCAAAGCTGACTTGTTTTACAACCTCAAGTTTGCAGGTTTTACCTATCTGTACCATGGATCTCTCTGTGCATAATGGAATGTGATTCGGTTGCGATTATACACTTCGGTGCTGAAACTGCAGCATTATTGTCTTTGAGCTTTATTTTAGCGTGTGTGAGTCGTCACTTAGCGCAGGCTTGACCACGTATTGTGTCTCGGAGGAACCACTGATTTGTGGCGGGTTTGGCGCCGTGATAATTGGTTGTTTGGCTTCACTTAATATTGGCAAATGTGCATCACTTGAGTGACACACAAAAATCAGGGATATTTGCAGGGGTAAATGTCAATAAAAGTGACAAAGGTGATATAAAAAATATTGAACAGACTTGTACGACGTTTATGGGTTAACTAACTAATATTACTCTATTTAAAACCAATGGGTGGCGGGTGATTGTTAAGCAGGTGTTTATTATATTTTAATGTAAAAGATTAAATGAGATTCTTGCTTGCATTCTGTGACATTGCGCGGTTTAATTGCGCCGTTCAACGATTCCGCTCGTTGCAGACATTACAAATATTACGTGAGTAATAAAGGTTTTATGGTTCACCAGTCATTAACCGTGTAATTGACAACATATCGAATTACATGGGGTTAAGAGGGTTTTTATTAGCTAATGCACAAGCATCCATTTTTTGCACTTTGCCTAAAAGTGTCACAATGCCAACGCTCGATTGTCGTACCATACGATGATACTGGCCTTAAGCATCTCACGTTGATCCGCATCAATTCTGGCCGCGAAGAAGCCAATAGTCCCCTGTTAAAATAATCTTGCCTAGCGATAAGCTGGTTTGGCGTTTTCGCTAGTTCAGTGTTATCGGTTTTCGTTTTCTACTTGTGTTATCTGTTTCTGAAGGTCTTAACCTCTTTCAAACGTCTTTAAGCTACTTATTAGCTTGATGTTTTAAGGATGTGACTCAGGATCTTATTTGGCTTTTTGGCGGTATTTTCGCCCTTTAGCCTGAGGATAAATGCAAGCGAGGCAAGTAAAGATAGCTTTACTGAGGTAAGGGAATAAGCTTTCCCTTCAATATGATACGATGTATTGCGCTAAGATGCGTTGTCTCTTGCGCCATTAATGAAAATCGCAGCAATGTCACTTACACTAGCGTGACGTTGCGGCATTAAGGAGAAGGTAAAATCTACCTTCGTGTATGTCAGGTAAGGTGTCCCTTTGCCTGGGTTTGTCGAACGGGCGGTTGTGCTATTAAGCCATAACCGTTTAACCCATTTTTTAATAGACGGGCTAAATAATAATGAATGATTGGTCTATTGATGATGCTCGTGCTGGGTACAATGTTACTCACTGGAGCCAAGGTTTTTATGGGATTAGCGATCAAGGTGAGGTGACTGTGTCACCGGACCCCAAAAATCCTGATTACAAGATTGGCTTAAATGAGCTAGCCAAAGACATGGTTAAGGCGGGAGTCGCTTTACCTGTACTAGTTCGTTTTCCGCAGATCCTGCACCACAGAGTGAACAGTTTGTGCCAAGCATTCGACCAAGCGATACAGAAGTACGAGTATCAGGCGGACTATTTGCTGGTTTACCCGATTAAAGTAAACCAACAGCAAACTGTGGTGGAAGAGATCCTGGCGAGTCAGGCATCAAAAGAAGTACCACAACTGGGTTTAGAAGCAGGCAGTAAGCCTGAGCTGATGGCTGTGTTAGCCATGGCGCAAAAAGCCAGTTCAGTCATTGTATGTAATGGTTATAAAGATAATGAATATATCCGTTTAGCACTGATTGGTGAAAAGTTAGGCCACAAGGTTTACATCGTTTTAGAAAAACTGTCTGAACTGAAAATGGTGTTAGCTGAATCTAAACGTCTGGGTGTGACACCGCGTTTAGGTCTACGTGCACGTTTAGCGTTCCAAGGCAAAGGCAAGTGGCAGGCGAGCGGCGGTGAAAAATCTAAGTTCGGTTTATCTGCTGCGCAAATTTTGTTGGTTGTAGAGCAACTTAAGCAACACGATATGCTGGATTCGCTGCAATTGCTGCATTTCCACTTAGGTTCGCAAATCGCTAATATCCGTGATATTCGCCAAGGTGTGAGTGAAGCGGGTCGTTTCTACTGTGAATTACGTGAATTAGGCGCAAGCGTTAACTGCTTCGACGTCGGTGGTGGTTTAGCGGTGGATTACGATGGCACTCGTAGCCAAAGTAATAACTCGATGAACTATGGCCTGACCGAATACGCCAACAACATAGTTAACGTATTGACTGACATCTGTAATGAATACGAGCAACCTATGCCACGTATTATTTCAGAATCGGGTCGTTACTTAACGGCGCACCATGCTGTGCTTATCACCGATGTTATCGGTACTGAAGCTTATCAGCCTGAAGATATTCAACCGCCAGCGGAAGATTCACCACAGTTATTGCATAACATGTGGCATTCATGGTCTGAGATCAGCGGCCGCGCCGATCAACGTGCTTTGATTGAGATTTACCACGATAGCCAAAGTGACTTACAAGAAGCGCATTCGCTATTCGCTTTAGGTCAATTGACCTTAGCGGAGCGTGCGTGGGCTGAGCAAGCTAACCTGCGCGTGTGTCATGAAGTGCAAGGGCTATTGAGTGCGAAAAACCGTTATCACAGACCTATCATTGATGAACTCAATGAAAAGTTAGCCGATAAGTTCTTTGTTAACTTCTCATTATTCCAGTCATTACCGGATGCTTGGGGTATTGACCAAGTGTTCCCAGTATTGCCGTTATCGGGCCTAGATAAAGCCCCTGAGCGCCGTGCTGTCATGCTCGATATCACCTGTGACTCTGACGGTATTGTCGATCAATACGTTGATGGTCAAGGGATTGAAACCACGCTGCCAGTGCCAGCATGGAGTGCGGATAGCCCATACCTGATTGGTTTCTTCCTTGTGGGTGCATACCAAGAAATCTTGGGTGATATGCATAACCTGTTTGGTGATACAAACTCAGCAGTGGTTCGCATCGAAGATAATGGTGTGACTAACATCGAATCTGTATTGGCGGGTGACACGGTTGCTGACGTATTGCGTTACGTTAACTTAGATGCGGTGGCCTTTATGCGCACTTATGAAGAGTTAGTGAATCTGCATATCGCCGAAGGTGAACGCGCACAAATTTTAGAAGAATTGCAACTAGGGCTGAAAGGCTATACCTATTTAGAAGATTTTTCTTAATTTCTAGCGTGTTAAAATAAATCAGCCTTGGGTAACCTCGGCTGATTTTTGTTTTTATAAGGACAGATTTTTCACTTTTATTGCCGTTTTAGTCGTGTAAAATCGCGTTGTTCTAGGATCAAGTAAAGGATGAGTGACGATCATGAGGTCAAAGGGTTGATGTTTTTTGAAGGTTCAGAAAAAAAACTCGAGATTATCGTGACGGCGTCTGCGCCGAATTTACGAGAACTCGATGTGAGTTTTTGGTCTGCCTTAGTCAACTGTGCCCACGCCGAGATACTGTCGCAGTTAAGTAATGCGGACTGTGATGCCTATCTTTTGAGCGAATCCAGCTTGTTTGTATGGCATGACAGATTTGTCATGCTCACCTGTGGTAACAGTACCTTAGTGGACGCCGCTTGTTATTTTATCGACGCGCTTGGCGTGCCTGCCATGGCCTTGGTGAGTTATCAGCGTAAAAACGAATACCAAGCCCATCTGCAAACCACGAGTTTTGCCGAGGATATTGGCAAACTGCGCCAACGTATCGCCGGTAAAGCCTTTCGAGTGGGTCATCTCGACAGCCATCATCACTATTTTTTCTGCTCTGACAGTGATTATCGAGCACCAAAGGATGATCAAACTAGTGAGCTGTTGATGTATCACATTCGTGGCGAATTTGCCGACTATCTTAATGGCGGCTCGCAGAGTAACGATGAGATTTGCGCTGCACTCGAACTTAACGATTTACTCCCTGAATTTGAGATTGACGCCCATTTATTTGATCCGTCAGGCTTTTCGATGAACGGTCTCTGGGGCAAATATTATGTTACTTTGCATATTACGCCTCAAAGCGACAATGCGTGCGCTAGCTCCTATGTGAGCTTTGAAACGAATCTGGATTTAGCGCAGTATCCGCAAGATCTATTAGCGCGTCTATTAACCTTGTTTGCTCCTGTCAGTTGGGACACAATCCGCTTTAATACCGACGACTCAACGCAGGGATTTCCTGCCCATTTATGCTTAGGGCGGTGTTCATTAACGACCGAGCAAGGTTATAACATTGGTTTTAGCCACTATCAGCAGCTTCAGGCTGAAGTGCTGATCCCTGAACTCATGTGAATTTTTGGCGTTTGCTTAAGGAAACCCTATGACAGATCTCAGTGATATCCGCCGCGAGTATGCCAAAGGCGGCTTAAGACGTGCCGACTTACCGCAAAACCCGATGGATTTGTTTGAACTGTGGATGACGCAGGCGAGGGATGCAGAGCTTAGCGATCCCACCGCTATGTGTGTGGCGACTGTGGATGAGCACGGCCAACCTTTTCAACGTATAGTATTACTTAAGCGTTTTGATGACACAGGTTTCGTATTTTTTACTAACCTTGGCAGCCGCAAAGCACAGCAAATTGCTGCTAATAATAAAGTCAGTTTGCATTTCCCTTGGCATCCTCTAGAGCGTCAAGTATCGGTGCTCGGTGAAGCGCAGGCACTGTCCACCGCTGAAGTGCTTAAATACTTTATGACCCGTCCTAAGGACAGCCAAATTGCTGCTTGGGTATCGCAGCAGTCGAGTAAACTCAGCGCTAGACAAGTACTTGAAGGCAAATTCTTCGAAATGAAAGCTAAGTTCGCCAAGGGCGATGTGCCTTTACCCAGTTTTTGGGGCGGTTACTTAGTGAGACCTTCGAGTATCGAATTTTGGCAGGGTGGAGAACATAGGCTGCATGATCGTTTTATTTATTCTCGCCATGATGCAGAGTGGGAAATCGATCGTTTAGCGCCTTAGTACGGTGCATAGTTCGATAGCTCGGCATAAAACTGAGCTTGTGAACCTAATTACAGAGTTAAAAGACATTGAGTGATTATAAAATTTGGGTTGATGCGGACGCGTGTCCCAATCCTATCAAAGAAATCCTGTTTCGGGCGGCGGAGCGCAAAGCCCTGCCGCTGGTGCTGGTGGCTAATCAAATGATCCGCGTACCACCATCTCCCTATATCAGCCAAATTCGAGTCGGTGCGGGATTTGATGTGGCCGATCAATATATTGTCGATCATGTTGAACCGACGCATTTAGTGATCACCGCGGATATTCCCTTAGCGGCTTTAATCATTGAAAAGGGCGCCTTGGCGCTCAATCCCCGTGGCGAGCTTTATACCGTCGATAACATAAAACAAAAGCTGACGATGCGCGATTTTATGGAGGATTTGCGCGGTTCTGGCGTGCACACTGGCGGGCCTGATTCGTTTTCTCAAGCAGATAAACAGGCTTTTGCCAATAGCTTAGATAAATGGTTAGTGCGCGTATGAATCATAGTTTACTGGTCGCTAATGGATAAACAGAGTATCTTTAGCTTAAGTTAGGTGATGTTGATCACGTTTAACTGGGCAGGATTTTAGTCTGTTGCGGATGTCGATTTTCTTTACGGCATGGCTTTAAACTCACTCTTTAAGGACGGATACGATGAAAAAATGGATGGGAATTGTCGCCTTATCTGCTATGGCCAGTTTTAGCTGTGCCGCGCAATGGCAAGTGATGGAACAAGATTCGCGAGTCAGTTTTATTTCGGTAAAGAAAGGTGATATAGGTGAAGTCCATCACTTTAAACAACTCAAAGGTACGCTAAAAGATAACGGTCTATTTGAATTAACAATTCCACTAATCGGTGTGGCAACGGGTATTGATGTCCGCGATGAGCGGATGCAAAATTTGTTATTTGAAGTGTCTTTGTATCCAGAGCTGAAACTGTCATCACAAGTAGACCCTCAGATACTAAAAAATCTTGGCGTTGGTGAGAGTAAAGTTTTTGATATTGATGGAAAAATTGCGTTACACGGTAAATCGCAAACTAAGGCTTTTTCGGTGATTATCACTAAAGTTTCTGATAACAAACTTTTAGTGAACAGTTTTCAACCGGTAATTGTTAATGCCAATGAGTTTGATCTTGTTGCTGGGATTGATAAATTACGTGAAATTGCGGGTTTATCGAGCATTAGTCAAGCTGTTCCTGTGTCATTTATACTAACCTTAACTCAGTAACTTCAATAAGATTGGTATAGATCAATACGTCTGTTATCGAAGATAGGCTAGAGTTAAATAAGTGGCGTATGCTAGATCTTGATAAGAAGCCGAGCCTTTGGCTTCTTTGATATTTTCTGATGTGCTATTAATAGCATCACAATAGATATTAAGTTAATGAGTTTAAAGGGTAAAAAATGGTCACAGATAAAGATGGTTACATGCATTTGGTCCAGTATTTAACTGAACATCTTGGCTTATTTGAAACACCAAGTTCAGAGGTTGTTTCAGACGATACTGTGATGGAGTTATTTGAAGAGCAATTGTCGGCACAGATCATTATGGTGTGTGGCCAAAATCCATCGTTGTCTTTTACGCAACGTAATGTGATTATCCGTGAAGTGGATGCAATTGTGTATGATTTAGAAGAAATTTTAGCTTCAGTTGCCAACCATAAAGCGACTCCCGCACAGACTTTATTTATTACCGAGTTTTCTAGTTTGATTAAGAATTTGTTCGATCAAGAAATCGCTAAACTTCAAGTGAGTGCTTAGTCAGAATAGCAATTAGATTATTTATTAATGCGTGATTTCAGGTAAGTCAGGACTAATACTAATTTTTAGCAGCGTAAATCATCATCGTTTGAGTACCATGTGTTTCCTCACTCTTATTGTTAAGCTCGAGCTGCAGCAGCTTTGAGTGTGAGGTAAATATCTGCTCTTTGCTTCACCTCATGTTATTTCGTATGGCCACCATTTTTCATCGAGTTCTGCGACTAAGTTTTGTTGCTGGGTTATGCGAGTTATCGCTGTGGATTAGCTCCTTTTGACGTTATTTGCATCACTGATGTGTATGTATAAAATGGTGTTAGCTTAAAATAAAAGCCCATCTTTCCCGCATTTATGTCATTGTCTGTGTATCTTTAGTGTATGAGCTTTAACTATTTTTCCCTTCATGTATTGATAAGGAGTGTTCAATGCTAACGATTTCTTCGGGTCATGCTGATGATATATTGGCTGTGGTCGCATCTGGCCGTGTTAACCATGGGGATGTTGAAGGCTATTTGGTTCCCGCCATAGAAGCCAAGCTGCAAGACCACGCCAGTATTCGCCTTTGGTACGAGTTTTCCCCTGAATTTGAAGGTATATCCGTTGGGGCCCTGTGGGATGATGCGGTATTAGGTTTATTTCATTTAAGTGATTTTTCAAGGGTCGTGATGATTGCTAATGCCACTCAAACAAATGCTATGGTTAATGCGCTAGCCTGCATGCTGCCATGTCCGGTAAAGGTATTTACCGCCGATGAACATAGCCAAGCCAAGGCATGGTTAGATCAATAACGCACCTTTGTTTATTGCGGTTCTAAATCTGTACTCAGTGGCCAACGACATTGAATGTGTGTGCCTTGGTTCAAGTGGCTACTGATGCTAAGGCTGCCATTGAGATCATTTTTAAGCCACAGATTTATACAGGTCAGCGTTCCAAGGCAGAGTTCTTGCGCTAGTTCTTGCCGTAACTGTGCGAGTTGCGGCTCTGTCATACCTATCCCATTATCGATAATACTGATGTGTAACTCTTCACTCGACTTGTCGATATTAATGGTTATTTCACGCTGTTCATTGTGAGCTTTAAATGCATGATTCAACGTGTTGGTGATTAGACGATAAAACAGCTGCAAATATTGCCAAGAAGGGCCATCAATGATGATATTTTCTTCACAATTTAACGCTATTTCCACATTTGTTTTAGCTAACTGTACCTTTAGCAACCCTAAAAGATGACGCATAAATTGTGCGAGATGCAGTGGCCGAATATCGTTTTGATGGTTCGTTAATAACTGGGCAATATGTCGCAATTTATCTGCCTGAGTCACCATGATTTCGGTAATCTGATTTTGGCCGTTAGCATTATCTATTGGCTGAAGTTGGCACACTTTGGCGAGTAGCTGATCTTGTTCATGCATAATTTGCGTCATCATTTCAGCTAGAAAATTTTGCATTAGCTGTTGGCTTTGTTCACGACTGAGATTGAGTTGATGATGTTTCTCAAGCAATTGGGTTGATTTGTCTTGGAGCAGATGGAGTTCATGGTTATGTTGATTACTGAGGCGAACTTGTTCTTGTAGGTGATTAAGCGCCTCGACTTGCCCTAAAAGTAACTTTTCTTGTTCTTGCTCTTTAATTTTTTGTAAGGTGATATCAAAGGCGATAGCACCGACTGCAATAACGGTATCGTCATCATCTTTGATCTTAAATTTAGTCACGATATAAATAAGATTGCCTAGGGGCGATGGAATAGCTTCTTCGAAGTTTATGGCTTCATGATTATGCAGAACGCGTCGATCATTTTGTTGATACTCGTGGGCAAATTGGCTGGGAAATATCTCAAAATCAGAGGTGCCAATAATGCGTCTGCGTTCTATACCTAAGATTTCACAATATTTGTCATTGACGAGAATATATTTACCGTGAAGATCTTTGATATAGATGAGATTTTGAGAAAATTTAAGCAAAGCCCTCAATTGTTCTTTATGGCGCTTTAACTCCAGTTGAAACAGATTTTGGCTCTGCAATTGCTGTTCTAGCGCCAGGTTACTCGCATCTAAGCTCGCCATTGCCACTTCAAGTTGTCGAGTACGCGATAGGAATGTTTTTGCCAATAAGCCAATTTCGTCATGGCTGTTATTGGCTTTGAGTTCGATAGAGGCGGAATCATTACGTTTTAAGGCTTGGACGATTTCAATAATGGGGGTAATAAATAGTCGGTGCTGGAGTAAGAATAATAGAATTAAGCCTAATAGTTGAATACAGACTAAATAAATGCCGACCTTTTCGATTAAATGTTTAGCGGTATCCTGCAGCGGTGAAATTGGGGTGACGACAAGTACCTTCCAATAGGTATTTGGCATGAGAAATACCGAAACGAGGGATGCCGTTTTAAGGATTGGATCATGGGTCAAAGTTACCGACGTCAGTAATTTCGGGGCAGTAAAATGATTTAAGGCATTGTTATTTACGATGGCCGCTAACATGTCACGCTCATCTTGATGACTTAGTCTCGTTAGATGCTGCATCTGTTCTTGGGTAAAAACGCGCTCGGCAATCGCCGCTTCTATAAAGGCTTTATCTGCACTCTGCAATGCGACTTTGACGGGGCTGAAATCTGGCTGTTGGCTGGCGAGATGATTGAAGGTGACGAAAGAATGATTGGTATTGGTTTGATGCTTAAGATCGTTATTGGTATCTGGATAGGCGAGTACTTGGTTTTGATGATCTAAGGCTATGACATAGCCTCTGACATTAATCATAGTATTGCGTAATAACACATTGAGCTTTTCTAAACTGATATCCACAGTGGCGGCACCAATAAACTGATGGTCCATCCACATAGCGCCTGAGGCTGTGATCATTGACTCATGGGTTGTCGGATCGAAATAAGATTTTGACCAGAAAATTTTACCAGCAGGAAAATAGCGCGTCGGGCGATACCATTCTTCGGTGTGGTAGCTTGGGAACGTGTCTTTGTTATAGGAATCAATGGCGACTAATTCATCGTTTACATTGTGTGCCCAAAACAGGCTATCTCGAAATTTTTGCTGATTAAACGCGCCAGGTTCCGGCCAGACGCCGCCGCCAGAAATGATGCGTTGTTGACTATCGAGTTTCAGCAACGTGGGAATGGTTTTCACCAGTTGCTCATGATCATAGCGGTAAAGTTTGGCAATACTGGAAATAGAGTCGACTACGGTTTCAACCTGTGAAGTCATTTCCTGCAGTTTGGCGATAATCAACTGGCCATAGTTTTGGTTTAACACGGCTTGCTGATCAAGAACTTGTTGGCGTTGAATGCTCAGCATCACCCAAGCTGTACTACAAATCAAAATAGCGGCAATGACGAGCTGAATAAGGCTAAATTTGAATGGCAAACTGTTTTGCCATTGGGTTAATGGCGTGTGTGGCTCAGATGTCGAACTTTTTCCCATAATCCCCAGTTTCCAAATCACCACTTTTCATTGAGCCAGTGTAGCGCTTTCTCACTGTTTTGCTATTGGCATATGTTTAAGTTGCGAGGATTGAATAGGATAAGTGGAATATAATCGTCAATAAAAAGGCAGGTTTTATGCCTGCCTTATCTCAAACTCGTTATTTATAAAGAGATGGTTTATTTGAACCACTTAGGACAGGCACAATAAAGAGTAACCAAGCGACTAAGAAGCCACTGAAGGCCACTACCATCCATTCGGGCATCGTTACACCCATAAAGACCCAAGGTACATCAGTACACATGCCAGTAGGCATCATAATGGCAGGGAACCATTCGTGTAATGGCATCCAAGCAGGAAATTCAGGTAAGAATGAACAGGTTGAAAAAGGGGATGGGTTGGCTTGCATATCTACGAGCGATAAGGCCAGTTTTAATCCCCAAGTTGCACTGATAGCCCAGAGCATGGCAGCTAAGATCCTGACTATTCGATATTTGGGTGCTGTCATGCCAATGAGACCTGCCGCCAATAAACCAAAAATAGCGAGTCTTTGGTAAATACACATGACACAGGGTTCCAGTTTCATAACATATTGAAAATACAGGGCGGCTGCTTCTAACCCAAGGGCTGTGCCTGCGAGAATAAACCAAGATGAACGGGAATGGGCAAAGCGAGTCATTACAGTCAAAGTGAGCTCCATATCAACAAAAAACGCCCTCAGACATGGGGCGTTTTTTGGACTCTACTTATTAAATAAAGTTCAGTCAATAAAGAAGATTAATGTCCAGTCATCGGCTCTAAAACTTCACTAGCGCTGTGATGGATGATTATCTGGGAATCATAGAAATATTGGGTAGCTTGTTCTAAGAAACCCGTTTGAATCGCCATGACTCCTACGATAGACAGCACGATAGTGTAAGGTAATGCCATCCATACCATTCTGCCATAGGATAAGCGGATAAGTGGTGCTAGGGCTGAGGTTAGTAGGAACAAGAACGCCGCTTGACCATTGGGCGTGGCAACCGAAGGTAAATTAGTTCCAGTATTAATCGCAACGGCCAGCAAGTCGAATTGATCACGGCTGATTTGACCGTTAATCAATGCCGCTTTCACTTCGTTAATATACACAGTGCCGACGAACACGTTATCACTCACCATAGACAGTAATCCGTTGGCGATATAGAAAATCACCAACTGAGTATTGCCTTGATAACTCAGTGCCCATTGGATCACTGGTGCGAATAAGTGCTGGTCGATAATCACACCAACAACTGCAAAGAAGACAGCTAATAACGCAGTAAAAGGCAGTGCTTCTTCGAAAGCTTTACCGAGGGCATGCTCATCGGTAACGCCGTTAAAGGCTGTGGTTAAAATAATCACAGAAAGACCAATTAAGCCCACTGAGGCCAAGTGCAATGCAAGTCCTGCGATCAACCAGACACCCACTAAGGCTTGGACGATTAACTTCATGTTGTCTTTATTGGTACGGCGCGCATCTTCATGGGCGGCATATTCACATAAGATCCGATGAACGGCCGTTGGCAACTTAGCGCCATAACCAAAAATGCCAAATTTTTCAACTAAGTAACAAGTTAAGATACCCGAGATTAATACAGGAACAGTAACGGGTGACATACGCACGGCGAATTCACCAAATTGCCAATTTGCTTGCGCGGCGATAATAAGGTTTTGTGGTTCACCCACCATAGTACACACGCCGCCCAGCGCAGTACCTACACCCGCATGCATTAACAGATTACGTAGGAAACCACGGAATGCACTGAGTTCTTCTTCGTTTAACTGATCTTCACCATCATCATTTTTACCTTCAGAGGTATGATCGTGATCGGCGCCGAAATCTTTTCCAGAAGCGACCTTGTGGTAAATAGAATAGAAACCCACAGCGACCGCGATAATGACGGCAATAACTGTTAACGCATCTAAGAAGGCTGATAAAAAGGCTGAAGCCAAACAAAACATTAATGACACTAAAATTTTAGAGCGCACTTTAGTAATGATTTTCGTGAAGCCAAATAGCAGCAATTGCTTCATGAAATATATACCAGCGACCATAAACACCAAGAGTAATAATACTTCGAGGTTGGCTTCTATTTCATGTAAGACTTGGCTTGCCGATGTCATTCCGATCGCGACGGCTTCAATTGCCAATAATCCGCCAGGCTGTAATGGATAGCATTTTAATGCCATTGCTAAGGTAAAAATAAATTCTAGAACCAATACCCAACCAGCCACAAAGGGGTCGACATAGAAAAAGAGTATTGGATTGATAATTAAAAATGACAGTATTGCGGTTTTGTACCACTTAGGAGAATTTCCTAAGAAGTTC
This sequence comes from Shewanella sp. SM55, assembly GCF_025654025.1. NCBI lineage: Bacteria > Pseudomonadati > Pseudomonadota > Gammaproteobacteria > Alteromonadales > Shewanellaceae > Shewanella > Shewanella sp. SM55. The sequence continues at coordinate 188,696 of NZ_JAKKRS010000001.1, read as the reverse complement.
CCAATAAACGCCTGACTCATTGTCGCCGGCATGGCAGCCTCTCTTCTAATTATGTTAAAAATTGCACGTGATTATTATCAATACCTGCGTTAGTTAAATGAGTCTAGCCTAAAGAGAAAGCTAATGTAATGAGTTACTGATACCGACATTTCAAAAAGCGGAGCTAAGCGGCAAAATTGGCCCATCCTGTATTGACCTTGGTCGTTTTTTTGAGCGATTCTGTGACATTTACACGGCGATAACACAGTGATTTTAAGTGAATGGTTTCCATTTTTTACCGCTCTGGTATGATCAGTGACCATTACGACGCACAACAACTGGATAAGTGGGCTGATGATTATCAATGCCAAAGGACCTGCAAGTTTTGCAGAGAAGTATATTGTGAGATCAATTTGGGAAAACAAATTTCCTCCAGGGTCCATTTTACCGGCTGAACGTGAGCTTTCAGAATTGATTGGTGTGACTCGCACCACTCTGCGTGAGGTGCTACAGCGCTTGGCGCGTGACGGTTGGTTGAAAATTCAGCATGGCAAACCAACACGGGTTAACAACTTTTGGGAAACCTCAGGCTTAAACATCCTTGAGACTATTGCTGATTTGAATCCCGAGGGTTTTCCGGTATTGGTTGACCAACTCTTGTCAGCTAGAACGAACGTCAGTGCTATCTATTTTCGCGGTGCTTTGCGTTATAACCCGGATACCGCTGTGGAGGTACTTGCAAAGATACACCAGCTTGAAGATACGGCTGAATCCTATGCTGAATTTGACTACTTACTGCATCATACCTTAGCGTTTTCGTCTGGAAATCCACTTTACGTTTTGATATTAAACGGATTTAAAGGTTTGTATAGTCGAGTTGGTCGTTATTACTTTACCAGCTCAGATGCGCGTTTATTAGCATTGAACTTTTACAAAGAATTAGAACTGTTGGCTCAGGCGAAAAATTACCTCGATGTCTCTGCGCTAATGCGTACCTATGGAATGAATAGCGGTAAGATGTGGTTACAATTACGCGAAGATATGCCGGCTTCTATTGCTCAAGATCATTAATATCTGTGAGTGATATCGCGTTAAGATAGCGCTAAATAAACAAAAAGGCCGTTTCAATTGGAAACGGCCTTTTTATTGTGCTTATTATTCTGGTTTATTGGCTTCAGGGCAGGATGCTAAGACGCTAATACTCGCATCTGCATTTTTTTGCTCTAAGGTGACAGTGAAACCCCATAATCGATGTAAATGCTTTAATACTTCTTTATGGCTATTGGCTAAGGGAATATCGTTATTTGGCACATAATGTAAGGTTAAGGATCGATCACCGTTGATTTCCACATTATGTACTTGGATATTTGGCTCAATATTAGACAGGTTATATTGTCGTGATAGTAACTGGCGAATATCTTGATAGCCCCGTTCATCGTGGATCGCGGATACCGAAAGATAATTGCGTTTCTCATCATCATGGATACCGAACAATTTAAATTGGCGGATAACTTTAGGTGAAAGATATTGGCTAATAAAACTTTCATCTTTAAAGTTTTGCATCGCAAAGTGTAAGGTTTCAATCCAATCGCTGCCAGCAATGTCGGGAAACCAAGCTTTATCTTCATCGGTTGGATTTTCACAAATACGCCGAATATCGGTGAACATAGCAAAACCTAAGGCGTATGGGTTGATGCCACTGTAATAACGACTGTTGTAATCGGGTTGGGCCACAACGCCTGTATGGCTTTGCAAAAACTCGATCATGAAGCGGTCAGTGACCACGCCATCGTCGTACAAGTGATTCAAGATAGTGTAATGCCAGAAGGTTGCCCAGCCTTCATTCATCACTTGAGTTTGTTTTTGCGGATAAAAATATTGCGCCATTTTACGCACAATACGGATTATTTCCCTTTGCCATGGTTCAAGCAAAGGAGCGTTTTTCTCGATGAAATATAAAATATTTTCCTGCGGTTCGGCGGGGAAACGACGTTTTTTCGATTGAGACTGCTCATGTTGATGGGTTGGAATGGTGCGCCATAAATCATTTACTTGGCTTTGAAGGTAAGCCTCGCGATCCTTTTGTCTTGCTTGTTCTTCCCTGAATGAGATTTCAGAGGGACGTTTATAACGATCGACACCATAGTTCATTAGCGCATGACAGGAGTCTATGACGCTTTCGACTTGTTCTACACCGTATTTTTGCTCGCAGTCACTTATGTAGTTTTTAGCAAAGACAAGGTAGTCAATAATCGAGCTCGCATCTGTCCATGTCTTAAATAAGTAATTGTTTTTAAAAAAGCTGTTATGTCCGAAACAGGCGTGAGCTATCACCAGCGCCTGCATTGTGATGGTGTTTTCTTCCATTAAGTAAGCGATGCAGGGGTTAGAGTTAATCACAATTTCATAGGCGAGCCCCATTTGGCCACGTTTGTAACCTTGCTCGGTTTCGATAAAACGTTTGCCGAAAGACCAATGGGTGTAACCTATGGGCATGCCTATGCCAGCATAAGCATCCATCATCTGTTCAGCAGTGATGACTTCAATTTGATTTGGGTAAGTGCTGAGTTTATAGAGCGCTGCCACCCGCTCAATTTCCTTGAGGTAGTCTTGCAGTAGCTCGAAGCTCCAGTCGGGACCATCGCTCAGTGGTGTCCAAGATGTTGATTTAGTTATCCCCATAGTGCCCCCTTAAACCGCTTGTTTCTTGAATAGCTCCCTAAAGACAGGGTAAATATCTTCGGCTTGACGTATATGCTGCACGGCGATGTTGTCGTAATGCTGTTGCAGGGATTCATATTCGCGCCACAGGGTTTGATGGGCGCGATTGGTGATTTCGATATAGCTGTAGTAGCGCACCAGTGGCAATATTTTTTGTTCTAACAATTGCCTACAGGTAGGTGAATCGTCAGCCCAGTTATCACCGTCGGATGCTTGTGCTGCGTAAATATTCCACTCATCGGCTGGGTAGCGGGCTTGTTGAATTTCATGCATTAATTTCAATGCACTGGACACTATGGTGCCGCCCGTTTCTTGGGAGTAAAAGAACTCGTGTTCATCGACTTCTTTGGCTTGGGTATGGTGGCGAATGTAAACCACTTCTAAATTTTTATAGGTACGGGTGAGGAACAGATACAGCAAGATATAGAAGCGTTTTGCCATATCTTTAGTTGCCTGATCCATAGAACCAGACACATCCATTAAACAGAACATCACAGCTTGGCTAGAGGGGATTTCTCGTTTCGCATAATTATTAAAGCGCAGATCGAAGGTATCGATAAACGGCACTCTAGCAATCTTTTGTTTTAACTCCTCAATTTGAGCTTTTAAATCCAAAATCAACTCCGCCTTAGTACCTGGAATATTTTCCAGTTCAGCAAGTTCTTGTTCTAACTCTTTTAATAGTTTCTTTTTACTGGCCGACATCGCAATGCGACGAGCAAGGGATGAACGTAATGAACGGACAATATTGATGTTAGCGGGGACGCCATCATTGGTGAATCCCGCACGGTAGATTTGGTATTCCACCAGTTTATTAAGGCGATTTTTTTGTAGATTGGGGAGTTCTAAGTCCTCAAACAATAACTCTAGATACTCATCCTTAGAGATTTCGAACACAAAGTCATCGTCGCCTTCACCCGAGTTTGAGGCCTCACCTTTGCCCGAACCGCTGCCTGAAGCACCAGGTGGTCGGTCAATTTTATCGCCACGGGTAAATTGGTCATTACCGGGATGCACTCTATCCCTGACACCGCCTTTGCCTTGGTGAAACATAGGTTCACTGATATCCCGTGTAGGGATACTGATTTTTTCGCCTTTATCTACATCCGTTACGCTGCGACGAGTCACTGCATCGCTGACGGCTTTTTTAATTTGTTGCTTATATCTATTGATAAAGCGTTGGCGGTTGACTGTGCTTTTTCCTTTCGCATTCAACCGTCTATCGATAAAGTTCGCCATACGCACCTCCCAAAACCCAGCGAAGGCTTTGGCAACACCAAAGCCCTGTACTTAGTTAGCGCAAGTTTAAGAAGATTTACGAACTCGTAAATACCACTCAGACAAGAGTCGGACTTGTTTTTTGGTATAGCCTTTCTCCATCATGCGATTGACGAAATCATCGTGTTTGCGTTGATCGTCGTTCGACGTTTTGGCGTTAAAGGAAATAACAGGCAGTAAATCTTCTGTGTTGGAGAACATTTTCTTCTCGATCACTGTGCGAAGTTTCTCGTAGCTGGTCCAGAGTGGATTGTTACCCTCATGATTCGCGCGGGCGCGCAGCACAAAGTTGACGATTTCATTACGGAAATCTTTAGGATTACTGATCCCCGCGGGCTTCTCAATCTTTTCAAGTTCAGCATTGAGGGCGGCGCGGTCGAATAGCTGACCTGTTTCTGGGTCGCGGTATTCTTGATCTTGGATCCAAAAATCGGCGTAAGTGACATAGCGGTCGAAGATATTTTGGCCGTATTCAGAGTAAGACTCTAAGTAAGCGGTTTGAATTTCTTTACCGATAAACTCCACATATTTAGGGATCAAATAACCTTTTAGGAATTCAAGATAACGTTCGGCGGTATCACCGGGGAACTGTTCTTGTTCAATTTGTCGTTCGAGGACATAGAATAAATGTACTGGGTTGGCTGCGATCTCTGAATGGTCGAAGTTAAATACCCGCGACAAAATCTTAAAGGCAAAACGGGTGGATAGTCCATTCATGCCTTCATCGACACCTGCGTAATCACGGTATTCTTGGTAAGACTTAGCCTTAGGATCGGTATCTTTGAGGCTTTCACCGTCATATACCCGCATCTTAGAGTAGATGGAGGAGTTTTCAGGCGGCTTGATGCGTGACAACACACTAAATTGCGCTAAGGTTTCTAAGGTGCCGGGAGCGCAGGGCGCTTTCGATAACTCAGAGTTGATTAGCAATTTTTGATAGATTTGCAGCTCTTCTGAGACCCGTAAACAGTAGGGCACTTTGACTATGTAAACACGGTCAAGGAAGGCTTCATTGTTTTTGTTGTTTTTGAAGGTTGACCACTCGGACTCGTTTGAGTGAGCCAGAATAATCCCGCTATAGGGCAGGGCCGATAAGCCTTCTGTGCCGTTATAGTTACCTTCTTGCGTCGCAGTCAGTAGTGGATGCAGCACTTTAATTGGTGCCTTAAACATCTCGACGAATTCCATCACCCCTTGGTTTGCACGGCACAATGCGCCTGAATAGGCGTAAGCATCGGGATCATCTTGGGAGAAATGTTCGAGTTGCCGAATATCGACTTTACCGACAAGGGACGAAATATCTTGGTTGTTTTCATCACCGGGTTCAGTTTTCGCTATTGCCACTTGGTCGAGAATGGATGGAAAGACTTTTACCACGCGAAATTTGGAGATATCGCCACCAAACTCATGCAGACGTTTTACCGCCCAAGGCGACATGATGGTTTTCAGATAACGGTTGGGAATGTTGAATTCCTCTTTTAACAGCTGTCCATCTTCTTCCACATCAAACAGGCAGAAGGGGTGATCGTTGACTGGGCTGCGGACTCCATTCGCGCTCAGAATGTAAATGGGCACTTTTTGCATTAGGGCTTTGAGTTTTTCGGCTAGCGATGACTTACCGCCGCCCACTGGGCCCAGTAGGTATAGAATTTGTTTGGATTCTTCTAATCCTTGAGCCGAGTGCTTTAGGTAAGCCACAATTTGCTCTATGGCGTCTTCCATGCCGAAGAAATCTTTAAATGCGGGATAGCGTGAAATAAGTCGATTCGAAAAAATACGGCTAAGTGTTGGATTTTTTGCGGTATCAATGACTTCTGCTTCACCAATTGCAAGCAGTAGTCGCTCTGATGCTGACATGTAAGCGCTGCGATCTCCCTTGCAGATGTCCAGAAACTCCTGCAAAGAATATTCTTCATCGAGTTTTTGTTCGTAGCGCTTTTGGTAATGCTCGAAAATGCCCATATAAACCCCCTGAAACGCCAGTGATGTCATGGAACGGATAACTGGCTAGCCAGCCTCCTACTCTAATCTTAGACACAAACTCACTATCTGTGTCAAAAAAATATCAAATAAAAACAATAACAAATAGTTGCAAACGCAATTATTGCACTTGTAGTTAGCGGAGGATAAATCGGTGGGATAAGGGATGGGCGGCAAACGAGGGGCATAAAAAAAGAGCCACTAGGGCTCTTTTTACTGGGATTAACCCACTGCTCATTCGGCAGTAAACTACGTTAGGTTAAATGAATTAACCTGCGAAGTTTTGGTTAACGAAGTCCCAGTTAACTAATTGCCAGAAGTGGGCAAGGTAGTCAGGACGCACGTTACGGTAATCGATGTAGTAAGCGTGTTCCCACACGTCAACTGTCATGATTGGCGTTACTGTGCTGTCAGTCAGTGGTGTCGCTGCATTGCTAGTGTTAACGATAGCAAGAGTGCCATCGGCTTTTTTCACTAACCATGTCCAAGCGCTACCGAAATTGTTTACTGCTGAATCAGTAAATTGCGCTTTGAATGCGTCGAATGAACCGAAAGCGGCATTGATTGCATCAGCAACTGGGCCTGTTGGTTCGCCGCCAGCATTAGGGGCTAAGCAGTTCCAGTAGAAAGTGTGGTTCCACACTTGAGCTGCGTTGTTAAATACGCCACCGGTAGAAGTCTTGATGATATCTTCTAAAGATTTGCCAGCGAAATCAGTTCCTTCGATTAAGCCGTTTAGCTTCACAACATAAGTGTTGTGGTGCTTGCCGTAGTGGTATTCTATGGTTTCTTGAGAAATGTGTGGTTCTAGTGCGTTCTTTGCATATGGTAATGCGGGTAATTCGAAAGCCATTAGTATCTCTCCATGGTCTTAGGTTATCGTTTCTTAAACGTGCTCACTTAGGACTATTGTACCGATAAAATTTGTGATGTGAATCATTGTTTAGCTAATTGACTAGATAGACGCCATCGAAAAATCAAATGTCGACATAACCTTACAAACTGTGGGATTTTGTTCTGCGTCTAGCTGACGTACAATAGTCGCATTGAGTCAATGTCATCCTACTTCGGAATCAAAATGGAAACAGTAGAGAAAATTAAGCAACAGATCACGGAAAACCCTATCATTGTTTATATGAAAGGTTCTCCAAAGTTGCCTAGCTGTGGCTTCTCGTCACAGGTCGCTCAGATCATGATTAACTGCGGTGAGCAGTTTGCATTCGTGGATATTCTTCAGCATCCAGACATTCGCGCAGAATTACCTAAGTTTGCTAACTGGCCGACTTTCCCACAATTGTGGATTGAAGGTGAGTTGATTGGTGGCTGTGATATCGTCGTGGACATGTTCCAAAAAGGCGAATTACAACCTTTGATTAAAGCGGCTGCCGCTAAGATCAAGACTGAGGAGTAAGAGTTAATTCTTACTTCATAAAAATATTGCTTCATAAAAAAGCCGCCGTGATTGATATCACGGCGGCTTTTTTATGGTGGTTTCTTAAGAAACGATCAATTTTATAAAGTACTCATTTTTCAACGACCTACTTCGAAATTGATCGTGTCTTCAAGCCGTAATTAATGAGGCGTTACATCAGACTCGTGGTGTTTATTGTGTGGCTTAGTCGCGGGTAATAGTAAGTTCATGGTAATTGCGACAATACCGCACAAGCTAATACCAGTCAGACTGAATGAACCTATGCCAAATGCCATGCCGCCGATACCAAAGACTAAGGTAACACCTACAATACTTAAATTACGTGGCTCTGATAAATCCACATGATTACGAATAAGGGTGTTGAGGCCAACTGCGGCAATGGAACCAAATAGCAAACACATGATACCGCCCATCACTGGGACGGGGATAGTTTGCATCAGCGCACCGAGTTTGCCAACGAAGGCTAAAGTGATGGCGGTAATGGCAGTCCAAGTCATGATCTTAGGATCAAAATTTCGGGTTAAAGTTACTGCACCTGTCACTTCTGAGTAAGTTGTGTTCGGTGGACCACCAAAGGCTGCGGCTGCAATTGTGGCAATCCCGTCACCCGTTAGCGTGCGATGCAGACCGGGTTTTTTCATAAAATCTTTACCCGTGACGTTGGATATCGCCAGAATATCACCTATATGTTCTACCGCAGGGGCGATTGCCACTGGGATCATAAATGCGATGGCATACCAGTTTAATTCTGGCGCGACAAATTTAGGAATAGCAATCCAGCTTGCAGCGGTCACAACGGCAAAATCAACAATACCAAAGGCTAGGCTTAAGCTGTAACCTACTATAATACCTGCTAAAATCGGCATCACTTTGAGTAGGCCCTTTGCGAAAATCGCCACCGCGATAGTGGTACCAAGCGATGCGAGCGAAATAAATAACGCCGTATTTGTAGCGACTAAAGTCAAGCTACCATCACCACTCTTGCCTAATGCCATATTCACCGCAACGGGGGCTAAGCCAAGGCCGATAATAATGATCACAGGTCCCACTACGACTGGGGGCAATAGTCTGTGAATAAAGTCGGTGCCGCGCACTTTAACCAAGGCGCCGAGCATGACGTAGACCACGCCCGCGGCCATAATGCCGCCCATTGTGGATGGAATTCCCCAAGTCTGCACGCCATAAAGTATGGGGGCAATAAAGGCGAAGGAAGATGCGAGGAAGATAGGCACTTGGCGTTTAGTAATCAATTGGAAGAGTAGGGTACCGATACCTGCGGTAAACAATGCCACACTGGTGTCGAGCCCTGTAAGTAGCGGCATTAGTACTAGGGCACCGAAGGCCACAAATAGCATTTGCGCGCCCTGTAGGGGGATAGCGAGTCGTCTCATTTATTATTCTCGTTAATTTAGGGTAAACCGCCAAATGATAACAGTTTGTCGGATTTTGAGCAGGAGAAAATCGCCTGTTTTGCCGACGTTGATCACTGTTTGGGTTTTCTGTGCTATGGCTGGCACGGAAATGGGGCTAAATTTTGGCAAGACTCGCTTAAGGCGCTAACTATGGTACAATTTGCCTCATCTGACGCTACTTCAACTACTCAAAGATGCTGAAATTCCTATTGAAGCCGAGCTTAATTGCATTTCTATATTGTCTGTTCACGATTAATAGCGTCAATGCTGTTGAGGTGAGTAAATTAGATGAGGCCAATGTGCCTGTGTCTTCGCGCGCAGTTGCTGAACGCGACAAAGCCTTAAAAAGTGCACTTGAGCAAGTCATTATCAAGAACACTGGGACGGCGCGATCCCTCGATAACAGCCTAATCCAATCTCAGCTCAGTAATCCTGATACCTTGCTGAGCCAGTATGGTTATATCGAGCAAAATGGCCAATTGCTGTTGACCGCGAGTTTTGAGCATCGCCGCATAGTGGCGTTACTGCGTCAGGCACAATTGCCTGTTTGGGGAACTCAACGCCCGCTGACCTTATTTTGGGTCGCTATGCCTGGTGATGGCGACACTATGATATTGGGTGACTCATCTGCGTTAGCCGAACGTAAGATTTTTAGCGATTTTTCCTATGCCCGCGGTATACCTGTACTCCTGCCTATCTTAGATCTTGATGAGTTGATGGGTATAAATCCTAACGATATTAAAGGGATGTTTGCCGACATAGTAGCGAGTGTATCTGGCCGCTATCAAGCTGACTTTTTGGCGCTAGTGGCAATTGATGCCGCCGGGAATCAGGTTCGTTATCGTTTAAATCTTTATACTAAGGCTACCATTGACTCTTTGACGCCACCGTTATTCAGTTACAACGGTACTGCTGAAAATTCGGCCCAAGCGATTACCGCTATGATGGCGGCGTTAGGTGAATATTATTTTACTAAGTATGCGATTGCCGATACTGGTACTCAGCTTGGTGCGAGTGTTACCTTCGTTAATATCCAAAAAATGGCGCAATTAGTTGAAGTTGAAAAATATTTGAAGCAACTCAGCGCGATTAAAAATGCCACGTTAACGCATATTCAAGGTAATACTGTGACTTTCTCGTTAGATTTATTTGGCTCAGAGACGGATTTACAACGCTTATTAAGCTTAGAGCCGCGTATTTCTGTGGTCGCACCTGTGAGTGCAGGTGAATTTAGCCCTGTCTCTAATCAAACTGGCAAACCTGTGTATGAATGGCGTTTACATTAAGATGTTATCGGCCGTGCTTAGTTAAGCACGGCATTGTTTTTATTTAATATTGAGAAGACCGAGTGCCCTTAAACTCACCTCTGCAACTCTCGTTACCTGTGCATTTGCCAGACGACGAAACCTTTAATAGTTATTACCCCGCCGCGGGTAATGATGAACTTATTCAAAAATTGAGAGCGAATGCCGAAGGGCATGGTGAAGCCGCCATCTATTTGTGGGGCCCAGTTAAATCGGGTCGAACCCATTTAATGCACGCTGCTTGCGCGCACGCTAATGAAGTGGAGCGTCGCAGCTTTTATATTCCCTTAGGCATACATGCGAGTATTTCGACCGCATTGCTTGAAGGCCTAGAACAGTTGGATTTGGTTTGTATCGATGATGTCGATGCCATCGCCGGCCACCCCGTTTGGGAAGAGGCGATTTTTGATCTCTACAATCGCGTCGCAGAAAATAAGAATTGCGCCTTAGTGGTCAGCGGCAGCTCGTCTCCTGCGGATGCTGGGTTCCTCTTGCCAGATCTTGTTTCACGTATGCAATGGGGGTTGAATTACCAACTGCAACCCATGGCAGATGATGAAAAACTTGCCGCACTGCAACGCCGCGCCGCTATGCGTGGCCTGCAATTACCGGAAGATGTCGGGCGTTTTTTACTGAACCGTATGGCGCGGGATTTGCGTACCTTGTTTGATGTATTGGATAAGTTAGATAAAGCCTCATTAGTGCATCAGCGTAAGCTCACGATTCCGTTTGCTAAAGAGATGCTACACCTTTAGATACAGCATGGCTTGTGTTCGTTCTGAAGATACAAAACCTACTGGCATTAAAGCCAAAAATAGTAAAGCCCGTCATGTTGAATACATACGGGCTTTTGTTTATCTAAAATTTAAAACGCTATTGTTGTGGATGTTGGTGACGGTCACCACTTAAGCGAAGTTCGGCTTCAAAACGAGACTCGGCATTAATTGCAGTTGCATTGCTTTGGCCTTTGAGCTGCGTATTCGCAGGCGATATTGCTAATGTTTGACGCCAGCTTTGACCTTGCACCATATTAATTGGCTCGGGTAGGCTTTCGACCAGACTGATCCCATTAAGCTCTGGCAGCATTTCATCAATCACCAACGCAGCGCGATTTTCTAGACTGTCTTGCGCAATTCGTCCCCTTTGTCCCCAGTCAATAATCAGCGAATCCGCAGTTAAAATCGCAGGTTTATTGGTGACGGCGACATCACGCAATATTTGATAGCGATAACTCATCATGGCTTCCTCAAATAACATGGCCGTGTCTTCACGGGTACTGGAATAGGCATAGAAGTCGCTGGCGATATCGGTAGAAAAGAAAGTACTGACATCCGATGCTTGATAGGCCTTTTGCACATTACTCGCCGCTGCGCCGAGGAAACTAACATTGGCAAGTCCCATCATTTCAGTGCTCGTTAATGGGTAGGTTTTGCTGACTTGATCTGAAATTAGACTCTTGTTGGCATTGCGGCGGCTGTAGTCATCTAACAGTCTTGGCCCTGTGAGTGTGGCATGCACGCTGCGTGGAAAAAAGTCATTGGCATGGGCGAGTTCGTGATACAACAAGGAGGCCAGATCGGGGTTGATTTGCGCTAATGTGCGGTTTGCTCTGACGGTGATAGGCACGCCAAGGGAGGCATATTGGTTATCTTTTACATAACGCCAAGGCATCACAAAGTTAAGATCATTTCCAAAATTACTGCGGTAATCCGGCGCTTCATTAATAGTGTCGCGTTGGCTTGGCGTAAGCCATAAATCATTGGGATCGAGATAAATCGCCCCTGTGACTACCCAATAAAAAGAAGGGCGTACATCATAGCTAATCACCACGGCCGTGACGGATTGTAATAGGCGAGCAAAATCGCTGTTGGGGTCCATCTGGGCTAAGAAAGCGGCAAAGTTATCGCCCATCCAGTCGTGTGAAACCAGTACACGATTTAGAATGGTCTCACGATTTAGATCGCTTGAGGTTTGACCTATCAAAGGTAAGGTATTGATAGTGCAGCTATCATTAAGCTGATTGGAGTAAACACAGTTTGCTAGCACATTGGCGTAAGGTGAAGTCGGACGATAGGCATGGGTGCGCGCAACTGGGGTATCGAAGTATGGCGAACTGATCGCTGGCGCTGAGGTTGTTAGCACAAAGACATCATCGCTAAGCTGATTGCCATTGACGTTGGCATTCACTTTGAGGCGAGTGATTGTATCCTGAGTGACCGTTGGCGCGGTAAACAAGGGTCTAAACGGATCGCTCACATCGACCATTAAATCTGGGCCAGATGCTACACACCAAGAGATATTTGCTGCGCTTAATTCCGATTGTTGCCCGAGTCTTAAACTCACATTATTGCCTTCAACCACTTGGTGATCTTGACGGACGTTTAGCATACCCGTCGATGCGGGATCGACATTAATACCAATTTCTCCGGAGACATCTAGATTACTGCCCGTCACATGCAAGCTAAAACGGTAGCCGCCTGTGGTGGGAGTATCAAGGGCTAATACCGGGCTGTTTTGACTGACGAGTGCTATGTTAGGGCCATCGATTTGCTGCCAACGGAAGGTTAAGTCTTGGCTGTCACGATTTAGGATATTGGCAATGATAGTACTAGATTGACCCGCCACATAATTTTGCTCGGTTTGAAAGCGAATTGAGGATGACGTGGTGGTAATGAGTGGCGAAATGCTATCTGTGCAGCGTGCTAGTGAGGTGGAGGGGGGCGTGACTACACTATCATCTGGTTTACTATCACCACCGCCCCCGCATGCCGCAAGTAGGCCAGAGCAAGCCATAAATCCGAAAAATTTCAGTGGTATCGACATTCCCATTACACCATTCTCCCTTGCTAACTCTGCTGTGCTATTTAGACTTTTGTGGCGTCATGGGACGCTTATACTGTGAGAAACTGACTATAGCACGGGTACTTAGTTGCAAAAAGTCAGTGTAAGTATAATAAGTGTTAATTTTGTCGTGATGGGAATTGACGTCGGAACAGAGGTTGAAACTAAGGTTGAAATGGATATTCAGACTGAGATCATAAGGGATATTTGAGCCAAGGTTTGGCCTTCTAATATAAAAAATGCCGCCATACCCAGCAAGGTTAAACGGCACTGAAAATACATTGAACTGACTATTCTTTAGATTTTTTCTTCAGGCCTAATCCCAGTTCACGACCACGTATGCGGGCATAAAATGGGAAAGCGATTAGCAGTACGCCAATCAATAATACTTCGATTAAGGCAAAAGCGAAGGCGTCATTGGTGACATAAAGCAGGGTGAGCCCATGTAACATATATAAGCACAGAATAAAACTTGCCCAAGCGTAAGTGTATGGATTACCTTGGAAAACACCCTTTGCGGGTAGTAATAACGGCACTATCCATAAGAGACTAAATAGCAGGGTGTATTCACCGCTAATCCCTTGGCCAACAAACCAACCGCCTAATAGCAGCACTAGCGCAAAGTAGCCTAAACGGCTAAGGATAAATAAGGTGTTGGACGTCATAAGTCTACCTAAGGGTTGAAAATAAAAGCCATTTTGGTTTAAAAATCATGGATTAAAGAATAGTGAGCACATTCTCAGGAGGACGGCCGATGGCTGCGCTTTGATTGGCGAGCACAATTGGCCGTTCGATGAGTTTAGGAGTGTTGACCATAGCCTCAATCAACTGCAATTCTGTTAGTGATGAGTCTGCAAGTCCCAAGGCTTGATATTCTGCTTCCTTGGTGCGCATTAATTCGCGAGCACTTATGCCTAGTTTAGCCAGAATGTCGCCGATGTTTTTAGCCGTAGGGGGATTTTTTAAGTATTCCACTAGGGTAATGTCGCAGCCTTGTTGCTCGAGTAAAGCTAAGGTTTCACGGCTTTTTGAACAACGTGGGTTATGGTAAATCGTCGCTTGGGTCATAGTACTAGAGGCTCAATACGGGCTGAAATAACAATGGCGCGGATAATAACAGAAAAAACCGCGCCCCGTCAGTGTGTTCGGGGCGCATAAATGGGTTATTGTCTTTAATCTATTTGTAAAACAACTTATTACTTAAGCGCATCCATTTCTTTATCAGCCATTTTAAACTGGCGAATACGTGCTTCAATACGTGCAAGCTGTAATGGATTATTTTCGGATGCACGGTAGGCAAAGTTAAGTTGATCGATTGCGCCCTTATAGTTAGCACCTAAGGCCATCAGCTCTGCGGTGGAAAAATATTCCAATGCTTGGTTGCCGGTTTTTTTATACACCATAGTCAACAATTGATAGGGCAGTTCATTTTGTTTATCGAGGAAAATCATATCCTCCAGCAAAGGAATTGCTTTGGGGGCTTGATCGGCTTCGATATATATATTGGCTAAGTTGGCATTGATCACTTGAGACGTTGGTTTCATTTTACGCTGGGCTTCGAGCATAGTAATCGCTTTTGCATAGTCCTTACGTTCGATCAGTAAATCAGATTTAGTGTCTATATAAAACAGGTTGTTATTATCGATTTTTAACAGTTCATCGACGATTTTTTCTGATTCATTAAACTTCTTCAATCTATATAAAGCCAGCGCTTTGCCATAAAGTGCTGCCTCTTTGAAGGTATAGGTCTGTTTGTTGAGCTGCCGATCAAACATGCTTAATACTGCTTCGTCGCTATAGCTGGAAAAACGGACTTGAATACGAGCTTTTGCTAGCTGAAAATTAAGATTATCAGGGATATAACGTTTAGGGTATTGCTCGGCACGGTTACGGGCTTCAGTGATCCGCGATTCAGGTAATGGGTGAGTTAATAACATTTGTGGTGGTGTTGTGGTAAAGCGATAACGACTGGCTAATTTACCAAAGAAATCCGCTGCAGCATTAGGATTAAAGCCTGCATCCACTAGAATTTGCATTCCGATGCGATCGGCTTCCTTTTCATGCAAACGGGTGTAGTTGATTTTCGATTGTGTCGCCATAGCTTGGGTTGTCGCAAGTGCCGCCATACCTGCTTGTGGTACTGCAATAGTTAACAAAATGGCGCCGAGTAAACCGGCAATTGTTGCAGGATTACTTTTTTGCTGTGCTTCAAGCGAACGCGCAAGGTGACGTTGAGTAACGTGAGTCACTTCGTGGCCTAATACTGAAGCCAGTTCGCTTTCATTGTCGGCATTGAGAAATAAGCCTGTGTGCACGGCAACATGGCCGCCAAAGAAGGCGAAGGCGTTGATTTCATCATTTTGTAATAGGAAAAAATAAAACGGCGTTTTTACGCCTGTGGCATGGGCGACCAGTTTATTGCCAAGCTCGGTAAGATATTGACTCAACACGGGGTCATTTAGCATAGGTGCCGATGAGCGAATGATGCGCATATAAGCATCACCGTAAACCATTTCTTTTTCAAGGCTGAAGGTGTTAACTGCGGCCGTACCTAAATCCGGTAAGTCATTGTTGGCAAAGCTTTTGGCGGCGAATGTTAGCAGCATCAAGGAGAGTGCGCCTGCAACAAAAGGTTTTAATCGAGTCAAAAAAGTCAAGTTACGCAAGCGGATCCTTTTATTTCTAATTATCTCAACTAAAGGCAGATACTGCACTTAGCTTGTAGTTTGAGGTGCAACTTAGGATAATGGCCCAAGTTCGTCTATAGCAAGTTCATTATGATTTTTATTGATTTAACGCTCTTTCGTTGTCCAGTACCCTTAGTGAAAGTGAAGCTTGCATTGAAGCCAATGCGAGATGGTGAGCAGTTGCATATCTTACTCTCAGACTCTGGTTCGCGGCGAGATGTTCCCCAATATTTAAAAAAACAAGGGCATGTCGTGCAAGAGTTGCGTAATGATGCAAGTCTGTTAGCCTTGATGGTCACCAAAGTTGATCTATCTCAGGGATAAATTGAGGATTTTTATGTTTAAATCCTCTTAGACTAGCATCAAGCGCCTCATTCTGAGCCAGAGTGCCGCTCAGGCTAGGTTGTTTACTCTTGTCAGTATTTTTTTGATTTAGCTGATGTGTAGAAGCGAAAGTCTAACTGAGTAAAGTCTCGAATAACATCATGATAAATAAACTTTCCTGAGCGTTTGGGAAGCCTCGCCAACCATCACTATTGGAATGATCCATGTTTACTGTTTTTTCTCGTTGGTATCAAGAGCGCTTTAGTGATCCACAAGCTGTGACCTTAATGGCTATTCTTGTCGGGCTCGCGCTAGTGATTTATTTTGCGGCAGGTTTACTTGCTCCGCTGTTGGTCGCTCTTGTGTTGGCATTTCTATTGGAATGGCCTGTGGCGCAAATGCTTAAATTGGGGATTAATCGCACCGCTGGTGCGTCCTTGGTTATTGTGTTGTTTTTGGGAATAGTGGTTTTACTGACATTTGGCTTAATTCCGAGTGTGTGGCGTCAAGGTGTTAGCTTAATTGCCGACTTGCCTAGCATGATAGATAAAGGCCTGCTGACAATACAAACGCTGATCAATCAATATCCACGATTTATCAATCCAGAGCAGTTAGATCTGATGGTTGGTGAGCTTAAAAAATTGCTCGATACTCAACATGTGTTGGATATTGCTAAGCAATTAATCGGTTATTCAGCTTCTTTACTCGTCTTGATGGTGTACGCGATTTTAGTGCCCTTACTGGTGTTTTTCTTTTTAAAAGATAAAGATCAACTGATTCGCGGCAGTAAGCGATTTTTTCCCGCAAATCGCCAGCTAGCGCGTAAAGTGTGGTTTGAAATGCACCAACAGATTTTTAACTACATTCGTGGCAAAGTGATCGAAATCGTGGTCGTTGGTGTCGCAACTTATATTTTGTTTGCCTTGATGGGACTGCGATATTCGGCTTTGCTCGGTGTGTTAACTGGGTTATCGGTATTGATCCCTTATGTCGGTGCAACCTTAGTTACATTACCTATCACCCTAGTGGCATTTTTTCAGTGGGGTTTTAGTTCTGAATTTGGCTATTTAATGTTGGGTTACGGTATTATTCAGGCGCTCGACGGTAATTTACTCGTGCCTATTTTATTCTCCGATGCGGTGGATTTGCATCCGGTGATCATCATAGCGGCCGTTTTAGTCTTTGGCGGTTTATGGGGTGTATGGGGAGTATTCTTTGCCATTCCATTAGCATCGTTAGTCAAAGCCGTGATTAACGCTTGGCCTAAAACAGAGCTTGAGGCTGACAATAAACTTGATGCGAGTTGATGCCTACCTGTCTAATAGCTATTTGTATCATTGGTTATAGTGGGCGAGTTAACCGTTATCGCTAATTCCTTCTGGCATTTGAATTAAGTGCCAGAGGCGTTTTGGTTGAATGTTGTGCCTTCACTATTTAAAGCATCCTCGTCTAGTACTCTGTACCCATTCACTTATTGTCATTCCTTTTTATTATCACTTTGTCTTAAGTATCATCATGAATCGAGCTTTTAGTTTTAGATTAAGGGGGATTTATTCTGTCGCTTGCCAGTTTAGGGATTTACATTATGTAGCCTCTAGGTTAGGTAGATGTAAAACTCTTATATAAGCATGTGGTTACATGATGCAGCGCACATTTTACCCTTGAGTATGTTGATAAAGTTGTGTCGCTTAGTTTGGGTTTGCTTATTCGTTCATCCTTAGCTAAGTTATATCGAGTCGTGCTATTTATTTTGGTTGAGAGATGGAAGTCACCCTGACAAGAATTTCCACTGACAATCGCCATTGGAGGATACTATTGTGAGCAAAAAACTATTAAGTGCGCTTTTCGGGGCAAGTCTTGCAGCGTTAGCGCTGTCGCCAACCGCATTTGCTGCAGATCAAAAATTGTCTGATTTCCATGCTGAGTCAGGTGGATGCGAAAGCTGTCATAAAGATGGTACACCTTCTGCGGATGGTGCCTTTGAATTTGCACAGTGCCAAAGTTGTCATGGTACCTATGCTGAAATGGACGCTGTGCATAAGCCACATGACGGTAATTTAGTCTGTGCAGATTGTCATGCGGTACATGATATGAATGTCGGCCAAAAACCTACCTGTGAAAGTTGCCATGATGATGGTCGTACCCCAGCAACTGTTCTGAAAAAATAATCTCAAAAATACGTTTAGAAAAGTTGGTATATACCTTCATGTCTAAATAAATAACGCCAGCGAATAGCTGGCGTTATTTTTATGACTAAAGTCACTCATTACTCATCTTTGGGTTGGCCTAGGATGATTTTTTTACCCGAAAACATGGCTGAAATAATCCCTGGTTGACGTTTTACTTCAGTATAAATCACTGCGAATACATGTAATAACATCAGCAGTAACAATAGATAAACCGCATAGACGTGCACTTGACCTGCCAATCCTTTCATTGGTTTAAGTGCATCCGCTTTTTTTGCGTTCACACCCGTTGCATCATAGGGTTTTAAGCTTGTTGGTTCGACATCGGTATCGGCAAGATAGCTTTGTACAGCACTACCTAGCGGTGGATAATAAATATCTGTACCTGCACGTAAAAGTCCAGTGATCATTATGGTCACTAATAGCAACATGATGGTCAGCACGGCAAATTTACCTTTAGGGTTATGACCTAAATACTGCGGATTTTTCCCCGCGGCTAATTCAGTTTTATAAGCTATTAATTCGCTTTTGCTATTAGCATTGGGAAACATGTGGCTGAAACGCGCATATTTGTTACCGATAAAACCCCACACAAGGCGGACGATGAGGTTTATTGCAAACGCATATCCTATGCACACGTGTAAAGTTTTCAAGCCAATTTTACCTGTTAACTCAGATATGCCTAGCTCAGTGCGATACATCATGATGCCACCGACTAAGATGAGTGCGAGTACAAGAATGACATTAATCCAATGAAATAATCGCGTCGGTTTGTCCCACACAGGATAGGATTTTATTTCAAAAGCGGTGGGCTTACTGCTGGACATGGAATTTCCTTATTTTTTGTGTTGGTATGATCTTACGCTTTTATCCTAAAATTTCAGTAACTTTTTTCAGTTTCAATTAAGACTTCTGATTGATAGTGTAGTCAACGAAAGTGTTAGAAGTTTTTGATTTGCGTACGGTAAATATTTTTTACGTAAGTCTTTTTAATCTGTTTTATCTAATGCTAATATCGTGATCACGGTAGACTTGGAAGTCTATTGAACGGATGTTGAAGTCGTATTTGGAGGATCTTAGATCCTTAAAGTGAATAATCGTTAACCAGACAGGGAGTGAGCAGGATGTTCAAAATATTACATTGGATTGTAGTGTCACGATCGCAAGTATTGATGGAATTGCTCGCAGGACGTTGGCCGCAGGAGTTTCTCGTTAAGTTGACCCAAGTCAGCCCAGATGAGATGTGTGAGAAAATCAAAGATAATAATGCCTCCATGGTCGTGATCGATTTAGCGACTGTTGATCTTCAAAAAGCCCACCAATTTCAGCGTTTACTTGCCCGTGAGCAACCGAGTGTACGAGTTGTCTATTTGCAGTTCCCTAAACAAGTGGATGCACGTTTCTTAATGCAAGCTGCCACAACTGCAGGGGTGTTTTATCTCGATGCAGGTTTAACTGAAATAAGCCTGGGACTCTCGAATATTTTACGAGGTCATAGGGTCATCCCAATACAGCTCATTAATGGGGTAAATGATGATTTTGGGTTGTTCGAAGACACTGAACCGTTAACTATCCGTGAGCGTGAAGTATTACAAGCATTGTTGACGGGAAGTACTAATTTAGATATCGCCAATCAGTTGTTTGTCAGTGAAAGCACGATAAAAACCCATTTGTACCGAGTATTCCGTAAAATTGGAGTGTCTAGCCGTGGTCAAGCGATTGCGTGGGCACAAACCTATTTGCACGATGTGGTGGTTTAAGTCGATATCAGTATTGATATACAAACGGATATACGTTTAAGTTAAGTCTTATCTCAGATAAAAGGGGCTAAAGCCCCTTTTATTATTTCTCAAAAGTGTTCTTAAGCCGAAAGTCTATTAACGTCCAAGCCAAGCCGCTATTTTGCTTTTGTCACGAATGGATAGGGCGACAGTATCCTTAGGCGCGGCAGCAATAGTTAACTCACCCGTCATCAATTCATCCCGTCTAAACCAATGTAGATTCAAGGATTCACCCAGCGGATATTGCTGTTGCTGCGCCTCAAATTGTCCTGTGACTTGTAGGTTATCCGCGGCAATTAACACATCACCTGCACTTAACCCTGCAAGGTGTGCAGGGCTGCCTTGGATGACAGTCACGATTTTTAATCCTATAGGTGCTGCTTGGGTTTTCGCGCCGAATGCAATCTCATAACCTTTCGTTTGCCCGCCGCCCACATCCTGCGCACCTTGACTGGCTCGAAGACTCAAGTCGACCCCAAATTCGGCGAGTAAAGCCGCTAACGGAATATCGTCAGTGCTATCTAAGTAGGCAAACAGATCTTGGCAATCACGACCAAGTAGTCGTTCAACGATGGCTTGATGGCAAGTATCTGTGGTGCCTTTATCTTGCAGAGCATATTCCTGCCATAAAATCTGCATAACATGGTCGAGATTGTATTTGCCCAGGGTTTCGCTGCGCAGGGTTAAATCTAAATACAGCGCAAACAGAGCCCCTTTAGTGTAATAACTGATGATGGCATTTTGTGCGTTTTCATCCTGCTTGTAGAACTTAGTCCAAGCATTAAAGCTTGAGTCCTTAACACTTTGTTTAAAGCGTCCCTGGCTGCGATAGACACGGGTGAAGGTTTCACTCAGCATATCTAAATAGCTTTGTTCATCTACCAGACCTGCACGATAGGTAAGAAAGTCATCGTAATAGGAGGTGATGCCTTCATAGGCCCATAATTGTGGCGTATAGGTTTCTGCATCAAGTTTATAGGGTAAAAAGCATTCAGGCTTAATGCGCTTAACGTTCCAGCTGTGGAAATACTCGTGGCTGCACAGGGATAAATAAGTGCGATAGTCATTATTGATTGGCATATCTAGCGACAGCGGTAAGTCTTTGCGTGAACACATTAATGCAGTAGAAGCTCTGTGCTCTAAACCGCCAAAGCCATTGTCTAATATTGTGGTCATAAACAAATAACGCTTAAACGGTGCAGGTGTACCAAAGAAGTTAATCTGATACTCACAAATGGCCTTTAAATCTTGGCAGAGCCTTGGCATACAAGCACGGTGGCGACCATTGAGTACGATATCATGCCGCACGCCACAGGCATCAAAACTCCCTAAGGTGAATAAGCCCATTTCCACCGGATGATCGATGAGCTCGTCATAGCTTTTAGCTGAAAATTGGCCGAAGGCAAAATCGTCACCACTGGTGCGAGTCATGCTGGTAGCAAGGTGCCAGTCACTTAATGTTGGCTCTGTTGGTGGCTCTATAGAGACGGTATGTAAAGTGTCTTCAAAACCATGGGCAGATAAAAACACGCTACTGCCGTTAAAGAAGCCGTGGGTCATGTCCAAATGCGCGGTGCGCACCGACAGATCCCAAGCATACACTTGATAAGTCAGAATAATTTCGCTGCTATTATTGTCAACCGACCAAGTTTGCTTATCTAGTTGGGTGAGCTTAAGTGTTTGGCCTTGTGCATCTTGTGCCTTGAGTTCAATGATATTTTTGGCAAAGTCGCGCACCATGTAACTGCCTGGCAGCCAAGCGGGTAGGCTAAAGACCTGCACTGGCTTGGGTTGTGATAATGTCATAGTGACAGCGAATAAATGGGCTTTCGGATCGACGGGGATTATCTGGTAATGGATCATATTTATCCTGCAAAACCTGAGTGTTTTAATGGTGGCCATGCTGCCAAAAATGCCTGCAACTGGCAAATGAAAAGCAAAATATCTGCAGACACAAAGTATTGAATTGCTAGTATACTATGCCAACTAACCCAAGGAGGACGCCCCATGGCCGAAGAAACTATTTTCAGCAAAATTATTCGTCGCGAAATTCCCGCGGATATTCTGTATCAAGATGAACTTGTGACTGCCTTTAGAGACATTTCCCCTAAGGCGCCAACGCATATTTTGATTGTGCCGAATAATTTGATCCCAACGGCGAACGACATGAAAGCCTCTGATGAGCCGGTACTTGGCCGTATGATGACGGTTGCGGCTAAATTGGCGGCGGAAGCGGGTATCGCTAAAGATGGCTACCGACTGATCATGAACTGCAATCAACACGGTGGACAAGAAGTCTATCACATTCATTTCCACCTTGTGGGCGGGGAGCCTCTGGGGCCCATGTTGAGCCAAGACAAATGAAGGTCAATTCGGATTTTTTCCCGCTGACCCAAATGGCGCAGCGGTTTGTGGATCAACTAGCTCAGTGTCGCCGTCTCGGTTTAACCGTATTGGAGGCGAGTGAGCACCATGTGTTGATTGAGTTGCCCTACAGCACTGAATTAATTGGGTATCCCGATACCGGTGTTATCCATGGTGGGGTGATCACTACTTTAATGGATACCGCGTGTGGCAGTGCAGTCGTGAGCGCAATTTTCCATAAATTCAAATTATTAGAAATATCACCTACGCTCGATTTACGGGTGGACTACATGAAGCCCGCTAAGCCCCATAAGCCAGTGTTTGGATTTGCGGAATGCTACAAGTTGTCTTCTAATATTGCCTTTACCCGTGCAATTGCTTATCAAGACAGTATTGACGATCCCATCGCCCATGCCGTCGGCTCTTTTATGCGGATAAGTCCTGAAATGGTCGGTGATGCCTTTAGGCAAGCGTTAATGGGTGAAGCCGTGCCTGCGATAGGAGAGAGTGATGAGCGCAAATAATTCGATACTAGATGCAGCCAGTACAACTCAAAACGCACAGGTTAAAGCGCCTATTGATGTGCAAGGGATAGTTAAACGCGCCACTGAACTTAATGATTTTGGCCATTTACTTGAGCACGTTCCCTATGCCAAATTTATTGGCATGAAGGTGGAGCGTTTTGGTGATGAACTGATTTTTAAATTGCCCGCTAAAGACGACAATATCGGTAATCCTGTGTTGCCCGCTATTCATGGCGGCGTGATTGCGGGCTTTATGGAAATGTCAGCGATAGTGCAGTTAATGGTATTTATGCAAACGGCAAAGGTGCCTAAAGTCGTTGATTTTTCAATCGACTATTTACGTGCAGGTCTGCACAAGGATAGTTTTGCTGAGTGTCGTATTACCCGTCAGGGTCGACGAGTCGCCAACGTGAATATTGATTGTTGGCAAACCAATCGTAAGCAGCTTATTGCTACGGCACGGGCACATTTTTTGATTGATTAATCTGATTAAGTTTAGATTGATGAAGCATGACTGATTCACTATTTTAGATTGAGAATGCTTTATTTAGCCTATGTTATTAAGCATGAGTTCAGCACTGTTCGATTAGTTTGTCGTTTAATGGGAAATGATGCGCTAGCTGCGTATTTTGTGGCGTGACTAGGAGAAATATATGAAACAAGTTTATACAGGGTTATTACTGGCCGCAGCGCTTACCTTAGGTGCTTGTGCCTCACATACCGCAGGGATTTCAGTGAGTTCACTGGGTGAAACCCGCGTCGATAATTCCAGCTTTGCTCGAGATATTGCGGTACAGAGTGTGGATGCACGCCGAGTCGGTGATTTAGTGCAGGGTACAGCGTTGATTGTTAGTAAATCCTCGTCCGATATGCGTGTGCAATATAAATTCACTTGGTACGATGCCAGCGGCTTTACTATCGAAGATGAAGCGACCAGCTGGAAATCGGTGAAATTACACGGTAAACAGCAATTGCAAGTCGGCGCTGTTGCACCTAATGCCCAAGTGGTTAAATTTGATGTATACGTGCGTGAAACCTTTTCAAACTAAGCTTGAGTTTGCTTCTGTTTAGTTTATTCCGTGTTTAATTGATTTTTTGATATTAAACCCGTTCTAAAATGGCTTACTTCTTTTAAGGAGTAAGCCTTTTTATTCGTTTTACATCAACTTTCAATGACCTTAAGGTCACTCAAATGTTATTAGCTTTCGTCTTTTTGACATTGAAAGTTGCGATAAATTACCCATTTTTAAGCAAAAAGGTTTACGGCAAGGTGAAATCCGGACTTTAGTCCTAAATACATTCAGTGATTGAGCACTACTATCAGCATATTACCACATGAGGATAGAAAGATGACTGCTCATATTAATGCTCAACCTACTGATTTTGCTGAAACTGTTATTATGCCGGGTGATCCACTCCGTGCTAAATATATCGCTGAAACCTATCTTACCGATGCCGTAGAAGTCACGAATGTTCGCAATATGCTTGGTTACACGGGCTTTTACCAAGGACAGCGCATTTCCGTTATGGGTCATGGTATGGGTATTTCATCTATGGTGCTCTATGGCCATGAGCTGATTAATTATTTTGGCGTGAAACGCATTATTCGTATTGGCAGTTTAGGTGCAACACAAAAACATGTACAAATGCGAGATGTCATTTTAGCCCAAGCCGCAGGCACGGATTCACCTACTAACGCTAAGCGTAGTAGTGGCTACCAAATGGCAACTTCTGCGACCTTTTCTTTATTGCATAAAGCCTATACAACAGCGAATGAGAAAGGCATTAGTGTAAAAGTTGGCAATATCTTTAGTGGTGATCTTTATTACGATCCCGATGAAGATATGATCCCCGCACTTGAACGTTTTGGGGTATTAGGTATTGATATGGAAGTGGCGGGGCTTTATGGATTGTCACACCAACAAGGTATCGAATCATTAGCCATTTTAACGGTATCGGATCATTGTTTAACCGGTGAAGAAACTACGGCCGAAGAACGCCAACTCTCTTTTAATAATATGATCGAGCTCGCGTTAGAAACCGCCCTCAATTAGGTTTAAAGCCATCCTTTGAACCCTTAGCATTTCACTTATGGAATGACATAATGAATAATAAAATTACTTTAACAGCCATCAGTTTTCTCGCCAATTTTATTATGGCGGGCTTTGCGACCCAATTTGGGATGTTGATTGAACCCATAGCTGAGAAATTTGCCGCTAATGTTAACGAAGTTGCATCAATTTTTTCATTGCTTAATGGCGGTGCACTCGCGGGAACGATTGCAGCATTTTTCTTTATTGAAAAAATGGGTATCAAAAGAATGACCTTGATAAGTTACAGTCTGGTTGCTCTTTCTGCTCTGGCTTTACATCTAACCAGTTCTCTACAAGCTGTGATGGTAGCAATGACCTTAATTGGTTTTTGTGGCGGTATCGGTCTATGTATTACTGGTACGATTGTGGTGTCTGTGTGGCAAGAGAAATTACAAAGCACAATGTTAGTGGTGCAAGATGCAACGTTTAATATTGCAGGCGTTATTTTTCCATTAATAACGACTTATGCATTAACAAGTTCATTATCATGGAGTTATAGCTATTTAGCCGTAGGTTTAGTGGCGTTCGGTACAGTCATTATTACCTTGTTCACTCATTTCTCTATTTGTGAGCAATCTTCTACAACACAAGAGAAACAACAGTCTGAATGGAATCTCGGCATTATTAGTGGAGGTATTGGTTTATTTTTAGGAATGCTGGCTTTATATACTTTTTTAACTTGGGCACCTTTATTTGTAAAACAAAAATTTGATATTCCGTTTGAAGATGCCGGTAATATTATTACCCAGTATTGGTCCGCTGCGCTAATTGGTGCATTAATTTCGACTGTGATTGTGACGCGTGTAAAAATTCACCATTTCTTAGTTGGTATTATTGCTTTAGCTATGGTGATCACCGCTGCCATTGTCAGTACCAATAATCTTAATTGGATAGCTTATTTAACCTATGGTTATGGTTTTGTGTGTGCTGCTCTTTATAATGCATTTATTGCTTATGGCGTGTCTTTTGTAAAAAAAGCCAGCAGCAAAAATGTGTCATATATTCTTATTAGCGGAAGTGCAGGGGCGATGTTTAGCCCAGCCATCAGTTCTTTCTTTGAACGTATTATCGGATTACAAACAGTGATGTATGTGATTCCTCTGCTTTACGCAGCGATATTTATGCTATTGATCGTTTCAAGTCGGATGAAACCAGCTATAGAACAACACTCGCCATCGGTAAGTTAATTTACCTGTGCATCCATCCCACACTCGGTTGTTAAATTAAGTCGAGTGTGGGTTATGTTGAAAGCGGTTATATGCCTGCTTCAACAAATTTCTTGAGTGCGTTGAGATCACAAATCCGAATGCCATCTTTTTTCCGCTCAATTAAGCCTCGTTCCTCAAGATTTTGTAGCGCCCGACGGTAGACTCGGTCGGTAGTGCCAAATCGTTCAGCCTCTAAATAGCGTTTACTAAAGCCATCTACAGGCAAGTCATTTAAGTATTCATGATAAATATCAAATGCCACGTTATAACTGATGGGATAGAGCAGTCGCCGAGTAAAAATATCCACTGTGTCTTGGTAGTCAATCGCAATTGCACTAGCGAAAAATAGCGCGAGTTGAGGGTGTTGACCGAGGCAATGTTGCAGTTTTTCAGCGCTAATCAACATGATTTCTAAGGGTTCACTGGCAATAATGTCTAGTTGACAGTGGTACTGGGTGAAGAACTCCATTTCGCCAAACAGTTGTGAATCACAATCAATAGTACCTAATTGAAAACACCGACCATTTCTCGCGGTATGACCGAGTGATACTCGACCTTGCTTCACCAATACAAGTGATGCCATCGCTTCCCCCTGCGTCATGAGGTGAGCGCCTTTTTTGAGCATTTTTATTTCGCTGATACAGCTAAGTACAACCGCTTCAATAAGTGGATAGTCTTGCTCCCATCGCTGGCTATAACGTCCTTTCGATAAAGGTTTTAGCTGCATCGACTATTGTCCTCTTACTGTGTTCGAAATTGCGACCTTCTATAGCATTATCATGATAGGCGGTCAAATGGACGAAAGGATTTAGGCTACTACTAAAGATATTTTCATCATACGAACTGAAGGGCAGTGGTTTTCGCGACATTTAATTGAATCGCAGAGATAAGAGTGCCCACTTTTTATTTCCGTCATGTATACTAGGCCCCGCCAAGGGGTGTTTGTTGTGCATTAATGTTACTCTGATTTTAACGTTAACGGCTGCAAACTGAGATGTCATCTGACGAACCCTTAGAACCTGATCCGGCTAATACCGGCGTAGGAATGGGCCAATCAACAGCACACTTCTGAATCGCTTATTCGTTGCCGGATCTCAAACATTATATTTGAGGTCCTATGTCAAACCGTAAAACGTCAAACCATCAATCTCCATTTTCAACCGTATCGCCAAGCTTATTTTTAGCCCGAGCGCCGCTGGCGTTAGCCATCGCCGCAGCGCTGAGCACTGCTGCATTTGCACAAACCGACGCTATCGATAAACCCGATCCCAGCACTGAGATGGAAGTCATGGTGGTGACGGCGGATTTTCGCAGTTCAAGCTTAGAAAAAATGCCCTCCAGCATTACCGTTATCGACAGTCAAAAAATTCAAGATGAAAGTGCGCAACACTTTGAAGATCTGCTTAATTCTATCGCCAATTTTAACTGGTCAGGTGGAAGCTCGCGGCCGAAATATTTTCAAATTCGCGGTGTAGGGGAGCAGGAACAATACCAAGGCGCACCTAATTCTTCCGTGGGTTACATCATAGATGATATCGATTTATCCGGTATTGGTATGGTGTCGAGCATGTACGATTTACAGCAGGTCGAAGTGCTTCGTGGACCGCAGGGGACGCGTTACGGCGCGAATGCCTTAGCGGGATTGATTTATCTGAAGAGTAACGATCCAACTGATGTGTTTGAGCATGGCGGCGAAGTGTCGTTAGGCGATGATGATTTACGCACTTTTAGCGGGTTTAGCTCGGGCCCATTAACGGATTCTGGCAAGCTGTTTTATCGTGTGTCAATGCAGCAGCACCAGCAAAATGGTTACCACGATAACCTGTATTTAGACCGTGATGATACCAATGGTCGCGATGAATTCAGCGGCCGCGCTAAGCTGCGCTGGTATGCGACAGATGATTTGCAGTTTGATTTAACTGTGCTGCATGCCGATTTTGATAATGGCTATGATGTGTGGAGTTTAACCAATTCACCAACCCAGACAACATCGGATCAACCGGGTGTTGATAGCCAACGTACCACAGGCGCGGGTTTTAAAGCGACCTATTTTGGCGCAGAAAACTTCGAATTAACTTCGTTAACCTCTTTTGCGAATACCGATCACCATTACAGTTACGATGGCGATTGGGCTAACTCAGAATATTGGGCCTCTAAGCAATGCAATGATGACAATGGCAATCTGGCGCCGTGTCAATACGATTATTTTTGGGATAAAACGGGTCAGCGTAAAACCGCGTCGCAAGAGTTTCGCCTAAGTTCTACCGAGCAGGGCCGTATTTTTGCAGAGAGTACTGATTGGTTGCTTGGTGTGTATGCCATGAATCTGAAAGAAGATAACCAATTGTATTCTGAGTACAATACTTCGCTAGATGAAGTCTTAGACTCAGAGTATGAGGCGACAAACTATGCACTGTTTGGCCAGCTTGATACGGATTTTGGCTCAAATTATGCTTTATCTGTGGGGCTACGTTTAGAGCGCCGCAACAGCCATTACTCTGATACGAATAACGATAATTTCGACCCGAGCGAAACCATGTGGGGTGGTCATATTGCTGTGAGTAAAGTGCTGAACGACTCACACAATGCTTATGTCCGAGTCGCACGCGGCTACAAGGCGGGCGGTTTCAACATGACTTTGCCCGTCGAATTGAACGATAAAAAAGAGTTTAGTACTGAGACGCTCTATAACTATGAAATCGGCCTTAAATCCCATTGGTTAGCGGGACTTATCGATACTAATTTGGCGCTGTTCTATATGGACAGACAAGATCAACAGGTGGCTGCATCACAGCAAGATCCCGATAAACCACAGCGTTTTATCTTGTTCACTGAAAATGCAGGCAGTTCGAATAACTATGGCGCTGAGTTAGATGCAACCTGGTATGCCACGGATAATCTGCAAGTTTACTCAAGCTTAGGTTGGTTAGAAACGGCCTACGGTGACTACCAGTATCAGGACAAATATGGCACTGAGGTGGATTTAACTGGCCGCGATCTAGCCCATTCTCCACATCTTACCTACAGCCTTGGCGGGACTTATCGTGCTAATTCGGGTTGGTTTGCGAACCTGAATCTTAGCGGTAAGAGTGAATTCTATTATTCAGACAGCAATGAATCCCGCTCTGAACCCTACACTATCGTCAATGCCCGCGTGGGTTATGAGGCGAGCGCCTGGTCGGCATATTTATGGGGACGCAATCTGTTTAATGAAGAATACGGTGTGCGTGGCTTCTATTTTGGCAATGAGCCAGATAACGGTTGGGCGGAAAAGCAATATATTCGTTACGGCGATCCGCGTCAGATTGGCGTAACCTTTAACGTTAAGTTTATGTAATAGCTCATTTTAAAATGAGCATAATCATTTAAGTGTTAACTGAACTGTAGCCCAGTATTTGGGCTACAGCCTTACTTCAGAATATCAAGGAATTAAAATGAAACTGACCGCAGAAATTAGCATGTATCCCTTTAATGAAAATTACCTCGATCCTATCAAGTGGTTTATTGGCCGCGTGGATAGCTATCCCAATATCGAGCGCGTGACTAATGCGATGGCAACTCAAGTGTGCGGCGATTATTTAGATGTGATGACTATGCTAGCGACCGAGATGCAAGCGGCCCATGAGAAGTGGGGCAAGGCGGTATTTGTGTGTAAGTTTATCGGTGGTGAGCTGAATTTAGCCCACAGCGAATAATGATTGACCGCCATGTAAGCGACAAATAGGCAATGAGAACAACACTATGACAGATTTATGGTTAACCTTGGTCGAGAGCGTTAATACGGCCTTTGGTGAAGTCCATGTGATGACCGTATGGGAAGCCCTCGCGGTATTGTTGGCGATGGCATATTTACTGCTGGCGATGAAGGCCAGTGTGTGGTGCTGGGCGGCGGCCTTTGCCAGTACCGCCATTTACAGTGTGTTGTTTTGGAAGGTGTCGCTACTGATGGAGTCTGTGCTTAACGTCTATTACATGGCTATGGCGCTCTATGGATATTGGCTCTGGACCCAAGGTGGTGATAAGCATCAAGGCGTAAAAGTGACCACTTGGCCATTGAAAACCCATTTAAAGTTGATCGCAGCGACGGGCGTGATTTCGCTTTTGGTTGGTCACGGTATGGCGACGTATACCCAAGCCGCATTCCCGTATCTAGATGCGGCGACAACCTGTTTCGCCGTGATGACGACTTATTTAGTGGCAAAAAAGGTACTTGAGAATTGGCTTTATTGGGTAGTTATCGACATAGTGTCGATTTACCTTTATCTCAGCAAAGGCTTGATGCTGACATCCTTGTTATTCGTGCTTTATGTGGGTCTGGCGGTCGTGGGGTATTTCCTGTGGCGAACCGCGTTAGCCGACGCCCGTGAAGCTAATACCTTGAAGTTACTCAGTTAATGCTCGATATAAACGCCTCGATGCAGCGCTCAGTGGGCGAGCCATTCAAAGCACTTTACCCCATACTCAAAAGTGCTGGGCTAGTTAACGTGTTAAGTATTCATGAGCTTGCGGGCGGCTTGAGTAATCATAATTATAAGATCACTACGCCAACAGGGTGTTATGTGCTGCGGGTGAATGCGGATGCGGCGGACAGTTTTTGCAACCGCCAGCAGGAGCGTTTTTACTGGCAGCAATTGGCTCAAGCTAAACTTGCTCCTGAACTGTTGTGGGTGAGCGAAGATGAGCGTTATTACCTCAGTGATTTTATTGAAAGTGATTATATTGAAAGTGACGATATTGAAAACGAAGGCTTAATCCACTGGCCAGCGTTAGAGCGCCAAACGAGTGCTGCTGATTTTGTGTTGGGGCAATCGACGTTTAATTATTTACAGTATCCGACAGCAGAACAAGAAACGCATCCTAACCAAGTCCATTGTTTGCTATTGGCGTTATTGCTGCAATTACGCAATCTGCCTACAGGGCCTTATGCTATTAGTATCACTGAGCAGTGGCAGGAATATCACCAGCAAATGCTTGCCTATCAGGCTTCTGCAACATTTAGTGAGCCAGTATTAAGGCGAGCTGTGCCATTGAAGCAGGGTAGTGATATTGGTTATAGCAATACTCACGATTGGAATGAG
Source organism: Shewanella sp. SM55 (assembly GCF_025654025.1). Taxonomy (NCBI): domain Bacteria; kingdom Pseudomonadati; phylum Pseudomonadota; class Gammaproteobacteria; order Alteromonadales; family Shewanellaceae; genus Shewanella; species Shewanella sp. SM55. Next base: position 157,504 of record NZ_JAKKRS010000001.1, on the reverse strand, counting down.
CGGGTGGCTAAGCTGCTTGCAATTCAAATCGACATCAAACATTGGTGTGATGAGTTAGCAGCCTGCATAATCAAGCCGCAGTTTTGCCATCGCGATCTTAATCCCCATAATTTGTTACTTAAAAATAACCGCTTGTGTTGTATCGATTTTGAGTATGCGACGGCGTCGCATCCACTGTGTGAGTTGGCTGTAGTGTTAGCGACCCATGCGTTAACGCCCTATCAGCAAAGTGTGTTGGTGAAACAGTATCTGAGTGGACATCCTTATGTTACTGCACAAGCCGTAACGGCAGTGCCTGCCGCTATTGACATGTATTGGGTATTTGCTTGCTACTGGGCATTATTGATGGCAGCGCAAACAGAACCCAGTCGTAGCGCCGACTACCTTGCTTGTTTTGATTGCTTCTGGCCGCTGATCACCCCCAAATAGTCATTATTGCGTGTGCTTAGTTTCCATCTGATGATAATGGTTCATTCCCTTATGGCATTGACCGCGCGATTGGTGAGACATGCGGGTAGAACATACTGAAAACCTTTATTAGACAAACTTATTTGATATAAAAAGCAACTTTATATGGTCTCAAGCGTCTTATTAGCAACAATTCTAGGATGGATTATTCAGTATGAAAAAAGGCGTGATGCTACTTGTGTGTCTCTTAGGCTTAAGCGCCTGCTCTACTAAATTCAGTTACCATTTCCTCGACTGGGCCATCGGCTGGGAGCAAGAGGATTATGTTACCTTAGATAAATCTCAGCAAAAGGCATTCGATGCCCTCATTGAAAAATTTGTCATTTGGCACCAATCCAAAGAGTTAGCTCATTATGTGGTGCAATTGACCGAAGTCGAAGGCCTCATAAAAACCAATACGTTAACGCCAGTGCTATGGGCAGATCATGTGAATATTGCTAAGCGGCACTGGTTTCGATTGTTTGAGTTCGCCTTGCCCGAGCTTCTACCTATCATAATGTCTTTGTCCGATGAACAGGTGAAGCAGATCCTCACAAAATTACGGGAGGAAGAGCAGGAGCTCGTTAAAGAATTTGCGGGTAAAACCCCTGAACAGTTACAAAAAGATGCCGATGAAAACCTTCAAACCCAATTTGATGATTGGCTTGGAAGTGTAACTGCGGAGCAAAAAGTGCTTATTCACCAATATAATCAACAGCGTTTATCCACCTTAGATATGTGGCTTGAGTACAGACACGAATGGTTACGCCAGTTTGAGGTTGCACTGGGTCAGCGCGCCGATAAAACATTATTAACCGAGCGTTTAACCTTGCTGATGACGCAGCCCGATGAGCTTAAGTCAGAGCAACATAAAGTGTTTTTACGTAAAAATACTGAGGCATTTGGGACTTTGCTGTTGGCGATGAATGCGAGCTTATCGGAGCAGCAGTCTAAGCATTTTTATAAAAAGTTAGGTGGACTCATTCAAGATCTCAAGGAACTGAATCAAGAAGCGATTGAAAAAGAAGCCTAGGCCATGAAAGATTTATTGCCTTGCTAGGGTCTATTCCTGCAAGCCAATAAATCAGCCTACTAACTACTAAATTGAGACCTTATGCCACTCGTATCCCTTTATCAGAAACTACTCAATATGAGCCGCTATTTCGAAGGCTTAGCGCCATTAGCCCTTAGGATTTACCTTGCACCTGTGTTGATGCAAGCAGGCTATAACAAGCTCGCTCACTTTGAAGATACGGTTGCTTGGTTTGCCAATCCCGATTGGGGCTTAGGTCTGCCAATGCCGGCGTTAATGGCAGGACTGGCGGCGGGAACTGAGTTCTTTGGCGCTATCTTGTTACTGCTTGGGCTCGCGACGCGACTGATTTCAATCCCTTTAATGGTCACTATGTTGGTCGCCGCATTGACTGTGCATTGGCCAAATGGCTGGTTAGCGATTGCAGATGGTAGTTCTTGGCTAGCCAACGACAGAGTGCTTGAAGCAGGGGATAAACTGATAAAAGCCAAAGAGTTATTGCAGGAGCACGGTAACTATGACTGGCTGACCAGTTCAGGTGATTTTGCTGTGCTTAATAATGGTATTGAGTTTGCGATCACCTATTTTATTATGTTGCTGGCGCTTTTTACCTTAGGCGGTGGTCGTTACACTAGCCTAGATTATTTCATCGCTAAGCGCTGTGGGATTAAGTAAGTCTTTCTCAAGCGGGCCCAATTGTTAACTGCATCGGATTTTCAAGCGCATTTAATTTTGAAGCCCACTCGATGTTAAGTGCACTCAACAAGTTAAATCCCACTCAAGCGGTGGGATTTTTTTATGCCTCTTTGTCAGCAATTTGCTATGCTTGAGCGCAATTTATATCGAACTAGGATAAGAACTTGGACGCTATTGAACTTTTACTCACTCGCCAATCAACCCCACGATTAACTGCTCCTGCTCCAGATGCGAGTCAATTAAAAATCATCTTAGATGCTGCCATTCGTGTGCCAGATCATGGCGCCCTAGCGCCATGGGAATTTATTATTGCCGTAGGAAAAGGGTTAGATACTTTGGCTGATATCTTTGTTGAGGCAGCGAAAGCGAGCGGCGCCGATGAGGATTTTGTCAATAAAGCTAAGGGCATGCCAATGCGCGCGCCTATGGTGATTACTGTCGTGGCGAAAACGCAGCAACATTCCAAGGTCCCCGTACTTGAACAGCTTATTGCAGCGGGTTGCGCGACCATGGCGATGCAGCAGGCTGCCTTCGCCTTAGGTTTAGGTGCAGTGTGGCGTACAGGGGATTTTGCCTTTGATGCGAATGTGAATGTTGCTTTAGGTCTTGAGCCACACGATCAAATCGTCGGCTTTTTGTATGTGGGTACGCCAGCCGTTACTGCTCCTAAGAAACCGCAAAAGGACGGCAGTCAGTACGTCCGTTATTTATAAATCCGCCCTCTTTTTTAGTGGAGAAATTCTATGCAAGTTGCGCGTACTCCTAGACTCATCCTGCGGCAGTTAACCCCAGCCGACGCTTCTTTTATGTTAGTCTTGCTCAATAGCCAAGGCTTTATAGAGAATATCGGGGATAGAGGAGTACGCACACTTGTGCAGGCTAAGGATTATATCGTCAATGGACCGATGAAAAGTTATGCCGAGTGCGGTTTTGGTTTTTATGCTGTAGTGCTCGCCGAGAATGGATTCACCGTTGGCATCTGCGGTTTAATCAAACGGCCGACACTGGACAATGTAGATATAGGCTATGCTTTTTTGCCGCAATATTGGGGCAAGGGCTATGCATTCGAAGCCGCGAAAGCCGCTTTTGACTTAGGTAAAAGTTTAGGTATTGAGCGTATTGTCGCGATTGTTAGCAGCCATAATAGTGCTTCAAAAGCTTTGCTGAACAAACTTGGATTACACTTTGAGCGTTGTTTGCAGCTTAGTGATCATGATGCGCCTGTTGAACTGTTTGGTTAACGTTAACGTGTTGTTTATATAGGTTTTTATTTTATTGTAATTCCGTCTTCTTTATTCTAGAATTTCGCAAAATTTATCGTTGAGATATGGCAATCATATCTCTTATCGACGCCCCTCGAAAATCAGGCTCACTTAATCCCTCCTTGAGCCCTTGAGTACAGCAAAAGCGTAGCCCTTTTTTGGATGTAGCATAATGGTTTCGCAATTAAGTGAAGCAATGCTGGACGTGATCGCTGATGCCTTGGTAGACAAAGGCTATATCTTTTTATCTGACTTAGTTCCTCTCTGTATTAGCCAAGTACTATTGGAAAAAATTCAATCAACTGAAATATATGAATTAAAAGCTGCCTCTATTGGTCGAGGTTCTGAACAGCACTTAAATCCAGACATTCGTCGTGACAGAATACAGTGGCTAGAAGAGCAAAATGAGCCTGATGCCCAGTATCTTGAGTTGATGACACAACTCAAAAATGGCTTGAATCGTCGCTTGTTTATGGGCTTATTCGATTATGAAAGCCACTATGCGGTATATCAGCCTGGGGCCTTTTATAAAAAACATGTTGATGCGCTAAAAGGCAGCCAAAATCGTATTTTAACCACAGTGTTTTTCTTAAATCCTGACTGGAAAGCGGCAGATTGTGGTGAGTTGATTATCTATGATGAAGCCGATATTGAGATTGAGCGCATCGCGCCTAAAATGGGCCATTTTGTGATTTTCCTCAGTGAGCGTTTTCCCCATGAGGTGACCAAAACCTTGGCCCAGCGTAATAGTATTGCGGGCTGGTTTAGGGTCAGTAACAGCGTGCATGGCTTTTAACTTTAGCTTTTAACTTCACCAGATAACAAACGCCTAAATGCTGCCCACTGGTTTAGGTGTTTTTGCTCTCGATTGTCGCTTTTGGTCATAGTCATCACCAATCACCAATCACTTATCGCGACTGCGCAATGTCATTGGCTATTTCTCGGATATTGATTGGCCATCACGGCGTGTTCTTCCGCAGCAGTATTTATTCCAACCTGTTTTAACTACCTTCTACTCATTTTTTCAAATTTTTTTACACTCTTAAGCTTTAGGTAATCTAAGCCGCCAACAATGGAATGAATTTGTCCAATCATGCTGAAAATAGGGTGTTTTTTTATTCTCGTTTAATGTTAGGCTAGATAAAAACGTGCGCTACAACACACTTTTCTATCATCTAACGGAGGCGATACTGTGGGCTGTGAAGATAACTTAGGTTGTTTAAGTGGTGAGCATATTGTACTTGAGCCCTTATCTTTGTCCCATGTGGCGGCATTGAGTCTCGCCGTCACAGATGGTCAACTTTGGCGTTTATGGTTTACCAGTGTTCCTGAGCCAACTGAGATGAAGCTCTATGTGGCTAAAGCGCTCGAAGAAAAAGCGCAGGGCCAGAGTTTTCCCTTTGCGGTGCGGGATAGAGTGTCAGGGGAAATCGTCGGATGCACGCGAATTTGCAACTGGGAGTCTGATAATCGCCGTCTTGAGATTGGATACACTTGGTATGCTAAACGTGCCCAGCGCACTGGGATTAATACTGAAGCTAAACTGCTGTTATTGACCTTTGCTTTTGAAACCTTAGACGCCATTGCCGTTGAGTTTCGTACTCATTGGCATAACCAAGCTTCGAGACAAGCTATTGCAAGACTGGGCGCTAAGCAAGATGGTGTATTGCGAAATCATAAGATTCTTAAGGACGGCACGATCCGCGATACCGTGGTGTATTCCATTATTGATACCGAGTGGCCAACGGTGAAAAACAGTCTGCAATTTCGATTGCGACAACGACCGCTAACACTCTAATGATAAATAGGAAAAGCCCATGGCAAGCATCATAACTCGAGTAGATGTGACTCATGTCCATGAGGTTGCAGTGTTATTCAATGAGTACCGACAGTTTTATGGGCGTAGGGATGATCTCGCGGCTGCGGAGCAGTTTATTCATTCAAGAGTGTCAGATGGCTCATCGGTGATATTTATAGCCAAAGATAATCAAGGGCTTGGATTAGGTTTTGTTCAAATGTATCCCAGTTTTTCATCGTTACGTTTGGCCCCTATGTTGATCCTCAATGATGTGTATGTGACTCAACATGCCCGATGTGTCGGTATTGGGCGGGCGTTAGTGCTACAGGCCGCCAGTTATGCCAAAGCGCATAATATGAGTTATTTGATGTTAGAAACACAGCAAAAAAACCAGCGCGCGCAGGGCTTGTATGAAGGTTTAGGGTTTGTGCGTAACCAAGATTTTTATATCTACGAACTTGAGCTCCACCGAGGGCTTGAGTAGGTTTATTTATGGCGATTAAAAGGAAAAGTAACATGTTAACTCAGGTAAAAACGTTAGTATTAGGTGGTTTAGTCTTAAGTGCCAGTACTGCAGTTTGGGCTGATGAAGCAGAAAAAGCGTTTAGTAAAGAAGCCATTGAATGTGCCGCTTACTATCAAATTAGCTCAGAAGCCATTGGCGCGATGAATGCACCGCAAATGCAGGCCGTGGGTGAGCGTTTAAAAAGTTCTAAAATTGAGTCTGAGAATTTAGCTAAGAAATACAGCTCTGAAGCTGAGGTCACTCAAGCGGTTGCCGATGCTAAAGCCCGTCAAATCGAAAGCTTAGGTGGGTCAAGCAACTTAGGTGCGTTAATGGGTAAATATAAAGAAGAATGTAAAAACCTGTTAGCCGATCCACAAAAGCGTTTAAATTATTGGACTATGGCGACTATGTAATCGTAGGTTTTAGTCAGGATCATCGTTTACGGATTGTGAAGAGAAGGAGCCTGATGGCTCCTTTTTTGATTTAAAGTACAAGCACTAAGGAGCTGATGGGGTCATTCATATTGAGTCGGTTTTCCCATAGATTTTAGCTCCGTTTGGTTTAGGGGCTTAGAACCATGTTGCTTATTTTCGCTCGGCTGAAACTCAACCGCAGTTTTTAGGGTCCTAGTTACATGGTCAAGTATTTAAGCCTTGGTTTTAAATTCTCCCCAGTTTTAAATTCTTAGTTCAGTTTACGATATTCAAAGATAATCAAATATGAGTACTAAATGGGAGCACTATGGTATTAACAATAATGGCAGCGACTGTTTTGAGTGCTGGAGTCTGTGGGTACCATTTAATCTATGGTAAGCGGGTTTTATTGGCGCCACTCTTGAAGGCAAATGTGTCACAGCAAAGCAAGCAAATGCTACTGTGCTTATTTCACTGCCAATCGGTATTTTTTGTGGTTTCAACGGCTGCACTTTTAGCCTGTGCACTAAAGGTGATCCCTGGGATGTATGCCTTTAGCCTGTTGCTATTCCTCGGGATGAACTACGGGATCTTTGCGATTTGGCAGTTTTACATTGCCACTCTGAGTCCACCAAATAGTGGCCAGATGATCATAGTGCAAGCGCTGATTTTCTTGCTCATTGGTATTTTGGCTATGCTAGGGCCACTCTTGTCTGCCGCGTAAATTGCTCATGAGAACTTGATAAATCATCGCGATTGAAGCGTAAGAGTTTGAAAAAATAAACAGCGAATTATGGGGTTAATTGAATACCGTATTGGGCGGCGAGTTCAGCGAGTTTACCATTATTGATGAGCAGTTCAATCCAGTGTGAGAGCCTTTTGCTATCGAGCTGTGAACTGGGGTTGAGTAAAATACCATTGGCGTATTTTTGGTCCCATTCATCTGATATTAAAAGTAATTTCCTCTCGTCTGGATGAACCTTTAAATAATACTGTAAGTAAGAGTTAGTCACGGGTGCTATGTCGGCGCGTCCACGCAGAATGCTTTCGATAGAGGCGTTATTGTGACTGACGAACAAGGGACGAAAATGCTTTGCCAGCGTGTTCGCATCGGTTTCAAAGTGGGCAAACTGGTAGTGATATCCTTTGATGAACGCAATTGACTTGTTGGTTAAGTTTTTGAAATAGCTTTGGTTATGAGCTTTAGTTTTAAGTGCAATAAAGACTTCACCATCTATCATATGTAGCGGAATAAACTGAGTCGCTATTTTTTGCCATCCCCAAGCGGGATTCTCAAAGAGCATCATGTCGAAGCGACCTAAGGAATAGGCTTTATATCTGTGCTCAATACTGGTGACGGCAAATTTAAAGACCACTTCTTGTTGTACTTGATTTAATGCATTAATGATATCGAGTGTGAGACCTGTGTAACGGCCGTCTTGTTGTTGATGGACATAGGGAGCAAATTGATAACCACCGACATGAATTGTCGGAATTGACTCGGGAATCGCTGGCGACTGAACTTTATCTTGGGCGATAGCCGCAGTAAATGCGCTAATGCTTAAGGCTAAACAAAAGAGTAGACGACACAACTGGCTCAATATCATAGTCACCCCTTGTTATTTTTAGCATGAATGATTTTTTACAAGTATACACAATTTAATTTGTTCAATGCTGTCGATAAAGTGCGAATTTTAAATCTGTCATAGTAAGCTAGCGCAAACAGGATGAGGGAGATTTCACATTGAGCAAGATAAAATCTCAAGTGTGTGGTTGGGTTGAACAGGGACATATCACGCAAGAGCAGGCGAATAAGCTTTATCGACAGGTGACAGTCTTGCCTGATGGGTCGAGTTGGCGTCGCTTAATCGCTCATTTATTACTCTGGTTCGGTGCGTTAAGTTTTGCCTGTGGGGTGATTTTTTTCTTTGCCTATAATTGGCAATCTTTGGGGCGATTTGCCAAATTTGGACTGATTGAAGTGGCGATAATACTCGCTATCAGCGCATTTGCTTGGCTCTATTATCGTGCCAACATTTATTCCCCTGTTAGTTCTTATCGTAAAGACAGCACTTTTGGTGCGACGAGCGCCAATGGCGTGCTACTGGCCGCAAGTGTGTTAGTTGGTGGCTTATTAGCGTTAGTTGGGCAAACCTATCAAACGGGCGCCGATCCTTGGCAGTTATTCGCGCTATGGGCATTCGTTATCTTACCCTTTGCTTGGGTGGCGGGATTTGATGGTTTGTGGCTGTTGCTGGTGGGACTGCTAAACCTTAGCATAGGGATATTTCTGGATTCCTTTTCCCATTTCTGGGGATTATTTTGGGGCGCTCAAGGACAATTGCTGATCTTTATCTGTTTGAATTTAGTTATCTATTATGCTTTTGTACTTTTAGACCACAAAGTCGCGGGGCGCTGGCATGCGCCAATCCTTGAATATGCCTGTTCATTGTTTGCTATGGGTTGTTTTACTTGGTTAATCACTTGGCTTATTTTCGACGATTTCCTTGAACGCGATAGCTTCAGCACTGGGATCTTCTGTGGTTATTTTGCCCATCTGATATTCGGATTCGTTATTTTTCGTTATAGATTACCACGCATATATCCCTTGGCCTTGGGCGGTTTTAGCCTGATTGCCGTAGGCGCCGCGTTACTGATAAAGCTGATGTTTGAGGATAATGACCCCATAGGTGGATTTTTGTTTATTGGGCTTTATATCATTTTGGCAAGCACAGGTTTGAGTATTTGGTTGAGGGAGCTAAGCCGGAAACTTAAACCACAGTTTGTAGGAATCGCCACCCAAGGGAGCGTGGGCGTGGGAGATGTTCATGAGCAACAATAATGGTTTACAGGATAGCGAAATGATCACTCGACCCTGCACTGATAGTGTTACGTCAATCGACGCTTCGAGTGAGTTAAGTCTAATCAAACTCTGGCAAGCTTTGTATGCCGAAGGCAATGTTAGTGCAGCTCAAATGCCAGAAGACCATGATATCCCTTGGTATATTGCCACTATGCAGGCGTTTGCTGCTTGGATAGCGGCGTTGTTTTTATTGAGCTTCATGATGGCAGTGTTTGGTGCCATTTTTGAGCATGTTGAAGAAGATGTCATTTTATTTATCGGCTTAACCTATTTAGCCTTGGGGATTGGGCTGTATTTTTTACCGCGGCAACAGATTTTTATTGAACAATTTGCTTTTGCCGCCTGTTTGAGTGGTTTGATCAGTGTGGCATGGGGATTATTTGATTTAATTAACAATGATTTTAGCCTCACATGGTATCTCTGTATGGCGGGTATTACATTGGTACTGTGGGGCTTGATTGCCCACGGGCTAGCCCAGTTTGTATTCGCTTTTTGCTTAAGTTGGTGCGTGATTGGCCTGATGGCAAAATTTGAACTGCTCAATTTTAGCCCAAGCCTTTTTGCCGTAGTCATTAGTCTAGTGTTATTAAATATCAATCAGTTCGGGTGTCATTATCGCAGGGCTCGGATGCTCATCTATGGTTTTGCACTCGCGTTGCTTTCGTTGCAGTTGATGCACGCTTTTAGTATGGACAGTATTTTTGAAGCCTTATTTAGCCCTTGGCAGCAAAGCCTGTGGCTGACACTGACTCATCTGTTGATTATTTTCGCTATTTGCGGATTTTTATTGGTGACAATCTTGCGCGAGCGCCAGCAATCACTAAGCTCACCAGCGGCGCTAGGGTGTGTTATCGGTTTAGTCATCGTTAGCGGTTTATCCTTACCTATGCAGGGTTTATCAACGGCTATTCTATTGATCTTGCTTGGTCATTATTGCAACGAGTCTTGGTTGAAAGGTATGGGAATGGTGTCGGCGCTGTTATTTGTCAGCGGGTATTATTATTCCCTAGAGACGACTCTGTTACTTAAATCTGGTTATTTGATGGGCTTAGGCGCCTTGCTGTTGGTGGCAAGGTTAGTGATGTGGCGGTTATTTCCTGCCGATGAAAATGCCAAGGAGACTATGTGATGGGAAATGTGATGGGCAATGTGAAGGGAAAACTGTCGGCCCCACATAAATGGGCGCTGGGCATAGTACTGTTCACGACTGTTGCGATTCTCGCTGGCGTGAATTGGCGCATTTTCAAATTCGAACAACTGCTTAATCACGGCCAAGTGGTGCGTTTTGCATTAGCACCGGTCGATCCGCGCTCATTAATGCAGGGTGATTACATGGCGCTTGAATATGCCATTGCGCGCGATGTGCGTAGCGCCTTAGCGCCGCAACAAATGCAGGGCCAGTTATTACTGGCTGTTGATGGGCAAAAAGTGGCGCGTTTTGTAGACTTTTATACCGACCAAGCACTCGGTAAAGATCAATTACGAGTGCAGTTTCGTGTCCGTGGTAATCAAATTAAGCTCGCATCGAACAGTTTTTTCTTTGAAGAAGGACAAGCCGATCATTTTAGTGCAGCTAAATACGGTGAGTTTAGAGTGAATTTGCAAGGTGAGTTGCTGCTCGTCAGTTTACTCGATGAAAAGCTTCAGCCCTTATAACCCTGTGTCAGAATTGTCATCCATTGGTTCTGCTTACTTGATTAACCTCGATTTATCTCTGGCCGCACTGTGTAGTGCGGCCAACATCTCCCGTACTGCTTTCTTCCTAGTTCTGATCGCTAAATCGCACGAATAATATCCACCTTAAGTTGCAACTTTGATGCAACCAATTTGTAACCTTGGCCGCCTATAGTATCGTCAGTCTTCGAGGTGACATCACCTTGAAGCATCTAAGCGCATCAATTAAATACCAAATATTAAAACAATACATTTAGGGGTCTCAATGTTTAACACTAAAACTGTGCTGGCGTTAGCCATCAGCAGCGTTTGTGGGCTTGCCCATGGCGCGGATAATTTGATCATTTCTGAATATGTCGAAGGCAGCAGCAATAATAAAGCTATCGAACTGTATAACCCAACCGCGGGCGTTATTGATTTAAGCCAATACCAATTGCGCTTCTATTTTAATGGCAGCACAAACGTCGGCACGACCATTGCGCTCACTGGCTCATTAGCGGCGGGGGCGACTTATGTGGTTGCCGATAATGACTCTTCTGCCGATATCCTTGCGGTTACAAATCAACAAAGTACCGCCAGCTTCTTTAACGGCGACGATGCGATTGAACTGACCTATCAAAATCAAGTCATTGATAGTTTAGGCCAAGTCGGTGTTGATCCCGGTGCCGAGTGGGGCAGTGGTGATCTCTCCACTCAAGATAATACCCTGCGCCGTAATCCTGATCTGCTGATTGCCGATCCTATCAGTACCGATGCAGTAAGCTTTAGCACTTGGCTAGGTTTTGCGAAGGACGATGTTTCTGATCTTGGTAAGTTCAGTGCGGGTACGCCAACCGATCCAGTCGATCCTCCACCAAGCTCTTTAGTGTGCGGCGAAGAGGCCACAGCAATTCATGCGCTTCAAGGCGCGGGCGCTGCTAGCCCTCTCAATGGTCAAACTTTAGTGGTTGAGGCGGTTGTCGTCAGTAATCAAGAAGCAGGTCTTAAGGGCATTTTTGTACAAATGGCCGATAACGAAGCCGATAGCGATCCCCAAACCTCGGAAGGTGTGTTTGTATATACCGGCACTGCGCCCACAGCTTATGTGGCGGGCGATCGTATTCGTTTAAAAGCTAAAGTCACTGAATATCAAGGCTTAACTGAACTAACGACTTTATCAGAACACAAGTTGTGTGCTACAGGACAAACGTTACCAAAGGCCGCGCTAGTGGCCTTACCTGTTAACAGCAGTGATGATTTTGAGCCCTTTGAGGGCATGCGTGTTCGTTTTAGCCAAGATTTAGTGGTGAATGAAGTCTATAACCTCGGTCGTTATGGCGAGATTTCATTAGGCAGTCAGCGCCACTTTATTGGTACGCAGGTGGCTGCACCAGGCGCGGATGCGCTAGCGGTGAGTGCTGCCAACCAACGTGACAGTATTTTATTGGATGACGGTTTAACGGCGCAGAATCCTGATCCTGTGCAATTCCCCGCTCCTGGTTTGAGCGCATCAAACACAGTGCGTGTAGGCGATAAAGCCACATCGCTTACGGGTGTAATGCACTATGGCTTTAATCTGTATCGCATTATGCCAATCGAAACGGTGAACTTTGTGGCGGAAAACCCACGCCCAGTTGCGCCCACATTGGTTGAGGGGGGTAATCTAAAAGTCGCTAGCTTTAACGTGCTTAACTACTTCAATGGTGATGGCCAAGGTGCAGGTTTCCCAACCGCGCGTGGTGCCAATACCTTAAGCGAGTTTGAGCGTCAAAAGGCGAAGATTGTCAGCGCCATGGTGGGCATTAGTGCCGACGTATTCGGTTTGATGGAAATCGAGAACGATGGCTTTGGCGCCAATTCAGCCATTGCTGATTTAGTCGCAGGTTTGAATGCTGCTGTGGGTGAAGCGCGTTACGCTTATATCGCGCCAACAGGCATGAATGCGATTGGTACCGATGCCATCACAGTCGGCTTGATTTATCGCAGTGATAAAGTCACGCCGCAGGGTGCTGCGCGTATTTTATCCGGTGCGAATTCGCCATTAGATAGCGATCAACAGCCCCTGTTTGACGATAGCAAAAACCGTCCAATGCTGACGCAAGCCTTTAGCGTGAACGGCAGTGAAGAAGGCGTGGTTGTTGCGGTTAATCACCTTAAATCTAAGGGCAGTGAATGTGCGGGCGAACCTGATCTTAACGACGGTCAAGGCAACTGTAATATCACTCGTACCCGTGCGGCGACGGCTGCAGGTCAATGGATTAGCGAGCAATATCCAGATCAAGGCGTGCTGCTGATTGGTGATTTGAACGCCTATGCGAAGGAAGATCCATTAACGGCTTTAGGTAATGCAGGCTTTAGTGAGCTGTTTGCCAAACTTGAAAAGCCAAATCCTTATTCCTATGTGTTCTCGGCTGAATCGGGTCAGTTGGACCATGCTTTAGCAAACGCTGCCCTGCTGGATAAAGTGGTGGATGTGACGCAGTGGCATATCAATACCGACGAACCACGTGTATTGGATTACAACGAAGAGTTTAAGACGCCTGCTCAAATCCAAGACTTATTCGCAAGTGATGCTTATCGCTCATCGGATCACGATCCTGTGGTGATTTCACTCTTGCTCGAAGTGGAAAAAGTCGCGCCAGTGGCCAGTTTCACTCAAGTGGTGAATGGCGCTGCGGTGCAACTGACATCCACTTCAACCGACAGCGACGGACAAATCGTGTCAGCCGAGTGGAGCTTTGGTGATAACACTGCCGCAGTGGGTGAGGTAGTGACTCACAGTTACAGCCAAAGCGGTGAGTATCTGGTCACGCTAACTGTGACTGATAACGACGGCCTAACCCATAGCACGTCGCAAATGGTGACAGTGGTTGCTGATAACGTGAAACAACCACCCGTTGCGCAAATTCAGCGTATCAATTTACTGTTCGTCGATATGTTTATCTCGACTAGCTATGATACCGATGGTGTGATCAAGCAACATAAGTGGACGTTCGACAATGGTACTCGCGCTAACGGTCAAGTGGTACTGCGCCTTGCCCGCCGTGGACAACACACTGTTGAACTGACCGTTAAAGATAACGACAAGTTAACGGATACCACAACGCTGACTTACCGTTAAGCCAGTCCTTTTATTCCGCTGATATTTAAAGTGACGCCAAGCCCGCAGCCGCGGGCTTTTGTTTTTGCCTAAAAGCAAGGTAAAGTTGTCGTCAGTTGTGACGCATCAATTGTCATTGTTTCCCCAGTGACTCGCCGCCTCTGTATTTAACAAGAAGTATCCCTGAGGGCTCTAATAAAATATCCCTGTTTTAGAAGGTTACAGGTGCAACAATGACAATCCTCATTAACCCTATCGTTGTTCGATTAGCTGAAAAGCTAATGCCCCAAAGTTTACCACAGCTTGAAGTTCAGCCATTTTTTGTCTGATAATTTGAGATACATAAAGTAATGACTACCAAAAAGTAAGGCCTGACCATCAGGGATTGCATAAACCGTTACAGTTGATCAGACTTTGAAGTGATTCTCGGGAGCAAAATCTAGTATTCGGCGTTAGCTTTGGGTTAAAGCACTTCTGCTCCATTCTTAATTGAAACCAGTAGACTCGTCGTATCAAGTTTGGATATTGACCGGCCTTTGTTAATGAGTATTGTTGTGCTTACAGCTATTCTGGAAAAATAAGGCAACAAATCAACAAATCAACAAATCAACAAATAACGTGTGATTTTTCTTTTTTTCTATATGTATAGAACGTTAATTGGGATCTGAGGTGACGATAAAACAAGAAAGTAACCTGTTGATTTATTGAGCAGTAATAGTGCAGCAATTCAGCGCAAAATGTTTAGCCATGATTCAACCATGTATGGTTGGGGAGTAGAGCCCCAATGCATTAATCTTTCGTTAATAACAACCGCTGGTGAGCTCACCACTCTATAGTCCATCATCACTTCTGGATTTGACTCCATAATCAAGTTAATACTGATGCCACGATTAGTCGCTATAGTAGTGATTAACGCTGCTGTACTTGTGCATTTTGTGCATCCATTGCCCAAAATTTTTATGTATAGCATTTTTACACTCTCACAAAATGGATCATTCACTCAGTGCCACTGTTATTGGAGATAGGATAAGGACACTTTGCAAAAATTCACTTTAATGCGATAACGGTTAAAATCTATGTGCGCACTATGCCTTTTGGTTTTATTCTAATCAACTAGAGCTTCATTAAAATTTAGGTGTTTTTCTTAAATTTTTGTTAATCTTAGTGTGCTTAATTAAGGTAAAAACGTAAGTATTCCGTACAACTGATGACCTAAGTAGTCTTCGCTACTCATACACTTAAGCTATAATTTTTTAATATTAGAGCTTAAGTATCCGTACTAATTATGTTAATTACTAATACTTTACAACTCCCTCTTTTCGTTTAATATGCGAATTACTATCACTTTTTTATGTAGGATTATGGACCCTCACCGACGATACGCTGTAACTTCAGTTGTTGCAGCCATTATCAATAAACATTGTCTTTCCATTTATTTCAATGAGTTAAGACAACTTTCTACACAATCAAATACACGGCTAATCAAAAAGTTGATAGCAGGTAGTAGATGGTTTGTTCTGAGAATTTCAAATCATACCCCAAGCCCGTTCTGGGAAAGGTCATTTCGTTATATTCTTTTGTTTTTTAAGAAGATTATTTCATGAGTTGTATCTAAGCTATCTTTCGATATTTAGCTGAGCTCATTGAGTTTCAGTATCAATTGTCTATTCATTTTTTCTTGTTCAACTTAAAGCGGAACCCAGAGCCACGACTATGGAAATTTTTATTCTTATTGGTTTGATTGTGTTAAATGGCTTATTTGCTATGTCGGAAATCGCCATTGTGACTGCTCGCAAGTCACGGCTAACAGCCCTTGCTCATGGCGGTAGCAGCACTGCTAAAGCAGCGCTCAAACTGGCAGAAGATCCAACGCAATTCTTGTCAACTGTGCAAATAGGCATAACATCAATAGGGATCTTAAACGGAATATTTGGTGAATCCATCCTCGCCGAACCTTTGTCACTTTGGCTTCAGACTTTTGGTCTAAGTCCAGATTTAACCAACATCTTTTCAACCGTTCTAGTAGTTATCATTGTCACTTATGTGTCAATTGTCATTGGTGAGTTAGTTCCCAAGCGAATTGGTCAAGTCAGTGCGGAAAGTATTGCCTGTCTAATGGCTAAACCAATGGTATTTCTAGCAATAGCAACCAAACCATTTGTATGGATGTTATCCGGTTCAACTCATGCTCTTATGCGTCTAATGGGATTTTCGCATAGACTTGACGACAATGTGACTCAGGAAGATATTCAGGCAATGTTGCAGGAAGGCTCATCTGCTGGGGTGATTGAGCACAATGAACATGCGATGGTTAAAAACGTTTTTCGATTAGATGAACGTACTATTTCTTCATTGATGGTGCCACGGTCTGATATTGTATTTCTCGACTTAAACCTGCCTCTTGATGTAAATCTGCGAACTGTTATGCAGTCTCCTCACTCACGATTTCCTGTTTGTCGTAACAATGTTGATGATATGGTGGGTATTATTTCAGCTAAACAACTCCTTTCACAGTCTATCGCGGGTGAACGTTTAGAACTGGTGGATCTCGTTAAGAATTGTAACTTTGTACCCAACAGCTTATCTGGAATGGAGTTACTTGAGCATTTTCGTACTACAGGCTCGCAGATGGTGTTTGTTGTTGATGAATATGGTGATTTGAAAGGGCTGGTAACGCTTCAAGATATGATGGATGCACTGACTGGTGAGTTTTTACAGGAAGATGTGAATGATCAGATGGTGATAAAAAGGGAAGATGGCTCATTATTACTAGATGGTCTAATCCCTATTTTTGACCTAAAAGACGCTTTAGGTATAAAGCAATTGCCAAATGAAGAGGATGGGCGTTATCAAACGCTAAATGGATTTTTAATGTATGAATTAGGGAAAATACCTCAAACCACAGATATTGTTGAAGTTGCAGGTTGGCGACTCGAAATTATGGATATGGACGGTAAAAGGGTAGATAAAGTCCTTGCCCAAATGTTACCTGATGCTGATTCTTCAGAAGAATCTATATTTGTTGATTGATAAATTCAAAAGCATAGTAGTTGTCAGCTTTAGTGCAAAAAACACGTCTAAAGAGCGACCAACTAAATCTGCTCGGTGAGTCGAGCATTAGCCATAGATTCCCTCATGGTTGTTTAACTAAAAATCGTGCCCGTGAATCACTCTACATCAGACTGATTCACGCTATCCCCAATGCCCCGTTTGCAGCTATTCTGGGGCGCTTTTTTCCCTTGAGATTAATCAAATCTCATGTCCCTGCTATGCCTATTCCGACTAGTAATATCGAGAGTTGATTAATTTACAGTCAACAGAGACGTTACTAATAGAATAGCTAATCCGAATCTGACTAAGCAGAGTGAATTATCTAACAAGGTTTTGTCCAAAAGTATGTTACGTATGCCTTTTAAACCTACAGGTTACGCGAATGCTCGAAAGGTGAGCCGTGGTGATTTGCGATACGACCGTTCGCTCTCCATGGCCCTCGTTCATAAACTTAGAATCCCTAGGCTTCTATTCACCCTGTCGACGAGCAATACGATGGCAAGCCAATATGAGTAGGTCAAACCAATAAGCGCTCCACGGTTTAAAATGGCTGGCCTAATTTATTACCCATCATTTTATCTGTCATATTAATTAGTTTTTATTGGCAATATATATCTATTAAAGCTATATCATTTAGTTTTTCACTGAGTCGCTTGGGACACTAAAAAATGAATTCTGAAGTTTTGAAGTATGTGAACGAGCATCAGCTTTCGTCTGTAATGAATAAAACAAAGTGGTGCGAGCTTGAAAAGGCATTAAATGGATCTGAAGACTTTATGCCCTATGTGCGATACAAATTGATTTATGATGAAAACCCTAATGCAGGTTTTACTGCCGTGTGGTGGCACGAGTTACTTGAAATAGCAGAAACCATTGAGTGGTTAGAAGTTGATCCATTCAAAAGAGAATGGCTAGGCAGATTAGTGGCGGATCGAGTGACGGACTTTTCTGATGTTGTAAGCGCACAATTAGCCCAATATTCAATTCCTTATTCGATAGAAAATGGTATGTTTCGGATTTGGGGTTATCTGAGGAGGGATGAATCTCCAGAATTTATCTAACTGAAGAGTTTTATCTCTGTAAGTTACTTATTTTCAAGCTAAAACCACTCAAAACTGAGACGTCAATACTGATTGTTGGGATTGAGCATAGAGACAAAAGACATTAAAAAAGTGCTTTATTTTTCAATAAAGCACTCATTTTTAAGCGACTCAAGTACTCGTTAACCTACTGAACACATTACTGATTAAAGTACCGATCAAAGTACTATGTAGAGTGGCCAGCCGAGGAGGCCGACGAGACCTTCTTTATGTTCGAATCTTTCTAAGCGCTCGGGTGAAGCGTCGCTGAGTAAGAGTTCGCGGTAGCTTTTCGCAAAGTGCAGGGTACGCAGTAGGGCGGGGACAAAGTTTTTACCGAGATCTTTACTGATGGTTTCAGCGAGTTCTGCGGGTAATTCTGCTAACGCTTTCTGGGTTTCCAATTCGATATGCTCACGGGTAAACCATTCCTCTTTTAAGGTGATTTTGCCGATACGCTTTTTCAAATCCTGTCTGACTTTGGCGCCATCAAACAACAATCGATACAGTACCGCTTCGGCTAATACACTCTCTAGATTGAGAAAATCTAGCGGATCATAGCTCGATTGCGCGTAAAACTGTTCCAATAGGGCTGCAATTGACTGTTGGCGTTGATGCTCAAGCAGGGCATCTTGATAGGCTTCATAGCCTAACCATTCTTCTGCATCTGGCGGGCTAGACACTTGTTCAAGCAAGAACTTGTCGACATCGCCGTACAGTGACTTGCCGTTGACGAGTTTGTGCTTGCTGACAGTGCTGAGCATGCTCCAGCCTTTTTGAAAGCATTTGACTACGCCATCGGCGGTGATCAACAGGCGTATTGCCTGCTGCGAATTCTGGTTTGATAACTCCATCAAACCAAGACTCACCACACCAATGACATCGTGCGCTGCTTGTTCGAGCAGGTGCATTTTGTACTTGTTGTAAAACTTATCGGCCAGTTTGAGGCTCATCAAAATGGCTTTGGATTTGATTTGTGACAGCTGTTCACCGCTCAGCGTTTCGTCTGCTTGGCCTTGGATCAATACCTTGCTCAGGTAGGGTCCTTGATCTACATCACGCAGTACCAGTTGCATCAAATAATTCCTTAATCCAAAAAGCTAAACATATTATCGACTTCAGCGTATTCATCCGTCACTTGGTTTTTCTCTTTGGCTTGAATAACCAGCTCGTTGACAAACTTGCTGATGATCATTTCCCAACCTGAGCTTTCGTTACGCAGCAGACTCTTAATGGCTTTTTCAACATCGGGCGCGAGCTCGTGGATCAAGGCCATTAGGCTGCGTGGGTCGTCTATGCTGAGGCTGTGTGCATCTTCACTGGCAACGCGGCTGTCGTAGCCGATGGTTTCAGTGTCTTCTTCGTCATCATAGAGATCTGTGTAGCCGTCTTCATCTTCATGCTTTTCGCCTAACATCATTTCGATGAAAGGGATCGACAGGTAGAAGAGGCCCGCAGGATCTTCGGCGATACATTCTAGAATCGCAGTTTGCTTTTCTTCGCTATCTTGAATGCGAATTAAATAGGTCAAAAAATCAAAGGTATGCTGAATAAGTTCTTCGGCATTGTTTTTGATTTTTTCTTCCCAGTACAAAGGTTGCTGACAGACGATGTCGCGAATTTGTTCCGGGGTCATGAGTTCAGACATGATCGAAGGGCAAGAGATATCATGGTGACTGTTGATTTGCGTCAGCGTGACGATATCCATGTGTTCGATAACTTCGACTAATTGCTCGTCGCTCATGGTATTTGCAATGATTTCAAAGCGTTTGCTCGCTTGTTTTGGCTCTACGTCCGCCAACTCTTTAATTTCGGCGACGGTAATCTCAATGAGACTAGTGTTCATTAGCGGTCCTCATCATCGTAGTGATCGTAGTAGCCATCTTCCTCTTCGCCTTCATCATCATCGTCGTTATCTGAGGTGCCAACATAATCGTTGTCATCATCTTCATCGTCGTGATGTTTTGCTGCTGGCGTTGCTTTACCTTGAGTTTCAAGTAAATACAGCACGGCGCAGCTTTCAATCAGTAAGGTTTCCGAGTAACCACGCACGGCTAACACTAAAGGTAAATCAGCATTGTTAAAGCCAATCGTGACTTTAAACTCATCCCACTCGGGTTGAGTTGCCGTGTTTATCCAATGTGCCCACTTGAGTTTGGCTTCGGCGGGAAACTTAATTCGACCGTAAAGCGCGACAGGCAGGTACTCAGGCACAGTATCGAGCATCTTAGGATCGGCTTCTAACACCTTTTTGATTTGGCTAGTAAATTGCTCTAGCGCTTTAGGTGTATCGGGATCGTCGTAGGACTCGATATTGTCGTAGGCATTATTTTTTAGCTCATTAATGCGTGAGATATTCAGTTTTTTGACCATTTGGCACTTACTCTAGAAAACGCTCAAGGATAAAATTGATCCCACAGCTCGCGCATGGCGCTCGCGGGATCGGTCACTATGACGTTATTGAAATCTTTGATAAACGCATTTCGTCGCTTAGGATCGGACAACACATCATAAGCATTTTTAACGCGTTCAAGTTGTACGGCGGCTTGCTGCTTTTCCTCTTCCGAGGCGCCTAACAACTTGTCGGGATGATATTTGTTTGACAGCCGTCGATAGGCTTTTTTAATGTCGTCTTCTTTGGCACTGGGTTTTATACCAAGCACACTAAAGTGGTTAATCATACTTGTACCTGCAGGCGATGGGGCTGATATCGCGAGATAAAAAGGGTTTGACTCTGATTATCTTTAAATTCGTGGAATTATGATTAGTCAGCCGTGGATGATAGCAGAAATTCCCACTCAGCGGCAAACGCGCGAGCAGGAATTTGTGCTTTAGTGAAGGGTTAAAAATCCTTTAAACTTTAATCTGTTGTGGCGCATAGATTAAGTCTACCGCTATGCTGTTGAAATCCGGTTACCTAGCCAGATTGACAGCTAACTTAACCTTGTTTTAGGCGAGATAATGGCCCTCGATTAAGGGCAATATTTTAGCGCCGAACAGTGCCGAATCCTCGCTAAACGCATTCACACAGAGCTAACCCACACTCGCCTCGGCCACGTTAGGCTGAGCTAACGCCGTAACCGCTAAGTCAGACTAGACACTAAACGCAGGTTCATTCCAAGGGTGAGCATTTGTTTTTGTTCTCGCTGTAAATCTTTCATAAACAAGCTGATTTTCCGCTTATGGCTCGGTAGTACTAGCATGAGTCCATCGGGGATCACTTTAATATGATCTAAGGTCAGCGTCTTAGCGATACGGCCAAGATTGAGCAAGACAGCAAGCCTAAGCAGGCAGAGCAGGCGATTGAGTGTGAGCTTATGGTTGGGATCGAGCTCAGCCAGCATTAATTCGTTAGGCTTTTTTCTGTGATTGGTGATAAGTCGTGCTAAATCCAGCTGCAAGGCTTCGCTAAACCCAGGTAAGTCACTGTTACTGATAATGTAACCGCCGTGTTTGTGCAGGGATTTTGAATTAATGTGTAATCCGATTTCATGTAAAGTCGCGCTATAGGCGAGCAAGCGCGCATGGGGCCTTAATTGCCATTCGTCGGCGACCTGTTCAAACAAGGCCATCGCAGTGTCGCGTACCTTAGCGGCGTGGGCCATATCGATATGATAAAGCTGGGCAATACTGTCGACGGTGCGGTGGCGAATATCCTGATATTGACCAATCTTTGCCAGTTCATAGAGTACGCCTTCACGCAGTGCGCCTGGGCTAAACTCAAGTTTTTGAATTGGTAAGCGCCTAAAAAAGCTGATCAAAATGGCAAGTCCGGCAGGCACTAAGGGAATGCGTTTATCATCGACGTTGGCAAATTGGATTTGGCTAATATGGCCACATTTGATCAACTTGATTTTGAGCTGTTTGAGTCGTGGCAGCGTGATGGTTTCATCGCCGTGCTCTTCTTGAATTGCTTCGCAGATGGCTTTCACTGTGCCTGAGCTACCCAAGGTGAGTTCCCAGCCGCCCGCGAAATATTCCTTTGAGAGCGACGCGAACTGCTTATCGGCGGCACTTTGGGCATCGCGAAATGAGGCAGGGGTGATGAGCCCATCAATAAAGAAACGCTCATTAAAACTCACACAACCGCAGCGCAGGCTAGATAACTGAGTTGGGGTATTTTTCTGGCCGATCACCACTTCGGTAGAACCACCACCGATATCGATGACTAAATTACTTTTCCCTAGCACTTGGCTTTGTGCAATACCGTTATAAATCAAACGCGCTTCTTCATGGCCCGAAATGACCTCCACCGGATAGGGCATGATGGCGAGTGCAGCCTCGATAAACTGATCGCGGTTTTTGGCAATTCTCAGAGTGTGGGTGGCGACTAATCGTACTTGAGCTTGGTCGAGATTGGAAAATCGTTGGTTAAAATCCCGCAAACAATTGAGACCACGTTCTATGGCGTCATTGTCGAGAATATTTTGCGCATTGAGCCCAGTGGCGAGCTGAACCTGTTGTTTTTCTTTATGTAAAATCTGCAAACTGCCATCTTGCTCGCGGGCAATGACCAGATGAAAACTGTTCGACCCCATATCGATGGCGACAAAGTGGCGCGATTTAGAGTTTGCGAGTACATTGCTGGGCGTAGCATGTGACTGTGTGTGCGAATATGTGGTTACCAATCGGATTATCCTTAGGCAATCAAAGCGATATAAAGCCAGCGATTAGCTGGCTTTGGCCCGTAACTCAGGTGTTATGTCAGGCTGAGTTTTCACTTCTCGCTCAGCGTCACCCTCATGGGTGGACATACGTAAGGCATTAAATTCTTGCAGTTGGCGCTTCTCATAATTAATCAGATATTGATAAATGGCAATTTGAGAACGCACTTTTCGTTTGTTACCGCGATTCCGATAAGGATTACTTTGTTCCTTGTTGATGACACGTGCTTTAGTGTTGTCATTGAACTGTAAGGATAAAATATCCATTATCATCTGTTTTAGGCGCAGATCATAAATCGGCACACTCACTTCAACGCGATTATCTATGTTGCGGCTCATCCAGTCGGCGGAGCAGATAAAGAGTTTGTTCTCTCCACCCGCGTGGAACAGCATCACTCGTGAGTGTTCGAGGAATCGGTCGACGATACTATAGACTTCGATGTTGTCGCTGATCCCCGGAATTTGCGGGATAAGCGAACACATGCCGCGAATAAGTAACTTAATTTTGACCCCAGCGGCTGAAGCCTCATAGAGTTTTTGGACCAAGGATTCATCGAGTAAGTTATTTAATTTTAAGGTAATCGCCGCCTTCATATGGCTCTGGGCATTAACGATTTCATTATCAATTAAATGGCTCAGTTTTTGTCTGGCATCGTAGGGCGACACAATTAAATGCTGGAAATTATCGCGGCGATACGGATGTTCAATCAAGTCAAATACTTGCTCTACTTCTCGGGCAATTTCTTGATTAGCGGTGAACAGCGACAAGTCAGTGTAGACCCGCGCCGTGCCTTCGTTAAAGTTGCCTGAGCCGACGTGACAATAGAGTTTGATTTCCCCTTGTTCTTCGCGGCCAATCAAGCACAACTTGGAATGCACTTTTAAGCTGGTGATACCGTGGTGAACTTTGACGCCCGCTTCGGCCAAGATGCGGGTCCATTCGATGTTGGATTGCTCATCGAATCTGGCCCTGAGTTCAATTACGGCGGTGACTTGTTTGCCGTTCTTCACTGCATCTATAAGCGATTGCATTACATGGGATTTTTTCGCCACTCGATATAAATTAATTCGAATAAAGCGCACCGCCGGATCGTAGGCCGCTTGGCGCACCATTTCGGTAAAGTGGGAAAACTTATGGTACGGATAATTGAGCATGATATCGCCCATCCGAATCGCATCGAAACTGTTGGCACTGCGGCCAAAACCTGCACTATTGAGCGCCGGTAGTTTTTCGTTTTCGAGGTAGTCGCGGCTCGGGTTGGGGAAGGCGATAAAGTCTTTAAAGCTGTGGTAACGCCCGCCTGGGATCAAACATTCAGTCGAGCTGATGTTCAGGTTTTCTTTGAGCATCACTAACATGTGTTCAGGCATTTCTTTGTCGTACACTAAGCGTACAGGCTCGGCGGTAAGACGTTTTTTCAATCCCTTGGTCATTTTCTCAAGCTGGGTTTGTTCAAGCTCGTCAGTGATATCAAAATCGGCATCGCGGGTTAATTTCATCGAATACACTTCGATAGCATCGTACTCGAAGAAGGGACCAAAGAGTTCATCTACGCAGTGGCGAATAATATTATCTAATAAAATCAGATATTTTTTCGCTTTACTCTTTTCGGCTGGGAGTTCGATAAATCGCGGTACATTTTTAGTCGGCACTTCGACTAAGGCGTATTGGCGACGCGCCTTAGTGAACAAACACACACACAAATAGGTGGCGTCGTCGTTGATTTGCTTGATCAGATCGCGATTATTATTGACCATAAGCGGCGCGATATGGCGTTTGAAATGGTCTCTAAAATGCTTTTTCAGCCAGTCGCTGTGGAACTCGCTTAATTGTTTCTCATTGATTAACAAAATATTACGACGCACAAGTTCGCGCATTAAATCCGTGTATATGCCATCAAACCTTTCTTGCAATGCCATCACTTTCGATTGGATCTTGGCCATTAAATGGCGGCTGTTGCTGCGACCTTCCTGCAGGGATGAGAGTAAAATGGAGCGTCTGACCGCAGCCACACGCACCCTAAAAAACTCATCCATGTTATTGGAAAATATCCCTAAAAAGCGGACTCGCTCCACTAAGGGAACATTGTGATCGCAGGCTTCTTGCAATACCCGCTCATTAAAAGACAACCAAGAGAGTTCTTTATCAATCGAAAGTTTATCGGTATTCGGGGACACTGCACAGCTCCTTTAAGCAAGCGTCATGGCGCAATATACAATAGCATTCATCCGCCGTTGTGCAATCAGATTTACTGCCGACAAGTGAAGGAATTTCAATGATAAATATTGCGTACACGCCAAAATCAGTCTGGGATTTATCTGGGATAAAGATACGAGGGAAATATGTCAACTTGATGACGAGTGTGACAGAAATATGACCTTATGATGATCATCTTGGATTGAGCTTAAATTCTGTTCGCGTTACTGCGATTTAAGCCTTGAGAAACTGTGCAAGCGCGGCTTCCTTGAGAATAAATCCGTCAGTGTTAACTCCTTGGGCATTATCGCAAACTATGTTATCTTGCTCGGCTTTTTTATCGCGGGAGTAAAAGGTATGTTTGTTGGATTTGATTATGGTAGTGCTAACTGCGCCGTAGGGATCATGCTGGATGATGGTGTGCAGTTATTGGCGTTATCAGAGCAATCAGCTTATTTGCCTTCGACCTTATACGCGATGGACAGGGAACTGATCGCCGAGGCGGTTTATCGTGGTCTTCCCACTGAATTGAAAGCCGATTACGCCAAAAAGCGCGCCGCGCAATTGAGTCGCGCCCGTATGGTGCGCCATGAGTTAGATCTCGATGCCGATGTTCAGGCTGTATTTGTTGGCGAGCAGGCGGTGAGCGCGTATTTAGAGATGCCGGAGGAGGGATTCTATGTCCGTTCGCCAAAATCCTTTTTAGGCGCGACAGGGCTTAGACCCGAACAAGTGGCCCTGTTTGAAGATATTGTTACCCTGATGATGCAGCACATTAAAGTGCGCGCCGAATCTGTGTTAGTTGAAAAGGACCTTGTTAATCAGGGGAGCACTGCGATGATCACCCATGCGATTATTGGTCGTCCGGTGAACTTTCAAGGCATAGGCGGAGAAGAGAGTAACCGTCAGGCCGAAGCCATTTTGACCTTAGCGGCAAAACGCGCGGGTTTTATTGACGTTGATTTTCTGTTCGAGCCGTTAGCGGCGGGGATGGATTATGAAGCGACCTTGACCGACAACAAAACGGTATTGGTCGTCGACGTAGGCGGCGGTACAACGGACTGCTCTGTTGTCAAAATGGGCCCAGCCCATAAACAAAAAGCAGATCGCAGTGAAGATTTCCTCGGTCACAGCGGCCAGCGGATCGGCGGTAACGATCTCGATATCGCCCTTGCAATGAATGCCTTTATGCCGCACTTTGGTTTAGGTTCCTTGATGATCAATGGCAAACCTATGCCCAGTAAAACATTTTGGAATGCGGTCGCAGTGAATGATATTAGCGCCCAGCGAGAATTCAGTACCTTAAGTAGCCGTAAATTGATTGATGAATTGGTTAAAGAAGCCGAGCAGCCACAGTTACTGAAGCGATTGTTAAAGGTGCAACAGCAGCAGTTAAGCTATCAACTGGTTCGCCAAGCCGAGCGTGCGAAAATTGCGCTGTCAGATACCGATAATACAGATGTTAATCTGGATTTTATCGAAGCGGCGCTGCACGCGGGTGTGAGTCGTGAATTGTTTGAAAATGCCATTGAGCCGTCGCTGACGAAAGTGGAAGCCCTGATGCACCAAGCGCTCGCGCAAGCTGCAAAAACTTTGGCTGCAACAAATGTCGCGGTAAACCGCTCAGCAACAGAGGATTTATCCGCTGAAGCAGAGTGCAAACCCGATGTGATTTACGTGACGGGTGGTACGGCACGTAGCCCTGCGATTTATGCGAAAATCGTTGGTATTTATCCCGATATTCCGGTCGTGGTCGGCGATCACTTTGGCTCTGTGACAGCCGGATTAACCCGCTGGGCACAAAAGCTATTCGCTACGCATTAATATATAAGCGCTAGCATATCAGCACTAATGTAAAAGGATGTATGAATGAAAACTCTGTTGAAGTGTGCGTTTGCGGCCTCTGTAGGTCTATTGCTTGCAGGTTGTGGTGACGATGTGGGTAAGGTGAGCTTAGGGCTTTTTACCACTAAAGATGTGATTATTGATGCTAAAAACGATCCTAAAATACCTGGGGTGACTTGCCATATCAGTCGTATCGAAGCCAATTTAGATTTTGCTGATCCGTCCGATATGGGGATCAGTTGCCGTCAAACTGGGCCAATTACTGCGGCCGATCTGGCGAAGATAGACATGGGGAAACACGGCGAAGTGATTTTCACTGAATCCCTGAGTATTTTATTTAAGTCATTAAAAGTGCGCCGGATTTATGATGCACAAAATCAGACTCTGTTGTATTTGTCCTATTCGACGAAAGAGACCAATGGCAGCCATAAACATGCGCTCTCAACAGTGCCGCTTTATGGCTCTGCGGCTTGGGTCGATCCTGCATTAAGCATTGGAACGAAAGCGAATTAATCACCCTAGAGTTTATGGTTTAGCGGTTTATTTGCTATAAGCATAATGATATTGCAGTAAACATTCGTATTTGTGTCAGTATCGATAAGAGAAGGGGCGGAATATTTATTCCGCCCCTTTTTATATTCTGCTAGCACTTAGCACTTAGCACTTAGCACTTAGCACTTAGCACATTAAATATTGTTACTTAGCTTTGGCCGCCAATACTGCGTTAAAGCGTTCAAACCCAGCACTGAGATCGGCGATTAAATCAGCGGGATCTTCTAAACCAATATGTAAACGGATCAAAGGTTTGCTCGCATTCCATTGAGTCGCTGAGCGGATTTTTTCAATGCCGAAAATGCCGAGGATTAAACTCTCGTAGCCGCCCCAAGAAAAGCCCATCTTAAAGTGACTCATATTTTCAACCAGTGCGGTGACGGCATCGGCATCGCCCTGTTTTAAGATAAAGGAGAACAAGCCGTTGGAGGCACTAAAGTCGCGTTTAAAGAATTCGTGCCCAGGGCATGTATCAAACGCGGGATGACGTAGATGATCGACTTCTGGCCGATTTTTCAACCAGTTGGCTACTTGCAGTGCATTTTTTTCATGTTGCGCCATACGCACGCCTAAGGTACGTAGGCCGCGGGCAGCAAGGTACACATCGTCTGGCGATGTGGTTTGTCCCATTAAATAACTGTGTTCACGTAATTGTGGCCAGTATTTTTCGTTGGCCGTGGCCGTGCCTATCATCACATCCGAGTGACCGACGATGTATTTGGTCGCCGCTTGAATTGAGATATCTACACCCATTTCAAAGGGTTTGCTATTGATGGGCGAGGCCCAAGTGTTGTCCAGCATAGTGATCAGCCCATGTTCGTGGGCGATGCGGCACAAGGTCGGTACATCTTGCACTTCCATGGTGATGGAACCCGGAGACTCTAAAAACAGTACCTTAGTATTGGGGCGAATGAGGTCGCGAATGCCTGCGCCAATCAGCGGATCGTAGTAAGTGGTTTCGATACCAAAACCGCCGAGAATATGGGTGCACAGATCCCGCGTTGGCTCATACACGCTATCAACCATTAACAGGTGATCGCCCGTTTTTAAAAATGACAGTAGCGCCGCACTGATCGCCGCAGCGCCAGAAGGATACAGCGCCGTACCGACGCCGCCTTCTAGTTCGGCAATCGCGGCCTGAAAGGCAAAATGGGTTGGGGTGCCACGGCGGCCATAAAACATCTCGCCATTGGTCTTATTTTTCGCGGCGTGGCGCATTTCATCCATGGTTTCGAAGACGATAGTCGAAGCGCGAAAGACGGGCGGATTGATCACGCCTTTGGTCCATTTTTTGTCTCGACCTAAGCTGACGATTTGGGTGGCTTGATGATGTTTATCTGTCATTGGATCATTACCTTGGCATTTAGGTTGAACGAATAGGTTGAACAATTTGGGAGAATAATTGGCGTTTCTTATCGATTGTTATGGCGGTCATCTTAGCATCTGCCCGCATAAATGACAGGAGGCGCGTGATGAGTTTGGCTCATGTTATTGGCCTCCTGTATTTTAGCTGTTGAGATTATGACGCAGGGCTTAAAAGCTGTAACACGCTTAACTTAAAGCCCGTATGTTCTTAATTTAAAGGTAAGGTAACAAGGATATCCACACCATTATGTTCGCTGCGATTACGGGCAAGGATTTGTCCTTGGTGGAACTCGGCGACCAATCGCGCGATATACAGACCTAAGCCTAGGTGGGGTTTATCTTGGGCTTGATTTATCCGCACCGACACCATGGAATCGAAAATCTGCTCCGACATATCAATGGGCAGTTCAGGTCCTAAGTTGCTGATAAGCAGAGTTGCTTGCTTACCCACTTGGGTGAGCGTGACTTCGATAGCACTGTCTTTATGGCAAAACTCAATGGCGTTGGCGATAAGTTTGTCCATTAACTGGGCGATATATTCTGGCACACCTTGCATCATCAGTGGTTGCTCGGGCACTTTCACACTAAAGCCTTGTTCTGGATAGGTCATTTGATAACCTTGCATACAACCGCTGACCACTTGGGAGAGTGGGAACTTAGTGATATCGGCCTGCGTTAAACTCTGCTCTAGGCGTGTTGCCTCGCTCATGTTGTTTAAAATCATACTTAAGCGGCTGACACCTTCTTGGGCGCGGTCGACATATTTTTGCGTGTCTTTATCTAAGGTCTGCAGGTTTAAATGCTCAAGGGATGAACGCACCACAGCCACGGGCGTACGTAACTCATGGGACAGGCGCGACGACATGTTTTCTAGATAGTGAGTGTACTGACCCAGTCGCCCCACAATGCTAGAGAAGCTACGGGACAGATCGCCAATTTCATCCCGAGCTTTCGACGGTTTGAGGTGATTACGCACACGGCCTTGGCTGTCGATGGCATTTTCGGCTTCATCGCGCAATTTACGAATGCGGTTAGAAATACTCGAGGCGAAGAAGAACAGCGCCAAGGTGCCCATACTCATTATGGTCAAAATCACGTTAAAGAGCTTTTCTAGCGCTCGGTTGCGTAGAGTTCTAATTCCGTGGGTGGTTTCTTCGGCGACGACGGCACCCATCACATTGTTATCAATCCAAATGGGGCTCGCGGCGGCGAGTACCACAGCTTTGTTGTCTGGGGTTAACCGCCAAGTCGAACTTTGCTGACCCCCGAGGGCTTTTTGGATATGACTGCCGTCAAGCTCGGTGGAATCTTGTAAGGAATCAATAAAGTCTTTGGGCGGTTTTGTGAGAATTTTATAGTACAGCGGATGCAGATAATCACGCTTGAAGGTATCCCACAGCGCGGTGCTCTTTTCATCTTCTAAGGTGCGGGTCCATACACTGTCATTAGCGCGAATGTCGCCGGATTTTGCCAGTACGCGACCGTGTTTATCGACCACCCAAATACGTGAGCTATAGTGGCTCATGCCTTTGATAATACTTTCAATTTCCGGTGATGGTACCAGCACAGTGCCGAGATTGTCGACCGTATCTAAGGCCGAGGTGCCGACAACTGCAGCCACATCACGGTATTTGCTGTCGTTGACATCGGCAATGGCAAATCCGAGTTTGCTGCCGACCATGTCTAAGGGAATACGCAGCTCGACATTGTAGCCCACATCTGTCGTCGCCCATTGTCCTTGGATACGCACCTCAGGTGTGACGGGCACAGTTTGCTTAGGATTAGCGGGTAATTCGAAGGCGCTGATCCAGCCGGGTTGAGTCGTGGCAACGATATAGCGTTTGAATTTATTGTCGGGCGCGAGTGTCGCAATCGAGAGATGATCGTTTCTATCGACACTTAGGGCATTTTTACCCCGCAGTACCACTCTTGGATCAATGACTTGAAAAAAAGCATACAGATAACCATCGTATTGTCCGACCATGTGGGTAAAGCTTAAGGTCAGGGGGGCGTTCGGATCGGCACGCATAATTTGGTGCGCCTCACCGTATTGGATAAATCTGTGCTGATATTCCTGCCATTCGTTGAGTTTGCCGTCGAGCAAAATCGCCCCCGCCAGTGGATAGGCGTATAGATCGCGGCTTTTTTCCACTTGCTTTAAAAAACTTGCTTGCCCATCGAACAATTTCGGCCGCTCGTGCAGCGCGGTGGCCAGTGCTTGAGTAGTGCCTTCTAAGGTGCGTTCTTGTCCGTGGCGAAGATACTTTTCCATTTCCCACACATATTGGTACCCCAGCCAAGGTAGGCAGAGCAAGAACAGGCTAAGGCCGATGACTTTAGTGCGTAGACCAAAGGGGAAACGTGTCATAAGTTAGGGATCAGCATTAATGGGTTTAAAAGTTCATTCATCCAAGGTTATCTGGTTCAACGCCGCGCGCTTAAAGGTTGGTTAAGCCATAGATCAGGCTAAGCTGTCCCAGCGATAACCCATACCATAGACAGTATCAATACAATCAAACTCTGGCGCGGTAGCGATAAACTTTTTGCGAATGCGTTTCACATGGGAGGTGATAGTGCTGTCATCGACAAAGATTTTAGCCTCTTGCATTAATTCATGGCGACTGCGTACATGGCCTGGATGTTTGGCTAACGCATGCACCATCCAAAATTCGGTCACGG
The DNA here is from genome assembly GCF_025654025.1 of Shewanella sp. SM55. Lineage (NCBI taxonomy): Bacteria > Pseudomonadati > Pseudomonadota > Gammaproteobacteria > Alteromonadales > Shewanellaceae > Shewanella > Shewanella sp. SM55. Next base: position 126,299 of record NZ_JAKKRS010000001.1, on the reverse strand, counting down.
TAAGCTCGATTGGTAACTGGTTCCAATAGACTTGCATGCGGTTGGCATCAATGGTCAGTGGGCCACGTTCGAGCAAGTTTTCCTGCGCCGTTTGGCTGGCCGCAAGTTCAGAACGTCGAAACAATGCGGCTAAGCGTGCGGTTAAATGGGGAAAACTCACTTCTTTACTCAAGTAATCATCGGCGCCTAAACGCAGGCCACACACAGTATCAAAGTCACTGTCACGGGCGGTTAAAAAGATGATCGGCAGCGTGCTCGACATGGCGCGCAATGACTGACATAGCATAAAGCCGCCGTCAATTTCATTACCTAAGCCGATGTCGATAATGGCTAAATCCGGTAAACGAGTATTAAAGGCCAACATGGCCGATGGTCTGTCGGCATAGGTTTGCACGCTGTAACCGTGTTGTTGCAGCACGTCCTTGTAATTCTCGCGAATGGCTGCTTCATCTTCCACTATGGCGATACGCTTCATAGAGCCGTATTCCTATTGACTTTGGGGAGTAAGTTTTCGTGACTATACAGGATTTTACCCGAGAAAAAAGGCCACAAATGCAATTGCCATTTTGTTGCCACAATTGATAGTTGTATTGCCATTTTCCATCCCTGCTCATGCCATTCCACTTGTGTTTAATAGCCCCATTCAGTTTTGTACCCGTTTGACCTGATGTGGTGTTGAGTGGATTGCTTCAGGTACGAGTCCAAGCTCAGCTAATAATCAAAAAGGAATGAGATGATGAAAAAGACACTAATTAATCTATTGGTTTTGAGTTTATTAAGCGCACCTATAGCCAGTGTGTCGGCGCGGGTTTCACTGCAAAACCAAGTGATAGGACAAGACCTCACCCTAGAAAATGATGCCTATGCAAGCGGTATAGCGATGGATGACGAATACGCAAGCGAGGACGAACAACCGGAAGCCCTCATTGGCCTCGGTGGTGGAGCCTTAGTGGGGGCGTTAGTCGGTGGTCCAGTGGGGGCCATTATTGGTGCGTTCACAGGCACCTTAATAGGCAAATCAGTCAGCGATACAGACACACTGCACGTTCAGCAAAGACAGATCCATTTACAAGAGTCCCAGTTATCCGAGTGGAGTGTAAAACAGCAAGCTGCCGAAAAACGGGCGAGCGAATATACCAAGGCGCAGCAAGAGCTTGATGAGTTGCTGTCAGCGCAACGTCAATTGCTCAGTGAACTCGCCTTGGGGCTTAGCGTACAGTTTCGTACCGGTTCCTCTGAGGTTGAATCGCATTTTTTGCCTCAATTAGATGATGTGGCTGAGGTGATGAATTTGTCACCAGAACTCAATCTTGATCTGAAGGGCTATGCCGACCGCCGTGGTGATGAGAGTTACAACCAAGCCCTTTCTGAGCAGCGTCTACTGGAGGTGCGTGGCTACCTGATTAAGCAAGGCGTCACTGCCGAGCGTATGACCACTCAAGCCTTTGGCGCTTTATCGCCTTTGCAAGCCGACCAAGACAGAGAATCGGATGTGTTCGACCGCCGCGTGACATTAACACTACAGCCTCATTTGGCCTTGACGGCCAGGCACGCTGCTGACTAGCGGTCAATTTAAGCAGTCCATTTAACGTCGTTCATATTAACGACAACCAACATCAGTTCATATTTGTTAATAGAGGAAGCCTTTGTGATGATCACAGGGAAAAGGGTAAAAGAAGTGAGTGAAGCGGTAGCGGTATTGCTGATCAGTGCCGCCGTGTGTTGGGGTTTGCCCTTTGTGGCATTAGCTTCGCCGAATAGTACCAGCACATTGTCTGCGCCACAGAATATGGCTTCGGCATTGGTCGGGCAACATAGTGCTCACAGAACGGCAGAGTCACACATCATTAATTACGATGATATCACGCAGGGGCTGTTGCTTTATCGCCAGCCGAGCGGTGCTTGGGAGCCATCTTTGCCGCTCGATACACAAGTGTCGATGCAAGTCTCTGGCTTAAGTAATCGCGTGAGCGTGAAACAGGTTTTTCGCAACAACACTGAATTTGTGTTGAATGGGCAATATTTGTTCCCGCTGCCCAATGAGGCTGCGGTGGATTCGTTGCGATTACATATAGGCCAGAGAGTGATCGAAGGGCAAATTCATCCTAAGGCCGATGCCAAGCAGATTTTTGAGCAAGCGAAAGCTGAAGGTAAACGTGCCAGCTTAGTGAGCCAAGAGCGGCCTAATATGTTTACGACCGAAGTCGCAAACCTAGCACCTCAAGAGGAGCTGATTGTAGAAATCAGTTATCAGGAGACCATTAAATATGAAGATGGTTTGTTTAGTTTACGTTTTCCGCTGGTGGTCGCGCCCCGTTATATTCCGGGATTAACATCGGATTCAAGTGCTAGCGACTCACATGATCCTATGGCACAGGTGCGCCAATCAAGCCGAGTGACAAGTTCGCAGGTGTTTGATGCTGACCGGATTGTGGCACCAGTGCGGGACGGCGCCAGTGGACGCGATCCTGTGCTGAAGGCAGACATTCAAGTCTTACTCGCAAAGGGGGTTGATAAGGCGTCCATTGAGAGTCCTTACCATGACATCAAACTCAAGCAAGGCAACAGCGGCGCGGTCGATGTATCGCTGGCGCAACGTGTGCCCGCTAATCGGGATTTTGTGCTGCAATGGCGAGTACAGCAGGGCACTAGCCCAATGGCTTGGGTGTTTAATCAGCAAGGTAAAACCCATAAGCTCGATGGCGAAAATCTGTCTCAGGATACACTTGATACAAGTAAAGCCAGCGGCGTAAATGATGATAATTACAGTCTCGTCATGGTGTTGCCTCCTAAGGTTGAAAAGAGTACTCAGCCGAGTTTGCCCCGTGAATTAATTTTAGTGATTGATACTTCGGGCTCTATGGCGGGGGATTCTATCGTTCAAGCTAAAAATGCACTGTTATACGCGTTAAAAGGACTGAAGCCGGAGGACAGTTTTAACATTATCGAATTTAACTCCAGTTTGTCTCAGTTCTCAACAGTGTCATTACCGGCGACCTCGTCGAATTTGTCACGGGCCCGTCAATTTGTGAGCCGTTTACAGGCCGATGGTGGCACTGAAATGGCGTTAGCACTGGACGCTGCCTTGCCAAAATCCTTGGGCAGTGTATCGCTTGATGCAACGCAGCCTTTGCGCCAAGTGATCTTTATGACCGACGGCTCTGTGGGCAATGAACAAGCGTTATTTGATTTGATCCGTTATCAAATAGGTGAAAGCCGACTATTTACTGTCGGTATAGGTTCGGCGCCTAATTCTCACTTTATGCAAAGGGCGGCTGAACTCGGTCGTGGCACTTTTACCTATATTGGCAAAGTGGATGAAGTCGATGAGAAGATCAGCGCCTTACTCAGCAAAATTCAATATCCAGTGTTAACCGATATTCAAGTGCGTTTTGATGATGGCAGTGTGCCCGATTACTGGCCATCACCGATTGCCGATCTGTACCGCGGTGAGCCAGTGCTCGTGAGTCTAAAGCGCAGCGCCCGTGAGCCACAGGAGTTAGTGATTTCAGGACGCCAAGGGCATCAAAACTGGCAACAGTCGCTCTCGCTGCAGGACAACTCCGCAGGATTGATGACCCATCAAGGTGCGGGTTTAGATTTGCTGTGGGCGCGTAAACAGATTGGTGCATTGGAGTTGAGTAAAAATGGCGCGAATGATGACAAGGTCAAACAGCAAGTGACGGCCTTATCAATGAATTATCACTTAGTCAGCGCCTATACCAGCTTAGTGGCGGTGGACTTAACCCCAATTGATTCAACTGCAATGAGCCGTGATGCCGTGGTTCGTCAGCACTTGCCCTTAGGTTGGCAACCTTTTGGCGCCTTGCCGCAAACCGCGACGTCAAGCCGTTTGGATATGTTATTAGGTGCGCTGACCTTGCTACTCGCCTTGATTCTTACTGGATCGATTGTTCGACAAAGACGGGAAGAGAAGGCGGCCTTGGTGGCACTTACCAGTGAACGATGAGTTAAGCGCGATGAGCAAAAGCAGAACACAGCGATTTTTAGTGGTGGGATTATTTTTAATTGGCGCAACATTGTTAGGAAAGGGACTCTATATGCAAGCTAAAGCACACTTTGCCCAGTATTTGATTGAACAGGCGTGGACTAAAACCTTGGTTGATGGCCAATCCCATAAACCTTGGTCATGGGCGGATACCTATCCCGTGGCAAAGCTGTCTATTCATCGTGAGCAAGTGGCGGCGAACAACAATATTGAAGCAGAGCTTAATGACAGTTTATATGTTCTTGCGGGGGCTTCTGGGCGAAATTTGGCCTTTGGTCCGAGTCTGGTGTTGTCCAGTGCGCCAGCGGGGCAAAAAGGCAATACTGTGATTGCCGGCCACAGGGATACGCATTTTGCGATACTCAATGGCATGGCCGTGGGGCGTCGATTATCGTTACAAACGCTTAAAGGCAATCACATTATTTATGAAGTGGTGGCGACTCAGGTCGTACATGAAACAGAAACTCACTTTATGGCGCCATCCGATGATAATCGCTTAACGTTAATTACGTGTTATCCCTTCGATTCACTTCAAGGCGGTGCTGAACTGCGGTTTGTGGTGCAGGCGATCCCCGTCGAAAATGAGTCGATGGAAACACACGGTACGAATGCATCCGTTTCAATAGGGAGTGGCGTGCAAGGAAATATTGGAACTGTTTCTCGCAGTTTCAAACATTAATCTGAAATCTAATTTAAATCCTTCATATAGCTTTCAAAAAAATGCTCTTTTGTTAATCATCTTAGCCTGAAGCTGAATTATCGGCTTCAGGCTAAGTTATAACCATCAGTTACTGATAGGCAGCACACGATTTCGTCCTAAGCGTTTGGCTTCATAAAGTAATTTGTCTGCCGCTTCAATCAATTGCATACCCGTTTGTTTTTCTTGCCATTGGGCGACGCCAAAGGAAGCACTGATATTATTGATGCGTTCGTCTTTGCGTCTGTCTTTTAAACTGAGTTTTTCGAGTCCACGGCGCATAGCTTCGGCCAGTTGCCTTGCGATACGTAGCTGACTTTTAGGGACAATAATCGCAAATTCTTCACCACCAAAACGATACAGTTTCGTGCTATCGCGGCAGGATTCCTGTAGCCGTTTTGCCACGGCGCGTAACACTTGGTCGCCGAGCTGGTGGCCATAGGTGTCGTTAAACACTTTAAAATGGTCGATATCGGCCAAGATCACACAAGTGCCTAAGGGGGCTTGGGCTATCATTCCTGCAAAATCAGTGTCAAAGGCGCGGCGATTAAAGCAGCCCGTCAGTGCATCGTAGAGAACGTCTTTTTCTGTTTGTTCAAGTTTTTTCTTTAGTGCGTCTATTTCGGTTTGAGCCTTCTGCAGCTGACCGGTAAAGAACTCTGTGCTCGAGCGAATATTGTCCGACTCTTTCACTAAGCTGCGGACCAGATCGAGTACTTGTTCGACGCTAAAGCCTTCGTCTTCGATGCGGTTGAGCTTTTCAAAATTACTTTCGATACGCGACTGGAAGTCATTGGCATCTAGATTGGTATCTTTGAGTGATTGGGAAAGCTCAGTCACCATAGCATCCAGATTTTGGCGCATTTCTCTGACATCGAGTTCAACTGGGTCGGCAACATATTGGCGATACAAGATTTCGCTACTGACAGGAGGGCAAGTGTTGTATTGGGCAATTACAGTATCGAGTTGTTGATTTAATTCGGGATTTTGTTCACCAACATAAGTGTACCAAAGCGCATAGTTAACGGGTGTAGTCGGAATTTTATGTTTGAGCATCAGAGGCACTGCTTTTTTGAGGTTCAGTGCAGCGGCTTGTAATAACTCTAGCGACATATTGTTACCTTACTTAATGAAAATGCACGGATATTTTAAAATTTTCGCTATTTTTTATTCTGTTGCAGTCAGATTTAGGTCAACGACAAGAATATCGGTCAGATGGAGACATGATTACCGTTTACTCTTGGATGCAGCGACTCCGTTTGCGCTAAGACTTCCATCATAAATTAAAGATGATATGGTAAAGTCTATCCTTAAAACCAAATAATGATAATAACTTGGGAGAAAGTTGTGAAAAATTTAATCATAACCACAAGTCTGTTGGCCACTATTTCATTACCTGTCTTTGCTGAAACGGCATTTGTGAAAAGTCTCGATCTCGTGCAATACCGAACCGATGTGAAAACCTTAGCGAGCGATGCTTTTGGGGGACGCGCGCCCTTGTCTGAAGGTGAGACGTTAACTTTAGACTATTTAGTGACAGCATTTAAAGATATGGGTCTCAAACCCGGATTTGGCGATAGCTATTTACAGGCGGTTCCTTTGGCGCAAATTAGTGCCGATCAAAACATGCAGCTTGATATCGGTGGGCTGAAGTTTGCTAATGGTAGTGAGTTTACTGCGAGAACCCAAAGAATCGCCGACACCGTGAGCCTGAATAAAAGCGATGTGGTATTTGTTGGCTATGGTATCAATGCACCCGAATATGGCTGGAATGATTATCAAGGGCTAGATGTAAAAGGCAAAACGGTCATCGTACTCGTGAATGACCCCGGCTTTGCGACCCAAGATCCAACAATATTTAAAGGTAATGCTATGACCTATTATGGTCGCTGGACTTATAAATATGAGGAAGCGGCGCGTCAAGGCGCTGAGGCCGTGTTTATTGTCCATGAAACCGCGCCAGCCGCCTATGGCTGGGGAGTGGTGCAAAACTCCAACATAGGGACTAAGTTTACTCTGGTCGATGCCAATAATAACCAAGGTCAAGTGGGCGTGATGGGCTGGGTTCAGCACGAAACCGCACAAAAAATCTTTGCCAAAGCGGGATTGGATTTTGATACCTTAAAACAGCAAGCAGCCAAGCCAAACTTTAAGGCTATCCCACTTAAGCTGAGCGCGCAGCTCACGTTAAACAATAAAATTGAACGCGCCGAGTCCCATAACGTCGCGGCCTTACTGCCCGGTAAAACGCGCCCCGACGAAGTGGTGATGATGCATGCCCATTGGGATCACCTTGGCACTGTGATTGAAGACGGTAAGTCAGAGATTTTAAACGGTGCGGTCGATAATGCCAGCGGTGTGGCGGGGGTTTTAGCGTTAGCGCGTTACTTCAAACAGCAGGCTAGCACGGCGGCACTGGATCGCTCGGTGCTCTTCAGTGCCTTTACTGCAGAAGAAACGGGTCTGATTGGTGCACAGCATTTTGCTCAGCATCCCAGTGTGCCAACCAAAAATATCGTCGCCTTTTTAAATATCGATGGCATGAATGTAAATAAAGGCGTGGATTACATTTTGCGCTATGGGGAAGGGGTATCTGAGTTGGAGCAATACTTAGATAAAGCCGCCAAAGTCCAAGACCGTTCGGTAAAAGCGGATCCAAGACCACAGAATGGATTGATGTTTAGATCAGACCATTTTGCGCTGGCCCAGCAAGGTGTACCAGGATTGTTATTTATGAGTCTTGGGGATACAGATCCTGACTATATTGCGCATAAATATCACCAAGGAGCCGATGATTATGATCCAAATTGGACGTTGGAGGGGGTGAGTCAAGACCTAGACTTGATCGCCAGTATGATAACCACCTTAGCGAATGGTTCAGATTGGCCCCATTGGCTTGAATCATCAGACTTTAAAGCCAAACGTGAGCAGGATGGCCGTAAATAGGTTTAATGGGTTGGATCATGAGGGCGTCCAGTAGGCGCCCTTATTTTTTAGCACTAATTTGGGCCAGGGTTCGGGCAACTGTTTGAGCGAGAAGGGGTGTTTAATACAATATGGGAAGAGATTTTTTATAGCATTAAAATTAAAAGGAATAACTGATAGAAAGCATAGGGCCAATAAAATTGTAATAGATGTTGTAATCGGCGATTTGAGTATCTTTATTCGGCGAATTTTGGGCGATATCAACGTCAACTTTATAGTAGTTATAGGCCACGCTCATACGCCAGTTTGGGGTGATTTGTGCATTAACCCCCACTTTAATATCAACCAGTTCGCCTTTGACATCATTGAGTTTGATATAGAAATACTGTGCATGGCTGGTGATTTGCCAACCGGGAACAAATTCATACTGACCATATATGCCAATGTCGGGCAGTGGCGCAGTGACATTTTCGTCAACAATGCGCGGAATTGCTTGGCTACCGCAGACATTATTGAGTAATTCCGATGAAGCGCAAACACCAATCACCCCTTCAAAACCTGTCTTGATAAACATAGTATGTAAACCAAGTGATAGACCGACATCATAGTTACTGCCTTGAAATACATCATAGCCATAGCCGAAGCGCAGTACATCAATGTTTAAGGTTGAATTTAGATTACCGCCTGCTTTGATATCGTAAATGGTGTCGTTAATCTCGAGCTGGAAGGGTTTGGTTAAGGCTTGGGTTTCGGCGTTACGATGAAGCTGTTTCCAGTCTAGGTAGATATTGTGCCGTTCGTTAAAGTGATAATTTAACTCGATAAAGGGTAAAAATTCGTTTTCTGCAAGTTGTAGATCGGACTCATAATCTAAAGTGAAATTATTACCCGAAATAGGGTTAGTGACTTCCATATTGGTGTCTGATTGCGAATAAAAGCCGCCTAACTGAATAGTAAAATCATCGGCTTGCACTTGAGTGCTGAGCAGTGACGCTATGATTAGGGGTAATAGGCGGATCGACATGTTAAGGAGTGACTCCTGCATTATTCTTATTATGTTTAGCGATAAGGTCAGAATTTAGTGCCATAAAAAAACAACATTTGGAGTTTAACAGCAAATTTTTTAATGTGAACAAAATGTTTTGAAAAATGCAAAAAATTGTGATTCAAAACAAAAGTAGAGCTGGTTCTCGTGAGGTTGAATGAAATTTGAGTGAGCGATCACATCAATTGTGGATTGAAAGACTAAGGGCAAGTGCTTCCTGAACGGCTTTAGGATTGTTGTGTTGGATGGGGCGAGATACAAATGGATATAGACACAAACATGGTGGAGAATCATCGATATTGAGAATATCTAGCGGTACGATCCCGCTAGATATTGATATGTCCTAGTACTTCTATTTCGTCTCGATAGAGGACGATAGAGGTGACGGGGTAGAAGTCTCAGCCTCTACGCTATCAGCCACGATTTTTGGGCTACTTGGTTCATCTTTATTAAACATGCCTAAACGGATGCGAATAAAATGCAAAATTTGCGCGGCAATATCCACATTCAAACAGGACTCTAAGCCCTCAAACCCTGGAGATGAGTTAGCCTCACAAATTTTGTAATGGCCGTTATCAAACAATAAATCGATACCTGCAACATCAAGATCGAGGATATTGGCTGTTTGGGTGGCAAGCCATTCAATTTCAGGAGTGATCTGAAATGGACGCGCTGAACCACCGGCACTGACATTGGCTTTGAAGCTGTCTTCTTGACCACGTCTTTCATAGCAACCCGCCACACGACCACCAATAGTGAATACGCGTAGATCGCGCCCATGACTGTTAGCGATAAACTCTTGCAGAATGATGTTAGCATTTTTATTGGTCGCTTCAATCAACTGCATTAAATCGTCAAATTCACGCGCCTTATGGGATAAAAACACACCACTGCCCTGTGAGCCAGAAAGTGTTTTTATCACCACAGGAAAACCGAGATGACGTTCTACGAGGGCGATATCGACGGGGAACTTAACCAACATGGTTTTAGGCGTAGGCAGATTTTTCTCGGCCAACAATTGTTGGGAGAATAACTTGTCTTTAACGATTTCAATGGCTTTAGATGGATTGAGGCAATATACCCCTAATCTTTCTAAGTGACGAATAATGGCTAAAGCAAAGTAGGTCGTGCCTGAGCCCATTCGCGGAATGATAAAATCGGGCAGCTCGACGGCTTGCCCATTCAATAAAATACTCTTGTTATCTTCTCTGGTGACAGTCAGATCAAATTCATCAGGTGCGTAAACTTCCAACTCTATGTTATCGGCTTTTGCTGCCGCCAGTAGACGCTCAATTTCATACCATTCAGGTTTTAGCTGAGTCGCGGTTTCTTTATATAAAATCCAACCACGCATTTAGTAGCAAACCTTAATCTTCATTCTTTATCCTCGGGTTCAGGTTCATCCTGAACATCATCTTCAATATCAAATACAGCCTCAGCCTCTATTTCTATCTCGGGCTTGGTTGCAGGCAAATGCACTGTACCAACCACGGCATAAAAGGGTTTCCCCATGGCGAGCCTGCGATACTTTACCCAGATCTGCTCTAACAAGCTACTGGGCGCGATATTTCCTTTGGCGACTTCAACAAATTGGGCTTCATCAGAGGTGCAAGGCAGCGTTTTTCCTTCCGCTAAATTCTTCATCGCATGACCATGCAATTCAAGGAGTTCAGCTTCTTTATTGGTAAAATCGCCGCTTCGTTTAAAGCCTTTGGGGAAATTAGCGTCGTCGTAGAAACGTTTTTGAGAGACAAAACTGGCAGCAACTGAGCCGTTAAACGTCTCAGAACCCTTGTTAGCGTTAAAAAAAGACTGTTCAGACATGGCAGATACCCTCTAGTTTTTGATATACAAAGATTTGCAACTGGAGTATTGGCTAGTATTATTGATTTATAAATCAAAAAAATTTGCCTATGTTGGTCAAGAATTTTTATGGATACCGATTTACTAAAAACCTTTCTCGAAGTCTCCCGTACTCGCCATTTTGGTAAAGCGGCTGAGAATCTTTATCTCACCCGAAGCGCTGTGAGTTTTAGGGTGAAACAGCTTGAGAGCATTTTGGGTGTCGCCTTATTTGAACGGCAACGTAATAATATTCAGCCCACGCCAGCAGGCGAACGTATGCTTGGTCATGCCGAAGCGGTGTTAACAGCATGGGAGCGGGCTAAGCAAGATGTTTCCCTCAGCCAGTTACAGACAACGCAGCTTGCCATTGGTGCAGGGCCGAATATTTGGGACGCTTACTTGCAAGGTTATTTACAGGGATTGCATGTCGGTTTACCAGGCGTGGCGTTGCGCACCGAAGTGCTACCCGCGAATGCAATGACGCGTCAGCTAATGGATCGCACCTTAGATATTGCGATTTCATTCGATCCGCCAAAGCTTGATCAATTTGAGATAGTACAACTGGGGCAAATTAATTTGTTGTTGGTGTCGAGCTTAAAAGGTCAAACGGTAAAAGCGGTTGTGCCGGGGCAATATGTAAAAGTCGATTGGGGTACGGCGTTCAATATTGTTCACGCGCAGGAATATGCCTCGCTGCCAGTGCCAACGCTGCACACGAGTTCAGCACGTATTGCGTTAGATTTCATCTTGAATAATGGCGGCTGCGCATTTTTACCTGAGCATCTAGTGCAACATGCATTGCGCGGCGGCGAATTGCATCTCGTCAGCGGCGCGAATGCCATTTCACGAAATGTGTATCTTGCGTATTGGGCTGAGAATGACCGCTTAGCCCAGATCAAACAAGCCATTGACTTTTTAAGGGACGATGGCTCAATGGTTGTTCATGCGACGGTTTAGAAACTAAGAATTAAAGCACTAGCGGCGTTAATACAACCAGCCAAGTTAATCCACAAAGCGCAAGACTCATAAAGACGGCAGCCGAGGCAATGTCCTTGGCTTGGCCACTTAACGGGTGTATTTCACTGCCGACACGGTCAACCACAGCTTCAATTGCCGAGTTTAATAGCTCAACAATCAACACGATAAACAACGTGAAAATCAGCATAAGGCGTTCAATAGTGCTGATATCAACCCATAAGGCTACGGGTAACATGACGATCGTCAAGATTAATTCCTGTCTGAAGGCGGCTTCGTGGATCCAAGCGGCCTTTAGGCCCTTCATCGAAAATCCCGTCGCTCTGAATATGCGCTTAATACCGTGATTATTGGCTGGTTTCATAGTGTTTCCAATTGACGTTAGCGACAAAGCGCTGAGGTTCTGCTCATTCAAAACAGTGGGGAATAAACCCTACTGTTGTCTTTGTTAACATTTGACTGAGTCATAAATTTGGCCGCAGTATAGCCTGAGATGAAAAGTGCATAAACAATTAACTGAGCAAATTTGATCATCAACATTCGTTGTTAACTTAGGGAGTTAGTGACTTTTGCGGTTATTTTAGTGCAACTTTAGCCGTGCGGCCTAAGCTTGATGAAGGATATATTGCAGCGTGGGCAAGGGAATGACTCATACAAACCCGTTACGAAATTTAACATTTAATCATTTCATCCGTTTTAGTGCTTTTAAGCTCAGCTTGCTCATACTTTGCGGTTTAGCTCTTTCGGTTAACGCACACACCTCACCTCCTGCCATACAACTTGCTACCGAGTTTGATGCGACTCGAACTTCGCAAGATATTAATATTCAAAATTTTTTGATTAGTGAGAAACTCGACGGGGTTCGAGGTTACTGGAATGGCAAGGAATTATTCACTCGGCAGGGAAATGCCATCGCCGCACCCATTTGGTTTACTGCGAATTTTCCGAATTATCCCCTCGATGGTGAATTATGGCTTGGGCGAGGCCAGTTTGAAGCGATGTCGAGTTTAGTTCGACAAACTTCGGCTAAGGATGATGATTGGCGCAAAGTGCGATTTATGGTGTTCGATGTCCCCAAGGCGAGTGGCGACTTTCAGCATCGCTATCAATTTGCGCTGACTGAACTGAGTGGCAAATCGAATTATCTTGAAGTCATAGTGCAGTTCCAAGTAGAAAGCCTTGAAGCCCTGTATCAAAAACTCGATGCCTTAGTTGCAAAAGGCGCCGAAGGCTTGATGCTGCATCGCAGTTCTGCGACTTATATCAGTGGCCGCAATCCTCATTTGATGAAGCTAAAACCTTATTATGATGCTGAAGCTACTGTTATCGCTTATATCCCTGGTAAAGGTCAATTTGCAGGGCAGATGGGCGCATTAAAAGTGCAAACGCCAGACGGCCGAATTTTTAGTATTGGCACAGGTTTTAGTCTCGCAGAGCGCCAACATCCCCCCGCAGTGGGCACTATCATCACCTATAAATACCTTGGGCTTACCGTTAACGGTTTACCGCGGTTTGCCAGTTTCCTGCGGGCACGCAGTGATGTCGAATCAAGTAGTAAAGCCACCGCAAAGTAAACATCATCATAACGTTATTAATAGATATAACTTTGCTTGCTGTCTATTAAGCCTGCCGCGAGCTGTGCTGATACTGCGTACAAAAGCGATGGCGGAGTCGTGTTTGCACTGAGCGCTAATCCAGCTCAGATGGATTGCATAACTTTGATGTAGGTTGTAGTGCTGATGACAATCGCGATTTTGTAAGGAATAAGGATAACAAACTGATGTTTTACTTATGGCGGTTTGACAATATGAAGCCACTGCCAAGATTTATTGAGGATGTGAACGTCGAAACACGGTAACCCGTTGCGGTCGAGTTTGACTGTGCTTCATTAATGGGAGGCGATTCAATTAGCAATATAGTATTTTAGGTCTGGCGTGGTGAGATTATCGGAACAGCAATCAAAGTCAGTGGAAATCCCAGTATAGTTTGACTACAAACATCAATGGTTGTGGGCTGCTTGCCTTGCAAGGTTAAGTTGGTAAGATGTTGTTCATAAAGAAAATCAAATCGTTGTACATCTAAGGACATATATGGAAATTTCATTACTTGCCGATAATCCCTCTGCGATAGACACGGTAGCTAGTTGGTATTTCAACGAATGGTGCCAAGACAATGGTAGCTATACCAAGGAGGAAGTCGTTGAAAAAGTCTCTGCATCAATAAATCGAGATACCGCGCCTATTCTGATCATTGGAAAAGTAAATGGTGTTCTTGCTGGTTCAGCAGAGCTAAAAATTCGAGAAATGGACATATACCCAGAATTTGAATTTTGGCTTGGTGGTGTTTACGTCACTCAGCAGGCTAGGGGACAGGGTGTCGCCTCAAAACTTGTGAAAGAGATAATATCGCTAGCACATAAAATAGGTGTGAAAAAATTATATCTTCAAACAGAAGATTTAACTGGAGGTTTGTACTTACATCATGGGTTTAAGCCTATAGAACAAGTGAATTATAAAGGTATAAATGTATTGGTTATGGGCACAAACATCGGTGAATAACAAGTTTGTGAAGGTACACTGCGGCTCAATTGTGGGAAGCAAGTGGAACGATATGATCATATTTCACAGGGCTACCTAAGTAGGTCAAAGCATCCCCAAATGGCATCATTTTTAATCTTAGAGTTTTCGTCAGTACAAGAAAATAGATTTCCTGTTTCAACAGTAAGAACAAGTTGTGTTCTGTTTCAGTCAAAGTGCTTATTTAAAGTCACTAGCAGGGCCATATAATCAGATGCTGAGTTTACTCTTTACAGAATCTAATGATGAAAATGAGTCGAAATCTTCCAAACGTTAACAGATATTGTTGAATCAATGGCTACTAAATAAGAATAGGCCGCACGTGGTTGCGACCGATTTTACGATCGCTTAGTCAGTTCTTGTCCACGCTTGGTCCTTGCAGACTTCAGATCAATGTTGAACTCTTGATATTACATTATGCTTTTTACCGCTGTTATCGTCGTGTCGTGCGGCGAGCTTTTTTGCAAATAAAATAAACCTCCTGCCTCACGCTTGACAATAAGTGAAACGTAAACAATCTTTTAACATGGAATATTTTCAGAAGGTTACTTTTCTTTCTGCAGAATAGAATTATTTTCACTACGGGAACACAGGAGTGTTTAACCCTTCCACTGAGATAACTAGGTTTCATTTGAGGTGATCATCAATGAATAATCTAGACTCAAGGTATCGTGATAAAACGCAATCATGAAAAGGAATTTCAATGAAAGACGTTAATATTTATCCGTATCAATCTGTTCAGACCGGCTCAGTAAGCCAGAGACTGCGATCAAAACAGCAAACTTCAATTTTAATATCCAAACCCATTTATTTGAATTTGGTTGAGGTCAAGTCTTGTACGCTATTTGTATCGTGCCATCACGCCTGCAGTGGCGGGTGTTGTGAAAGCCCTGATTTTAAGTCGTTAAAGAAAGTGGAGTTGTAACGTTTTAAGCATTGAATAAGTCCCAATAACAAGGAGAGTTAATTTCATGTCTATCAAATCTTTTAGCTACAGTACGCTTTTTTTGTGTATGAGTGCTGCTGTACATGCAGAAGCACCAGTAGAGACAAAAACAGCTATAACGCTACCCACGTTAAGCCCTGTTATGCCACTGGAAATCACAGCAAAACCCCCGTTCTCACTCGAAAGCCTACAACATGATTTTGATGATTTTTCTTGGCAATCGTTTATTGCACTTAACTGGCCAGCCAATGCCGATGGTACACCCAATACCATGTCTACCATTGGGCAAAAAACTAACCAGCCAGTCGTGTGGCTGCATTGGAAGGAAAGCCGAGATATTTTTTTACCCGATGGCGTAAAACCACCTGGGTGGGATCAGTCCAATAATGTGCCGGATGTTTGCAAAAGTATTGATCCCAAGTCCATTCCTGAAGGGACTATTTATTTAACGCAAGTAGGGAAGACCCCGAATGTGTTGGATGAAAGTGGCGAGCCTTTTACAACGGGTCCATTGATTGATCAAAACGGGCTTTATACCCGTTATGAAATATTAACCAATGAAACTATGTTCAATTTTATTTTGGACAATAACCTTTACAGTAAAAAAGGACAGAAACAGTTTAATGCCGATGTCGACTTTACCGCGAGCGACAGTAAAACCGGGCAGGTAGGTTCTATCATGCTTAAGGCCTCATGGATAAAAATGGGCGGCAAGTTTGATGCGACGAATTACTATACAACTTACGCGCTAGTTTATAACAATCCCGAAGAGCAGCACGGGGTCAAGCCCGCGTGTGCGCTTGAGCAAGTCGGGTTAGTGGGGTTTCACATTGCCCACAAAACCGCAGACGAACCACAATGGATTTGGTCTACCTTTGAGCATGTTGCTAATGCGCCAACCCAAGGTGAGTCAGCATCATTGTCGGCATATAATTTTTACGATGCTAAATGTACTGACTGCAAAGTGAATGAACCCCCAGTACGCCCGTGGGATCCGGCAAACCCGCACACTAAACCAACTCAAGTTGAACGCGTTATTCCTATCACTGCCGATGCTAAAGCCTTAAATGCCAGTTATCACGCTGCACTCGACGCTGTCGTGCCGGGATCGGTATGGAAGAACTACGAATTGATCAGCACGCAATGGCCTACCGATGCCAAAAATCCCACCGATCCAACGGGCGTGCCTGCTCCCTCATTTTTAGCGAACACCACGCTCGAAACTTATATCCAAGGTTCGGTAAAGCAAACATCAAGCAGCTGTATGGCTTGTCACAATAATGCGGCAACCACTAACGGTAATTTTGCAGATTTCACTTACTTGCTGCAACGCGCGCAATAATTTACGAAAGGAACTCATCATGACTGATATTACAGGCGCGACTGCCGATACTATGAATAATTTTATTGGTTTGAGCGCGGTATTAACCGGCTTTGCTACCAGTATTATTGCCCCTACATTGGATCCCGTGGATATTAAATCCGAATACTTAGCCGTGTTTACGCAAAAAATAACCGAAGAATCGAAGGACCTAACTTTAGTTACAACTATTCTGCAAAAATTTGCGGCGTTAAAAGCGCAGCAATTATCAGATCAACAAATTGGCACGCAAATGCTGGTGCCAGACAACGGGGCTAATTTTGTGTTGGCCTGTCGTAAATTGATTTTTATGTGGTACTCAGGTGCATGGCCAACCATTATTCCCGCGACGGATACAGAGCCGGAAACCACGGTTAGCGATATGATTTCGGCTAAAAGTTATACCACAGGTTTAGTCTGGCAAGTTATGCAGGCTCATCCGATGGGGGATTCAAATTATCGCTATGGCTATTGGGCGAAACCACCCGCTGCACTGTCGGCATATACGGGTCATCAAGGAGGTGCAGTATGAGCACTCAAACCAATTACGATGTCATTATTGTGGGATCAGGTATTGCCGGCTCTATCATGGCTTATCAATTGGGGATGGCGGGGAAAAAAGTATTAATCCTCGAAGCAGGGCAGGAAGTGCCTGTTGACCGCAGTGGTTACATGGAAACCTTTTTTAAAGCCAATGCCAAAACACCAGAGTCACCTTATCCTCCAACCACGCAAAATCCAGCGGCATCGACGGCGGATAATCCACTCGGGCTGCCTGATCCTGCGAAGGAAAATGTGCCGCGTTATACCGTGTTGCAAATTGGCGCATGGCGCAATCCAAAGCAATGTTATTTCGATTACACGCCGCAACCAGAGCATTTGAAACCTGACAGCCCTGAAGCAAAGTTTGCTTTTGCGAGTTCCTATGAGCGTATTGGCGGCGGCACAACTTGGCATTGGCTAGGAACCAGTTTGCATTTATTGCCCAATGATTTTGAGTTGCAAACCCAGTATAAGCAGGGTGTGGATTGGCCCGGTGGAAAACAATTTTATCAGGCGCTGGTTCCTTACTATGAACAGGCGACCAATGAGATTGGCGTCGCCGGTGACAAAGAGGCGATGGATCAGCTTTATCGCGGCTTTAATGTTTCACCAGATGGTGTTTATGGGTCGAATTACGATTATCCCATGCCTGGCATTGTTTCATCTTTAGTCGATCTACAATATGAACAAGCGGTGAGCGATATGGTGTATGACAATGTTCAATTGTCGGTTACGCCAACCCCCCAGGGGCGCAATTCATTACCAGGTGAACGCCGTCAATGTGCGGGGAATACAAATTGTATTCCTATTTGCCCAATCCAAGCCAAATACGATGCTACTGTGACGCTCGGGCGAGCATTGCAAACCGGCAATGTTGATGTGTTTTATCGTCATGTTGCGACAAATGTTCAAGTGGATGAAAATACAAAGGATGTTGTTGGTATTGATTATGTGACCTATCAAACTCACGGAGGGATAGCGACGGGCGGCGGTACCGTTACGGGTAAAAAATATGTGATTGCAGCTCACGCGATTGAGACGCCTAAATTATTGCTCATGTCTAAACGTAATAAAGCCTGTCCGAACGGCGTCGCCAACCATAGCGATCAAGTGGGGCGTAATTTGATGGATCACATTATGTATTTGGCCTGGGGTCTGGCGAAAGATCCTGTCTATGGTTTTCGGGGGCCTTTATCTACTGCGGGTATAGAAAGTTTACGTGATGGCGCCTTTCGTAAAGACCGTGCCGCCTATCGTATTGAAATCGGCAATGAAGGTTGGCAGTGGGCAGCAAATGATCCATTCACGACCTTAGCTGATTTTGTATTTGGGCAAAATAATTCGCAATTAAATGGGGATTCTGTCAATCAGCAGGGGATTCCATTACGGTTTGATCCCGCCATGTCTGCGAATAGCGCCTTATTTGGTGCCTCACTGGTGAATACCTTGAATGGTATTTACACACGGCAAATTCGTATGGGCTATTTAATTGAACAATTACCTGATCCGGAAAACCGTGTCGAGTTGTCGGAGACGCTGAAAGATAACTTAGGTTTGCCGCGCCCCAAATTAACCTATCGTGTACGCGAGGATTATGTGCGCAATGCGTTCGTGTCGGCTAAAGATATTTCGACCAAACTCTTTGACGCCCTTGATGCGCGGGAATATACCAAGGCTCCGCCTGCGCCGGTATTTTATGGTGATAAGAGTCAAGTAACGTCGAATAATTTTGAATATCAGGGCCATAATTTTACGTTTTACGGTGCTGGACACATTGTGGGGACGTATCGAATGGGGGACTGCAGAGATACGTCGGTGGTGAATCCTCGTCAGCAATCTTGGGACCATAGCAATCTGTTTTTAGTCGGTAGCGGAGTGTTTCCAACAGTTGCAACGGGTAATCCAACCCTCACTTTGGCAGCGTTGGCATTCCAGGCTGCAGATCATGTTTTGGAAGACCTTAAAATAAGTTAAAAAAGTTGTAATTATTCATTAGCTTGCTGTTAATTTCCATTGAAAACCGCGTGCAAATTGGCGCGGTTTTTGGCTAACTGAATATACCTTCATATTATGCTAACTGGCATTTTCCTACTCACAATGCAGTTTATTGTCATCGTATTTAAAATCAAAATATTACAGTTTTTTTATGCTGATAATTAGTTTGAAAACTGTGCATGCGTGTGTTGTCGGATAGTATGTCTGATAGAAAACTGATAAGTTTCACTCAAACCGAGCGTTAATTGGGCGTGCTTTAATAAGCGAACAAAGTTAATTTTTACGAATATTTATCAAAAGGTTAGCTGAATACATGACTACTAAGAAATATATCGTTGTCAATCCACATGAAAGTGAGTTTCCTAACCCCATTACGTTCAAAAAAGGTGATCCTCTTATCGTTGGAGAAAAATATGCAGGTCCTGAAGGCTGGGATCTCTGGTTCCTTTGCACTACGCCAGGGCAAGATGCTGGTTGGGTTCCTGGTCAAGTGATTCAGCGCCTAAAAAATTCCAACGGGCTGGCGCTTGAGGACTATACGGCAAGAGAACTTAATGTGCATGAAGGGGAACAACTCATTGGCACACGAATGTTGAATGGCTGGGTATGGTGTATAAAAGCTGTCAGTGAAGAATCAGGGTGGGTACCATTAGAAAACTTGAAAGAAGTGGTAGATCTATCCCGCGACTAAAGCATCTTTGCTGTGCAGTCAAATCCAAGATGGCTCCTTGGTGTATTGTGCCAAGAGGATGATGACTGGCGGATATTGAGAGCTTATATCTGGCACGCAGAAGTCATTGGCGTAAAAGTGTTTTTTAGCACAAGCTTTCCGTTTCTGATAATAAAAAGCCAGTATATTCAATATACTGGCTTTAACTTTAAACTTGATGAATGAGCGCCATAAGCTGGAATATAAAAGTCATCAGCGTCTTGTCTTTAACGTCTTTAACAAACTCTGCGCCTTATATTCCAAATGCAGAGTGGCGGGCTGACTAGTCGTTATGACGTTTGCCTGAACGTTTAAGTCTCTCTGCTGCCAATTTGGCTTCTTTCTCTGCTTCTTTTTCGGCCATGATACGGGCGACTTCAATCTTTTCAAGCTCTGCCATCGCAGGCGTTTCTAGCGAGAGTAAGCCTATTTTCCCCGAGCGATATTCATGCAGTAATAACTCTGATGCCTTGTGCATATCGATGCGACCACCGGGACGTAGCGCTCCACGTTTACGGCCGATTTCCTCGAGAAGTGCAACATCATCCTTTGGTAATTCACTTAAGTTATAGCGCTCACAAATCTCTTTTGGATAAGCGGTTAAGAAATACTTGGCGGCGAACAGGGCCACATCTTCATATTCCATCGCCGTATCTTTAATCGCGCCAGTGACGGCAAGGCGATAGCTGCTCGCTTCGTTATCCACTTTGGGCCATAAAATACCTGGGGTATCCGACAGCACGATACCGTTACGTAAATTGATCCGTTGCTGGGTTTTGGTTACCGCAGGTTCGTTACCGGTTTTGGCGATAACACGGCCAGCTAAGGTATTGATGATGGTAGATTTCCCAACGTTGGGTATTCCCATGATCATAGTGCGAATGTCTTTTTCGGTTTTATCACGACTTGGCACTAGTTTACGGCAGAGATCAGGGATTTTTTTCACCATTGCCGCTTGCAGTGTCGTGATCGCCGTGGCTTTGACGCCTTGCTCACGCTCTAAGTATTCAATCCATTGTGCGGTGATCTCTGGATCGGCCAGATCAGATTTATTGAGCAGTTTGATACAAGGTTTGTCGCCTCGAAGCTGAGCCACCATGGGGTTTTCGCTACTGTAGGGAATACGCGCGTCCAGCACTTCGATAACAAGATCGACCTGAGGCATTGCCTCTTCAATCTCCTTGCGTGCCTTGTGCATATGCCCCGGATACCACTGAATTGCCATGATAACGCCTTGTCCTAAATAACTTAAAGAACGGCTATTCTACCTTGAAGGTGGCGAATGTCATAAAAAAAGCGCCCTAAGGCGCTTTAATCGCTTAATCCTTGACTGTCTCTTGCGATTGTCACTGAGATTAATAGGCTGAATTAAGGTTTAGATCACCCCAAGTTCGCGCAATCTTTCCATCAGATAACTGTCGGCGGTATAGCGATCCGATAGCACTACAGTAGGGTTTGGATGTAAAAATAACGGCAAAGAGATCCGTGACTTGGTTTTATCCGTACCTTCAGGATTGATGACGCGGTGTGACGTCGATGGGAAATAGCCGCCAGAGGCTTCCTGTAACATGTCACCGATATTGATGATAATGTTGCCAAAATCGCTTGGGACATCTAACCAAGTGCCATCTTTGGCTTTCACTTGCAATCCAGGCTCATTGGCTGCAGGTAACACTGTGATCAGGTTGATATCTTCATGTGCCGCGGCGCGAATGGCGCCCATTTCTTCACTGCCCGTCATCGGCGGGTAATGCAGAATGCGCAGCAAGGTTTTTTGGCTGTTGGCGATCATTTCTGGCAATGGCATCGAAAACTTGGCTTTTACGTCTTCTGGTGAGTATGTTTCGATCCACTCTAATAGTTCTGCAGCCAGTGCGTTGGCTTTATCGTAATAGGCGAGAATATTGGCACGCAGTGAATCGGGAATACGGCCCCAAGGGTACACGTGGTAGTACTCTTTAATGTCTTTGACTGTGTTGCCTTTGGCGGTTTCAGAAATCGATGCAGGGAAGAAACCGTCGTGGGTTTCTTTTTTAAACATATAGTCGTTTTTGGCTTCTGAATTAAAAAAGGCTTGCCACTCGGTGTAGATGTCTTCAACTAAGCGCTTATCAATCGGATGATTAGATAAAACACCAAAGCCAGTTTCCCGAAGTGATTCAACGAATTGCTGGGCACTGTCTTCAGCGCGGTAATCAATGGTTTCTAATTTCATTTTGGTTTCTACTTGTTATATTTAGTTGTAATTTGACCCGCTGCAAGTGTAGCCGTGCGCTGATGTGGGTGCAAATACTCAGCGACTGTGATCTGGATCAACTGCCGTATTTTCCGTCATTTATGCAGTCGCTTATATGAGCACTTAATATGAGCACTTATATTAGTACTTACTTGAGTGGTAAGATTTTAGTCACCAGCCGCATTTTGAAGCCGAGTGCAAGAAATCTTGCTTGGAGTGGGTCTTATGTTGGCTTCCTTATAAATCAGCTTCTTAATCAAAGAATATCGAAATACACAACGACGTGAGTCGAAAGGGCATTAATATGAATAAACTGACCGATTTTGAACGCTATGTTATCGAAGAGAAAGGCACTGAACGCCCCTTTAGTGGTGAGTATTATGAACACGATGCTAAGGGTTTGTATTTATGCAAAAAATGCCATGCCCCCTTGTATCGCTCTGAGCATAAATTTAATGCCCATTGTGGCTGGCCAGCCTTCGATGATGAAATTGCCGGCGCTGTAACCCGCCACATAGACGCCGACGGCCGCAGAACTGAAATTGTTTGTAGCCAGTGCGGCGGTCACTTGGGGCATGTCTTTGAAGGTGAAATGTTAACACCTAACAATATCCGTCACTGTGTTAACTCAGTTTCTATGGTGTTCAAAGGGATGGATGATGCTGTTGAACCAGCACCGAATCACTTTGCGACTTTGGGTGCTGGGTGTTTTTGGTGCGTCGAAGCGATTTTTAAAAGCCTAAAGGGCGTGGTGAATGTCACTTCAGGTTATGTCGGCGGCGAAGCCCATGATGCCGATTATAAATCTGTTTGCTCGGGCCAAACCGGCCATGCAGAAGTTGTGCATATCGAGTTCAACCCTGAGGAAATTGATTTTACGACGTTATTACAGGTCTTTTTTGAGAGCCATGATCCGACCACGCTTAATCGCCAAGGTAATGATAAGGGGCCACAATATCGCTCCGTGGTGTTTACCCATAATGCTGAGCAGATAGAGCAAACTACCGCTATGCTGACTCAGTTAGCAGCAGCCAAGGTTTTTGATGCGCCGATAGTGACCCAAGTTTCAGCGTTTGATACTTTTTATCCCGCTGAAAATTATCACAATGACTACTTCGCTTTACACGGTGAGCAGCCCTATTGTCAGATGGTCGTGCGTCCTAAAGTCGAAAAAGTAAAAGCCTTGTTTGCAAGATTGCAGAAGGTTTAAGTGAATAGGGTGTTAAATACAAAAACGCCACCGATAAAGGTGGCGTTTTTTATGGGGTTTCTAAAGTGCAAAACCTAGTTGTTCTCTTAACAAGCCGCTTAGCTATCGGTTTAACGATTAGCGTAACTTTTGATTCGCTACCGACGCAACTATCGGCTTTCAGTTAACCATTGGGCGTATTGTTTGGTGTAATAGCTGACAATCAAATCTGCACCCGCCCGCTTTAAGCCGATAAACGTTTCTGTCACCACAGCACGCTCATCCAACGCGCCCGCAAGGGCTGCAAATTTAATGCCCGCATATTCACCGCCGACTTGATAGGCGGCGAGTGGCAAGTGGGTTTCTTGTCTTAAACGGCTGAGCACATCTAAGTAGGGGGTGCCGGGTTTAACCATCAGGATATCGGCGCCTTCGGCTTCATCTAATGAAGCTTCTAACAGGGCTTGACGAACATTAGCATAATCCAGTTGATATCCCTTGCGATTTCCGCTGAGTTCACAATCAACCGCGGCTCTAAAAGGACCGTAAAAAGAAGAGGCGAATTTTGCCGAGTGGGCCAGAATCGCCACATGTTCAAAACCTGCGGCATCGAGCCCTTGGCGAATGGCTTTCACTTGACCGTCCATCATGGCCGATGGTGCTAACATATCGGCGCCAGCTTTGGCGGCCGTTATCGATTGCTTAACTAAATTTTCGACGGTGAGGTCGTTGCAGACTTCATTATTGTGTACGACGCCGCAATGGCCGTGATCTGTGTATTCACAAAAACAAATGTCGGGGATCACCATCATCTCAGGCACGGTAGCTTTAATGGTGCGAACCATACGGGCGAGTAAACCATTGTCGTCCCATGTATCGCTGCCCTTATCATCCTTAGTGTGGGAAATCCCAAAGGGCATCACATAACGGATCCCAAGGGCGTAAAGCTCGCGAACTTCATCCGCCAGTGCGCTCTCAGGTAAGCGGCTGATGCCAGGTAGCGTGGAGATGGGCACGGCATGGGTGATGTGCTCTTCAATGAACAGGGGATGGATAAGATCGCTCAGTGAAATATGGGTTTCGCGCAGCAGATCGCGCATTGCTTCTGAATTACGTAAGCGTCTTAAGCGACGCAATGGAGGCGTGTTTAACATGAAATGTCCTTATCTAAGGCGGGTTAAAGCAATCGTACAATACTAAGGGAATGGCAAGGGATAAATTCGCCCCTTACTTTTCTGCTCTGACAATCAAAGTTGAAAAAGTTTCCCCAAGCGAGCTATATTCATTAATGAGTTTATTGAACATTGACTTAGATCACATAAATTCATCTCGTCCAGATTTGCGACTGAATATCATGAGGGCGCTATTTTAGCTGAGTTGCTTGCTTAGCCCTTTGTTTTCGGGCATTTGATGTTATTATTTGCGCCAGTTTTCTCATGGCATATTCGCGCAATACAGATTATGTAAATTTGATGCGAAATCTTGCCCGCTAATCCGGTTTTGAAATGACAATAACACATGAACACTCTGCTTGTATTCTTGCCTTAGACACTTGTACCGAATCCTGCTCAGCTGCGCTGCAATACCAAGGTCAGATTTATGCTGAACTTGCCGATGCGCCGCGTGAACACAGTCAACGTCTGCTGCCTATGGTCGATTCAGTGCTCAAGCAAGCGGGCATTCGCTTAGATAAAGTGACTGCGATTGCTTACGGACGAGGCCCTGGCAGTTTTACGGGGATCCGCATCTGCACTAGCATGACGCAAGGTCTGGCACTGGGGTTAGATTTGCCTGTGATTGGTATTTCAACCTTAGCGGCAATGGCACAAATGGCGATTAGCCAGCATCAAGCCGAGCAAGTTTTGTGCACCATTGATGCGCGCATGGGCGAAGTGTATTGGGGCCAGTTTGTGGCCGTTGACGGTATTGCAACGCTTGTCGGTAAAGAAGTAGTTAGTTCACCTGCGGACGTACAACTTCAGCTCGATACTCAAGCGCCAATTGTGGGCTGCGGCACAGGTTTTGATGCTTATCCCGATTTGCTGGCACTCGGCAAGGGGATTTTAGCTCTCGAGGCCGTGAAATATCCCGATGCAAAGGCTATGCTGATATTGGCTGAAGCAGGCATAAAAGCTGGACTGACAACCTCGGTCGATGAGCTTGAACCTGTGTATTTACGTGATACAGTCACATGGAAAAAGTTACCCGGCCGTGAATAAGCTGTTCTTTGCTTGAGTATCTGCGATAGAATCTCAGGCAACTGATACTAAGCATTCTTTACGATGAATGGCTTAACGATGGATAGTGCAAACTTAAGGCTTCTTGATGCAAGTTAATGTGAATCAAATGAGTTTGACGAATGCTGTAGCGAGTAATAGACCCGCTATCGCTCAGGGGCTGACTGCGCCTGAATCGTCACGCCCAGTGATTGAGCAAGATGCCGTTGAAACCCTTAGTTTAGAAACTCAGCCTAAAAGTAAAAGCGCAGCGGGAAATTTACAGTCAAGGCTCGGCGTCCACCTCGAGTATGAGCAAGATACGCGTGGCCATCAGGGGGCGATAGCCCAATATTTACAAACTCAACATGCCGCCAAACGCGATGAAATTCAGCAAATGGTGGGTGTGGACTTGTATGCTTGAGCATCAAAAAACGTCTTCTAGTTCAACCTCGCGATTTTCCTCTTCTAAATTAACAGGTTTAGCCGCCAGCGGTGTACCAAGCCGTGGCTTGTTTATCATCGAGCTGGTGGTGGCGTTACTCATCACTCGCATTCCCTATTTAAGCGTGCCGTTTAAATGGCTTGAAAGCTATTTCCATGAATTGTCCCACGGCATTGCAACGATTTTAAGCTCGGGCGTGGTCAGCCATATTCAGTTGTTTCCAAACGGCGCCGGATTTTGTTTTAGCCAAGGTGGCTCGCCGATGTTTATTGGCTTTGCTGGGTATTTTGGCGCGGCCTGTTGGGGATATTTAATCTATTTATTAGCGACTTGGCCAAAGGGGATCCGCGTGAGTTTTGCCTTGCTAGGTGCTTTAGTGGTGCTAAGCGGCTTGCTTTGGGGCAGGGATATTCTCACGTTAGCGATTTTAGCTGTGCTGACTATTATTTTGTTGTTACCGCTTAAACTCAGTCAAAACAAAATGTTGACTCAGTTTTTGCGTATTATTGGCTTGATGATCATGCTTAATGCACTTGCGAGTCCGACTGTGTTGCTCGGGCTTGATGGTCAAGGTGATGCAGTTATGTTGGCCGAGCGCTCTTGGATCCCCGCGTGGATTTGGGTGGGATTATGGTTATTAACCAGTGCCTGCGCTTTGTATTTTGCGTGGCGCCGCGTAGATAATGCCGCAAGTCGTTAGTTCTCAAGCTTGTTTAATGTCTCAGTCGTCTAGTGTTTCCCCCATCTTTTTTCTGCTTTGAACTTTGTTGATTTAGGTAAAGGTGATTTTGCTCATCACTTTGAGCTATAACCACTTATGTCGCTTAAAGCTTAGTTTTCCGACTTCTATTCCTTGGATTTTTGGCCATTGGCTGCTAGGTTAAGCCTTCGGTATCCATGGAGAATTACAATGAAAAAAGTCACCTTAGTTGCCAGTCTGCTGCTTGCTGGTTTATGTTCGAGTGTTACCTATGCCGATGAAAGCTTAGATAAAGTCTTAAAAAGCGATTTTCGTCAGGCTAAAAATGCCAGTCGTGACGTTTATCGTCATCCCGCTGAAACCTTAACTTTTTTTGGCATTACCCCAAAACAGACTGTGATTGAACTCTGGCCGGGTAATGGCTGGTACAGTGAAATATTAGGGCCTTATCTTGCTAAAGAGGGCCAATATATCGCAGCCAGTTTCGAAACAGCTCCTGCAACAGATACTCCCGGAAATCGTTATCGCGCGAACGCGGGTACTAAGTATGCTACGTGGATGACGGCCAATAAAGACGTCATGGGCAATGCTAAGATTGTTACCTTCGATCCTCCACATAAGATGGATTTAGGCGCTGATGGTAGTGCTGATCTGGTATTAACCTTCCGAAATCTACATAACTGGGCATCAACAGATCAGTTGGAAAACGTGTTTGCTGCGTCTTATAAAGTGTTGAAGGACGGCGGTATCTTTGGCGTGGTAGAGCATAGAGCTAACGAAGGAATGAACTTCAGCACTGGCTATATGGATCAAGCAGCTATGGTTGCTTTAGCCAAAAAAGCAGGTTTTACCTTAGTTGAAAGTGCAGAAATCAATGCGAACCCCAAAGATACGAAAGATTACGCCAAAGGTGTTTGGACGCTACCGCCCTCTTTTGCCTTGGGTGATACCGATAAAGAAAAATACCAAGCGATCGGTGAAAGTGACCGTATGACACTTAAATTTGTCAAAAAATCATCTTAATTACCTGACATCAGAGGCATTATGTGGCAATCTTTCGCCCCCAAAAATCAAATCGAATTTGTATTACCTCATATTACGGTCGCGGGCCGATTATGGGGGGCGAAGGATAAACCTTTATTGCTTGCCTTACATGGTTGGTTAGATAACGCCAACAGTTTTGAACCCTTAGCAGCGCATTTACTCGATTATCAAGTGCTCGCCATTGATTGGCCAGGACACGGCTCTTCTGCACATAGGCCGGGACACTATCCGCTGCATTGGATTGATTATTTGTATGATTTAGACGTGTTGTTAACGGCATTACCGCAAAAGCCAGCGGCAATGATTGGGCATTCGCTCGGCGGTATTATTGCCTCAGCTTATACGGCGACGTTTCCCGAAAAGGTTAACAAGCTGGTATTGATTGAAGCGTTAAGCCCCTTGTCTGAGTTGCCAACGCAAGCTAAGGCGCGATTGAAAAAAAGCTTCTATCAGCATGAGAAGTATTTAACTCAGAAACATGGGCAGGCAAAGATTTACGACAGTATAGATACTGCGGTGCGGGCGAGGGCACATTTAACAGGACTTGCCGAACCTTGGTGTCGTTTGTTGCTCGATCGTAATATGCAGCCCGAAGGTGATGGCATAGGTTGGCGTAGTGATCCTCGATTAAGATTAGATTCACCCCAACGATTAACCTTCGCCCAAGTTGATGCCTTGATGCAGGACATCAATGTCGAAACCTTATTAATTTGTGGCAAACAGGGATTTAGTCAGTTGCAGAGCGCGATACCTAAGGCCAGAACGTGGTTTAAGCATTTGTCTGAGCACATAATTGAGGGCGATCATCATGTGCATATGGACAATGCCGAAGGCGTTGCACGTTTGATCCGCAAATTCGTTTAATAGGTTGCTTATATGGGTATAAAAAAGACGCTAGGTTTTTTGTTTTTTTTATGTGATGATGATCAAAATTAAAACGCTCGTATGATTTATGACGAGTAAATCAATAACTATAAAATGTAAGCCGGTATTTTAACTCGGTATTTATCGAGTCTTGACGCTTGTATGGATATTGTTTCCGCAGTTGTGGGGATTTAGGAGAGAGTAGTGGATCAGCCTTGGATTAATCATTTGCCAGAAGATGTGCCTGCTGAAATTAATGTGGAACAATACTCATCGCTTGTCGATATGTTCGAGACAGCGGTGGCTAAGTATGAAGATCAACCTGCATTTATCAACATGGGTGCCACGCTAACCTACCGTAAATTGGAAGAACGCAGCCGAGCATTCGCTGCGTATTTACAAAATGAATTAAAGCTTGAAAAGGGCGACCGTGTCGCTTTGATGATGCCAAACCTGTTGCAGTATCCCATTGCATTGTTTGGTGTTTTGCGTGCTGGTATGGTGGTTGTTAACGTTAACCCACTTTATACACCGCGCGAACTTAAACATCAGTTGATTGACTCTGGCGCCAAAGCCATTGTGGTGGTGTCAAACTTCGCCCGCACTTTAGAAGAAGTGGTCGATCAAACTCCCGTTGAAAGCGTGATTATCACCAGTTTAGGTGATCAATTAAGTGCCCCAAAACGCACCTTAGTGAACTTTGTGGTGAAGTACATTAAGAAGTTAGTGCCAAAATACAATTTACCCCATGCTTTATCAATGCGCGATACCTTATCAACGGGTCGTCGCATGCAATACATCAAACCTGAAGTCACTAACGACGACTTAGCATTTTTACAATACACAGGTGGCACCACTGGGGTCTCTAAAGGCGCTATGTTGACCCATGGCAATATTGTTGCAAACGTATTGCAGGCCGATGGTGCATATTCTCCCGCTTTAAACGATGGCAGTGAGTTTGTCGTAACGGCCTTGCCGCTGTATCACATCTTCGCCTTGACCGTGAATTGCCTGCTGTTTTTGCACAAAGGTAGTCAGAATTTACTCATCACCAATCCTCGCGATATCCCAGGATTTGTGGCTGAGTTGAAAAAGTATCCTTTCACTGCATTAACTGGGGTGAATACCTTATTTAACGCTTTAGTGAACAGTGATGATTTTTCCCAGTTGGATTTCTCACGCTTAAAACTCTCTATCGGTGGCGGCATGGCGGTACAAAAAGCCGTGGCGGATAAATGGCAAACCATTACTAAAACCCGTTTACTTGAAGGTTATGGTCTGACGGAAGCCTCACCCTTATTAACCTGTTGTCCATATAACTTAGACGGTTATAACGGTTCAATTGGTTTTCCTGCCCCTTCGACACTGATCCAAATCCGTAATGATGACGGCAAGGTATTAGCCCAAGGCGAAACCGGCGAGCTGTTTGGTAAAGGTCCTCAGGTGATGAAAGGCTATTGGCAACGTCCTGAAGAAACCGCCAAAGTGATCGACACTGACGGCTGGTTAGCCACGGGCGATATTGGTTATATGGATGAGAAAGGTTTTTTCTATATTGTCGACCGTAAGAAAGACATGATCTTAGTCTCAGGCTTTAACGTATTCCCTAACGAAGTCGAAGAAGTGGTCGCACTTCATCCCAAAGTGATTGAAGTGGCTGCCGTTGGTGTGCCAAACGACGCCAGTGGCGAGTTAGTGAAGGTATTTGTGGTGGCAAAAGATAAATCTTTAACCGCTGAAGACATCATTAAGCACTGCCGTATTCATTTAACGGGATATAAAGTGCCGAAGCTGGTAGAATTTAGGGACGAGTTACCTAAAACCAACGTGGGTAAAATCTTGCGACGAGAGCTTAGAGACGAAGCTAAGCGCGCGTAAGATTGAAGCCGGCATTTGCCGGCTTTTGTTTTTATGGACTGTGATTGACCCACAGGATCTGGAGAAGAATTTGTCAGCGTTTCAATATGTGAGTGATGAAGCAAGCCTTAATGCCCTCGTTGCCCAATATAAACAGAGTAAGATACTCGTGTTAGATACCGAGTTTGTTCGTACTCGTACTTATTATGCCAAGTTAGGTTTGATCCAAGCCTATGATGGTAAAACCTTAGCTTTGATTGATCCGGTCGCTTTACCTGATTTAGCCCAGTTTTGGGCGCTGTTATCGGACCCGAATATCGTTAAGCTAGTGCATTCCTGCAGTGAAGACTTAGAAGTTTTTGCGCACTACGGTAAATGTCAGCCTACGCCTTTGTTTGATAGCCAAATTGCCGCCTCTTTGTGTGGTATGGGCCACGGTGTGGGTTATGCCAAGTTAGTTGAAACTTGCCTTGGTGAAGTGATCGATAAAGGTGAGTCGCGTACAGATTGGATCCGTCGTCCTTTAACGGAAGCCCAGTTAATCTACGCCGCCAATGACGTCCTGTATTTGTATCAGCTCTATCCTCAACTGGAAGCGAAACTCAGCGCCCAAGGGCGTTTAGCTTGGTTATACGAGGAAGGGGAAAGGATGACTCAGGGCAGGCTTGCCGATCCTGATCTTGATACAGCCTATTTGAAAGTGAAAAATGCTTTTCAACTCACTGAAATTCAATTGGCTTACCTTAAAGTACTCGCCAAATGGCGCCTTGAAAAAGCTTTAGTCCGTGATTTAGCCTTAGGTTTTGTGATCAAAGATCATGGTCTTATTGCATTAGCGAAGAAGCAACCTAAAACTTCGGCTGATTTGTTTAAGCTCAATGACTTGACCGAACAGGAAAAACGCATCCACGGCAAAGATTTATTACGTGTGCTACAAACTGCGGATTTGGTTAATTTACCCGAGTTAGTGGATGTATTGGCGTTAAAATCAGGCTACAAATCGGCCTTTAAAGCGATTAAAAGCTGTTTGGTCGAATTATGCGAAAAGCATGATGTGCCGCAGGAAATGCTCGGTTCTAAACGTCATATCCATGAGTTTTTGCAATGGCGTTGGGATAAGCAACAAGGGGATTTACCGGCAGTGTTATGCGGTTGGCGAGGGGAATTGGCAACTGAGGCTTTAGCAAAGCTTGAGGTCTAGTGCTTAATATTTCGTACTTGAAGCTATCGCTGAAAAACATCCACATCAAAATGTCATCTTCAATTGAAGATGACATTTTTTGTGTCATCGACTTATCTGTCAGGCAAAGTGACGTTAAGCTCGAGTACCGACAGGTTGGCGTCGTTTTGATCTAACTGCACAGAAACTTGATCATCAGAAATCGGCACATATTTGCGAATAACGGCAATGATCTCTTGTTTCATCTGTGGGAAATAATCGGGAGTGTCCCTTTGTCCACGTTGATGAGCCACGATGATCTGTAGGCGCTCTTTTGCCATTACCGCAGTGCTAGGCTTTTTCTTGCTTTTGAAATAGTCGAGTAAAGACATAATTAGCTACCAAATATCCGTTGTAAGAAACCTTTCTTTTCTTCCGTAATAAAGCGTACTGGTACATCTTCACCCAGTAAGCGTGCGACTGTATCACTGTAGGCTAAACCTGCATCACTTTCTTGGTCGATAATCACTGGTACGCCTGAGTTAGAGGCTTTCAGTACAGATTGTGACTCAGGAATAACGCCGAGTAACTCAATGGCCAGAATTTCTTGAACATCGTCGACACTCAACATTTCGCCCGATTTTACACGGCTCGGTGAATAACGAGTCAAGAGTAAATATTCTTTTATCGGCTCTAGATTCAGTTCTGCGCGGCGTGATTTGCTTTGCAGCATACCTAAAATACGGTCTGAGTCGCGTACTGAGCTGACTTCTGGGTTAGTGGTCACAATAGCGATATCGGCAAAATACAGTGCCATCATAGCGCCTTGCTCAATCCCAGCGGGAGAGTCACACAGAATAAACTCAAAGTCTTTGGCCAAATCGTCTAAAACACGGCCAACACCTTCTTTGGTCAGTGCATCTTTATCACGGGTCTGTGAAGCGGGTAAAACGAATAACTTATCGCAGCGTTTATCTTTGATCAGCGCTTGATTTAAATTGGCTTCACCATTGATCACATTAACGAAGTCATAAACAACACGACGCTCGCAACCCATGATCAAGTCTAAGTTTCGTAAACCTATATCGAAATCAATAACGACTGTCTTGTGTCCTTGCATGGCAAGACCGGTCGCAATTGCAGCACTCGATGTGGTTTTACCTACGCCGCCTTTACCTGAAGTGACAACAATAATTTGTGCCATGTTTCTCTCTATCCTTTGTTCTGCCATTTAGAGGGGCAATGATTCAACCATAAGCGACTCACCGTTTAGGCGAATGCAGCCGCTTTTATCTAAGCTATGTTGTTGTAGATTTTCAGCGAGCCAATATTGCCCTGCTATTGAAACGAGTTCGGCCTCCAGAGAGTGGGCAATGATAACGGCGCTGGTATCGCCCGCGGCGCCTGCCATGGCTTTCCCTCGTAATGCGCCATAGATATGAATGCTACCATCTGCGATGACTTCTGCGCCATTGCCTACCGCACCAAATATGATTAAATCACCATTTTTTGCGTAGACTTGTTGGCCTGAACGAATATTTTGCTTCACTATTTTAGTTTGGCGCGGGGCCGGCGGCGGGGTACTGCTCTGTTTTCCCGCTTTGACTATGGCAAGGCCTAAGTCTTTTGCTTGTTTACTGAGTACAGTTGTCGCGCCCGTTATACCAACAATCACTAATTGACGTGAGATCAGCAGATCCTTTAACGCACTTAAATTCAAGCTGTCGTGCTGAATGGCACTCAGATTGACGACTAAAGGAGCACCCAGAAAAAACTGAGGAGCCTGTGCCAACTTATGGTCTAATTCAGTCATGACAGCTTGTAAATCGCTGCTATTAATATGAAGCACTGAAAGAGTAAAAGAAGCGCCTTTTAACTCTAAGCTAGGTTTTGACATCCCGGCACTATTCTCCAGAAATCATCAGTCGGTTCGCTGATTTTACAATTAAATTACTAGGCGACCATGTTATAGTGTGCCCCATTGACTGGCAAGTTTGAACTATTGGATATTTGATTCTTATGCTATGTGCCGTTTATAAAAGTAGCCGAAAGGCTGATACTTATTTATTTGTGAAGAAAAGAGATTGTTTTGACGATGTTCCAGTGCCTTTGATGGAAATGTTTGGCGTGCCAAAGTTGGTGATGGTGTTTCCTATCGCTAAACGCGACGCGTTAGGAATGGCAGATATACATAAAGTCAGAGCAGCCATGGCAGAAAATGGCTTTTATTTACAAATTCCGCCACCTCAGGTGAATTTATTGGCTGAGCATAAGCTAAGTCTTGGGATCAAAGATTAACTTGGTAGCATCAAGACGCTGCTAATGAGCTCTGGCGCGTCAAACCACACTCGTTAATCTCAGTGGCATTGCGTATCTGACGACAAATTAGTGTAAAATAGCCCGCATTGAGCGGGTTTTTTATTAAGAAGATATAGTTAATCATGGCATTTTGGCAGAGTAAAACATTAGCGCAGATGAGCACAACCGAGTGGGAATCCCTGTGTGACGGTTGTGGTAAATGTTGTTTAAACAAGTTGATAGATGATGAAACCGAAGACTTGTATTACACTAATGCAGCTTGCCTTTTGCTCGATCATCAAACGGCAGGCTGTCTGCATTACAGTGACCGTTTCACCCATGTCCCCCAATGTACAGTGATCACGATTGATAATATCCATGAGTTAACTTGGTTGCCCGACAGTTGTGCCTATCGCCGCCTAGCGGCAGGGCGTGAGCTACCGAGCTGGCACCCGCTGCTCACAGGCTCCAAAGAAGCGATGCATTTAGCGGGTATGTCGATCCAAGGCAAGGTGGTGGATGAAAGACGCGTGAAGGATATTGAAGATCATATCGTGCTATGGCCACTTAAAGACGTGGATTAACAGACGTGAATTCATTTTGCCGTAGCGTTATCGATTGAAAATTAACTTATTAATTGAAACGACACTTGTTGATTGGAAAGTGACCGTCAGAATGAAAACAACAAGGGAGCGATTATCGCTCCCTTGTGCATTTTGGGTGTTAAGTGAATTTAAATTCCATCAAATAATGCGCAACTAGATTTTTAATCCCACCATCAACTGATCAAGTTGACCAGCTGTTGCTTGCAGCTCATCACAACCTGAAACCGACTGGTTGGCCGATTGCTCCACATCGTGTGATTGGTTGCGAATTTCCATTAAGTTAGTCGCAATCTCGTTGGCCACTGCCGACTGCTCTTCGGCCGAGGTCGCAATTAGCACACTCATTTCAAACACTTTGTTGCTGTGGTGGGCGATAAACTCTAAGTCTTTACCCGTTTGCAGTACGTGTTGTTTACCTTCATTGGCTTGATTCACAGTACGCGACATCACTTGTGTCAGATTGCGAGTACCCGATTGAAGTGATTCGATCATGGTTTTGATTTCAACCGTTGCGGCCTGAGTTCTCCCCGCTAAAGTACGTACTTCATCGGCCACCACTGCAAAGCCACGACCTTGTTCACCGGCGCGCGCCGCTTCAATTGCCGCGTTGAGGGCCAGTAGGTTGGTTTGCTGGGAAATCGCATTAATGGTTGACACCACTTCATCAATTTTACTGGCGTTGTCATTGAGTACACCTACCGCATTTGAGGCCGCGGAGATTTCATCCGATAACACATCGATGGCCTTAACTGTGGTTTCAATATCTTTCCCGCCTGCGCTAACCTGTTGATTGGCTTCTTGGGTTTCGGCTGAGGATTGTTCGGCATTGCGGGCAACTTCTTTCACTGCGGCAGTCATTTCTTCCATTGCCGTCGCTAAGGAGTCCAGATGTTGTCTCTGGTTTACCGCCAAGGATTGACCTTGCTGCGCTGTGCTACGAAACGATGATACAACTTCGCGTATTTTAGCGGTCGATTCTGCGATTTGCTTGACTAAGGTATGTTGACGTTCTACTAAGGTATCTATGCTGATGGCTAAGATACTGAACTCGTCTTTTACTTCGAAGAAGTTTAAACGCCCCGTTAAATCACCCGATGCGGCCCGTTTTAATGCCATCACTGTCGTATAAAGTGCGCCGCCTACGAAGGTTGAAATGTAATAGCTGAACAAAAATAGCACAAACAAGAGTGCCGCCATTAGGCCATAAACCAGCAGGTTATCGTTGGCGAGCAAGGCATCAATTTCTTTGCTGTCTAGGGGAATAATCGTGATCAGGTTTTGATCGTTAACGCGACTCACAGCTCTAGGTTGCTTACCGCTATCATCAATACCACCACCACTGCGAGCGATGGATTGGGCTTTGCTATCGGCTTCATTTACCGAAACAATGCTGACATTACCTTCAATTTCGCGACTAAGTTGATTAAGGATAGTTTGGCGTTCTTGCTCTGGTAGTTTGTTATATAAGCTGCCAGTGACTTGGTTGATTTGTTGTGAAGCATTTTGCAGACTGTTGAGCTGTCCTTGAATTAAGGTTTGCTGGGATTGGTTATCTAGGAAAAGCGCCAGTCCAACAATCATCAACATAGGAACGATAGAGAGAATAGCGAATTTAGTTTTTAAGGTCATATGGATAAGATATTGATCTATCCAGCGAAATTTTACTTCTTTCATGAGTGCCTCGATAAAATGGGCCATAAACCGAATTTATATCGGTCAGTTTGCCATAGACTTTATAGTTTTCTGTTTTGTAATAATTTATATGGTTAATGTAGTCTAATTGCAGTCATTATTGTGTTGTTTGCTGCAATTTTGGCAAGGTACAGATGTGAGTTTACAGTTTAGTTACAAGTGCTGCTAGTGGCTGAAAGCGGAAGTTGTTTACGTCAGAATCGAGGTTTGGGTTTCCCCTTGAGCAAAACTCAGGCTCTGAACTGGGGTAACACATGAATTTGCATGATAAAAACCCCCAATAAGCCCTAGTAATATGCCGCTCGCTCGCGTAAAATTTCTATCCTTTTATTTCGTTATAGCTAGCAAAGCGTCTGGCATTAACGCCCGATAACCTGAGCACCCAAATAGCCTGAAAGTTTGGCGCCCATAGCACTTGTTTATCAAGCGCGACTATGCAGTGGAAGAGAAAATGCAGCAGTTAACTGAGATCGTAGAACAAGCCTTAGTCATTATTGACCAGGCCAGTGATCTAAAAGCACTGGATGATATCCGTGTCGATTACCTTGGTAAGAAAGGTAAGATCACCGACATGATGAAAATGATGGGTAGCTTAAGCCCTGAAGAAAAGCCAGCCTTTGGCCAAGCGGTCAATGATGCTAAACAGGCGATTCAACAAAAATTAACTGAGCGCATCGATGGTCTGAAGAGTTCGGAATTGGAAGCCAAATTAATCGCTGAAAAGATTGATGTGACTTTGCCAGGCCGCACCCAAGAGATCGGTGGGTTACATCCTGTGACTCGAACCATTGAGCGCATCGAAACCTTTTTCGGGGAATTAGGGTTCTCGGTAAAGCAGGGCCCTGAAATTGAAGATGATTTCCACAATTTCGACGCACTGAATATCTCTGAGCACCATCCTGCGCGTGCTGATCATGATACCTTTTATTTCAATCCTAAACTGATGCTGCGTACCCAAACTTCGGGCGTGCAAATTCGTACTATGGAAACTGAAAAGCCACCATTACGCATTATTTCTCCGGGCCGTGTTTATCGTAACGATTACGACCAAACTCACACGCCTATGTTCCACCAAGTGGAAGGGCTTTTGGTTGATGAGCATGTGAACTTTGCCGAATTGAAAGGCATTTTGCATGACTTCCTGCGTAACTTCTTCGAAGAAGATCTGCAAGTGCGTTTCCGTCCATCTTACTTCCCATTCACTGAACCTTCAGCGGAAGTGGACGTGATGGGCAAAAATGGTAAATGGCTAGAAGTGCTTGGCTGCGGTATGGTACATCCGAATGTGCTGCGCAGCGTTGGCATAGATCCAGAAAAATACTCTGGTTTTGCTTTTGGTATGGGTGTCGAGCGCTTAACTATGTTGCGTTACGGCGTAAACGATTTACGTGCGTTTTTCGAAAACGACCTACGTTTCCTGAAGCAATTTAAATAACGGAGCTGTAATAGCATGAAATTTAGCGAATCTTGGCTTCGTGAATGGGTAAACCCTTCAGTCAGCCGTGAAGCATTATCCCACCAGATCACTATGGCCGGTCTCGAAGTCGATGACGTTGAAGCCGTGGCTGCCGATTTTAGCGGTGTCGTGATTGGTGAAGTGGTGGAGTGTGGTCAGCATCCCGATGCCGATAAACTGCGCGTGACCAAAATCAACGTTGGTGGTAGCGAACTTATCGATATCGTCTGCGGTGCACCAAACTGCCGTCAGGGTCTTAAAGTGGCCGTGGCTATGGTTGGCGCCGTATTACCTGGCGATTTCAAAATCAAGAAAGCCAAGCTGCGTGGCATGCCATCAGAAGGCATGTTGTGTTCGTACAGCGAGCTTGGCATCAACGTCGAAAGCGATGGCATCATCGAATTACCATTGGACGCGCCATTAGGCACTGACATCCGTGATTATCTGCAACTTAATGATGCCGTTATTGATGTGGATTTAACGGCTAACCGTGCCGATTGCTTAGGTATGGCAGGTCTTGCCCGTGAAGTGGGCGTGTTAAACCGCCAAACAGTGGTTGAGCCACAGTGGCAAGCCGTCACGCCAACGACAGATGCACAGGTCACGATTAACGTTAACGCGCCTGCAGCGTGTCCACGTTACTTAGGCCGTGTGGTTAAAAACGTCAATGTGAAAGCGCCTACGCCATTATGGATGCAGGAAAAACTGCGTCGTAGCGGTATTCGCTCTATCGATCCTATCGTAGACATCACTAACTTTGTGTTGATTGAATTCGGTCAACCTATGCACGCTTTCGATCTTGCCAAGTTAACGGGCGATATCCAAGTGCGTTTAGGCACTGGCGAAGAGAAAATCACTCTGCTTGATGGCAGCGAAGTCACGATTCCATGCGATACCTTAGTGATCGCCGATGATGCGCGTCCATTAGCCCTTGCCGGCGTGTTTGGTGGCGAATACTCAGGCGTGAGCGACACGACCCAAGACATACTGCTTGAATGTGCGTTCTTCGCGCCGCTTGCCATTATGGGTAAGTCACGTCGTTTAGGTTTGCATACAGATTCATCACACCGCTTTGAGCGTGGTGTTGACCCTGAGATGCAACACAAGGTTATCGACCGTGCTACGCGTTTAGTTCTGGATATCTGTGGCGGTGAAGCTGGCCCTGTAGTTGAGGCTAAATCAGAGGCTGATTTACCCAAACCTGCACAAATCGTTTTACGTCGCAGCAAGTTAGATCGAATTTTAGGTCACCATGTACCTGATAGCGATGTCGTTGAAATCCTACAACGTTTAGGTTTTAGTGTGGTTGTTGGCCAAGATAGTTGGCAGGTCACTACCGCGACTTATCGTTTTGATATGGCGATTGAAGAAGATTTGATCGAAGAAGTTGCCCGTATTTACGGTTATAACAATATCCCGAATACGGCGCCTGTTGCCGCACTGCGTATGTCAGATCATAAAGAATCTGACTTAAGCCTAAAACGCGTGCGTGCCTTATTGGTCGCTCGTGGTTTCCAAGAAGCGGTAACCTACAGCTTTGTCGATCCAAAACTGCAAAATCTGGTTCACCCTGGTTTAGACGCTATGGTGTTACCAAACCCAATTTCCAGTGAAATGTCGGCCATGCGCCTGTCAATGTTCACCGGTTTATTGGCCGCCGTTGGCTACAACCAAAGTCGTCAACAGAGTCGCGTGAGACTTTTTGAAACTGGCCTGCGCTTTGTTCCTGATATCAATGCAGAATCCGGTGTAAGACAGCAAGCAATGCTCGCTTGTGTCATTACTGGGCTCCAAAATGATGAACATTGGGCTATGGAATCGAAAACTGTTGATTTTTTCGACCTTAAAGGTGATTTAGAAGCAATTATCGGCTTGACAGTTTCCGCATCAGAATTTAGCTTTAGAGGAGCGACGCATTCTGCTCTCCATCCGGGGCAATGTGCTGAAATATTGAGAAATGATCGAGTGATCGGTCATATAGGTGCAATCCATCCTAGTTTGGAGAAGCCTTTTGGACTCAATGGTAAAACCATCGTTTTTGAGTTGGAATTGGATGCTTTATTGCATACCAGTTTGCCGCTAGCCCAAGCTGTATCTAAGTTTCCAGCTAATCGTCGTGACATCGCAGTCGTAGTAGATGAGAGTGTATCTGCAGGTGATGTAATGAAATTGATAAGAAAAGTTGGCGAAAATCAGTTGGTTGGCATAAACTTGTTCGATGTATACTTAGGTAAAGGTGTTGAACCCGGCAAGAAGAGCCTGGCGATAGCACTTACATTACAAGACACTACTCGTACGCTTGAGGAAAAAGAGATTGCTGAGACCGTTGGTTCAGTCGTTTCTGCCCTTAAGTCCGAGTTCAACGCATCGTTGAGGGATTAAAGTATGGCACTTACCAAAGCCGAAATGGCAGAACATCTTTTTGAAACACTCGGAATGAACAAACGTGTCGCCAAAGAGATGGTTGAGTCGTTCTTTGAAGAGATTCGGGGCGCACTTGAAAGTGGTGAGCAGGTCAAGTTATCTGGCTTTGGCAACTTTGACCTTAGGGACAAGAATCAAAGACCGGGAAGGAACCCAAAAACAGGCGAAGATATCCCCATTTCTGCTCGTCGTGTCGTGACTTTCCGTCCCGGCCAAAAGCTGAAAACTCGTGTAGAAGCAGCAAACACGGGTAAGTAATTTCGTTTGTTTGATGGGAAAGCCACTCCTTAGAGAGTGGCTTTCCTGTTTATTTTTTCGTGCAATATCTCCATTGTTTTTATCCACTGTCTGAGGTGAATTCTTTGTCAAGACAGCCCAAACATTTTGACCGTCGTTTTAAACTCGCCTTATTACACCCTAGATACTGGGCCACTTGGTTAGTGATTGGTCTATTAGTAATTTTCGGACTCATGCCCGCATGGCTGCGTGATCCTATTGCAAGATTATTGGCAAAAATAGTGATGCCAATTGCCAAAAAGCCTATTAGCGTTGCGAGAGCCAACTTAAGGGCGTGCTTTCCTGAACAATCTGCCGCCGAGATTGAAGTGTTAATCCGTGAGAACGTGCAAAACTTCGTTTTGGTGTTGTTAGCACAGGGCGAATTGCTGGTGCGCTCAAAAGCGCATTTACGTCGTCGAGTTAATTTAATCGGCTTTGAACATGTGACTAAAGCGCAGGCTGCGGGGCAGCCGATCATTTTTATCATGCCCCATGTGTGGCCTATCGATTATGCTGGTTTACGCCTTAACCTTGAGTTGCCTATGGTGACTATGGCCAAAGCCCATAAAAACGGCTTATTTAATTGGTTTAGTAATCGTGTACGCAGCAGTTGTGGTGGCCATGTGTATATGCGCGAGGCGGGCATTCGGGCACTATTGGCCGAGCTTAAGCGCGGTAACAGTTTCTTTTATCTTCCCGATGAAGACTTAGGTCCTGAACAAAGCGTGTTTGCGCCTTTTTTAGGCACAGTGAAGGCAACGCTACCTGTTGTTGGGCGTTTAGCGCAGGCAGGGAATGCCCAAGTGTTGCCAGTAAAGATTGGCTACAACCAAACGTCACGCCAATTTGATCTCACTGTGATGACGGCCGTTGCGCCGGAAGACATGGTGGGCAAAGAAAACGAAGCGTTGGCACTGAACAAAGTGGTCGAGCAAGTTATCTTAGCTTACCCAGAGCAGTATATGTGGTTCCTGCGGTTGCTCAAGACGCGCCCAGAGGGTGAAGTTTCTATCTACAACTGATGTAGCGTGACTGAAATAGTGTGGTTTAAAATGGCTTTGAGCGCTGATTGCTCGAAGCCATTTTTGTGTTGAAGAGCGTTCTTTATTGAGCATTCTTTATTTATAGAGCGTTTTATCAATAGCGCTGTCGTTAACCATGCGTATCGTGGATGATTAATCCTCGTTCTGTTCCATCTCAAGTTGCATCAGTAACATATCTTCGCCATCGAGTACGCGAGTACGAAAGCTTTGACACGCAGGGCAGACGACCGTGCGCTCACTCAGTACGGATTCAGTCTGGCAGTCTTGGCAAAGTATCACTAGTGGCTGAATTTGCATATTGAGTAGGGCTTCTTTGCAAATCCCATCGAGCTTAAACGTATCGAAGGCCGTTTGCAGCAGGCTAGGTTCAACCCCGCTCATGACTCCCAGTTTGATATCCACTCGGGTGATTTTATCGGCATGATTGGCCTGAGCGTGCTGTTCGCATTGCTCAATCAGGGCACTCACAATCGAATATTCGTGCATCAGCAAATCCTTGGCAGCAGTTCACCTTGGGGAAGATCGAGATAACGCTTAGTATTCCAAGGCGTTCTTAGTACGACTTTCCCCACTAAATCTTCACTCACAGTGCCGATTATCGCTGCATGCTCACAGCGCCCAAAGCGTTGCATGATCTCGAGCGCACCTAAGGCGATGTCGTTGGGAACGGCGAGAATGAAAGTGCCTTCGTTGGCAAGATCCATGGCTTCGAAACCATAGAGTTCGCACAGACCTTTGACTTCATCGCTGACGGGAATACTGGCTTCATTCACTGTGATGCCAACATTGGAGGCGACAGCCCATTCGTTGAGCACCGCCGATAAGCCGCCGCGAGTCGCATCGCGCATCGCATGAATGGGAATATTGGCGGCGATTAATTGCTCGACTATGGGCCAGAGCGTCGCGCAGTCACTTTGCAATGCCGATTCGAGTGTGAGTCCTTCACGTGCCATTAAAATCGCTGCACCGTGGCAGCCAATATCACGGGAGACAATAATGGCATCGCCCACGGTGACATTCGCCGCGGAAATATTGGGACGCAAGATACGACCAATGCCTGAGGTATTAATAAATAAACCATCGGCGCACCCCTTGGGTACGACTTTAGTGTCGCCGCAGACTATCCGTGCACCACTGTGTTTTAATTCTTTCGCCATACTGCGGACAATCGTCGTTAAATCCTTGATAGAAAAGCCTTCTTCGATGATCACACTACAACTCAAATACTGAGGTTCTGCGCCCATCATAGCGAGATCGTTGACTGTGCCTGCGATGGCAAGCTTGCCGATATCACCACCGGCAAAAAATAAAGGGGATACGGTGAAAGAGTCTGTGGTAAAGGCGTTGGCACCGTGCAAATCGAGTTTGGCAGCGTCTTCTTCGCTGCGAAGGATTGGGTTATCAAACTCGGCAAAAAACAGATCACGGATCAGTTTATTCATTTCTTTGCCGCCACCGCCGTGGCTGAGTTGAATGGATTTATCTTTAAGCGTATCAGCCATGATGTGGCTCCTTGATATCGATACCTTGATAGCGGTAATAGGCATTGCAGGCACCTTCGGAGCTGACCATGCAACTGCCTAAGGGCGTTTCGGGATTGCAGCCGCGGCCAAAAACTTTACAGTCCTTTGGTTTAGCAAGCCCACGAAGTATATCGCCGCACTGGCAGGCTTTATGATCGTCAATTTCCTTCACAGGTAGGCGGTCTTTAAAGCGCAGTTCGGCGTCTCTGTGGGCATATTCGGGTTTAAGCTGC
Source organism: Shewanella sp. SM55 (assembly GCF_025654025.1). Lineage (NCBI taxonomy): Bacteria > Pseudomonadati > Pseudomonadota > Gammaproteobacteria > Alteromonadales > Shewanellaceae > Shewanella > Shewanella sp. SM55. The sequence continues at coordinate 83,411 of NZ_JAKKRS010000001.1, read as the reverse complement.
AGCGCTGAATTGGGGATTGGGCCTAGGCCACGCCAGCGAAATTGCGGTCTGACATTGAAGAATTGATTTACTTTGGCCTGCGCCGTGAGGTTGCCGTCCTCCGATACTGCGCGGCTGTATTGGATATCGAGCTCAGCTTTACCTGCGGCTTTTTGGCGCACAATCCGTAAAATCGACTCCATCACATCGACGGGCTCAAATCCTGCGACAACCACGGGCGTGCCATAGTTTTCGACTGTGCTGCGATAGATTTTTGCGCCGCTGATCACGCTCACATGGGCGGGGCCGATAAAGGCGTTCACTCTGGCTTTTGGGTCGTGCATTACGGCATCAATTGCGGGTGGCACTAATACATGATTGATATGAAACAGTAGATTTTCGAGTTTTTCTTGTTCGGCCAGTTGTAACAAAATTGCTGTCATTGGAGTTGACGTTTCAAAGCCAATGGCGAAGAACACTACGGTTTTATCGGGATTGTCGCGGGCAATTTTGAGCGTATCTAAGGGATCGTAAATTGGGCGAATATCGCAGCCCTTGGCCCTAAAACTGGCTAAAGAGCCTTGAGAACCGGGCACGCGGATCATATCGCCCAGCGTCACAAGAATAACATTTTCTTGGGAGGCAAGCGCCGCGGCTTGGTCGATGCGCTCTTTAGGCATAATGCACACTGGACAACCTGGACCGTGGATAAACTCAATATTATCAGGCAGTAAATCCAGTAAGCCGTATTTCATAATAGTGTGAGTATGACCGCCACAGACTTCCATGATATTGATTGGTTGCTTAACTAATTTAGCGGTTAACTGAATATCCCGCGCTAAATTGGCAATCGTTTGGGGATCGCGAAAGCCTTGATAGAGGTGTTTTAGTTCAAGCATGCTCTTTCCTCGGTGCACTCGATAGGGGTGCGCCTTGCGACTTAATCCTGCACTACTGATGGTCAGTGTATGGCTTCGTTTTCGAGTTTAGTGACGATTTCTTTGTATAGGTCAATGCTTTGCTGCGCATCTTCCTTATCGATTTTGTTCATCACAAAGCCAATATGGATCAGCACATAGTCACCAATCTCCAGTGGCTCATTCATTAAATGACTGCTGACATCGCGGCGCACGCCTAAGGTATCGACCGTGACACTCTGGCGTTCAATATCGACCGCCACCACTTGGGAAGGTATGGACAAGCACATTATTGTGCACCTCGAATATTGTCTTTAAGCCAAGCGGCCACAGCCTGCATGGAGTCGCCATCTTTGATGGAGACTTCAATGATTTGAGTTGCTGGATTGAGTTTTTTAAGCTGTTCTCTGGCTTCGTCTAGCTTGAAATCAAAATAGGGCAGTAGATCGCACTTAGTGATAAATACTACATCGGCGCGGCGGAACATCACGGGATATTTCTCAATCTTATCATCGCCTTCTGGCACGGACAGCAGCACGATATTTTTGTGGGTACCTACGTCATAACTGGCTGGGCAGACAAGGTTGCCGACGTTTTCAACAAAGCAAATATCCAGTCCATCAAGTGGTAAGTGATGCAGGGCACCGTGTACCATAAAGGCGTCAAGGTGACAGGCAGAGCCCGTTTGAATTTGATAGGCCGTAATGCCTTTCGCGATTAAGCGGTCGGCATCGCGGGAGGTTTCTAAGTCGCCTTCGATCACCGCATAATTGAGCTTGGTGTATTCTTTGAGATTTTCTAATAGGGTAGTTTTACCGCTGCCTGGGCTACTCATGATGTTGAAGGCAGTAATATTATGTGCCTCAAAGTGGGCGCGGTTATGTCCAGCTTCGACATCATTTTTATCTAAAATTTTGTGGATGACTGACAAGGTTTTTTTATCGTTTAACTGAGGATTTGTGTGTAACTCTTGATGGCTATGCTCATGAGTATGTGAATGGTCATGATTATGCTCATGGCTATGGGCATGCGCGCCTAGATGATCATGGTCGTGGCGGGTAAGGGAGCAGCCGCAGTCTTTACACATTTTACCTCTCCTTGTATCGGCAGAGTACAAGGACTTTGCCTGACAAATAATGATTGATGTACGAATCGTTAATTTGGTTACGCTAATGTTGAGTGTGATACAAATTGCGCTACGGATCTTTGATGTTCGTCAGGTTTATGGGGATAAAAATGGCGAGCGAACATCATGGCTTATCAAATAAGTCAGGTTATTGACTCTGATGAATGCCATACCAAAGTTGGCCTAGGGCGATGCCGCCATCATTGATGGGTATCTGTTTACTGGATAACACTTTATTTCCTTGGGCGCTGAGTTTGCTCAGGCAGTATTCCAATAGATATTTATTTTGAAATACGCCACCGCAGAGCACGGTTGGGAGGTGTTGATACTGGGCAGCATAATCACAAATAGCATCACCTAAGGTGTGTAAAAAGGCGCGGGCGATGGCATAGCATCTATTGTCTGTTAGCGGTTGTGCTGTAATCAATTCAACAATTTGCTTGAACATCTCACTGCTTCGCCACTGGTCGATGTCAAGAGGTAAGTTAAGCGAAATGACTTCAAGGGCTAATGCATCGGCGCGATTGGCCGCGGCTTCTATCGCCATGCCCGCTTGACCTTCAAACAGTGTGGTTTCGATTAAGCCTAAGGCGCAGGCGAGGGCATCGAACAGTCGTCCGACAGAGGAGGTTTTTATCGCACTGCCGTTCTGCCAGATCTTATGTAAGTTAGTCAGAGTGTTTGGGCGCATGTTGTTTAATATAGGTAATTGCAATGCGAGTACAGCATCGAGGCTCATTTGCTCGAATAATAATGCCAGTAACAACCTCACGGGTTGCTTAATGGCTTGCTCGCCGCCTAGCAGGGCTATGGGCTCAAAATGGGCCAGTCGCTGCGCTTTATCGAGCGTAGTTAATAGCACTTCACCGCCCCATAAACTGCCATCGTCGCCAAGCCCAGTACCGTCAAAACTAAAGCCCAATACGGGATCTCGATATTGATTAACCGCCATTACGCTGAGCACATGGGCATGGTGGTGTTGCACCGATAAACATTGATTTTGACTGGTATCGCTGAGTTTTACACTCGAGTTTGAGTGCATTCCAGCCCAGCGCGAAGGGGCATAATCTGGGTGTTTATCGCGAATAATAATATTTGGCGTAAAGTGATACAACCGAGCAAAAGTGGCTAAGGTGCGCTCAAAATACTGCTCGGCGCTGACACTGAATAAATCGCCAATATGGGGACTTAAAAACACATTATTGCCAAAGCCTAAGGCGATGGCATTTTTTTGTTGTGCGCCCACGGCCAAAATTGATTGGGTCAGCGGTATCTCTAAGGGGAAACTTAACGGTGCATAGCCGCGGGCGAGGCGCAATACTTGCACCTCTGCGGAGGAATCCAGTTGTGGCTGGATCACTTGCACCACACTGTCATCACAGCCATTAATAATCGGCCGATTATGATCGACTATCGCATCCACCACATGGCTTAAGTGACTAATAAGCTCATCACAATCAGTGATGATAGGTTCACCGGAAACATTGGCGCTGGTTGCAACTAATGGCCCTTTGAAGAGACCTAATAGCAAATGATGTAGCGGTGTGTAGGGTAAAAATACCCCGAGTTTATTCAGATTGGGGGCGACAGCTAAGCTGAGATCATGCTCGCTTCGGCTGCTCATCAGCACTATGGGCCTTTCCTGCGAACTCAGCACTCGCCACTCGGCATCCGTCCCTGTGACATAGTGTTGCGCCATGGTGATATCCGCCATCATCACCGCTAGCGGCTTGGCTTGGCGCTGTTTTCGCAGCCGGAGTGCGTTGACGGCATTGTCACTTCGGGCATCACAGATTAAGTGAAATCCACCCAATCCTTTAATTGCCAGAATTTGCCCTTGGCGTAATCTGTCAGCCGCTGCTGTCAGTACCGCAAGGTCCGTACTCAATTCAGGTGTGCTGACATTTGAGGCACTGGGAAGGATGTATTCCCCTTGCGGTGTTTTTAAACTGAGTCTGGGGCCACAGGCGGGGCAGCTCACGGGCTGGGCATGGTAGCGGCGGTCGAGTGGGTTTTGATATTCTTTGGCGCACTCGGGACACATGTCAAAATCGGCCATGGCGGTGTTGTGTCTATCATAGGGTAAAGCATTGATAATCGTGTATCGAGGGCCACAGTTAGTGCAGTTGGTAAAGGCATAGCCAAAGTGGCGATCATCAGGATTATGCATGTCGTGCAAGCAATCTTGGCAGGTACTTTTATCTGCCGATACCGCCACCAGTGCACCTATCGGTGAACTTGGGTCATCGTCCTCATGGCTGTCGCTTTTTATAATCTCAAACGTGGTTTCGCTTAATAAAATCGGCAGTGGTATTTGGCTGATATTGTCGATACGGGCGAGTGGTGGTGGAGTGGTATTGAGTACAGTGATAAAGCGAGTGAGGTTTTCATCATTACCTTGCAGCTCAATGGTCACGCCCTTGGCATTGTTAAGCACAGTACCCGTCAGTTGAAACTCAAGGGCATAACGATAGACAAAGGGGCGAAATCCCACCCCTTGTACAATGCCAGTGACGTGCAACTGACAACGCTTTAACGTGGCTCCCTTGTGGACAAGGTATTCCAATGCCAGCCTTCGTTTTATCTGCAGGTCACTGTGCTTTTTGTGGCGACTATTATGCCTATGTGGCTTCATGCGTTGTGACTTAACTTTTGGCCTCCTAATCATGGGCATTTAGTTGTCGCTGCTTAACGTAAAGTGCACCAACGGCTAGGTTATCGCCGTCTAAATCTAGGCTGCGATTGATCACCAATGGAAAGTTTTTGCCTAAGCGCAAGCTGATGCGTTTGCACAGGGTTTCATTGATTAATTCATTGCCCGCTAAGGCTATATTGTGCACGCCGATATTTAAATCGATATGCTCGATCCAGTTAGATAAATAGTCCGCCAGTGAGTCTTGCATTGCAAAGGCGAGCTGACTCGGATCGTCATTACCCGCAATACGAAAACTTAAGACAGTGCCTAAGGTTTTACACCAATTTAGGCTGCGGTGGGCTTCACCTTTGGTCAGCGGATAATCGATACGCGGTGCATTAGCACCGTGGTAGCGCATGGCGGCGGCCATGAGTGCATCGCTGAGCCTTGCTTGGCTTTGAGTCCCTTCTTGGGTATTAAGGCCAATTAATATGGCGGCAATTGCCCACAGGCTTTGTAAGTTATCCTGTCTGCCGTGAAGCTTTAGGCTTAAAAGTTTTAGGTAATCTTCGGGGAACAGGCTCTTAAATTTTTGCGCTACGGCTTTTTGTGGACTGCTGTCCAGTTGATGGAAGATTTCGTAACCGTTATCGGGCAGCTCGGGCAAGGCAAAGAAAAGTTCAGTGTCGCCCTTATTATCGCAGGTGACAATTTGACTGGCGTGGGTATGGCTTAAGTAAATGACCGCGGCATTTTTTGCCTGTTTATGACTGGTAAACTTACCGTTGAGCAGCGCACTGAATAGCGCTGCGTCTGCAAGGGTGTGATTTTCTGTGTTGACTGTATTTTGATTATTATCGCTTAGCATACTGGTGCAATGAATATCACTGTCTTCACTTGACGGTACTTGAGTCAATACTGCCACACTCAGTTCGCCTTGGTGCGATCGTGAACGTTTCGCCGCTTGCCATTGGGCTTGATAGCCGTGAAAACTGACTTTTTCCCTTAAGGGTTCTGGAGCGATAAAGTGCTTGGTTTGAACCTGTGTAGAGCTTAAATCGTGACTGGCGATTTGTGCCCAAGCACCATCGACCCACGCTAGCTTCGGCCTATTATGCGGCCCTTTAATGTAAACCCAATCGACCCCTTTTTGTCGTAATACTTCCCCGAGCACTAAGATCACTCGGCTGTAGGCAAAGCAAATGTCGTACAGCGGCGCGCTGAGTTTGTCGTGTTCTTGCGTGGGTCTCGCGCAGATAAGTGGCTTTTCAATACTCGAAAGCGCGAGCACCTGCGCATCGTTCAGACAAAAATGGGCGTTCAGCGTATTGGGATTACAAATTAACAGTTGTGGCCGCTCGCTTAAAGGCTGCTCAAACGGTGTCAGGCTGATTTGCAGATTATCGGCGGCCGCTAATATCAGTGGGCCTTGTGTCAGCAGTCCCTGTGCCATGGCTTTAATATCTGACAAGGTTAACGCTTTTTGTGCGGACGTTAATTGTGTTTCGCCCTTGCAGCAAGGGCAAATTAAATCGAGTGTGCCAAATTTAGCCGACTGATTATCGCCAATCAACGGATAACAATGCTGACAAAAAGGCACTATGGCTTGGTTGGATCCAGACTGTGGAAAGGGCAGTAAGGTTTTACTGCCTTGGGGCTCGTCGATGACTTTAATACTAGAGTCAATCAACCAAGCGGAAATCAAAAAGTCCGCGGCAATGGCATCGGCCAATTGTTCTAGTTGGTTTTGCTCGCCCTGAGCTTCAATAAAATAGCTTTGAGGGCCAAAGTCATGTTGGCCAGCACTATATTGACCTGAGCTATGTTGACCATCACAGCCTATGCTGATATTTAGCTCATCGTAATTTAGATATTGATTACATAAATGCGTGTACAAAGGCACCTGACGTGAGCAGGTAAAATCAAATCTGATGTTTTTCATCTTCTATATACTTTCACCAGTAGTAACGCCACGTTTATAAGAGTCAGGGATCAGCGAGTCGATACTATGCTCGGCAACACGCGTCGCAGTGAACCCAAGGGAGGCTAAGTGGGATAACAAGCTTGATTCCATTAAAGGTACCGCGGCGGCGACTTTAGGGGTCAAGCCTAGCACCATAGGTTCGAGCACGGTTGGGGTGACGCCCAGCACAAAGGTCTTAGGTCTGTCGCCAACCATTTCCATCATATTGAGGGTTTGCAGCATTTCGACTTCATGGGCGCTGCCTTGCCAGTCGATTTCCTTCGGCGCTTTATCAAAATCGAAGAAATAGACCTCGCCCGCTTCTACGCCATTGGCATTAACTGTATCGACCACGATTAAATAATCGTATTGGCAAATAATAGGGATAAGTCCCTGAGCCAAGGTGCCGCCATCGAGCAGCGTTAGCTGGTGGGACTCATGGGTAAACTGATAATTATCAGCTATATAATTGACAAAATGTACGCCGATGCCTTCATCGGCGTACAGGACATTGCCAATACCGAGTAGCAATATCTTCATTGGACTCCTAGTGGTGTGAGTCTGGCTTTGGGTAGTCGTAGCCAGAGACAATCGAGTCAACTGAGTTATGTTTGAAGCGTATCCCTGACCAAACCGCCATATAGACGTGGATAACCACAAAGATAACAAATGCCCAAGTGAGGTAGTGATGCCAAATCCTAACTTGTGCTAGCCCACCCATTTGTGCCGTGATCCAAGCGGCGCTGCCCCAAAGCATGCCACCTAAACCTTGGTGATACACATTGGCATACAACACCAGACCCGTTATACATATCACAAGAGCGACCAGTGAGATTGCTACATAAGTCACAAATTGCAGCGGTCCATAGACACCGGCTTTATGTAAGTGCCCCATCCATAAGTAGGATTTCAGCTGAGTGATCCAACTTTTTACACTCATCACATCGCGAAATGAGCGCCGCTCAATGTCGCTTCGGCTGAAAAAATACAGGTAGAAGCGGACTAAGGTGATTGCGGTTAGTACAAAACCGCAAATCAGATGAGCGAAGCGGATCCAGCCTTGTACGAGTACGTCCGTACTTTCAGGCGCCACCAGAAACGGCCAAGCAATATAGAATCCGGTGATCACTAGCACCAGAATTGACAGTGCTCTGAGCCAGTGATAAATCCGTATTGCCGGACTAAAAATCAGTGTCCGAATGCGGGTTGCAGAATGGTTCATTTTGCGTTCCCTCCCTCGATTATTGACCATTGGGACTGACACGGAACTCGCTCAATGCTTGGCCTTTGAAATCCATCACGTGTACAGAACACGCCATGCAAGGGTCAAATGAGTGAATAATACGTATCACCTCAAGGGGCTTAGTAGGATCTTCCAGTTTCAAGCCAATTAAAGAGGCTTCATAGGGACCCATTTTACCGTTGGCATCCACAGGACCTGCGTTCCAGGTCGTCGGTACCACGGCTTGATAGTTCTCAATCACTCCATTTTTAATGCGGATCCAGTGGCTTAACATGCCGCGTGGCGCCTCGATCATGGCGTGACCTACATACTCTTTATTTGGATCAATATTAGGTTTTACATAGGTAGATTCATCGGACTGGATATTCGTCAGCAGCGCATCAAAGGTTTTTAACCCTTCTTGGGCGACGATGACTGTCTGTAACATACGGGCTGCAGTGCGACCTAAAGTGGTAAATAGAGCCGCTACGGGTAGACCTGTGCGAGCGAGCAGGCCATTGACCGAATCCACGACCACCTTGTTACCGCGGGCATAACTCACCAATAGGCAAGCGAGTGGACCCACTTCGACAGGTTCACCTTGATAACGGGGAGATTTCACCCATGAGTATTTGCCATCACCATCCAGTGTTGGCAATTTGCCGTAGACAGTGTCGCGTTCAACAAAACCAGTGTAATTAGGAATCGTTGTACCGTCATAGGGATGCTGCGGCGCATCGGCGCTATACCAAGCGTGGCTGACGTCTTCGGCAATCAGATCTGGATTCACATCACTGACGCCGGCAAGGTCGCCATTCATGATCACGCCTTGATTAAACATGTATTCGCCATTGGCTAACACAAAGTCATCGGTCGCCATGAAGTTTTTCACGTTTACGCCGCCCAACACGCTAGGTTCAGTTCCAAAGGCTTCGGCCGCCATCACGATATCTGCTTGATAGGCACGCAGAATAAAGTCAGTTACTGTCGCATGTTTTTGCTTCCATTCCTGCAGGCGAGCAGGGCTGAGCATGTCGCGCACCGAAGTCACACCACCGACAACAACGGATTGTGGATGTGGTGATTTGCCACCAAAAATGGCAAGCATCTCTGCCGCAACACGTTGTACTTCAAGCGCTTTAAGGTAGTGAGATAGCGCGATAAGGTTTTGCTCTGGGGTAAATTTATAGGTGCCATTGCCCCAATAAGCGTTGGCAAATGGACCTAATTTTCCCGTTTCGACAAAGCCTTTAACTCTTTCTTGTACCGCTTTTAAATCACCTTCACCCGCCGCTATGGGATGGTCTGTGTATTTCAGGGCAACTTGTGCCGCTTTAGCAGGATCGGCGCTCAGTGCAGAAACCACATCAACCCAATCTAAGCCGTGTAGATGGTAAAAATGGACAATATGGTCGTGCATGTATAAAGAGGTTTGCATTAATGAACGTAAGTATCTTGCGTTCAATGGAATTTGAATTCCTAACGCATTTTCAACCGCCTCAGTACCGCAGCGGTAGTGGGAATAGGTACATACGCCACAGATACGTTGCACAATAAGGCCAACATCCATAGGCGTGCGGCCTTTGAGAATGACTTCAATACCGCGCCAAAGTGTGGAGGATGACCAAGCCTTGTTGATGACGTTATTTTCATCAACTTCGACTTCGATACGTAAGTGACCCTCGATACGTGTGATAGGGTCGATAACAACGCGCTTGCTCATGGGTTATTCCTCCAGCGGTTTGGCAAAAATACTGGCAACGGCATGGGCTCCAATGCCCACCACAGTCGCGCCTAAAATCACCGCACCAATAGTATCTGCGGTCGCATCCAATCCATGGAGGAGTTGACGGCCAAGGGGTTTTTCAAAGTCAGCCATATCGTCCCAGAAGTTAGGTTCTGAGCAACCCATACAACCGTGTCCAGCGAGTACTGGCCAGCTAGTGTGATGGTTAAAGCGCTCGGTTGGGCAGTTGTTGTAGGTGTAAGGGCCTTTACAACCGACTTTATAAAGGCAGTAGCCTTCTTTCGCACCGTGATCGCCAAATTCTTCAACGAATTCACCAGCATCGAAGCGGCCGCGGCGTTCACAGTTATCGTGTACCCGTGCGCCGTAAGCCCATTTAGGTCTATTAAACATATCTAGCGCAGGTAATTTTCCGAACATGATGAAGTACATCAAAGTGCCGACTATGTTCTTTTCACTCGGTGGGCAACCGCCTAAGTTAATCACGGGTTTACTGACCACTTCATGCACGCCTTTAGCCCCCGTTGGGTTTGGATAAGCGGCTTGCACCCCACCAAACGCCGCACAAGTGCCAACAGAGATAATCGCGGCGGCGCCTTCTGCAGCATGCTTGATGATTTCTAACCCTGTGTGGCCTTTACAACCCACAGTTAAGAAACTGCCGTTATTTGCAGTCGGAATCGCCCCTTCAACGGCCAGTAAATAGCGGCCCTTGTAGGTTTCGAGTGCATATTCGAGGTTTTCTTCGGCTTGCCAACCCGCTGCAGCCATTAAGGTTTCGTGATATTCCAAGGAAATATGATCGAAAATCAGTGAGTCTAGATTGGGGGTATCGGTACGAATTAAAGATTCGGAGCAGCCAGTACATTCGGCCATATGTAACCAGATTAAGGGTACACGATCGGCTAATTCGGCAGCTTCGGCCACTAAGTTACTAAAGGGGAGGGGTAATGCGAGCATGCTCGTCACCATGGCACTCCACTTCATAAAATCACGGCGACTAATGCCGTGCTGTTGCATTTTTTCAATCAGCGATTGTTGTTGACGGGGAGCGAATTGGCGTAACGCATCTAAGCGCGCCTTTCCCTGTTCATATAGGGCTGCATGTGTGTCCATGGGTCAACCTTTTTTGTTATTTAAATGTAAATTGGTAAGGGTTTACATAATTGACAGTGTCAGTTTAGGCCGTTGGAGTGTAAAGATTATTGATGTATATCAAGAATTTTTAAGAGATGTGACCGAACTGATTTTGACATTTAATTAACATGACGCAGATCTAATTTCACTTTTCCTAATGGGACAAAATGTCTCACATTTGTCATTTTGGATGAAATCGGTCACTTAATCAGCACTCATGTGATTAAGGCGATGCTGATAATTATGGTTCATTCGCGTGGTGAGTCTGGGCGAGCAGGTTAATTAAACTTATATAAGCTTGTTTAAGAAAACCTTAAGATTCAGTTAATAGATTCGAACGTAATCGTTAATGCGGAATATGCTATGAAGAAAATATTATTGTTACTCAGTTTATTGGTCGCAGGCGTACAAGCCGCGCCGTCGTTGGATCACCAAGTGTTTAACGCGCAAAACCAAGCCGTTTCCCTGAGTGAGTTTAAAGGTAAAGTCGTTTATGTCGATTTTTGGGCATCCTGGTGTGGCCCTTGCCGTAAATCGTTTCCTTGGATGAATGAAATACAAAAAAAGTATCAAGATCAGGGATTAGCTGTCGTGGCAATCAACCTAGATACAGATAACGAGTTAGCCCAGGAATTCTTAAAACAAGTCCCTGCCAATTTTTCAGTGCGTTTTAACCCCGAAGGTGATGTCGCTCGCAGTTTCGATTTGCTGGGCATGCCGAGCAGTTTTATGTTCAATCGTCAAGGTCAGTTAGTACAGCATCATGTTGGCTTTTATGCCGATAAAACCGCTGAATACGAGCAAGAACTCGTCAATTTACTGAAGGAGTAATTTATGCTTAAACCCGCATTAGTCGCAGTAACGCTCATCATAGGTTTGAGTGGATGTTCAAGTTTAGGGGTGCAGCCGTGGGAGAAAGGCCAGCTGGCCCGCAGCGATATGGCGCTCGACAGTGAAAAGCTCGACTTAGCACTCGATGATCATATTTATTTTAGTAAAGAAGGCAGTAGCGGCGGTCGTGCATTTGCCGGTGGTGGATGTGGCTGTAACTAAACTCTCCGTTGGTGTTATTTGTCCTTAGATGTAACGAATAAATGTAACGCACAGATGTAATGAACAGACGTACTAAAACAAATGTGACGAGCAGATGTTCTAAAATCTGGGGCGAAATCCCGCGGTATTGAATAGATGGAAGTGACCTACAGGTGTTGTCAGCTATGACCCAAAAAAAGAACCCAATAAATACAAGACAATCGAAGCAGATAGCGGGTGCTCTCGCATTAGCCAGTTGTGGACTGTTTGCAACAAGTGGCCATGCGACTGAATTATCTAAAAAAGCTGACGACTGGAAGATCGATGCTGCGTTAATGTATTACGGTGAGCAAGATAGAGTACAAGCCATCGAAGCTATAGGCACAGCGCAAAAAGCCTTTGGCGATGACAGTGTGCTGGATCTCAAACTCGTGGTTGATAGTCTAACGGGGCCTTCAGCATCGGGCGCCGTGGCCCAAAGTTCTAGCCAAACGTTTACTCGACCATCTGGTAATGGTCAATATCATGTTTCAGCGGGGGAAACGCCGTTAGATGACACCTTTCACGATACTCGCGTACAAGCCAATGTCGGTTGGAGTGAAGTGCTAACACCAGATTGGAAACTCAATGTTGGCGCATATGGCTCGAAAGAGTTTGATTATATGTCAATGGGCATCAATGCCGGAATTGAGCGAGGGTTTAATAAAGACAACACCACTTTATTTTTAGGTACGGCTTATAGTTTCGATGTGGTTGACCCCGTTGGCGGTCGTCCGGTGGATTTATCTTCGATGGTCATTCGCGATAACTTCACCAGTGAGGAAGCTTATCGCAGCGCATTCGATGCGACCCGTCAAGGTGGCAGTGATAATAAGCAGACCGCGGATGTGATGTTAGGTATCACCCAAGTGCTTAGTCAGCGCTGGTTGTTGCAAGCCAATTACGGCTTGTCGAGTGTGAATGGTTATTTAACGGATCCCTACAAGGTGCTCAGTGTGGTGGATAACAACGGCATTACTCAGGATTTATTGTATGAGAGCCGCCCCGATTCGCGCTTGAAGCACAGTTTTTACGTGATGACTAAAGGCGCATTAGATGCGGGTGTGGTGGATTTTTCCTATCGTTATAATACCGATGACTGGGACCTCACATCACATACCTTAGAAACCCATTATCGGTATTACTTTACCGGCAATTTCTATGGTCAATTACATCTGCGCTATTACCAACAAACTGCGGCTAACTTCTATCAACCTTTCTTGATGGCGGATACGCCACTGCCTGAGTTTGCCAGTGCCGATTATCGTATCGGTGATATGTCGGCTTATACGATTGGGGTTAAATTTGGCCATAGATTATCGGGCGGTCATGAAATGTCGTATCGCTTAGAGTATTACCAACAGGATCCGAAAAATAACGGCGCTACGATTCCTGGAGAGCTGCAAAACTTCGATCTGTTTCCGACTCAGAAGGCAATTACAGCACAGTTTAGTTATTCTTTTTAATACGAAATAATGCTACTGGCTCAGATAGCAAGGCGTTAAACTGTATGGGTAGCTTAGCTACCCATACTCAATTTGCCCCTGAACTTATTCAATCGCAATCCCAGTGGGATGCCATGTGAAGAGGTGATTTATGATGTCGACATCGTCGCTAAAGACCGCTCCTTATTCGTTGCAGCGCCGTGATTGGGGTTATGTGGGCGAATTTAGGGCCATGGCGAGTCCCTGTGAAATACTCATAGCATGTGATCAACTCGATATTGCTGACGATATGTTGGACATGGCTGTCACTGAGGCGCTGCGTATCGAACATAAGTACAGTCGCTTTATCGCGCAGAATTGTCTGTGGCAATTAAACCATGCCAATGGTCATAAGCAGCTTATCGATGAAGAAACCTGGCAGTTATTGGCTTTTGCTAAACAATGTTTTCAGCTCAGTGATGGACTCTTTGATATTTCTGCTGGGCCGTTAATGGAACTGTGGCGCTTTGATCCCAAAGCCCAATTACCCGAACATGGCCGCATACTTGCCGCGAAAGCCTTAGTGGGGTTTGAGCACATCGAGTTTGATTCGCGCCATATTGAGATGCCAACAGGTATGAAATTGGATTTTGGTGGTATCGCAAAAGAATATGCGGTCGACAGAGTCGCCTATGAGTTAGCCGAATGTTATCCAGACATTCCAGTGTTAGTGAATTTTGGCGGTGATATCGCTTGTCCTGTGTCCAAAGTGACGCCATGGCAAGTGGGAATTGAAGACCCACGACACCTCGATCATGCTGCGAGTGTACTAGCGATTAGTCAGGGTGCATTAGCGACCAGTGGCGATACGCGGCGATTTTTTGAAGTCGATGGAAAGCGTTACGGCCATATTGTTGACCCACGCACTGGCTATCCCGTTATCCATGCGCCGCGCTCTGTGACTGTGTTAGGGCCAAACTGCGTGACTGCAGGTATGCTCGCCACTATGGCTATGCTGCAGGGGCGAGACGCGGAAGATTTTTTACAGCAACAAGATGTTAAGTTCAGTATTTTCCGTTAGGGCTCAGTTAAGGACATTGAATGCGTATTATGTTGGTTGAAGACAATGAGTTATTAGCCCAAGGGATTTGCTTGAGTTTGGCAAAGCTTGGCATGCAAGTTGATCACCTTAATAGTTATCAGCAAGCCTTGCTGGGGGTTAAAAATGAAAGCTTCAGTGCCATAGTGCTCGATCTGGGATTGCCTGACGGTAATGGTAAAGAGTTACTTAAAGCTTGGCGCCAGCAGGGAGTGTCAATTCCCACAATAGTTCTGACCGCTAATACGGATTTTGACACTAAGCTCGAATGTTTAGACATGGGCGCCGATGATTATCTCGGTAAACCTTTTGATGTGCGTGAACTAGCCGCGCGCATTCGTGCCATCGTCAGGCGTCAGTATGGGCTCGATCACAACAGTTTGATTATTGGTGCGCTTTGCATTGATTTAAATACCCGTGAAGTGACCTTTCGCGATCAAAATGTGCTGCTTTCACGGCGTGAATTTCAATTACTGCTCGAACTCGCTCAGTCGGCAGGGCGTGTATTGACCCGCAGCCAGTTAGAACAGTTAACCTATGGCTGGGATGAAGTCGGCAGTAATTCAATAGAAGTGCATATCCACCATCTGCGCAAAAAACTTGCCAATGAATTAATCAAAACCGTGCGTGGAATAGGCTATACCTTGATTGAAATAAATTAATTTGAAGAGTTAAATAACAAGCTCCACGTTTGTGGGTACTGATAACGCAGTGATGACTTGAAGCATAGTCGTTAGGAAAAAGAAGTGATTCGATTAAAGGGGCTAGATGTGTATTCACTGCGTTTGGTACTGACATTATTAATTTTGTCAGGTATTTCAGTATCCGTCGCTGTATCTAGCTGGTTAAGTACTCGGGATTCTAAGCATCAAATCGAAGAACTCTTCGATGCGCAAATGCTCCAAACCGCTAAAATGTTGGAGTTGTTCTATCATACTGAGCCCAATGCAACAGCTCAGGATCTCGTCATACCCCAAGTGCTCCACGTTCCCGATAGCCAGATCAGTTCCTTTGCCGAAAAGGCCGATGCGCTGAAACTGGCCTATGAGCATAAATTGGCGTTTCAAATCTGGAGTGAGGCGGGGGAAGCCTTAGTTTTATCGGATAATATTGGTCATCAACCTATCAGTCGATTCGTACAGGGCTATCATAAGAAAGTGTTCGAAGGAGAACTCTGGCATGTGTTCAGTTTTTTTTCGGTTAAAAATCATGTTTGGATTGTCACTGCTCAACAGGATGAAGTACGCCAAGAGCTCGTATCGCAAATCATGCATAACGCCGTTATCGTGCCTTTAATGGTAGTGCCTTTAACATTAATTATTGTTAGCTTCTTGTTTTATCTCTTGTTTCGGCCATTAAAAACCTTTGAAAGAGAATTAATTGGACGTGCGCCCAACGATTTGACCCCGTTGACTATGTCATTGCCTAAAGAATTAGTCCCTGTTCGGCGCGCATTGAACTTATATATCAATAGTATCGCGCGATTTATTGCCCGTGAGCGTCGTTTTAGCGCCGATGCGGCCCATGAGCTTAAAACGCCATTATCTGTGATTAAATTACATCAACATGGCTTAGAGAGTCTGATTGATGATGACCCGCAGCAGAAATTCCATTTAGCTGCGATAGATGCTGGCGTAGTGCACATGAGTCATACCGTTGAACAATTACTCGTATTAGCAAGGGTGGACTCGATTAATGAGCTTAATGTGTCATCCCACGCCATTTTGCCTATGGTCGAAGATGCGCTTAATCAATTAATGCCACAAATCACTGATTATGAATGGAATATCGATATCGCATCCAATCTAACGGTGACCTGTGATCGTTTTTATTTGCTACTTGTACTGAAGAATATTATCGAAAATGCCTGTAAATACAGCCCACAGGAATCGGAAATTTCAGTGTCGGCCCATGCTTTGGATGATGAAATCTGTATTTGTGTCGCGGATCGAGGCCAAGGCATGACAGAGCCGCAGATTGCCAATGCGACAGAACGTTTTTATCGTGTGAATGAAAATGAAGGCATAGGCGCGGGATTAGGTTTGTCTATCTGCTATCACATCATAGAATTGCACCAAGGTCGTTTAGTGATTGCGCCTAGGGATCAAGGTGGATTATCTGTGACACTTTTTTTGCCAAAATAGTTCAGGCAATGAAATGTTAAAATAGATCCGCAGTTTCAGTGACATCAGCTCAGTTGTTTTGATACATTTAAGCGGGTAAAATTTTGAATTTTCCTGCTGTCTTAGTGTTAATCCTTAGGCTTACCAACGGATTGATTCGCTTATTGTGATATTTCATCTAAGATCATCAACACTTAGTTGAGGCGTAAAAAGGCTCATTTTACTTTCAATAATGTAGCATTTGGATCACTTAATTTGTTTTTGTAACTTTGAAAACAGAAATAAGCATGATAATGTTATTTTAATATTCATTTTTGGTATAAGCTTATTCTCAAATAGTATTGTGTAGAAGGGGTTAACTGCATCTTTATTTATGAGTTTTTTTCTCCTTCTGATATCTTTCGCGATATGTAAGCAACTGTTTTTTTTCATCCCTAAATCAGAGTGAAAAAAATTCACTGTATACATAAAAAACATTGATTTCTTAGTTTATTTTTTAGGTTACCTATCTATGGTTAGCTTGTTGCGTTGCCCATCGTCCAAACCTTATTCGTCACTCATATGTTCACTGACGCTAGGCGCTGTAGTCGCCCTGTCTGGTGTCGCGTACGCTGAAGAGACAAAACCCGCCGAGGCAGTTCCTGTGGTTACTCCACCGAAAGTGATTTCTCAGCCCAGTACAAAAAATCAAATCAGATTCACTAAGACAGGCGCTTTTGATAGCGAAACTGTCGTGAAGATTGCAAAACGTTTGGCAGCGAAACCTTATGTGACCCTCAAAGATCCTTTGCCAGCTGGCCTTGCTAAACTGTCATACGATGAGTACAGAGATATTCGTTTTAACCCGACTGCGTCTATTTGGCGTGATCAGGGCGTGCCATTTCAAATGCAAATGTTCCACCGTGGTTTCTATTTTCAAGATCTGATCGAGATTGCGATTGTAGAAGGTCAGAATGCAACGCACTTAGCTTATGAGCCTAAATATTTCACTGCGGGTGAAGTGATTACTCAAGCGCTGCCGAATGATGACATTGGCTACTCAGGATTTCGTATTCATAACCAATTGAATACGAATGGTGTATTTGACGAGCTTATGGTATTCCAAGGTGCGAGTTATTTCCGCGCTTTAGGTAAAGGTAACGCCTATGGCTTATCTTCCCGTGGTTTGGCGTTAAAAACGGCTGACGCTGAAGGGGAAGAATTCCCGATATTTCGCGCCTTCTGGGTTGAGCGTCCACACAATGACAGCAACTTGATTGTTGTGCATGCCTTGTTAGATAGCCCAAGCGTAGCAGGTGCCTATACTTTCTCTGTCCGTCCCGGTGATAACACCTTGATTGATGTAGAAGCGACACTGTTTCCTCGTGTTGAGCTGAGCAAAGTCGGTTTAGCACCAAGCACTAGCATGTTCTTACATTCACTCAATGGTCGTCACGACACCGATGATTTTAGACCTGAAGTACATGATTCTGATGGTTTATTGATGTTAAATGGTCGTGGTGAGCATTTATGGCGCCCATTAGCTAATCCACGTCAGTTACAAGTCAGTGCGTTTTCTGACAATTCGCCTCAGGGATTTGGTCTGATCCAACGTGAGCGTGACTATGCGTCATATCAAGATTTAGAAGCCCATTACGAACGTCGCCCAAGCCTATGGATTGAGCCTGTGGGTAATTGGGGGCAAGGTTCAGTGGTGTTGACTGAAATTCCGACAGAGTCTGAAATTCATGACAACATTGTTAGTTATTGGAAACCACGTCAGCCTATTCCTGCTGGCGGTGAATTTCATTTTGCCTATCGCATGAGTTGGGGTGAAGAACCTGCTGCGAAAGTCGGTGCCGTACATATTTCTCGCTCTGCCAGTGGTCGTGCCGATATTGCTAAGGCGACTCCAAGACGTTTATTTGTGGTCGACTATCAAGTTGAAGGTCCGATGACAGATGAAATGCCAGTCGCTAAAGTTGAAGCTTCTGGTGGTGTGGTCACAAATGTGGTGATTGCCCGTAATGCCGCTAAAAATGGCTATCGCTTAGCTTTTGAATTAGAGCCAGAAGATAAAGATCTTATCGAACTGCGCGCTGAACTTAAGTTCCCAACTCCTCGTCAGGTTGAAACCTGGCTCTATCGCTGGACGCTGTAAGGTTCATGACGGAGCAACATGATATGACTGTATCCGATAACTCGGTACTCGAGACGGAAGTCCTCGTGGGTGGTAGTGCTATGCCAAATGAACGGCCTGGCGCTATGGAACCCCAAAATTTAAGTAAGATGCCAGAGGGATTCCCTCGCCGTAGCACTGTGGCTGATGGGGTACGCTCGCGTACCTACCGTCGTGTGTTTGTGGTGGGTGGGGCTTTATTATTATCTTTGTTTGCTATCTATGAAATGGGGGCGGTATTTAGCATTGGCGGAATTACTCCTCTGGAATATTTAGTGCTAGTGCTGTTTGCGGTTAACTTCTGCTGGATTGCTTTGGCGTTTTGTAGCGGTATTGCAGGTTTTTTAATTTTACTGCGAAAACCGCGGGCAAAAGATTTGCAAGTGACTGAACTGCATACGCGCACCGCGATTTTGATGCCGACCTATAATGAATCTCCTGATAGGGTATTCTCGGCGGTTTCAGTGATGGCTGAAACCTTGTCGCAAACGGGTCATGGTCATGCTTTTGATTGGTTTATCTTAAGTGATACTACCGATCCCGATATTGCTTTACTCGAAGAGCAGGCATTTCTGGTGCTACGTCAAGAAACCCATAAGCATTCGCGGGTGTATTACCGTCGCCGTCGTAAAAACGTCGCCCGTAAAGCGGGTAACGTAGCCGATTTTTGCCGTCGTTGGGGGTCGCGTTATGATCACTTGTTAGTGCTTGATGCCGACAGTTTGATGGAGTCTTCAACCATCACTGGCTTAGCTCAGCGCATGCAGGCCGATCCTGATGCGGGTTTGATCCAAACGATTCCGTCGTTGATCAATGGCACCACTTTAATGGCCCGTTTACAGCAATTTGCAGCGCGCATTTATGGTCCCGTAATTGGTACCGGTTTAGGCTGGTGGGTACAAAAAGAAGGTAACTTCTGGGGCCACAACGCCATTATCCGCACCGAAGCCTTTATGACCGCGGCTGGATTACCCAACCTTAAGGGTAAGCCACCTTTTGGTGGTCATATCATGAGCCATGACTTTGTTGAAGCTGCGCTGATCCGCCGTGCTGGCTGGAGTGTGGTCATTGCCTATGACTTACCGGGTTCATACGAAGAATGTCCACCGTCGATTATCGACTTAGCCGTGCGTGATCGCCGCTGGTGCCAAGGTAACTTGCAGCATTCGCGTATTTTGCCGACTAAAGGTTTGCACTGGGTAAGCCGTTTACATTTACTGACGGGTATCATGGCTTATTTGTCATCTCCTTTCTGGTTGATGTTGATTTTGACCGGTTTGATGTTGGCTTTGCAGGCACACTTTATTCGACCTGAATATTTCACCGATCAATTTTCACTGTTCCCGACTTGGCCCATCATGGACTCGGATAGGGCATTAAGATTGTTCTACATTACTATGGGGGTTTTGTTTGGCCCTAAAGTATTCGGGGTCTTGTTGCTGCTTAAAGACGGTGAGTTTGCTCGCAGTGTTGGTGGTCGAATTAAAGCGATATTCAGTGTGATCTTTGAGGTCATACTTTCAGCGCTGATTGCACCTATCATGATGTTTATCCATTGTGGTGCTGTGATGTCAATTCTGATGGGGCGGGACAGTGGTTGGTCGCCGCAACGTCGTGATGACGGCAGTATGCCTTGGATGACGTTAATCTATCGTCACCGCTGGCATATGCTGGCAGGTGTGATGTTAGGTTATGCGGCTATTTTGGATTCTTTGACTTTGTTAGCTTGGATGAGTCCGGCGTTGATCGGTCTGTGGATTGCTGTGCCTATTTCGGCATGGACAGGTTCAGTTAAAATTGGCGAAGTGTTCAAGCGTGCTGGTATTCTTGCAACACCAGAAGAACGTAACCCTGCGCAAATTTGTCTGCAAGCGCAAGAAGCGCGCGCCGCTTACCAAAGACACATTGCTGAGCCTTGGACGTTAGCACAGGTACTTAAAGACCCTGCGTTGATGGAATTGCATTTAGCCATGGTGGATAAACAGCCTTTGCGTGCTGCGGGTACACCAATTGAAGCGATGGAAGCCATAGTGCATGTGAAGGTGCATGAAGCTCGTTGTCAACAGAGCGCATTAGCTTTACTCAATCGTCAAGAAATGGCGATGGTGTTGGCAAATCCTTTGATGTTACGTAGCCTACAGAAATTACCAGAGCAATTTGTCGAAGAAGATCTCGTGTCTTTTTGCTAACGAGCACTTGCTCAGCATATTTATGCGAGTTTGTTTGATATCAATGCCACTGACGACCTCAGTGGCATTTTTCTTTTCATTATCTGGAGTTAACCCCTAGTAATTAATTGATCTCCATGGAATAGTCATATAACAGTGTTGTTAACTGATATAACCGCTGGCTCTCAGGTGACCTTAAAAATAGCTAAGGGAGTATTTATGATATTGAAAAAGATCATTCGCTATTTGCCCCCATCCATGCGTGTAACGCTAAACGTGAGAGAACTCGAATTGATAGAGCAGGAGTTCCACATCGCGAACTTGAAAGCATTGCAGATTAACCCGATGCCGACGAGGCGTTATCTAGCGCAACTATTACTCAGTCTTTTTTTCTGTATTCCAATAATTTTAGTGCCAAAGGTAAGTGCAGCTGATGGCGCTCAATCCCTGACATCAAATTCGAGTATTGCTGCGCAGCCAAATCTTGAGGGTAAAGCTGAAGATCTTACTGCTGTGCTGCCGCTTGCGGCCTTAGTGCCAGAGGTGTTGCTATTGGATCTCGCCGGCGTTAATCCAGTATTTGGCCAGCATTATCGTGACTTAACACTTTCTCCTAATACCTTATCTACTGCTGATTTAGTACGAATCCAAGCTGATGTTACCGGTTACTGGCATTATGTGATGACATCCGCTGAATGTAACAACGCTGGAGCCCCAGGGACGGTTTCATCCGTTATTCCAGTGGATCCCCAATATCAAAGGGTGCTTAAGCAAATCGCCCATTTAGTGCAATTGGACACAATTGAACCATGGGAAACTTTAGTGCTAG
This sequence comes from Shewanella sp. SM55, assembly GCF_025654025.1. Taxonomy (NCBI): domain Bacteria; kingdom Pseudomonadati; phylum Pseudomonadota; class Gammaproteobacteria; order Alteromonadales; family Shewanellaceae; genus Shewanella; species Shewanella sp. SM55. Next base: position 61,813 of record NZ_JAKKRS010000001.1, on the reverse strand, counting down.
ATGAAAAGTTAACCTTAGGAATGAGTCATCAGATCGTTGATACCATAGCAAAGCGTATGTGGATATTGGGAGACTTAGCCACTGAGCCTAGAGTGAATCAAGTTTATACCGAAGAACTTATGATTGGCATTAAGCGCTTTCAGCAAAAGCATGGGCTAAAACAGGACGGGGTGATAGGTAAGCAGACCTTATTTTGGGTGAACCAATCGCCAAGGGCGAGGGCGGTACTATTAGCTAAAAACACTATTCGACAAAGAGTGTTTGAACGTAAATTAGAGCCGAGTTATTTGCTGATTAATGTGCCCGCTTTTGAGATGACGTTGGTCGATAATGGTACGCCAGTGTTAAGTTCCAAGGTCATTGTGGGTAAATCTTCTCGGCAAACACCGATTTTGGACAGTCAGATTTCTAGCGTGGTGCTTAACCCTAGTTGGCGAGTGCCTAGCAGCATTTTACGGCGGGACATTCTGCCGCAAATTCAGCGAAATGGTCATTATCTTAATGAACGTCAATTTGATGTGTACGATTATAACGGTCAACGGGTACAACGCATGCCAGAGGAATGGCAGGCCTTAGCCAGCGCTTCGTTTCCCTATCAGCTTGTACAACGCCCTGGGGCGAAGAATGCATTAGGTAAATATAAGTTTCACTTTGATAACAGTTTCAGTGTCTATTTACATGGAACTTCTGAGCCAAGTCTCTTTAAAAAGGACGATAGGGCACTATCATCTGGGTGTATTCGTATTGAAAAAGCCACTGAATTAGCCCAGTGGTTTAAAGAGCATTTAGTAAAAGACAAACGTTTATGGGACAAGTTAGCCCCTGGTATTACTGAACCTCAGTGGTTTTCACTTTCCGAAAAGTTGCCCGTGCATCTGGTTTACTGGACTGCATGGTTAGACGATAGTGGGCAGGAGCAATACCGTCGCGACATTTATGATTTGGAACCTGAGCTGACGAATGCTGTGCCTGCCACGGTTTTGGAACAACATTAACGTTTTTGTGCTGTAAAGTTGAGCAAGATAAGCATCTGAACTCGCTTGGCATTTTGAAATCCTACTCAGAATGGGGTTGGCAAAACTTGATCTTAGGGCTTATTCAGTATAATTTGCCTTACTAGTGACCAAAAAGCATACAAAAGGTGATCATGTGACTTTAATATGTCCTGCCCGTAGGCAGTTATTGTTAGGCCTTAGTGGTGTGGCATTATGTTCCTTTATTCCCTCAAAAGCGGTTGCCAGCCGTTCAACCAAAGGGATCCGCGAGTTAAGTTTGTTTAATCGTCATACTGGCGAGCGTGATGACGGTAGTTATTGGGTAGATGGTCATTATCAGAGCAAGGTGTTAGACAATTTTAATCATTTGCTGCGGGATCATCGTCAGAATGTGGCAGCGCCTATGGATAAGCGCTTATTTGATTTACTCCACTCACTCAAAACAACCTTGAATACCAATGATGAAATCCATGTGATTTCCGGTTACCGTTCACCAAAAACCAATGCCATGCTCGTGAGCCACAGTGGCGGAGTTGCTAAGAAGAGTTATCACATGCGCGGCATGGCGATGGACATAGCGATCCCTAGCGTTAAACTAAAAACCCTCAGAGAAGCGGCTTTATCCCTGAAACTCGGTGGTGTGGGTTATTATCCTAATTCTGGCTTTGTGCACGTCGATTGTGGTCCGGTAAGGCACTGGTAGCAATGATCTGTTGTTGGATCTGCTGATAAAAATCTTGTTCCAAGGCTTGCGATTCGATCAAGTAATGTCTGAGCAGCGGGATAAATTGTTGATTGAGTTTGTTCATTTCTCTATGTTGTTGCCAATCACAGATCAATAGGCTGAGACGTTGTGAAAATTGATATTGTCTTTGCCTCTGCGACTCAATATCGACGGACTCAATAATTTGCATAAGTAAGATCAAGCTGCGGTTTTTTTGTTGGGTACAGGCAAGCAATTCTAAGAATTTTAATTCGAGGGTATTTTGCTGATAAGGAACGGTTTCGATAAGAGAGACGAGTTCACGGGCCAGTTGGCATGAAAGTCTATTTTCTTGTTGTAACTGGTATAGCGCATGACGCATTTTTTGACACAGCAGTTATCGAAATTTGCCCGAGCTTAACAGGCTTCTCAATTTCCCAGTGTGATCTAGATCTCGTGTTTTTTGTTTGAGATCAAAGCCTTTTCTCTGCCGTAACAGCCAAGATACAAGTTCCTCAATTTGATAAATAGCGGTCTGTTTTGCTAACGCTGAAGCCGATAAATAGAGGGCTTGCGGTATTCTTGTGTGCCTTGGGTATCTATGTTAGTATTCGCGCGCTTTATATGAGCCGTCATTGGTCGAAAATGCCGGCAACTTTTTACTCTAAATTTAAGTGAGAAACACATGTCTTACACTATCCAAGCACAAACCCGCACTGAAATAGGGAAAGGTTCGAGCCGCCGCCTACGCCATGCTGGTAAAGTACCTGCTGTTATTTATGGCCAAGGCAAAGAGCCAGTTTCTATTGTTTTTGATCACAAAGATATCATTAACATTCAAGCTAATGCTGACTTCTACACTTCTACTCTGACTATCGTTGTTGATGGTAAAGAAGTGGGTGTTCGTGCACAAGCTATGCAACGCCACGTGTTCAAGCCAATCATTGAACATGTTGACTTCGTTTACGCTTAATTGTCGTAACTGAAGCAAAAAGCGCCTAAGGGCGCTTTTTTTGTGACTAATTTTTAGTTGTTTGTATTTATGGGTAGACACTTAGGCTTTACCCAAACAACCTCAACATACTGTAACCCGTATTTTGAGATTGTTTGGTTAGAGTGATTGGATGCTAATTTTGTAGTGTCAATATCTTGGTATTCATATGGTTACTTGATATTGAAGTTGTAATAGATATCAAGTGATTGGCCTAAAGTGCCTGACACGGTTTCTAGATAGAGTTGTGAGAGCAAGTAATACCTGACTGTCATTTCGTAACCAGGGTTAAATACACCTACTCCGTATTTCACCATTAAGTTATCGCCGATAAAGCCACTGATCGCCACACGCCCTTCATCATTAGTGTCGAGTTGCACGTTAGAGAAACCAAACTCTTCAATGAGTCCTGTCGCGGTATTCCCTAGGTTGTTAATTGCGCCGCCGCCCACTTGTGAACCTAAACCGAGTGCCGCGCCCATCATCAGCGAGTTATTTTGCTCATTGTTGGCGCTGTTAAAGCCACTGCCTTTGATAATGTAAGACAAGATTTCGGCCTGCTCTTTGGCGGGATTGGAGAATAAGGTCACTACTGGGCGTGATGGCGTGCCTGTGACGCGTACACCTGCCACTAAGTCTTCAGTCTTAATTTCCCGTATTGCTTCAATATTCAGGTTTGGTAATGACGTTGGCCCCACAAATTGCACTTCACCAGTGCGGATTTTTAGGGTTTGGCCCATAAACTTGTAGCTACCTTGATTGACTTTGATATTACCGAAGAGCAAAGGAGGACGGAAAGCTTGCTGCTGTAGCTTTAAGGTCCCTTGGAGTTTACCTTTGAGGCCCATACCATCAATTCTGAGTTCGTTCCCCACACTGATATTCAGATCTGCAACGATGGCGTAGGGGCTAGTTTTAGGCTGAGTGGCGGCAATGGAATCGTCAAATACCACGTCTTCGGAGGCTGCGACACCGCCTTCCGCTAATGGCACAATTTTAATGTTGCCCGAAGGCACAGCTATTTTTCCTTTTACTGCCAGTTGCTTACTGTTGAAGGTTAAGTTGATATCGGGGGAGACATCGAGAATAGCCAGTGGCGGTTGGATCACGGCGAGCTTATCGCCTTCGAGGGCTAACTCGCCACTAAATTGACCTTGGGGCCATTGCAGTTGACCATTCACTCTGCCTAAACCATTGCCCATCATCCAGCGTCCCTTAAGCTGCGCTTGTTGACCCGCAAATGACATCGACATGTCAATTTTGTCGATTAATGTTGGGTTTGCTGTTAGGGCTAAGGCGCCCTCAGTTAAGGCCATGCTCCCCGATACTTCAGGCGCATCTAGGCTACCCGCAAAGTTAAGTTGACTCGTCAGCAAACCTTGCACTGTATTTAATTGAGGGAAAAACTCCCCAAGTGGCTGCAAGTTGATTTGCTTGATATTGGCATAACCTGACAGGGTGCGATCGGGTGTGACATTGACGTTAATCTCACCCTGCCAACTGGCCACGCCTTCTGATTCAAAATCTAAAACCGTCGCCAGCCGTTTTGCATCTAAGGTCGCTTTTAATGACAGGTTTTGGTAATTAATGGTGACTTCACGATTTTTATCCCGTTTTAGCATAATGCTGCCGGGAGCAAAATCAAAGTTCACATCGGCAGTAGGCTTACGGCCAGCAGCCCATGCAACATTGGCTAATAGCGATGCAGGGCCATTCCAACGCATATTTGTTGGTAATATTGGGACAAGTAATTGCCCTGGATTACCTGAGTAGCTCACCTGTGCACTGCCTTTTTTACCTATTGGTGTATTACTGTTTAGGCAGATACGGCTATTGGGATTCATGAGGCAAAAGGGCGTAATGCTGCCTTGATTCTTGATTTGGTCCCAAGCCAGATTAATGGTGTTATCAAGCTGCCATAGGCCTACGGGCGTGTTGAGATTTAAACGATCAACATCGAGCTGTAGTCGTGACTTCTTCACATCGTATTGGCTGCTCATCGTTGCATCGAGCCCAAGATCGCCCGTGGCGTTGAGTGTGAGTTTTTGAGCGTTAATGGTACCTTTCGCCCCGAGTGTCACTGTATCTAAATTTTGTTCTGCAATCTGTAAGGTTTTTGATTTTAGCGAGATAGCAAACTCATGTTGATCTAGCGGTTTGTAATAGGCCTTTAAATTAGATTCCTGCAGTTTAATGTTTTGATAGTAAAGTTCTGCCAGCTGTGCTGTAAGCTCGACCTGGGGGTGTTTCTCGTCACCAGTGACATTGATCTGCGCCTGTAGTTGGCCGCTAGCCTTAGGTAACCACAGGCCAAAGTCGGGCACTTGTAATTCACCTTGGAGATCCCAGTTGGCATTGGCTTCGCCTTTGAGTGCCAGAGTTGAACCTAGTACTTTGGCGTTCAGCCCCTTAGCACTGACATACAGGGAATCATTCACACTGATATCCCCTGTAATGTCGAAGGGATAACCTTGCAAAGTGCCAGTGAGCTCAGTATCGCTCAGGGATACTTGCCAACGGGGGTCTGCAAATGAGCCTTTAGTGCGTAATTTTCCTGAAATCAAACTGTCCGGTAAACCCGTTGTACTTTGCGCTGTATCCGTTTGTGGCAGCTGTATTTCTTGTAATTTGACGTCATTGATCCAGAGATTGGCGTTCCAGCTAATGGCTTTTTGATAATCGAGTTCGCCTGTGAGTTTGACCTTACCAATCGCGCCCATTACATCAAGGTTATTGATGGTTAACTTAGCATCTTGATGTTGGATGTCAGTGTCTATGTCGAGTACTTTGTGAAAGGGTGTGATCAGTTGGCCAGTAAGACTCGCCTCTTGCCGATTAAGGTCGCCTTGGCTATCGAGCGTGGCATCGCTTACCGAGTATTCAGGGTTCTTCAGTGGCCACTGAAGCCGTGTCTGTTCAAGTCTCACCTTGTAGGGCAGGTTAGGGTCTTGCAGTGTTATTTGGCCATCTAGCGTAAAGTCGGCATCGCCCTTGGCGACGGCATTCACCTGAAGTTGCCCTAAACTTTGGCTCAGCTTTAACGTTAATACTTGATGAGTGAGATCTGGCAATTCGACTAGTTGGTTAAGGGTGAGATTTGCCTCTAAATCGAGTGGATAATCTTTATCAAGTGTTAGGCTGCCTGTGATATCGACGCTGCCATCGGTGTGGCTGATGGCGAGATGGTCTAAGGTCAATTGGTATTCACGGAAACTGCCTTGTAGTTCTGCATGGCTAAAAACATCTTTACGATCGCCGATTTGCAGTGTGGTGTTGTCTAACGTTAGGGCATTGACTGTCACAGGGAAAGGCATAAATACTTGTGGCAATTGTGCTAAAGCCCATTCAGCCTCTTTTGTTAGCGACGGACTGGCCGATGGTGTCGGTGTAGTATTCTTAGCAGTGCTGGGATTTGCTGCATTCGTTACCGCTGCCGTGCTAGTTTGTGTTGCTACATCGGTTGATGCAGGGATCAGTACGAATAATCCTTCGCTGGATAGCTGTTTAACCGACAAACCTTCGGTAAACCATTGTGCTTCTGCGTTAAGACGATTAGCGGTAAATTGCATATCATCCACTTGGATATTAACGCCATTGAGTTCAGCAGCATCTAAAACAATATCAAAGGGTAATAGGAGCTCGCTGGGTTCTTCATCAAGTGGCGCGACTGGCGCTTCGTTTGAGTCTGCAGAAAGCGCTAGGGTATCAATAGTGACATCGACTTTAGCCGCAGATAAGCTATTCACGCATAAGCGTTTTTGCAGTAAACAGGCGGGCTGCCACAGTAAATGCAGATCCTCAAGTTGAACGTTCATTCCGGCCATAGACCAAGCCGCGTGAGATAGGGCTAAGTCTTTGTTAATGGAACCAGAGGTATAAGTCAGTTCAAGATCGGGTACAAATTGATCGGCTAAACCCACGGTAATGCGCGAGCCAAATTCAGTGCCGAGTAATAGGGCGATTAACACTAAAAGCCCTAATGGCACATAGATAATAATCCGAGTCCAGAGTTTGAACTGCCGCCACAGTCTTTGAATGAATGACATCGATGGGGTGACAGAGGTCACTATGGTTTCAGTGGCTTCGGCTTCATTGGCTTCAATGATGGGATTATCAACGATATCTTGTTTGCTTGGCTTATTATGCTCTGGGGGCTGGCTCATAGATCTGTCCCCATGGTTAGGTGAATTCGCCATGATCTTTCAATGGTCTCAGTTTCTTTCAATCCGACCCCTAAATCTAATTTGATTGGACCAATCGGGGAGATCCAATGGATACCGCCACCGACAGAGACGACAGGTTCAAATTGATTATTATCGAAGGCGTTACCCGCATCGATAAATGTGCCGACCCGCCAAGTGGGGGTCACATAATATTGATATTCCAAACTACCAACCATTAAATAGCGGCCACCGATAACCTCGCGATTGGTTTTTCCATCGTCAGCAACATAGTCTAAATAGGGGCCGAGTTCTTGATAACCATAGCCGCGCACACTCTGATCGCCACCGGCAAAATAGCGTAGTGATGGTGGGATAGAGGCAAGATCATTCTCGTTAGCTAAGTTGGCGGCTAAATCAATACGAGCGACGATTCTGTGGTTATCGAAGAAGGTATCAATCCATTTAAATTTAGCTTGCAAGCGGGCTAGGCGGGTTTCTGATCCTAAATAGGGATCGGCATAGTCTAGGCTGTAAATTTGTCTAAACCCGGATTTAGGATCCAGTGAGTTATCTCCCCGGCTAGTCCGAGAAAAGTTAATTCCTGCCAGATAAAACGACGGCATATAATCGACGTCAGACTGGGTATATTCTTCGCGTATGGCCTCCAACGAATAACTCATTAGCCATTGATTTTCTAGTCTTTGCTGACGTAATAGTCCCAGAAGGTACTTAGTCGACTCGAGCTGGCCTGTGTTACTAAAATCACGATTCTCGGCATCATATACTTGAGTCACACCGTATTTGTCCCGCAGCAAACCGAGGCGGATCTTTAATTGATCGTCTAAGGGATGTGTGAGCGGAATCGTATAAGTGGTTAATAACTTTGGTCTATCGGGCGACCATTCGAGACTGGTTTCTTGGGAATGCCCGTATTTATTGATTTGTGGTGTACGCCAAGTCACGCGCACCCTCGGATCAAAGGCTTGATCTGTTTTGCCAATATCACCACCAAAACCGAGTTCAATTGCGTGACTTGCCTTAGGCGTTAATTCGACTCGCATTGGAATATGGTTATCTTCGACGTTATCGATTTGCGGGATCACTTTGATATTGGCGAAATAACCAGTATCTAATAACTGACGATTCAAGGCGCTTACACGGCGAGTTGAGTATGAAGCACCTTCTTTAAAGGGGATAAGATCCTCTAATATATCGGGTTCTAAGCTATGGCCATCGAAACTGACTTGGCCAAATCGGTAACGTTTGCCTGAATCAAAATGCAAACTTACCTGTGCGGTATTAATATCGCGGTTAACTTTAATTTGTGATTCAGTAAATTCGCCATCGAAGTAACCTCGTGCCAAGGCTAAGGTGACCAGTTGCGATTTTACGTCGCTGTAAACACCGTGATTTAACACATCGCCGGGTTTAATGTTGACCTTTGCGAGCCATTGATCGAAGGCTCGGTCATCAAGCATTTCACCACTAAAATTAATATCGACCCACTGAACAATGGTTGGCTCGCCGGGGCTTATTTCAAGTTTTAATTCCCACGGTCCCTTGTCATGCTCAATCAGCTTTTCTTCTACTTCACCGTGATAGTAGCCCATGGATTCTAAGGCGGTGCTGATATTGTCATCGACATTAAACAAAAAGGCACGGCGCTGCACCTCAGATTCAGGTAAAGCGCCTAAGTGAGCAACTATGTTGCTTCGAAGCGCTTCATTCACGCCTGTAACAGATAATTTGATAAAATCATCTGCTGCCGCGACTGATGTGACTGAAATCAGACTCAGAAACAAGCAAAGACGAATGTAATGTGAGGTGATTTGCAAAAATGGCTGCACTTTATAGTCCCTGTGATTTGGCATCATTGTCGCCAGAATAAAACCAACAGGCAAGGAGATGATTGAAATTACACGATGAAATGGTTACAAAGGACGCTACTTTTTAAGGGGATGTAAAGAATGAAAACAAAATTAGCCACCTTTAGTTTAATTATTTCGGGCCTACTTTTTATGTCACATAACACCTTTGCCAATGATAAACCGTTCGCCATTGCGATCCATGGCGGTGCGGGGACGATTTCTAAAGCTAATCTCACCCCTGAACAACGCCAAGCCTACAAAGATAAGTTAAAGGAAGCGGTCGATAAAGGCTCAAAAGTCTTAGAGGAGGGCGGTGACAGCTTAGTGGCAGTACAAACCGCAATTAATATCCTTGAAAATAGTGCTCTGTTTAATGCTGGTATAGGCGCGGTTTATACCTATGACGGCGGACATGAATTAGATGCCTCTATTATGGATGGCAAAACCATGAATGCCGGCGCTGTCGCTGGAGTGCGTCATATTGCCAATCCAATTGACTTAGCCTTGGCCGTGATGAATAAATCTGAGCACGTGATGCTCTCGGGCGCAGGAGCGGAAGAATTTGCCCTGACTCAAGGCTTTACTTTAGTGCCAAATCATCATTTTGATACTGACGAGCGTTATCAGCAATTACTCGATGCACGGCAAAAACTGCAAGTTGCGGCTAAATCTGAACAAGTTGCTAATGTTGAGATGAAGGACCTCGATTACAAATTTGGTACCGTTGGTGCTGTCGCCTTAGATAAAAAGGGTAACTTAGCTGCAGGTACATCGACCGGTGGTATGACGGCAAAACGCTTTGGTCGTATCGGTGACTCTCCTGTCATCGGTGCTGGCACTTATGCTGAAAATGGTGTTTGTGCCGTATCGGCAACGGGTCATGGTGAATTTTTTATCCGTTACCTCGTCGCGGGGGATATTTGTGCCAAGGTGAAATATCAGCAAAAATCCATCATTCAGGCTGCAGATGAAGTTATTAATCAACGTCTTATTACTGCTGGCGGTTCAGGTGGTGTGATTGCAGTCGATCAGCGTGGCAATATTGCTACGCCATTTAATACCGAAGGTATGTACCGCGCCACCCGTAGTAATGGTGAGCCAGCCCAAGTGCTGATTTGGCATGATCAATAATGTCATTTGTAGAAGCATCTAGGTTTATAACTGACATGACTTAGAAACGTTAAAACTTCGAAACCTTAAAAAGCGAGAGCCGCAAAAGTGGACTCGCTTTTATTTTTATATCTTAATTTTACTAATCTATTGAAAAATAACCAGATAAATATCATTAAGCAGTATGGCTTATGATGTTTATCTGAGTGGTGCGGTTTGAGTTGGCCTAATAATTAGCGCTGTTTTAACCTTTGAAATTCAAATCTAGCAGTATAGAAGCCTAGATGTCTATATATCCAAATGATCTATTATTACCGTTTAATATATCAAATAGTTATTAATTCATTATCCATCGACCCATAAAGGCATAGAATCCGGCTCAGACAATGCATTAAATGGGAGTCATTGATGGAACAATTACCGATATTGAATTTAAGTGATTGGCATGCCGGTGGACAACGTCGTAACGCTTTTATTACTAAGCTTGCCGATGCTGCCAGAAGAATAGGTTTTTTCTATCTCACAGGCCACGGCATTGAGCTTGCTAGACAGCAGCAAGTACTTCAGTTAGCGGCAGATTTCTTTGCGCTGCCCGTCGTAGATAAACTTGCGGTGAAAATGGCTAATACACCGCATTTTCGCGGTTATACCCGTTTGCAAGGTGAATTGACCTTAGGGAAACCGGACTTGCGGGAACAGTTTGATATCATGCAAGAAGAAGTGGCTAACCCTCAGCAGTCTGATGTGCCTATATGGTGGCAGCTACAGGGGCCTAATCAATGGCCGTCACAATTACCACAGATGAAATCGACTTTATTGGCATGGCAACAGGATTTAGCCGATACCAGTGTCACACTATTGAGGGCTTTAGCTGTTGCGCTAGAGCAGCCAGAAAGCGCCTTTGATGCCACGATTGAAGTTGGTCCTTATCAGCATATGAAGCTTATTCGCTATCCCGGCGCGGATGGACAGACTTCAGGCCAAGGTGTAGGGGCACACAAAGATCCTGGCTATTTGACCTTAGTGCTGCAAGATAAGCAATCCGGTTTAGAGGTTCAGACTGACAACGGTTGGTTAAGCATACCGCCATTAGAAGACGCCTTTGTGGTGAATATAGGTGAATTACTTGAGTTGGCTTCTAATGGGTATTTAAAGGCAACCAACCATAGGGTTACTAGCCCGCCTGCTGGGGTCGAGCGCTACTCGTGTGCCTTTTTTATGGCGGCGCAGTTGAATGCGACAGTTCCTTTGTTACCTTTGCCAAAGCATCTGGCGAACCAAGCTCAAGGACCGGCAAGCGATCCATTAAATCCTCTTTTCCACCAAGTGGGCCAGAACGTATTAAAAGGGCGTTTGCGCTCTCATCCCGACGTTGCTCAAGCACATTACGCCTCATTCGCTCATGCCATTTAATGGTTATTAGGATCTATTATGCAATTTAAAACTAAATTACTTCACACCCATTATGCCGCTGATAACTCGACGGGCGCTCTTACAACTCCTATCTATCAAAGTAGCACCTTCGCCTATGGTAGTGCCGAGGATGGTCGAGCCCGTTTTGCAGGTGAGCAACCGGGCTTTATCTACAGTCGCATGGCGAATCCGACAGTGCAGGCGCTTGAATATCAATTAGCACAACTGGAAGGGGCTGATGAAGCACTCGTTGTTGCGAGTGGGATGGCGGCAATCAGCAGTATTTTCTATGCCTTAGCGAGTCAAGGTGATGAAATCGCATTTATCGACCCCGTATACGGTGGCACTGCGGCATTTTTAATCCAAACATTAACTCGCGCGGGTATTACTGTGCGCCGTTATCAAGATGATGATCATTTATTGGCAGAGATTACCGCCGAAACAAAAATTATTTTATTTGAGCCCATTACCAATCCGACCTTAAAAGTCAGTGACTACCGTAAGGTTAAGCTTGCCGCCGAAAAAGTGGGCGCTATAACCATTTGTGATAATACGTTTTTAACCCCGTATTTATTCAAACCGCTGGAACATGGCATTGATATCGTGATGCACAGTGCCACTAAGTATTTAAGTGGCCATGGCGATTTAATCGCAGGTGTTGTCGCTGGACCTAAGGTATTAATGCAACCTATTCGCACTATAGCGCTTAAACATATCGGCGCTGCGATTGGGCCACAGGAAGCCTATTTATTACAGCGAGGCTTACGTACCTTAGCACTTAGAATGGATGCTCATCTTGCGGGCGCGGCTAAGGTCGCCGCTTTTCTTGCAACCCATCCGAGCGTTGCAAAAGTTTATTACCCAGGGCTAGCAGAGGATCAAGTTCTGAGTGAAACCATCAACGCCTTTGGCGGTATGGTGAGTATTGAGCTCGAAGGGGGTTTTAATCGAGCGGCGCAGTTTTTAGATCATTTGAACTTGTTTACTCAAGCGGTCAGTTTAGGCGACTTAGAGAGTCTTGCCTGTCACCCAGCAAGTACCACCCATGCTGCTATGGATGCCGCAAGTCGGCTAGCTTCAGGGGTGAATGACAACCTGATTAGATTGAGCATTGGCGTCGAAGATCCTCAAGATTTGATTGCCGATCTTGAGCAAGCCTTAGCCATTTAAGCATATTGATACTAACCATCCCCAGTTAAATTGATTGGGGATTTCAAAAATATAATGTTATTTATTTTGTCTATCTAAAGTTAATTTCCGTATTTTTTTACGTTTTTTTTACGCGTCAGAATTGTTTTCGTCTGTTAAAGTGAAAATCTGTATAACATAACGACTTACATTTTGATGGACAAACTAAGTGTTTTTAAATTCTCTGTTAGGTTGAGCTTTATTTCTGAGTGTCTACTCGCTATTTGCTTGTATCTACCATCTTGGAGGGGGTCATCTAAAGCATTATTATTGTACTCCAACTCGTTGTCGTTATGATTACACTTCAATGTTGTTTTCAATATGCGTATATGGCTGCATTTTTTGAAGCTATTCGTGTTCATTTTTTATTAAACGCTCCTTATTATTCCCTCCCAATGATAGATGTGGTTGTTTTTATCAATCTAATCGCTTTTATTGTCATAGCCATTGTCGTGACGATAAGTCAACTTGCAATCCACCTTAGACGACAACAAAGAGTATTAGGGGAAGATCTATTTCCTAACCTAACTCTGTTATCGATTGCATATAATTTTAGAACAGGACATGAGCGCTCGTATTTTATGATACCTAATAAATTATTCATTAAGTCTTTCACGATAAATATCTAAAGGTGAGTTGGAATGATTGCAGTCAGTGGAATACAGAAATCTAGCTCTCGATTTCATACCATAATTCATCTATGTAGCTTTTTGATTGTCATATATAGCTTCACCATGTTGATGCCTATCGCTGTTGCATTATTTTATAAAGATGGATATATCACTCCATTTTTAATCACATTCCTACTTTCCCTTTTTATTGGTGTGGTCGGTTGGAAGATGACAAGTGAGGAAAATAAAAATCTGCAAAAACGTGATGGCTTCATGGTCGCTTGTTTATTTTGGCTGATATTTTCCTTAATGAGTGCATTACCTTTTCTTCTTGATAGACGATTGGACTTGAGTTTAACCGATGCCATATTTGAAGGTGTGTCTGGCATTACGACGACTGGAGCCTCGATTTTTTCAGATATTGATGAACTACCCAAATCGATTTTATTTTATCGAGCACAGCTTAATTTTCTCGGTGGGTTAGGGATAATTGTTTTGGCCGTTGCAATTATGCCATTTCTTGGTATTGGTGGCGCAAAATTATATCAGTCTGAGATGCCAGGTCCCATGAAAGAGGAAAAGATGACGCCCCGCCTTGCGGATACGGCTCGAAATTTATGGGGGCTTTATAGCGTACTTGCCTTAGGCTGTGCAGTTGCTTATAAACTTGCAGGAATGAATTGGTTTAATGCCATATGTCATAGTCTATCTACCGTTTCATTGGGTGGATTTTCCACACATAGTGACAGCTTAGGATATTATAACAGTGCTGCAATTGAGCTTGTGGGTGGTGTGTTTTCAATACTTGCAGCAATCAATTTCGCCTTATACTACATAGTGTTAGTTCGGCGAAGCTTCAAGCCTATTTGGTATAATGCGGAGGTTCGATTTTTTATTCTCATATTATCTATCGTTGTTGGGATCGCTTGTTTAGAGCTGAATCGTACTCAAACTTTTGATATTAAAGATTCATTGGTACATGGATTTTTTCAAACGGTTTCAGTTATGACGGACAATGGATTAGGCTCTGCGGGTTATCCTAATTGGCCCAGTCATATTGTGCTTTTATTATTAGGCGCGAGCTTTTTTGGTGGATGCTTTGGTTCTACTTGTGGCGGTATTAAAGCTGTCAGATTTTTACTTTTGTACCGTCAAGGGATCCGAGAAATTCATCAATTGGTTCATCCTAATGCCATTTTAACGACAAAGATCAGTGGCCAAGTCGTTTCAGACAGAGTCATTCGCTCAGTATGGGGATTATTTTTCCTGTACATATTTTTTACTTGCGTTTTTGTATGGGGATTGGTCGCCATTGGACATGATTTTGCCACCGCCTTTGGAACAGTCGCCGCGTGCATTAATAATATGGGAATTGGTTATGGTGACACTGCATCTGGATTTGGCACGTTAAAAGATGCGGCTAAATGGCTGATGTGTGTCGCTATGCTTTTTGGGCGATTAGAAATATTTCCTGTACTCATAATTTTCTCACGGGCATTCTGGCGATTTTAATTTTAAGTGTATTTTATGGTTAATTTGTCGAATTGACTGGGAGGGTCAGTAAATGAAATGGTTATTGAGATGTATATTACTCATTATGCTAGTAGGGTGTCAGAAATCGCCAGTTTATACCAAGTTAGAAGGCCTTGCGCAGGGAACGAGTTGGCATGTGACATTTTGGAGTAAAGACAAGATAAATAGTACAGAGATAAACCGCGAGATTGAGCGGCAATTGGCAGAAATAGATCTTCATATGTCTACTTATCGTTCAGATTCGGTGATTTCTCGTTTTAACAGTATGCACTTAGCTATGGCGGTCGGGGATGATATTTTAGCGCTCATAGGGATAGCCAAGGAGGTCACTTCAAAAACGGAGGGTTGTTATGATTTGACCATTAAACCATTATTCGATTTGTGGGGATTTACCCATAATCAATTAACTATTCCTACAGAAAGTGCACTTCAACAGACATTAACCTATGTAGGCTTACATCATTTAAGTATTGATAATCAAATGTTAACTAAAGATTTGCCAGAGGTACATCTTGATTTATCTTCGATTGGACAGGGATATAGCGTAGGCAAAGTTGCAGATGTGCTAAAGCGATACAATATCGATAATTATTTGGTAGAGATTGGCGGCGAAATGGTCGTACACGGCAGTAAGCTCGACGGTTCTGCTTGGAAAATCGCGATTGAAAAACCGCTGCCAGAACAGCGAATAATGCAAAAGGTTCTGCTTATTAATTTCCCTCAAGCGATCATGACATCGGGTACATATCGTCATTATTTTGATCATTTAGGGCAGCGCTATTCACATATTATTGATGCGCGAACCGGTAAACCCGTAACCCATAACACAGTATCTGTAACTGTATTGGCAACGGATCCGGCTAGAGCAGATGCTTGGTCTACAGCGCTATTATGTTTAGGAAGTCAAGAAGGTTTAGTCGTCGCTAATCAGAATGATATAAAAGCATTATTTATTGATGACAATAAAGGTGTACTTAAAGAGATTAAGACAGATAGCTATAATAAAATGAAAAAAATAGAGCTTAATTAATCTACAATATCATTGCTAGGTCATGTGTTAATGCCAGTTAGTATTTCTAGCTGGCATTTTTATTTACTTTTATAGCTAATGCCATGGTTTATTGTGGCCTTGTTTACCACTGATTATGATGACTTTTACGTATTCTTTACGGGATTAGTCATTTGAACTCTAGAGACTTTACGCGGTTAATTCATATATTTGTTCTGTTACTCACTTTCTTAAGGACAAATTATATGGACTGGATATTTCTAATACTTTCCATAGCACTTTTCATCTACTTAGCAGTGGCAATGTTTGCCCCTAATAAGTTTTAGGAGTCGTTATGTTTGAAATTACCCTTATTTTTACTACTGCGCTTGGGCTCGCATGGCTGTTGGGATCCTATATGACAGGGGTTTTCTCTGGTCAGTCCCATTTTTCAGATCGTTTATTTAATCCCATTGAAAAGTGGATTTATCGGGCTATAGGCGTAAATGCCCATTCGGGGATGACATGGAAATCCTATGGTGCGGCGTTTCTTATCAGCAACTTGGTACTTGGCATTTTGGCGTTTCTTATCCTTAAATTCCAACATGTGTTACCGCTTAACCCCGATGGTATAGGACCATTATCTTGGGATCTGGCGTTGCACACTGCGGTGTCATTCCTCACCAATACCAATCAACAGCACTATTCCGGGCAGGCTCAGCTCAGTTATCTATCCCAAGGATTTGTCATTGTCACGCTGCAATTTGTCACTCCAGCCATGGCGCTGGCTGTTTGTGTGGCGATTTTGCGGGGAATGTTAGGCGGGTTGAATAATGACAGCGCCAAAGAGGGCGAGGCTCGAAATCTGGGTAACTATTATGTTGACCTAGTGCGCGGTGTACTCAGACTTATGCTGCCATTAGCGGCTATTGTGGCGCTGTTACTGACTTGGCAAGGCGTACCGAGTAGTTTTGACGGTGCGCAAAAAGTGAACACCTTAGATTCTGCATTACCTATTACTGAGCAGGTCGTTCCGATTGGCCCCGTTGCATCTATGGTGGCCATTAAGCAGTTAGGTACTAATGGCGGGGGCTGGTATGGCCCCAACAGTAGTAACCCGCTAGAAAACCCAACGCCAGTCAGTAATGCAATCGAGACCATTGCCTTAGTGTTGATCCCTATGTCCGTCGTTTTTATGGCGGGCGGAATGCTAAGACGCAAAAAATTTACCTTGATGGCTCTGGTTGCTATGGGTTTATTAAGCGTCAGTTTTCTTGGGGCAACTGTGTACAGCGAGTTGCAACCCAACGCTGCCTTTGCGGGATTAAGCGCCGAAGGGCCGAATATGGAGGGTAAAGAAGTTCGCTTTGGACCTGAGCTATCGGCGCTATGGGCTTCTTTTACCACACAAACCTCTAACGGTTCGGTCAATGCCATGCACGATTCCTTCAATCCAATAGGGGGATTGATGACGCGATCAGGCATGCTACTTAATGCGATATGGGGCGGTATTGGCTGCGGTTTTGTTAACTTTATCGTTTATGTGTGGATTGCTGTTTTCTTATCGGGATTGATGATTGGCCGTACGCCAGAGATATTTGGTCGTAAGCTCGAAACCCGTGAAATCACCCTTTTGGGGAGTCTATTAGTTTTACCTACCTTGTGCGTCTTAGGTTTGACGGCGATCACTGTGGCTATCCCGAGTATTACGGGCAACAGTAACCCCGGCTTTCATGGGATTTCGCAAGTCTTTTACGAATATACCTCCGCTTTTGCTAATAACGGTTCGGGATTTGAAGGTTTAGGTGATAACACGCCTTGGTGGAATATCAGTTGCGTTATCGCCTTACTGCTCGGTCGATACCTGCCGCTGTTTTTACCGCTGGCGATTGCGGGGATGATGTCGAGTAAAAGAGTGAGTCCCGACAGTAACGCGAGCTTGAAGCTCGAGAGTCCCACCTTTTGTTTCACCCTTATTGCTGTGATTTTAATCATTAACTTCCTGTCTTTCTTACCTGCGGCGGTATTAGGGCCTATTGGCGAAGCTTTAGAACTTGCCACTATGAGTCTGGAGAAATAGTCATGCATAAACCTGCTCAAATATTAGATAGCGCCGGCGTGAAGCAAGCTGCCTTCGGTGCTGTAAAGAAAATGTCCTTAGTGAGTATGGCTGGCAACCCTGTGATGTTCGTGGTGATGGTCGGCGCTTTACTCGCCGCTTTGATCACAGGACAAAAGTTCTTCAATGACGAGACTGTTGGTTTTGAGTTAGCCACGACCCTTATTCTTTTGCTTACCGTGTGGTTTTCTAACTTTGCGGAATCCGTGGCAGAGGCAAGGGGTCGTGGACAAGCGGCTAGCTTAAAGTCGGCGAAAGAGGCCTTGCAGGCTCGGCGCATACGCCACGGTGAGTTGGAATCAGTATCCGCAACTTTGCTTGTCAAAGGCGATAAAGTGAAGGTTTTACAGGGTGATTATATTCCTGCCGATGGTGAGATCATCGAAGGGATAGCCACTATCAACGAATCGGCGATTACCGGTGAATCTGCGGCTGTGTTGCGTGAAGCGGGCACCGATCATTCCGGTGTGATTGGCGGCACTAAGATACTTACGGGTGAAATTACCGTGCTGGTTGCCAACGATCCTGGGAATAGCTTTTTAGATCGTATGATAGGGCTGGTCGAAGGGGCGAAGCGTCAGAAAACACCGAACGAAACGGCGTTGACTGTGCTACTTGCATCATTGACTGCGGTTTTCCTTATCGTGGTGGTGACTTTGCCACCCATGGCGGGTTTCGTCGGTGCAAGCCTTGATTACACTATGTTAATTGCGCTGTTAGTGTGTTTGATACCAACGACGATTGGTGGCTTGTTACCTGCCATTGGTATTGCAGGCATGAACCGCGCCTTAGCCGCCAATGTGGTCGCTAAATCGGGTAAAGCCGTGGAAGTTGCGGGGGATATCGATACGTTACTGCTGGATAAAACTGGCACTATCACTTTCGGTGATCGTCAAGCGACCGCATTTTTACCCGTGAAAGGCATTGCTGCTGAGATGTTGCGTGATGCGGCGGTGCTGTCTTCCCTCGATGACCCCACCCCTGAAGGGAAATCTGTACTCAAATTGGCCATAGATTTGGGCGCGGTGTTGCCCGTCAAACCTACGGATGCGACTTTTATCCCATTTACGCCGGAGACTCGGGTTTCTGGGGTGATTTTAACCGATGGTATTCAAGGCATTAAAGGCGCTGGCGATGCGATGCAGTTTTGGGCGCAGCAGCATCAAATTCACTGGCCTGAATCAGTTAACGCGCTTATCCGCAAAGTGGCTTTGCAGGGGGGGACTCCTTTAGTCGTCGCCAGTGGCACGCACATTTTAGGGGTTATAGCCTTAAGTGACGTGATTAAGCCAGGCGTTGCGGAGCGGTTTGCCCGTTTAAGATCACTCGGTGTGCGGACCATCATGGTGACAGGGGATAATCCGTTAACGGCTGGCGTGATTGCCGCCGAAGCTGGGGTCGATGATTTTGTCGCTGAAGCTAAACCTGAGGATAAACTTGCCCTTATTCGCGCAGAGCAGGCCAAAGGTCGATTAGTGGCTATGGTGGGGGATGGCACTAACGATGCGCCGGCATTAGCGCAGGCCGATGTAGGTCTTGCGATGAACTCAGGTACCCAAGCTGCTAAAGAAGCTGGCAATATGGTGGACTTGGATTCTGATCCCACTAAATTACTGGCTATCGTTGAAGTCGGGAAACAATTGCTGATCACCCGCGGCGCCTTGACTACATTTTCTCTCTCTAATGATGTGGCTAAGTATTTTGCCATTATTCCAGCGGTATTTGCGGGGGCTTTGCCTGCGATTGGTGCACTGGATCTGATGCAGCTTCACAGCCCAACCTCAGCCGTACTCGCAGCGCTCGTATTTAACGCTCTTATCATTCCGGCCTTAATTCCATTGGCATTAAAAGGCATCAAGCTCAGACCTATAAGTGCCGAAAAATTACTGCGAAATAACATGCTGATTTATGGCTTAGGTGGGGTGATTTTACCCTTTGTCGGCATTAAAGCACTCGACTCAATCATTGCACTGATGCTCTAGGAGACAGTAATGAATTCAATCGTATATACCACTAAAACCCAGCATGCCGTTATGGGATTGAGAACCAGTCTCGCCCTGTTATTTGTGTGTGGCGTTGTCTATACCGGCACTGTGACTCAGCTCGGTGGCGCTTTATTTCCCGTACAAGCTAAGGGCAGTGTGATCCACAGGGATAATGTCGCTATGGGGTCTGAGTTCATCGCTCAGCCCTTTGTTAATCCGGCCTATTTTTTTAGTCGGCCGAGCGCTGTCGGTTACGATCCTATGGCGACAGGTGGTAGTAATCTTGCGCCGAGTAACCCGGCGTTACGTGAACGTGTGATGGCAACAAGCCAAGAAATCCAAGCCAGAGAATCTGTTCAGGCCGCTGATATTCCAGTGGATTTACTCGCCACATCGGGGGCGGGACTGGATCCTCATATTTCACCCGCAGCAGCCAAACTGCAAGTCGCGCGCGTGGCTCAGGCTCGACAGTTAGCCGAACCACAAGTGTTGACCTTAGTGGCGCAATTTATCGAACCACCGCAGTGGGGCATTTTTGGGCAAGCGCGCGTCAATGTGCTCAAGCTCAACCTCGCTCTCGACCAGATTGCTAAACACGCTCAATAAAACAATATTCTACTGAATTTAAGGATAAATTTTTATGTTACCGATTAAGTCTGCTCCTTGTTCACGCCTCTGTGCGGGTGTGATGATGGCATTATCTTCACTCTCTATGGGTGCGCTTGCCAGCACTGAGACTCATGGGGGCAATGCCTCTTGGCAGAGCCAAGGGAGTGTGATGCTCATCAGTGATTATGCGTTTCGCGGTATTTCTCAAACTGATGAAGGACCTGCAGTTCAAGCAGGGTATACCTTAAGCCATGATTCTGGCTGGTATGGCTCACTTTGGGGCAGTAATATCGAATTTGGGGATGGAAGTTTAGAACTCGACTTGTCCGCTGGCTGGGCTAAAGATTGGGATAATGGCTTAACAACGGACCTAGGCGTGATACGTTACCAATACTCGCAGGACGATACCGACCTGAGTTATAAAGAAATTTATGCTGTGGTAAGCTACGCCGATGCTAAGTTAGGGCTGGTTTATTCTCCTGATTATTTTGGCGAGAATGTGGACGATTTTCAGTATGTCTACGCCAGTTATGAGCCGCAGCTGTTCTCTAATGTAAGCCTAGTACTGCATCTTGGGAGCAATTTTTTTGCTTCTCAGCAAGATATGGCACTGTTTTTAGGTTCTATGGCCGTAAGCAATAGCCACTATTTGGATTGGCGGGTTGGGCTGAACCTCAATATGACTGAGCAGGATGTGTTGAGTGTCGGTTATGTCGATACGGATTTATCGCAGAGTCAGTGCCAGTCCCTGTGTGATGCGCGCTGGATAGTGAGTCTTTCAAGGAGTTTCTAATCGTGGTACCAATCAGTCAAACACAGCAAGCCAATGCGCTCTTAAGTCAGATACAGCAAAATGATAAAGGTAAACTGACGGTTTTTCTTGGGGCAGCACCAGGCGTGGGCAAGACCTATGCAATGCTCAGTGCGGCAAGGGAAATGGCCCAGCAAGGTGTCGATTTGCTGGTTGGACTGGTGGAAACCCATGGGCGTGCCGATACCGAGGCCATGGTAGCGGGTTTTGAGGTATTGGCACGTAAACCCATTGATTATCATCATAATCGTTTAACGGAATTCGATTTGGATGCGGCGCTGCTTCGTCGGCCTAAGCTTATCTTAGTCGATGAGTTGGCCCACACGAATGTCCCCGGTAGTCGCCATAAACGGCGCTATCAAGACGTCGCAGAATTATTGGCTGCGGGCATTGATGTCTATACCACAGTCAATATCCAACATTTGGTCAGTTTGAATGATCTGGTGTTGCAAATTACTCAAGTGCGGGTACGGGAAACCGTCCCCGATCGCTTCCTTGATGAAGCCCATGAAATTATATTTGTTGATTTACCGCCATCAACACTCATCGAACGCTTACAGCAAGGTAAAGTTTATCTGCCAGAGTATGCTCGTTCGGCTTTAGATGCTTTTTTTTCGGTCTCGAATTTGACGGCACTGCGCGAATTGGCAATGAAAAAAGTCATAGAGCGAGTCGATGCAAAACTGATTTGTGAACTCGATGCCAAAGCACAGGGAACGGATTTTGTTCTCAAAGACAGATTGTTGGTTTTAGTGAGTAACAGCAGTGATCATCAGTATTTGATCCGCATAGGTCGGCAGATTGCCGAGCGGCGGCAAATTCCTTGGTTAGTGCTTTGGGTCGATACCGGCAAAGCGCTGGGCCTTTATCAGCGGAAAAGGTTAAATGAGGCCTTTGCCTTAGCGAAGGAACTTGGCGCGCAGACCGAAGTATTACGCGACACGAGCAGTTATCAGGCCATTTTACCTTACATAGCCCTGCATCGAATTAACACAGTATTAGTCGGCGCGGGTGTGAAACGCACCTATCCTTGGTGGCGTAAAAGGCTGTATCAACGCTTGATTGAGTCTGGTTTACCTGTTGAGGTGAGTGTCTACCACGCACCCGAAAACCAAATGCAAGTACGAGATCCCATTACGCCTAAAGCCAGTTTTGGTGATCTTCGAGGCCATATTCTTGGGTTGATTGGCGTGGTGGTTATTTTTCCGCTGGTGGCATTTTTAGATACTTGGCTCAGTAATGGCAATCTGGTGTTG
The DNA here is from genome assembly GCF_025654025.1 of Shewanella sp. SM55. Lineage (NCBI taxonomy): Bacteria > Pseudomonadati > Pseudomonadota > Gammaproteobacteria > Alteromonadales > Shewanellaceae > Shewanella > Shewanella sp. SM55. The sequence continues at coordinate 39,470 of NZ_JAKKRS010000001.1, read as the reverse complement.
TTATATGTTTTCTTGATTGTCAGCATTGGCTTAACCTATGGCGCTAGGCCTGCCATGGCAACCGCGGTGTGGTCTTTTTTCAGCTTTAATTTCTTTCTTACTGATCCCAAATTTACTATGAATGTAAATAGTCAGGATGATATTGCCACTTTAATCTTTTTGATGTGTATAGGGCTTATCAGTGGCCCTGCGGCATCTCGGATCCGAAATCAGTTTATTTTGCTGCGTGAGTCAAATCGTTATGCTGAAACCTTAAAAGATGTTGCCCAAGAATTATCGGTCGCCGATGATGAAAAAGCCCTTTGGCAAACGATAGGGCGCAAGATTGCTGGTTCAGTGAATGCCGATTGTTATATTGTTTTGCAGCGTAAAGATGGTCAGCGATCCTATTTACCGCTGCTGAATACGCCATTTAACGACCTTGATTTAGCCGCAATCGATTGGACCTTGCGCCATGGGCAAGCGGCGGGGCGTTTGAGCGATACCTTGAGCGCATCGGGTGTGAGTGTGTTCCCCATTGAACTTGAAGGTACGACGATTGGCGCGGCGATTTTAGATTGGCAACCTACGGTCAACGAACTCAGTCCGTTTGATAGAGAGCTTATTCTGGCCATGTTACAGCAAGGCGCTAATACATGGCGGCGTATTCAGTTAGTGTCAGATCTTGAATCGGCACGGGTGAAAACAGAAATTGAGCAGTTACGTTCCGCATTATTATCGTCAGTGTCTCACGATCTAAAATCACCACTCTCAGCCATGATGGGGGCGGCGGAGAGCTTAAAACTATTGAATAAACAATTGCTAGAGGCCGACCGCAACGAACTACTTGATACTATTTTGCAAGAAAGCCGTCGCTTGGACAGCTATATCCAAAATCTACTCGATATGACACGCCTGGGTCATGGCACTTTGAGCATAGAGCGTGATTGGGTTTCGGCAGATGACATTATTGGCAGCGTACTTGGCAGGCTTAAACGCTATTTCCCTAATGCAATCGTTGAATATCACAGAGAAAAAGAACCCCCACTCCTCTTTGTGCATGCGGCGCTGATCGAACAAGGATTATTTAACATTCTAGAGAATGCCGTTCGATTTTCACCACCAGAAGAGCCTATTTGTATTGAATTAACCATTTCCAATCACCGTTGCTGTATTGCAATTGAAGACAGGGGGCCGGGGATTCCCGCCAGCCATAGGGATCAAATTTTCGATATGTTTTATGTGGTTGCCGATGGAGATCAGAAAAAACAGAATACAGGTATGGGGCTGGCTATTTGTAAAGGCATGATAGCTGCACACGGCGGTAGTGTTCGCGTTACCGATTGCCTACAGGGGCAAGGCACTCGTTTTGAAGTTGAATTGCCGTTAGACTATCCCGTTCCTGGCTAATCATTTTCAGCCAAAATATCCTTAATAAACCACAGAATGGACTAGAGACGTGGCAATAAAAATCGTGGTTATCGATGATGAGACCCAAATACGCCGCATGCTGCGGATTGCACTCACCAGTGAGGGCTATGACGTTACCGAAGCTGAAAATGGTCAGCAAGGGCTCGCAGCTGTTGCTCGACAGCAACCTGAATTAGTCATTTTGGATTTAGGCTTGCCGGATATGGAAGGCCATCAAGTGCTACAGGAGTTACGGGGATGGTCCGATGTTGCTGTGATTGTATTGTCGGTTCGCAATCAAGATAAAGAAAAAGTCGCAGCATTAGATGCAGGCGCGCAGGATTATGTGACCAAACCCTTTAGTGTGGAAGAGTTACTGGCAAGGGTGCGAGCGATTTTAAGGGACCATATCAAACCTGAAAAATTACCCATATTAGATGACGGCAAGTTGCAGATTGATTTAAGTCGCAGGCTGGTTAAAGTTGATCATCAAATTGTCGAACTCACACCCAAGGAATACGCAGTATTGTCTAAATTGGCGTCGTCACCTAACTGCGTTGTCACTCAGACTCAGTTGCTCAAAGAGATTTGGGGGCCCGCTCATACAGAAGACACACATTATCTACGAATTGTGGTCAGTCACTTAAGGCAAAAATTAGGCGATTCCCCGAGTGAACCTCAGTATGTGCGGACTGAGCCCGGTGTAGGCTATCGCTTTTATATCGACTTATAGCTTGTATCAATAGCGAATTAAAACGCGTTGGAATGACAAGTAAAATGATCACCGAAGACGGATGGCATTACCTGCCATCATTGAAGCTCAATCGGATACTTGCCTGATTTCAGTTTCTAGCATTCGCTTCAGTTAACTCTAAGTCGCTATTTCTGGCTGCCTTTGTTGACGCTATTTTTGTCCTGTTAGCTCTTGTTGACATAGGATTATACCAATCGTATTAAATATCTGTTCATTCAGCGGGAGTTCAACGCGCTTTAGACAAGGCGAAGGCTTGAAGGCATAGTGGTGCTCTGTCGAAAGCCTTAAACGCAGTATAAAGCGCGTTGAAACCCGCCCTTCGGGAGTCACACAGGCATCCCACTCCGGTGTTGCATTGACTTAAAAGGGAATAACCATTTCTGCGTCAATGCACCTTGGATTGAAATACCTGTGAGGCTCTGAACTGATTAGATATTTAATTTGATTGGTATTATGCACTAGATAAGCCCAATCGATATAAATCGCACATTCTTGCCGATATTTTGACTAGACTACAAACGTAGGGTTAATTCGAGGGAAAGACTATGGACTTAATTAAAATCCGCGACCATATGGATCGTCAGCCCGTGTTGCTGCGCGCTAATATGTCGCTCGCGACTGCGGTCGAAAAGCTGTTAGATAATAATAAAATGGGCGCAGCAGTGGTTGATGATACGGGCGATTTGGTGGGCTTTTTATCCCAGCAGGATTGTTTGGCTGTGATGATTAAAAGTAGCTATCACTGTGATATGACCTCAGTGGTGAAGGATTGCATGCGCACTGAAGTGCTGTTCGTTGGGCCAGATGACAGTATTTTGCAGCTCGCCGAACAAATGCTAGGGCCTAAACCTAAAGTGTATCCAGTGGTTGAACATGGCAAAGTAATTGGCACGATTAATCGCACCAATGTGCTCAAAGCCATGAATATCTATATGCAACAATGTTATCTGTCACCGGTTTAATCTAAGTCGAGCCAGTGCGAAACTGACACGCCATATACTGAGTGCAGAGTAAATTAGCAATACCATTACGCCACTTTCCTTGCTAGGATCGCCGTTTTTGATGCTAGCAATGGAATTTGGATTTGAACTCAGACAAACATCCGCTATCGAACGCCTTTCTTAATCTTTGTTATCAGAGCGACGCGTCGCGGATCCGTCGTCGTTTATTTAAGCTCAATAAAGAAGCCGACTCAGATAAAAAGACCCAAGTCTTAGCTCAGCTGAGCGAGCAAGCGCAGGCGGCGTTTGAGAAGGTTGAGCAGCGTCGTAACGCTCGGCCTAAAATCCACTATCCTGAAAACCTGCCCGTTTCCTTGATGCGCGATGATATTGCACGCGCGATTGCGGGCAATCAAGTGGTGATCATCGCCGGTGAAACGGGTTCGGGTAAAACGACCCAGTTACCTAAAATCTGTTTGGAATTAGGCCTAGGTTGCCGTGGCATGATAGGCCACACCCAGCCACGACGTTTAGCAGCCCGCAGTGTGGCGAGCCGAGTCGCCGAAGAATTACAAAGTCCGCTCGGTGAAGTGGTTGGCTTTAAAGTGCGTTTTGCCGATGCGCTTAAGAGTGACTCTTATATCAAGTTGATGACCGACGGTATTTTACTGGCGGAATTAACCTCCGATCGTAATCTTGATCAATACGATACCATCATCATAGATGAGGCCCACGAGCGCAGCCTCAACATCGATTTTATTCTGGGCTACCTCAAACAAATTCTCAAAAGACGCCCCGATCTCAAAGTTATTATCACGTCGGCGACCATAGACGTTGAGCGTTTTTCTAAGCATTTCAACAATGCACCTATTATCGAAGTGTCGGGCCGTACCTTTCCGGTCGAAACCCGTTACCGACCTTTAGTGCAAGATAGCGATGCCGATTTAGATCAAATCGAAGGCATTTTTGCCGCCGTCGATGAACTGGTGGCCGAAGGGCTGGGCGATATTCTGATCTTTATGAACGGTGAACGGGAAATTCGCGATACGGCCGAGCAATTGAGTCGGCGTAATTACCGCGATACCGAAATTTTGCCGCTGTACGCGCGTTTATCCTATGGCGAGCAGTCCAAAGTTTTCAGTAGTCACAGAGGTCGGCGGATTGTATTAGCGACGAACGTGGCGGAAACTTCGTTGACTGTGCCGGGCATTCGTTACGTTATTGACCCTGGTACGGCGCGTATCAGCCGTTATAGCTATCGCACTAAGGTGCAACGTTTACCGATTGAACCTATCTCGCAGGCGAGTGCCAATCAGCGCCAAGGCCGTTGTGGCCGTGTAGGGCCGGGTATTTGTATCCGTTTGTACGATGAGGCGGATTTTAATAATCGTCCGGCGTTTACCGATCCTGAAATCTTGCGCACTAACTTGGCTTCGGTCATTTTGCAGATGCTGGCCATCGGTTTGGGTGATATCGCCGGTTTCCCCTTTATCGAGCCACCCGATCCACGCCATATCCGCGATGGTTTCCTGTTGCTCGAAGAATTACAAGCGGTTGAGAGCAAACACGGCAAGCTAGTGCTGACACCACTTGGGCGCAACTTGGCGCAAATTCCTGTGGATCCGCGTTTGGCGCGTATGGTGGTCGAGAGTCAGCAGTTAGGTTGTTTGAACGAAGTGTTAGTGATTGCCGCGGGCTTATCGATTCAAGATCCCCGCGAACGTCCGATGGAGAAGAAGCAAGCCAGTGATGAAGCCCATCGCCGTTTTGCCGATCCCAGTTCCGATTTCGTCAGTTGGATAAACCTGTGGCAGCACTTAAAAGATCAACAAAAAGAGTTATCTGCTAGTCAGTTCCGTAAAAAGTGCCGCGATGAATATTTGGCCTATTTGCGCGTTCGCGAGTGGCAGGATTTATACGCCCAGCTTAAACAAGCCGTGCACGATTTAAAGTGGCGCTTAAACGATACGCCAGCTAATTATGACAGCTTGCACCGCGCGCTCTTATCGGGCTTATTGAGTCATGTTGGTTTTAAAGATAACAATAACGAGTACTTAGGTGCCCGTAATCGTAAATTCTTTGTGTTTCCCGGTTCGCCACTGGCCAAAAAAGGCCCTAAGTGGATCATGGCGGCTGAGCTTACCGAAACATCGCGCCTATTCGCTCGCTGCTGCGCCAAAATCGAACCCGAATGGCTAGAGCCCTTAGCTGCTCATTTGATCAAGAAAAGCTATGTTGAGCCCCATTTTGAGGCAAAACCTGGCAGCGTTATCGCCCTTGAGAATCAAGTGCTCTACGGCTTGACGGTTGTGCACCGCCGCAAAGTGCAATACGGCCCCATCGATCCCGTTGAAGCGCGTGAGATTTTTATCCGCAGCGCTTTGGCAGAAGGGCAGTTACAGACCCAAGAAGCATTTTTTGTCGCTAACCAAAAGCTGCTCGAAGACATTGAATCCCTCGAGCATAAATCCCGTCGCCGCGATATTTTGGTGGACGAGCAAGTGTTAGTGGACTTTTACGAGCCGCGGATCCCGGAAGGGATTTACAACGCCCAGCTGTTTTTTAGCTGGTGGAAAAAAGCCAAGCGCGAGCAACCGGATTTACTCGATTTCAGCAAAGCACTGTTAATGCAGCGCAATGCCGACCATATTTCGACCTTAGATTTTCCCGATACGTGGCACAAGGGCAATTTGCGCCTGCAGCTAAGTTATCACTTTGAACCTGCGGCGGCGGATGATGGTGTGTCGGTGCACATTCCGGTGGCGCTACTTAATCAAATCGACGATAGCGATTTTGATTGGCTAGTGGCTGGGCTAAGGGAAGAAAAGTGCATCGCACTGATCAAATCTCTGCCTAAGAGTTTACGGCGTAACTTTGTGCCCGCGCCTGACTATGCCCGCGCTTGTGTGCAGGTCATGGTGCCTTTTAGTGCCAGTTTGCTTGAGGCCATGTGCAAGCAATTGCTGCGCATGAGTGGCACGCGTATATCGCCGGAGGATTTTGATTTAACGCAACTGCCCGCGCATTTGCAGATGAATTTTAAAATCGAAGACGATAAACACAACTTAGTGGCCGAAGGTCGGGTGCTCGATACTTTAAAAGCCGAGTTACAAGGCGTGGTGGCTAAGGCCATTCGTCAGGTGGCGGATAAAGGTATAGAGCAAGAAGCGTTAACTGAGTGGTCCTTTGGCGATTTGCCGCAGCAGTATCAGCAGCAAAAAGGCAATTACCAAGTGCGGGCGTTTCCGGCGCTGATCGATAAAAAAGACAGTGTTGCGATCAAATTATTTGATGATGAATTTGAGGCCTTAGATGCCCATCGCCAAGGTCTGCGACGGTTATTGCTGCTAAACATTCCATCACCGGTGAAACACTTACAGCAAGCTTTGCCGAATAAGGCGAAATTGGCGATGTATTTCAATCCCTTCGGCCAAGTGCAAATCTTAATTGATGACATTATTGCCGCCGCTGTGCAGCAATTGTTGGATGAAAAAGCCCTCGATGTGCGTAATCAAGCCCAATTTGAGCAGGCAAAGGATTGGGTTCGCCAAGAACTCAACCCGACCGCCGAGCAAATTGCATTGAAGGTTGAGCAGATTTTGACCTTGTATCAGAGCATTAAAAAGCGTCTTAAGGGCAAAATTAGCTTAGATATTGCCTTTGCTATGAGTGATATTCAAAGCCAATTAGACAAGTTAGTGTTTAAAGGGTTTGTCGAATCTTGTGGTTGGAATCGGTTAGCCGATGTGGCGCGTTACTTAAAAGCGATTGAAATCCGTGTCGAGAAGTTGCCAGTTGATCCGACCCGTGACCGTTTGCATATGCAGAGCATCAACAAGGTTCAAGAAGCTTTAATCGCACAACTGGCTAAAGTACCGCGTTCTATGCCAACACCGCCTGCGTTAATCGAGGCGCGCTGGATGATTGAAGAGTACCGTGTCTCTTGTTTTGCACAGGTGTTAGGCACGGCTTATCCGATATCTGAAAAGCGCATTTTGAATCATATTCAACAGGTTTAATAGACTGATTTAAAGGTTGAGCTGAGCGCCTTTGTCCGATTAATGTAACAATAACGCGATCAAAAAATGACTAAACAAACCGAGAAAACTAACCATTTTCTCGGTTTTTTATTTTCCCTATGGTTACTCTTCTCACGCGATATACCTCCAGTGGTGCGCCATGAAACGGGCCTGCTTTAACGTTATATCTACTCATGTCATTCATGTCCTAGTTATTTACTAGTACCAAAGTTATTTACTCATACCAAAATTATCTACTTATTCTAGAGTTATCATTCTTCAATGGCTGAAAGTGAGCACCTTAGATAAAACTAAGTTATCAACTAGGAGAGATACTGCTCGGCACATAAAATAAGCGCTTTTTGGGGTGGCAGCGATGCTTTTATGCCGAATATCTTTCTTTTGGGATCAAGTCGTTATCTCGCATGTTTTTACACCTTTCTACTGCCTACTCCTTTATGAATACTCAGGTTTTTTTTGAGGGTTTTCTGTTGTTTTCTCGTAGTGATTTATCCATTTCAGTCGTTTATTAATCATAAAATCAATTCAATCATCTAACTTGTAATTGGAAAAAACGTTTAAAAACTGAGATCTGACGAATACTCACATCAAATTGATGATCTGGATCAAGCATCATCCGCTTTACCAATTTGGAGGTATACATTTTGTTAACAACTAAAAGGTATGATCGCTTCGTGATCCAAAGATGCAATAGATATACATAAAGCCTGCCGCTGGCGATTTTTTGCAGCGCATTCAAAGTGGCAGGAACACACCTCTTGGAGGATGCATGAGTGCTAGCACCGCAGAAGAAAAATCCTTAGAACTGAAAATCTTTATCTTTTTAACCGTGTTTCTCGCACCGTTATTGTCCGTACTACTGGTCAGTGGTCTGGGCTTTGCTATTTGGTTCAGCCAAATTTTGACGGGTCCACCGGGCGCTGGTTAAACGTAACATCATCAAATAGTTAAAAATAAGAGTGGAATGTCGGATGAGCAAAGAACTCCATATCACCAGTTTAGTGGTGCAGGTCTTACCGCAGAAAATGGCAGATGTTAGACAACAGATAATGACCATTGAAAATGCCGAACTTTCCGTCAACAACGAAGTGAAATTGGTCGTCGTGATCGAAGGCGAGACGCAACGCGCCTTGATGGACAGTATCGAAGCGATCAATGCCATTCCGGGCGTGTTATCAGCCACTATGGTTTACCACCAGAGTGAAGTGCTCGAAGAGGGTGAAGAATGAATATGAACAGACGTGACTTTATCAAGGCCAATGCGGTGATTGCCGCTGCAGGCGCCGCTGGTTTAGCCTTGCCCGCAGGCGCAAGCAACTTAATTACCAGCTCAGAAAAAACCAAATTAGAGTGGAATAAAGCCCCATGCCGTTTTTGCGGCACGGGCTGCTCTGTGATTGTCGCAACTCGCGACGGCAAAGTGGTTGCCACCCATGGCGATGCCAACAGTGAAGTGAACCGTGGGCTCAACTGTATCAAGGGCTATTTCCTGTCGAAAATCATGTATGGCAGCGATCGCTTAACCACGCCTATGCTGCGGATGACAGATGGCAAATACGACAAGCACGGTGAGTTTTCGCCCATCAGTTGGGACAGTGCCTTTGACATCATGGCGCAAAAATGGAAAGAGACCATTAAAGCCAAAGGGCCAACTGCTGTGGGCATGTTTGGCTCGGGCCAATGGACAGTGTGGGAAGGTTATGCTGCCGTTAAGCTGATGAAAGCGGGTTTTGGCTCGAATAATATCGATCCGAATGCGCGTCACTGTATGGCGTCTGCCGTGGTCGGGTTTATGCGCACCTTCGGTATCGACGAACCTATGGGTTGCTACGACGATATGGAAGCCGCCGATGCCTTTGTCCTTTGGGGCTCGAATATGGCGGAGATGCACCCGATCCTCTGGAGTCGAGTGACAGACAGACGTCTCAGTGCCAGCCATGTAAAAGTGGCCGTGTTGTCGACTTTTGAGCACAGATCCTTCGATTTGGCTGACTTGCCGATCGTGTTCACCCCGCAAACCGATTTAGCCATTTTGAACTACATAGCTAACTACATCATTCAGAATGATAAAGTGAACTGGGACTTCGTGAAGAAGCACATTAACTTCCGTCAGGGCACAACAGATATTGGTTATGGTTTACGTCCGACACATCCCCTTGAGAAAAAAGCGAAAAATGTTAAAACGGCGGGGGATTCAACCCCAATTGATTTTGAGACATTTAAAGCCTTCGTGGCGGATTATAGCGTCGAAAAAGTCAGTAAGCTGTCGGGCGTGCCCGAGGATAAACTGATTGCGCTGGCCAAGTTGTATGCCGATCCCGACATCAAAGTGACCTCATTTTGGACCATGGGTTTTAACCAACATACCCGAGGTGTGTGGTGTAACAACCTGATTTATAACATTCATCTCTTGATGGGTAAAATTTCAACCCCAGGCAACAGTCCATTCTCTTTGACGGGTCAACCATCAGCCTGTGGCACGGCCCGTGAAGTGGGGACGTTTTCCCATCGTTTACCCGCCGATATGGTCGTGACCAATCCTGAGCACAGAAAGCATGCCGAAGACATTTGGAAGATCCCAAGCGGCATTATTCCACCTAAACCCGGTTATCACGCCGTCGAGCAAAACCGTCGTCTAAAAGATGGCGACTTGAATTGTTACTGGGTGCAAGTGAACAACAATATGCAGGCGGGCCCAAACATCAATGAAGAAGGTTTACCGGGTTACCGTAACCCTGCCAACTTTATCGTGGTGTCCGATGCCTATCCGACGGTGACGACTCAAGCTGCCGATTTGATTTTGCCCACCGCTATGTGGGTGGAAAAAGAGGGCGCCTACGGTAACGCCGAGCGCCGTACTCAGTTTTGGCATCAAATGGTGCAGGCACCGGGTGAGTCCCATTCGGATCTGTGGCAATTGATGGAGTTTGCGAAGCGTTTCACCACAGACGAAGTCTGGCCTAAGGATGTATTAGCGGCGAACCCTGAGTTTAAAGGCAAAACCCTATTCGAAGTCCTGTATCAGAACGGTAATGTTGATAAGTTCCCGCTGGCGGATGCCGATCCTAAATATTTGAACGATGAGGCTAAACACTTTGGCTTCTATGTCCAAAAAGGCTTATTCGAGGAATATGCGACCTTTGGCCGCGGCCATGGCCACGATCTCGCCCCATTTGATGTTTACCATGAGGCTCACGGTCTGCGTTGGCCTGTGGTCGATGGTAAAGAAACCAAGTGGCGCTTTCGTGAAGGCACAGATCCTTATGTTAAAGCAGGTAAGGGCTTTGAGTTTTACGGTCATCCCGATGGTCGTGCGGTGATTTTCGCTTTGCCCTATGAACCTGCCGCAGAAGCGCCCGATGAAGAATATGATATCTGGTTGTCGACGGGGCGAGTGCTGGAACACTGGCATTCGGGTTCTATGACCCAACGTGTGCCTGAGTTATATCGTGCCTTCCCCGATGCCGTATGTTTTATGCACCCTGAAGATGCGAAAAAACGCGGTTTGCGCCGTGGCGATGAAATTCGCGTTGTGTCCCGTCGCGGTGAAATTAAGACCCGAGTCGAAACCCGTGGCCGCAATAAACCGCCCGTGGGTTTAGTGTTCGTGCCTTGGTTTGATGCTAGCCAGCTCATTAATAAAGTCACTTTAGATGCGACAGATCCCTTGTCAAAACAAACTGACTTTAAAAAGTGTGCGGTGAAGATCGTCAAGGTTTAAGGAGAACACGATGAAAACCCTAAAATTAGTCTCAGCGATCGGTTTATTGGTATTTGGCTCATTCATCATGACAAGTGTGTCTGCCGCCAGTATTCCCGAAGATAAAATTGATACCCTGCGCCAAGCGCCTATCAATGTCGAGCCTACGCCACCTGCGATGCAAAGTGTGCGTAATACCGATGTGAAGGAAGTGCGCAGCTATCCCATGCAACCACCGGTGATCCCACACAAGATCGACGGCTATCAGCTTGATCTTAAAGTGAACAAGTGTATGGCTTGCCATGCTCGTAGCCGCATTGGGGATTCGCAAGCACCTATGGTCAGCGTCACGCATTTTATGGACAGGGACAATAACTTTTTAGCCGAGTTATCGCCGCGCCGCTATTTCTGCACTCAGTGTCATGTGCCGCAGTTAGATGCCAAGTTACTGGTCGAAAATGACTTTGTGGATATGGAACATCTGATCAAAGCCAACACTGAGCAGAAAAAACACTAGGAGTTAGCATGTTAGATAAACTGAAAAAAATCTGGCAGGTACTCAATCGTCCGAGTGTGCATTACAGTTTAGGTTTTTTGACCTTAGGTGGTTTTGTGGCTGGGGTGATTTTCTGGGGGGGATTTAACACAGCCCTAGAGGTGACCAACCAAGAAGCTTTCTGTATTGGTTGCCATGAGATGGAAAATAACGTCTATCAAGAGCTACAGACGACGATTCATTTCACTAACCGCAGTGGCGTGCGGGCGACGTGTCCTGATTGCCACGTACCGCATAACTGGACCGATAAAATTGCCCGTAAGATGCAGGCATCTAAGGAAGTGTGGGGTAAGGTTTTTGGGACGATTAATACCCGTGAGAAATTTGAAGATAAGCGCCGTGAACTGGCAGAACATGAGTGGGCAAGGTTAAAGGCCAATGATTCGCTCGAGTGTCGTAACTGCCATAACTTCACTTACATGGACTTTACTCGCCAATCACCCAGAGCGGCGCAGATGCACTCAACATCACTGGCAAGCGGCGAAAAGACCTGTATCGACTGCCACAAGGGGATTGCTCATCATCTCCCTGATATGGCCGGTGTGAAGGGGTTTTAATCTAGGGAGCAGTGTTTATCCGTGTGACTTAGCCTTGCTAAGTTGGACAACTCCAGCAAAAGGCCAAGCGCACTCCACGCTTGGCCTTTTTATTTGCACGTCACTTATTTCTTGGATGGATGCTTCAACTGGGTGTTATTCAGTCCGATTAGCGCGCTACAATCGGGCTGGGATAGTCTTGCTTGTATGAGAGGTAAAGAGATCATGATGGAAGATCAGCCGCAACTTGAAAAACTGTTAGAAGATATTTTATGTACCAGCCCGAGTCTGTTTGAAATAGTGCAGGGGGTGAGGCAGGAGGTCAAAACCGCCGCTACCACATCGTCGCGGGCCATTACTGAAGCCGTTAAGTACGGCGGTATACTCTTTAGCACCAAAGCCAGTTTTGGTGGTGTGTTTACCTATAAACAGCATGTTTCATTGGAGTTTAGCTTAGGCGCGAATCTTAGCGATCCTCATCAGGTACTTGAAGGCAGTGGCAAGTTTCGCCGCCATATTAAGTTGGTGTCAATCGATGATATTGCTGCCAAGCGAGTCGCGGAATATATTGCGCAGGCGTTGAGTCTGGCGGATTAATGGTTGTTTGCCGCATGATGTGACTAAAACGGACGAACAAAAAAGGAGCCGAATATTCAGCTCCTTTCGTTTTGCTAAGGCTTAATAGAGATGTCTTAGCTATGCAGTCCCAATTAAAGGGAGATTAGAAGTTCGCAGTGCGCGGTGCACGTGGGAAAGGGATAACATCACGAATGTTGTTCACGCCCGTCACGTAAGACACTAAACGCTCAAACCCTAGACCAAAACCTGCATGTGGCACTGTGCCATAACGGCGCATATCACGGTACCACCAGTAATCTTCCTGGTTCAGATCCATTTCGGCTAGACGCATATCTAGCACGTCTAAACGCTCTTCACGTTGAGAGCCACCGATGATCTCACCGATACCTGGGGCTAACACGTCCATTGCGGCAACGGTTTTACCGTCATCGTTTAAGCGCATGTAGAAGGCCTTGATATCTTTTGGATAGTTCTTCACTACCACAGGGGCTTTGAAGTGTTCTTCGGCTAAGTAACGCTCATGCTCAGAAGATAAATCGATACCCCAAGACACAGGGAACTCGAAGGTTCTGCCACAGTTTTGCAGAATTTCAACCGCATCCGTGTAATCTACTTGAGCAAAATCGCTTGAAACGAAAGATTGCAGACGGTCGATCACAGTCTTATCAACGTGTTGGGCGAAGAAGGTTAAATCGTCCATACGCTCAGTTAAGACGGCATTGAACGCGTATTTCAACATAGCTTCGGCAAGGCCTGCGATGTCGTTTAAGTTAGCGAAGGCGACTTCAGGCTCAACCATCCAGAATTCCGCTAAGTGGCGGCTAGTGTTTGAGTTTTCAGCACGGAAAGTCGGGCCAAAGGTATACACTTTTGACAGTGCACAGGCGTAGGTTTCAGCGTTCAACTGGCCAGATACGGTCAGGAAAGCTTCTTTACCGAAGAAATCTTTATCGTAATCGACTTTACCCGCTTCAGTACGCGGCAGGTTTTCCATATCTAAGGTCGATACGCGGAACATCTCACCGGCGCCTTCGCAATCCGATGCTGTGATAAGTGGGGTCGATACCCAAATAAAGCCTTCATCGTGGTAGAAGCGGTGAATCGCTTGGGATAGACAGTTACGTACGCGGGCAACGGCACCAATAATGTTAGTACGTGGGCGTAAGTGCGCTAATTCGCGTAAATGTTCAATTGAGTGACGCTTAGCGGCCATTGGGTAAGTGTCTGGATCATCAACCCAGCCAGCGACTTCAAGTTCAGTCACTTGCAGCTCAAATGCTTGGCCTGCACCAGGAGATTCCACCACGTCGCCTGTCATCACAACAGAACAACCCGCAGTCAGCTTTAACACTTCGTTGTCGTAATTATCTAAGCTATTGGGCACGACACCTTGGATAGGATTAAAGCAAGAGCCGTCGTAAACAGCTAAAAAAGAGATGCCGGCTTTAGAGTCACGACGGGTTCTGACCCAGCCACGCACTGTGACTTTAGAACCGACGGCGTGCTCACCTTTAAATACAGATGCGACAGATGCAATGCTCATTGTTGCTTAATTCTCCAACGAAACGTTTTATATGAAAATTTTGGAGGTTTATATTACCTTGCTGGTGGCTTTTCTCAAGCTGAAAAAGGTATCCTGAGGTTAATAATATCGATATTGAGCGATATAGTGAGTTAAACGGCGGGAGGCGGTATGAGCAAGACTAGAATATTTCAAATTATCCTTGCGACCTTATCCATTTTAGGCTGGGCAATAGCCGTCTATGCGCTATTAGTGTTTAGTGATGCAAGGCCAGACCGTGAAGTTGGGGCCTATTTGACCCGTGGCGCGACATTTAGAGTCCATTGGGATCCACATGAAACCCAATTATTGCAGTATTTGATTTGGGTTTGTGGCGGTATTAGTTTGGTCAGTTTAGCGTTTAACTATTATGTCGCCCACCACAGTCGTATGGGTTATTGGTTTAATATTCCCATGTTGCTGTTAACGTCTATTGTCGCCGGTTTGTATATCCATTTGGTGGTTTAAGCTAGCCATTGTTTGGCTAATTTAACAGTTTGGCTTTTTAACGGTTTAGCAATGGCAAATGAAGTCAGAGAATATCGGCAGGAATGCTTAACTGGCGGCACAGATGGTCGATAATGGCCGCAGTCGCACCCCAGATAAACCGTTGTTGATAGGGAATAAAATGCACGCTGTAATAGCGCCCTTGGCGTAAAAAGCGTTTTTGGTGGCGATTATTCGGTTCAATAAAAAAGCTTAATGGCACGGTAAAGCAATCGGCTACCTCACCGGGATCGAGTTTTAAATCAAATGCCTGCTTGATAATGCCTATCACAGGAGTGATTTCAAACCCTGTGAAGGTATTGTGGGCTGGAAACTTGCCCACCACGTCGACGTTATGCCTTGAGAGTCCAATTTCCTCTTCTGCTTCCCTTAACGCGGCCGCAATCGCATCAATATCATAGGGCTCAATTTTACCGCCGGGGAAACTGATCTGCCCCGGATGGGCGCGCAGATGCATAGGTCTTTGGGTCAAAATTAGATTCAGCTCACCGTTAATCTCCAGCAGTGGGATCAACACCGCAGCTTTGCGCAGTCCAAGGTGTGGGAAGGCCGCCGGATCTGGCCGCGCTAACGGGTGCAGATTAAATCTGAGTCTAAATTCCGCTTGATCCATCGACGTTCTCGTGACTGTTTAGTATTAAAGCTTACGGCTTTTGTGACGCAGCGCCAAGCAAAGGTAAAATACGGCTGATCTTATCAAAGGTTTCTTGGTACTCGGCATCCACTTCTGAATCCGCCACTATGCCTCCACCCGCCCAGCAATAGAGTTTGCCCTGTTCGGCCACAATAGTGCGAATGGTGATACTGGTATCCATTTGGCCGTCTTGGCTGATATAACCCATAGAACCACAATAAAGGCTGCGCCGTGAAGGTTCGAGCTCTTCGATAATTTCCATGGCACGAATTTTCGGTGCGCCGGTAATTGAGCCGCCGGGAAACGCTGCGCGCAGTAAATCGCTGGCGCTGTACTTAGCATCGAGCTTGGCCGTTACTGTACTGACAAGGTGATGCACCGCAGGAAAACTTTCAATCTCAAATAGATGCGGTACACGTACTGAGCCTGCTGCCGCCACTTTGCCGATATCATTACGCAGTAAATCGACAATCATGACATTTTCGGCGCGATCCTTTGGTGAGTTTGCCAGTGTATTGGCGGCTTTCACATCCAATGCGGGATCGGTATGACGCGGCAGCGTGCCTTTGATAGGTTTGGTTTGAATATCGTCACCGCGAAGCTGAATAAAGCGCTCGGGTGAAATCGATAAAATCGTGTTTTGCGGCAGACGCATAAAGGCCGAGAAGGGCGCTTTATTGGCATTGCGCAGTTGGCTATAGGCTGACCATTCATCGCCTTGATAATGGGCTTCGAATCTTTGGGTTAAATTTATTTGATAGCAATCACCGCTGTGTAAATAGGCTTGAACTGCTGCAAATTTGGCCGTGTATTGAGCTTTGTCTATTTGTGCTGCCCATGGGCTAGCGAGCATGAATGTGGCGGCATTTGGCTTTTTAGTGATTTTATCTTGAATTTTATTCAACTCAATGTCGAGTGCCGCTTCACCTAAATAGTGCAATAAATGCCAACACTGGGCTTGGTAATCAAAAACTAACGCCCAGTCGTAAAAGCCGATGTTCATCTCTGGCAGTTGTATATCTTGCTTGGCCGTTATCGGCAGGGATTCAATTCTGCGGCCTAAATCGTAGCTAAAACTGCCCATTGCGCCACCACTAAAGGGCAAATCACAATCAAAAGATTTTGAATACCAATGGGTTAATAAAATGTTGAGTAACTCGAAGGGATCACGGTTTGGGTCTATTGCCTCGGGTAAGCTCAAGCTCGTATCGATGAGCTTTATATCGCTACGCTCGCCCTGAGTCACTAACGTTGCGATAGGATTGGCGCAAATGATGTCGAATCTGGCGTCTTGATGCGGCGCGTTCGCCGAATCTAACAGAATTGCCCAAGTGTCATTTGCAAAGTGTTCGAACAGTGCTGCGGTACTTAATGTCCAGTCAAGTTGGCGTGATGCAAGCTGTTTTGACGCCCTAATTGCCATCGATTAACCCTATTCAAAATGTGATGTAGCCCAAAAAGATGTGAAAGAGTATCATATTGGCCCAGAAAGAATTAAACAAAAACAAGTTAGGCCGCAAAGGCTGCTGGAGCGCTCCTACTATGTCATCTCACCATAAAATGTCTGAAACTTCTGTGATTAAACAAGCCGACTTTATTGAAAGTGTGGCGGATGCTTTGCAATACATTTCTTATTACCACCCGAAGGATTTTGTTGATGCCATGAGCCAAGCTTATGAGCGTGAACAAAGTGCGGCGGCGAAGGATGCGATTGCCCAGATCTTAATTAACTCGCGCATGTCGGCCGAAGGTAAGCGTCCTCTGTGTCAAGACACTGGGATTGTGACCACTTTCGTGAAAGTGGGTATGGGTGTCCAATGGGACAAAACTGATATGACGATCCAGGAAATGGTCGACGAAGGTGTTCGTCGTGCCTATACCAATCCTGATAACCCACTGCGCGCATCAATAGTGTCAGATCCTGCGGGCAGCCGTAAAAATACCAAAGATAACACGCCATCTGTGGTGCATATCGACATGGTGCCTGGCAACCATATCGAAGTGGCGATTGCAGCCAAAGGTGGCGGCAGTGAAAACAAAGCTAAGATGGTGATGTTAAATCCATCTGACGATATCGCCGCTTGGGTAGAAAAAACGCTACCGACTATGGGTGCGGGCTGGTGTCCACCGGGTATGCTGGGTATAGGCATTGGCGGCACGGCAGAAAAAGCGGCCGTATTAGCCAAAGAAGCGCTGATGGAAAGCGTGGATATTCATGAGTTGATGGCCCGTGGCGCGCAAACGACCGAAGAAAAACTGCGTTTAGACATTTTTGAGCGTGCGAATAATTTAGGCATAGGTGCGCAAGGTCTTGGCGGTTTAACCACAGTGTTAGACGTTAAAATCAAATCGGCGCCCACCCACGCGGCGTCAAAGCCAGTGGTGATGATCCCAAATTGCGCTGCTACTCGCCACGTGCATTTCCATTTAGATGGCTCAGGTCCAGCTGAATTAACGCCACCATCATTGTCTGATTGGCCAGAAATTACCCGTGAAGTGGGTGATGATGTGCGCCGCGTTAACTTAGATACTGTCACTCAAGCGGATATCGAACAGTGGCAAAGCGGTGAAACCATTCTGCTGAGCGGTAAAATGTTGACTGGTCGTGATGCTGCCCATAAGCGCATTCAAAGCCTGATTGAAAGCGGTGAAGGTCTGCCAGAAGGCGTGGACTTTACCGGTAAGTTTATTTACTACGTTGGCCCAGTTGATCCAGTGGGTACTGAAGTTGTCGGCCCTGCGGGCCCAACCACAGCAACTCGTATGGATAAATTCACTGACTTAATGTTAGAGAAAACTGGCTTGATGGGCATGATAGGTAAAGCTGAGCGCGGCCCTGCGACAGTTGAATCGATCAAAAAACACAAAGCGGTATATCTGATGGCCGTTGGCGGCGCTGCGTATTTAGTGTCTAAAGCGATTAAACATTCTCGCGTCGTGGCCTTTGCTGATTTGGGAATGGAAGCGATTTACGAGTTTGATGTGCAAGATATGCCAGTGACTGTGGCTGTGGATTCAAACGGTGTGAACGCCCATGAAACTGGCCCTGCAATTTGGAAAGTGAATATTGCCAACGCGAAAGCGTAAAGGTTGGGATGCAGCGGATTGAACTTGATGGCTTTTTAAGCAAAATAGCTTAAGTTTGAGTTCTGATATCTGTTCTTGAGGTAAAACGTTGCGCCACTGACATTTTGTCACAAAAAAATACGCTCAGGTTCGCCATTTGGCTTGCCTGAGCGTTTTTGTTTCGATAGTGTGGCAAGCTTATCTTCGAAAGATACGATCTCAGATCGTTTTTAACATTCGTGCGGTTGCAACTCAGTAGAACTATTGCAATTTCAATAGAACCCTTGCAATGATTGGCGCAACTATCGAACCAGTTTAACCAAAGACGGACATAACAATGAAAATAGCTCCTCTCCTATTGGCGCTCGGCGCTGCGGGACTGGCGTTATCAGCCCAAGCGGCCGATCCAACGCCTTTTACTGTGCAACAACTCATTAAACTCAATAAGATGCACTCTGCGACTGTGTCCCATGATGGCACTAAATTAGTTTATGGTCTTAAAACGGTAAACGATAAAGGAGAGGCCAGCTCGGATCTGTATCTATTAGATTTGATAGACACGAAGGCGAAACCACTGCAATTGACCTCTGCCACGGGCACAGAGCACGATGTGAGCTTCGCCAATGACGATAAGTCGATTTATTTCCTTGCCAGTCGCAGTGGTTCAAGCCAGTTATTTCAACTGCCATTAACGGGCGGTGAAGCGGTACAAGTTTCTGATTTACCTTTGGATATTGATGGCTATAAATTATCAAACGACGGTAAACAAGTTGTACTTAGCATGCGGGTATTCCCAGAGTGTAAGGACTTAGCCTGCTCAAAGGATAAATTTACCGCTGAAGCTGAGCGTAAATCGACTGGCCGTGAATACAAGCAGTTAATGGTTCGCCATTGGGATACGTGGGAAGACCACGCCCGTAACCACTTATTTGTGGGCGCTGTAAACGGTGAAAAACTCACTAAAGTAGTGGATGTGACTCAAGGTTTAGATACTGAAACGCCGCCAAAACCTTTCTCGGGTATGGAAGAAGTAACTTTCACCCCAGACGGTAAGTTTGTGGTTTATAGCGCGAAAGCCCCTAGCAAAGATCAAGCTTGGACCACTAACTATGATTTGTGGCAAGTGCCAGTGACAGGCGGCACTGCAACCAACTTAACCAAAGACAATCTTGCATGGGATGCGCAGCCAACATTTTCGAGCGATGGTCGTTACATGGCCTATTTAGCAATGAAAAAACCGGGTTTTGAAGCAGATCGCTACGGCATTATGCTGCGCGATACTAGCACAGGCCAAACCAAAGAAGTGGCGCCATTATGGGATCGCAGCCCAAGCTCACTGATGTTTGCTCCTGACAATCGTACCTTGTATGTGACGGCACAAGATTTAGGTCAAGTCTCAATTTTCCAAGTGAATACCCAATTTGGCGATGTGCGTTCTGTCTACAGTGATGGCACGAACAGTTTAATTGCGGTCACTAACGAACAACTGATTTTCGATAGCAAAACCTTAGTTGAACCGGGCGATCTCTATAGCATTACGACCGAAGGTGAAGGGCTTAAACGTCTGACCGAAGTGAATAAAGACAAATTGGCCGAGATCAAGTTTGGTAAGTTTGAACAATTCAGCTTTAAAGGTTGGAATAACGAAGACGTTTACGGTTACTGGATCAAACCGGCGAACTTCCAAGAAGGGAAAAAATACCCAATTGCCTATCTCGTTCACGGTGGGCCACAAGGTTCATTTGGTAATGCCTTCAGTGGTCGTTGGAATGCCCAATTATGGGCGGGTGCGGGTTATGGCGTCGTCATGGTGGATTTCCACGGCTCTACCGGTTACGGCCAAGCCTTTACTGATTCAATCAGCCAAGATTGGGGTGGTAAGCCATTAGAAGATCTACAAAAAGGTCTAGCGGCGGTGAGCCAGCAACAAAAATGGCTCGATCCGCAAAACACCTGTGCGCTCGGCGGTTCTTACGGCGGCTACATGATGAACTGGATCCAAGGTAACTGGAACGATGGTTTCAAGTGCTTAGTTAACCACGCAGGTCTGTTCGATATGCGTTCTATGTATTACGTGACTGAAGAAGTGTGGTTCGCAGAGCATGAGTTTGGCGGCACTTATTCAGATAACAAAGCGTTATATGAGAAGTTTAACCCAGTGAATTATGTTGAAAACTGGAAAACACCCATGCTGGTTATCCACGGTGAGAAGGACTTCCGCGTCCCTTATGGTCAGGGTTTAGCGGCATTCAGTTTTATGCAGCGCAAAGGGATCCCATCAGAGTTATTGATTTTCCCTGATGAAAACCATTGGATCTTAAAACCTGAAAACTTAGAGCAATGGTATGCTAATGTCTTCGGTTGGATGAACCGCTGGACTAAGCAATAACGACCCGTGCGTTTATGGGCTTTGCACCGACGAAAGCCCATAGAAGCAATGCTCGCCCTGATAGGATTATTATCGGCGAGTCATTTAATGCTCAACTGACAATCAAAGTATTTTTAGTCTGTATTTAAACTAAGCGTCTTCTGACCAAGTGTATTTGGATTGAGTGCCTTTTGATTCAGTATCTTAAAAAGCCAGACTTTGTTCTGGCTTTTTATGGTGTCATGAAATTTTTTTAATCAAGGAGTTAAGATGAACATTCGAGCCGCAACCTTAACTGATATCCCTGAAATAAGCGTATTACTCACTCAATTAACCCAAGAATTTATCGCCCCAACTTGCACTGCAGAGGGCGCTGCAATCTTAGTTAATGCCATGTCGATAGAAGCGATTGGTAGCTACTTTGCTATGGGTTATCAGTACCATGTTGCCATAACGGACTCGGACCAACTTGCAGGTGTAGTGGGGATGAAGGCGAATAGTCACTTATACCATCTCTTTGTCGCCTCCCATGCGCAGGGGCAAGGCGTGGCGCGAATGTTGTGGGAACATGCCAAAGCTCAATGTTTAGCCCAAGGCAATTCGGGCATATTTACCGTGAACTCGGCGCTGAATGCGCAGGCTGTGTACCTAGGCTTTGGCTTTATGCCCCTTGGACCCGAGCGAGAACGTGGCGGGATCCGCGATATTCCCATGCAGTTAGTGCTTTAGGTTGACTGTACTCATTTATCATCCGAATACGAGCACTATCATTCGACTGAATAGTAATTCAACGAAAAAGCTTGAGCGAAAAGAGCTTGAATAAAAAGAACTTTACCGAATAGAACTAAAAATAGAGGAATTATGGCAAATTTAACATTTTATCCCATCGGCACCGTAGGCGAAAAATGGGGCGAGGCTGAAAAAGCTGCATGGCTTGCAAGCGCCAAAATCAAGCGTTCGTATCAGGACGATGTCGTGACGCCACTCAAGGCGATGGAAGCATCACTCTTAGCACTTGGGCTTGCTGTTGTGCAATATGGCGCCTTATCGATAAATGCGGAGCGTTATCCCTTGCTTGCGGTTAAGCCAGCGTCCTTCGATCCTCAAAAACTGACAGTATTAGTCACGGGTGGCGTGCACGGTTACGAAACCAGCGGTGTTCATGGTGCCCTGGCATTTTTAGCGGATAAGGCGGCTCATTATGTTGAGCGCGTCAATCTTGTGATCGCCGTGTGCGTGAGTCCTTGGGGTTACGAAACTATCAACCGTTGGAACCCTAAGGCTATCGATCCTAATCGCTCATTTTATGCCAATAGTCCAGCGGAAGAATCGGCGGCCTTGATGGCCTTAGTCGCATCCGTAGAGCAAGATTTTGATGTGCATGTGGATTTACATGAAACCACTGATTCAGATGAATTAGAATTTCGTCCAGCGCTTTGCGCCCGTGATGGAAAAGAGTACGTCAAAGGTACTATCCCAGATGGTTTTTATGCTGTGGGTGATACAGAACACTCAATGGATGCCTTTCAGAAAGCCATTATTGATGGTGTGAGTAAAGTGACGCACATTGCTCCTGCCGATGAGAAAGGCGAGATCATTGGCTCGACTGTGGTGCAGCACGGGATGATTAACTATCCGCTTAAGTCATTAGGGCTTTGCAGCAGTGTCACGGGGTGTATCTATAACACAACGACAGAAGTGTACCCAGATAGCCCAACGGCCACGCCAGCTGAATGTAATCTGGCGCAAGTTGCGGCCATCACCAGCGCCATCGATTATGTGCTGGCGCAGCGTTAGTCGTAGTTTGTTGTGATGCTCAGCTAAGTGGTGATTAGCTTAGTGATCGTAAGTTGAGTGATGCCCCGTTGAGCTAGCGGCTAGTGAAGTGATTTTACGTTCGTGATGTTAACGCATCGATTCAGTCACTCATTAACTAGGTAAGCCACGGAACATCACGCAATAAAAAGCCCTCATTCGAGGGCTTTTTCATTTATGTCGCGCGGCTTTTATTAAGCACGAGCCTAGCATTGGCAGGCGATAACCTAGTTGTTATCGCTATAGTCACGGCCATAGTAGCTATCGAGGAACAGTTGTTTCAGCTCGTTAATCAATGGGTAACGTGGGTTGGCACCGGTACATTGATCATCGAACGCATCTTCGGCTAATTCATCTAACTTGGCGAGGAAGTCGGCTTCGTTGACACCGGCTTCTTGGATAGAAGCAGGAATGCCAATCGTCTTCTTGAGGTGTGTGATTTTCTCAAGCAATTTTTCGACTTTTTCTTCATCCGTCTTTCCGCCTAGTTTCAAGTGATCTGCGATGGCAGCATAACGGCACAGGGCTTTTGGCCTGTCGTATTGGCTAAAGGCCGCTTGCTTAGTGGGCAGATCCGTTGCATTAAAGCGTATTACGTTGTTGATTAGCAGCGCATTGGCTAGGCCATGGGCGAGATGGAATTCGGCGCCCAGTTTGTGTGCCATTGAGTGGCAAATCCCAAGGAAAGCGTTAGCAAAGGCGATACCCGCAATAGTGGCGCCATTGTGGACCTTTTCACGGGCGACAGGTGATTGTGAGCCCAAGTTGTAGGCATCGGGTAAATATTTGCACAGTAAATCGAGGGCTTGTAGCGCTTGGCCATCACTGTACTCATTCGCCATCACGCTAACATAGGCTTCTAATGCATGGGTCACCGCATCTATGCCACCAAAGGCGGTGAGGGATTTAGGCATGTCCATCACAAGATTTGGATCAACAATCGCCATATTGGGCGTGAGTTGATAGTCGGCAATCGGGTATTTTTTACCTGTAATTTCGTCTGTCACCACTGCAAAAGGGGTGACTTCTGAGCCTGTGCCTGAGGTGGTAGGAATTGCCACCATCATGGCCTTGGTGCCCATTTTAGGGAATTTGTAGATACGTTTACGAATGTCCATAAAGCGCAGCGCCAAATCGGCAAAATCCACATCTGGATGCTCGTACATCACCCAAATAATCTTCGCCGCATCCATTGGTGAGCCGCCGCCGAGCGCAATAATCACATCGGGTTTAAAGCTTTGGGCCACCTTAGCGCCTTGACGGACTATGGCTAAGGTGGGGTCGGCTTCAACATCGTAAAAAATTTCGGTTTCAAGGCCTTGGGCTTTTAAAATCCGCATGGTTTCATCGCAATAACCGTGGTTGAATAAAAATCTGTCTGTGATGATTAAGGCGCGTTTTTTATCGCTCAGTTCTTCTAGTGCGATGGGTAAACTGCCGCGGCGGAAATAGATGGATGCAGGAAGCTTGTGCCACAACATGTTTTCGGCCCTCTTAGCGACGGTTTTTTTGTTGATCAGATGACTCGGGCCAACGTTTTCTGAAATCGAGTTGCCGCCCCAAGAACCACAGCCTAAAGTGAGCGAAGGCGCCAGTTTGAAGTTGTACAGATCGCCAATGCCGCCCTGTGAAGCTGGGGTGTTGATCAAAATACGTGCTGTTTTCATTCTAAAACCAAAGGCATGCACACGTTCTGTTTGGGTATCTTGGTCGGTATAAAGCCCTGATGTGTGGCCAATGCCGCCGAGCGCGACTAAGGCTTCGGCTTTATCCATGGCATCGTTAAAGTCGATGGCGCGGTACATGCCAAGTAATGGCGATAATTTTTCATGGGCGAAGGCTTCGCTATCGCAAATGTCGGTGACTTCACCAATCAACACTTTTGTCCAGTGCGGCACTTCAAAGCCTGCCATTTTCGCGATACTGGCAGCACTTTGGCCAACGATATCAGCATTTAAACCGCCATTTTTTAAAATGACGTGTTGCATCGCAGCGGTTTCATCCTTCGATAGCATGTAGCCACCGTGGGTTGCGAAACGCTCTTTAACCTGCTCATAAATACTGTCGACCACAATTACCGCTTGTTCTGACGCACAAACGACGCCGTTATCGAAGGTTTTCGACATGAGAATCGAACTGACCGCGCGTTTGATGTCGGCGGTTTCATCGATAACAATAGGCGTGTTACCCGCACCTACGCCAATCGCGGGTTTACCGGAAGAGTAGGCGGCTTTCACCATGCCAGGGCCACCCGTTGCGAGGATTAAATTCACCTTAGGGTGAGTCATCAATTGATTTGATAGTGCAACGCTCGGTTCATCAATCCAACCAATAATGTCTTTGGGCGCGCCTGCGGCTATGGCAGCATCAAGCACTAATTTTGCTGCGGTTGTGGTTGAAACTTTGGCCCTAGGATGGGGCGAGAAGATAATTGCGTTACGGGTTTTAAGGCTGATTAAGGCTTTAAATATTGCAGTTGATGTGGGGTTAGTGGTGGGGACTATGCCACAGATGATGCCTACGGGTTCTGCAATGGTAATAGTACCGAAGGTGACATCTTCAGATAAAATCCCGCAGGTTTTTTCATCTTTATATTTGTTATAAATGTACTCAGAGGCAAAGTGGTTTTTAATTACTTTGTCTTCAACCACGCCCATGCGGGTTTCTGCGGCGGCCATTTTCGCCAGCGAGATACGCGCATCGGCAGCGGCAAGGGCGGCTGCACGGAAAATTTTATCGACTTGCGCTTGGCTGAATGTTGCATACTCGGCTTGTGCTTTCGCTACTCGCTCGACCATGAGATCCAGTTCTTGTGCATTGGTCACTGTCATGATTAATACTCCTAAAAAGATTTAGTGAATCAAGGCATTCACTAAATCCTCTTTATGGTAGAAAATTACACCTAAAGCCGCGTTGAAAGTGTGATATCAACGACAATATCGTGCTTTTATGTAATAAAACTACACTTAGGGTAACTTGTTTGTTTAAAATTGCGCTGAAAATGCATCGGCTTCGATAACTAAATATTATTCGAAGTTGTGATTTAACCTCAAAAATCTCATTTTTCAGTCAATAGCGCTTGAGATACTATACTTGCCCTCAAGCTTATTTTGATGAAGACGGCGTGACACGCACATAAGGATAGTCCCTTGGAGTTAACTCTTTACGTTAAATTTTTTCTTGGCCTCGTTGCCATCATTAATCCGGTTGGCTTGTTGCCTGTGTTTGTGAGCTTAACCAGCCATCAAACGGAGGCTGAGCGGAATCACACGGGTAAAGTAGCGAACTTTGCAGTTGTGGTGATCCTCTTAGTCACGATTGTGGCGGGGCAGCACATTCTGAATATGTTCAGCATTTCGTTATCTGCCTTTAGAATTGCTGGTGGCAGCCTGATTGCCATTATTGCGATGTCAATGTTGCAAGGTAAGTTAGGCGAAGTGAAGCGTAACCAAGAGGAAGACCGCGAATCCTCGGCGATGGAATCTGTGGCGGTTGTGCCTTTGGCTTTGCCACTGATGGCGGGACCTGGCGCTATCAGTTCGGTGATTGTCTTTGCCGCTGAGCATAATTCATTGTCGAACATTATTGCGATGTTCATTACTGTGATAGTGTTTGGTTTAGTGAGTTTTGGTTTGTTTAGAATGGCATCTATCATTTATAAGATCCTCGGCAAAACGGGTATTAACGTGATTACCCGTCTCATGGGACTCTTGATGTTATCCATTGGTATCGAAGTCATTGCGGCTGGTGTGAAGGGATTATTCCCACAGCTTTTCAGCTAGAGTCATCTTCATTCACAGATTAAGTGTTCCTTTCTTTAGAAAAACGTATTGGAATTTTCAATGCGTTTTTTATTTCTATCTTATTCTTGTTTGACGTTTCTCAAGTTTGCTCTGCGATTAGCAAAATCTAAACAATTGATGGAATATGGGGGAAATCCTCGTTTATCAGGATATTAGCTTGTGCAATTTCAATAAACCTTAGTCGTCCTACGGTTGATATTATGCTATACCTAGTGTTCGGTATTTGGATCTAAAACTAAGTTTAAAAGGATATTTCTATGAAATGGCAATGGATTGGTAATCTCAGTCTAAAACAAAAATTATTAATGGTTGTCTTGCCTCCACTGTTAGCCTGTTTTTTATGTGGCACGCTTTACCTCATTGAAAAATATGAATATAGAAAAGATTTAACCTTAGTGGTGCAATTAAGCGAGCTAGCCGTCACCAACAGTAATTTAGTGCATGAGTTACAAAAAGAGCGCGGCATGAGTGCTGGATTTATTGGCTCAGCAGGAAAAGCGTTTGCGGGTAAAATACCTGATCAAAGACAATTAACGGATACGCAGCTCGGCCTCTATCAGCGTTTTATCACTGAGAATCATCTGCCGGAGATATTTGCCCCAAAACTTAGAGAGCTAAACGCTCAACTCGGGCGTTTAAATGCAATCCGCTCGCAGGTGGATAGTTTAAGTATCAGTGTCGCCGATGAAGTTGCCTATTACACTGAGTTAAATAAGTTATTACTGACAATAGTCGATGAAACCGCAAAAACGGGTGCTAATCAAGAAATCGCCATTAAAGCGACGGCTTTTAGTGCTTTTTTGCAATTAAAGGAAAGGGCGGGGATTGAAAGGGCGGTACTCAGCTCAACCTTTGGCCAAGCTGGATTTAAGCCTAAGGTTTATGCCAAATTTATCACTTTGGTTTCAGAGCAAAATACCTATCAAGAGCGTTTTTTAGCGCTAGCAAATTCTGATTT
Organism: Shewanella sp. SM55; assembly: GCF_025654025.1. Taxonomy (NCBI): domain Bacteria; kingdom Pseudomonadati; phylum Pseudomonadota; class Gammaproteobacteria; order Alteromonadales; family Shewanellaceae; genus Shewanella; species Shewanella sp. SM55. The sequence goes on along the minus strand of NZ_JAKKRS010000001.1, from coordinate 12,263 downwards.
ATTATCCTCGTTTAACCGTTTACAGAGTTCAGCTGCAATGCATGACGTTGAGCTGTTACGTCAAATCGCATTCGAGCAAGATAATCAAAAAATCCTGCAACAAAGTCCTGAAGAGTGGTTCAGTAAATCGACCGTGCGGATTGAGCTATTACGTGAGTTTGAACAGCAAGTCTCGGCAGATTTACTTAATACCACCCATGAAAGATTAACCTTAGCGAATGAGAAAATGTTCTTAGTGCTCGCGACCTTAATCTCAGTATTGGCGATAGTCTTGATATTGAGTCTATCTGTTATCCGTTATTTGCATGACAGTGTGCATCACTTATATTCGACCATCACGCAAGCCCGTAAACATTACGACTTAAGTGTGCGTCTGACTCACTCTAGCTCCGATGAATTCGGTGAACTCGCCATCGCCTTTAACGACATGATGAGTGATTTTGAAAAGGTGATCCTACATGTACGTTCCAGTGGCGCTAAATTGCAACAAGCTGTGGCGCAAATGGATCTCTGTACCCATGCCATGGAGCAAGATGTGATGGCGGGCCACAGTGAGGCAGAACAAGTAGCTTCCGCTATGACAGAAATGAGTGCAACAGTGGCCGAGATTGCCAGTAATGCAGTGCAGGCATCCGAAGCGTCTTCCGCCGCCAATATAGAGGCTAAAGAAGGCAACCTCGAAGTCGGCCGAACCAGCAAAGCGATCAAAGCGTTAGCCGACGATATTAGTGGAGCTTCTAAAGCCATTAACGATTTAGACCGTGAAATTCACGGCATAGTGGTAGTGCTTGAAGTGATCAGCAGTATTGCTGAGCAAACTAATTTACTCGCGCTTAATGCCGCCATTGAAGCTGCTCGCGCAGGGGAAATGGGTCGCGGTTTTGCTGTAGTTGCAGACGAAGTCCGAAGTTTAGCGCAGCGCTCACAAACCTCGACCTCTGACATTAAAAATATGACAGATAGATTGAAGGCGGGAGCGAGCATTGCAGTAAAAGCTATGGACAGAGGATTAGCTCAGGCTAATAGCAGTGTCCATGAAGCTGAACAGGCAGGTATCGAATTGAAACGTATTGTGGAGCAAGTAGACATTATTGACCGCATGAACGAGCAAATTGCTACAGCAACCCATGAGCAATCGGCGGTATCCGAAGACGTAAATCGTAATGCACTGAAGATCAGTGAGATTTACCTTAATACTCAAAGGATCTCCGATGAGCTTAGGGAGCTGACCAAAGCCCTAACGTTTGACGCGAATTCAATGTCAAAAGAAGTACACAAATTTACCGTCAATTAACGGTATAAAACGGTGAAAAGATTCAATAAATCACGGCGGTTTGTTTAGCAATTGCGCAACCGCCTGAAACTGAGTCTTTTTTACTTGACCCCCTTTAGGCTTTTGCGTACAGTACCGCTCCGTTAACGATGAAAGCCTCTCGGCAGGGCTATATGAAATCGTTAGTGATTCTTGAACGTGAAAGATTAACCACGCTAACATAAATCGATATATGGTGAGGTGTCCGAGTGGCCGAAGGAGCACGCCTGGAAAGTGTGTATACGGTAACGTATCGAGGGTTCGACTCCCTCTCTCACCGCCAAATTCTAAGAACCCGATCACATGGTCGGGTTTTTTCTTTTCTATCAAAAACTTATTGAATTATAGTTGCTTAATCCAATGGCTAACCAACCTTTGGCACCTTAAGGTGGTACAAAAGGGTGGTACAAAACGATGGCATTTATGATCCAACCTCGCAGAGATCCGAAGTCTGGAATGTGGAAAATCCGCAAGGGTATTCCTGCACATTTACGGCCTTTCTTAGACGGTAAAACAGAGCTTAAAAGAAGTCTTGAAACTAAGGACGCAGCAGAAGCAAAATCTCGGGCATCAGTCATTGTTGCAGAGTTTGAAGCTATCACGGCTAATGCCCAGCTGCGTTACGATAATCAAGAACGAGAGCAGCAAGTTAACCCTGCACAATTAGATGCTATCGTGAGTCATTGGTTCGTTAATGAACGTCAACGACTAAGCCAGCCAGATATCCTCGCTCGATATACCCTAGAGACATCCGATGGGCTTGAAGCGATGGCAGAGTGGTTTAGCGATCCGTTAGAGGCGTTAAATGACGCTGAAGGGACTATCCACCAGCAATCAGCAGAACAACGCTTCATGAGTCACATGAACGATTTCGTTGATGAAGCTCTCAATCTGTCTCAGTGCCAACGCTTTTCCCATGCCGCTAGGCTGTATCTCTCTGTCAAATTAGCTGAAGCTATTATTAGGCTGTGTAATTCTGCATTTGACCTAGAAGTATATACACGACGGGAACGAAATAGAGGCTTCGAGCCACTGTTCATGCCACGAAGTGACTTAGGGAATGTGCAGGATTTTGCTGATAACAGTCGTGCTGCACTAGCTGAATCAGGGTTAGAAGTCGTTCCTGATGATATGGCTACCCGAGGGGATGTCTCAACATCATCTACCGTTTCTCATTTGGTTGAATGGGTTAATACTCAAAAAAGTCTCATCTTAGGTGAGACGGCCTTTAAGTCATGGCAAGCAGACCGCAATCGACCATGCAACAGACTCATCGAGTTTTTCGGCGCTAAGCCAATAGGTCAAATCCAAAAGATTGATATGCGTAACTTCTTCAATTGGATCATTCAATGTCCCAGTAAGCCAACACATGATGTCAGAGATCTCTCCTTTAAGAAGCAAATTGAGATAGCAAATAAGCAAGGGTTGGCTCGGGTTAGCATCAATACCGCTGATAAGGAACTTAAGCTTATCTCAGGCTATTTCCAGCAAGCGGTGAAATTGGATATCTTGCCGAAAAACCCTTGTCACCAAGTCTCTCCGGGTAAAGAAGCTGTCAGGACAGTGAGAGATCCGGGCTATTCAAACACTGAGCTATCACAGATTTTTTCCTTACCACTTTTTCTAGCTCGAACAGATGCTCAGAAAGCAAGGTATGGTGAGGCACCTTACTGGTTACCCGTTATCCTAGCCTATACAGGAGCAAGGGCTGAAGAGATTGCTCAACTCTATGTGAAAGACATTAAGCAGGATAAGGACGACCCACAGCTATGGTTTTTCCATATCCAAGAGGTGAGGGACGACCAATCCGTTAAGACGGGTGAATCAAGGAAAGTGCCAGTATGTCGATCTCTCATCGAGTTGGGATTACTCGATTACCTTCACTCTTTGCCCGTTGATGGCCGTTTGTTTCCGGTGCTCAAAGCAAACAATAAGGCTAAGTATCATCTAGCGGTTGCAAGGCACCTCAAAGAGGCGTTTATGACGCTCAATATCGAAAATTTTGATACACTCAAACCACTACATGCGTTCCGCCATCGTTTCATCACAGAGGCAAGGAAGGTGATGCGTGAGGATATTCAAAATGCGATAACAGGGCACTCTAATGCGGGGAATACGGGGCGAAACTATGGGATCTACTCAGAACTGCATCAAGCGATAGATAAGATGCCAGTCATCACTATTCCTGAATGGCATCGCTAAGTTGTAATTGCCTCATATTTAACTACAGCGGGATATCTTCTAGTTACATCGAACGTGTTATGGCAAAGTACAGAAAATATTACACATGAAGCTTGGCAGCATGTTTAGCAAGCTTCTCTTCTATTTGCATGAGTCTTAGTATTGGTGACTTTAGTTCTTTTGTTTCTTTTGCTGCATATTTCCTTAGCTCAATCAAACAATTAAGGTAATCTTGATTAATCATTGGCTCTAACTCGACTCCAAATTCTAGTCGGAGATTTTCTTTAATTTCTTCTATATCTCGAGTTTGGTTGTGCTTAGCATTAGGCCCTTGATTTTTTACAATTGGCGACCAAAGCATAAAATGTTTTTCATACCCTTCAAAGTACTTGTTGGCATATTGGATATTCTTACGAAACTTACGAGTAAACCGCTCAACATTCTCAGGCTGCTGATTCTTAACATATTGAAGCCCAGTAATTAAATGCGTGGCTACTTCACAGATATAAACGACCTTGTCTTTAGGATTGATACCAACGACATCAATTTCTCCTTGAACATCTGGCGTATATAAGTTGTACTCCACAAAATCACATGCTAAAAATAGTTTAAGATACTCACCAACCACTTCTTCTCCCGGATTTTGCACGGTTTCCCCTCAAGACGTATAACGATATTCATAGCGTAACAAAGCAGTTTAGTTGACATTATTAGTTATGCTATTGTCAGTTTTTTTAGCTAACGTTGGAACGCCTGAACCTTATTGGATTACAATTTAATAATCACTATGTTGCTTTCTAAATAGCAAGTCAATATCTATATCTATTGCCATTTAGCTAACAAGGCATGGAGCAAAAAGTGGTTAGAACAACCTGCTAGAACTAGTTATATCTGGTTCTCGAAACTGACAGACTGCATTCAAATGAACCCAATAAAAAAGTAAAAGAGAGGCTCTAGGGCCTCTCTTCAATTGGTTATAGATTAACCGTTAGACAGTATACTGATCCGGCGAAATACCGCTAGCTGTGCTCCACAACGGTTTTGAAGCTTGCCGTGGCTCAGGAGCGAGTTCGATAATGTCATCAAATATTGGCTTTAAGATAATTCCTTTAATCATGGCTTTACTGTTGTGTCGGCCTTTCTCAAAGCCTTTCTCCACCAGCCGTTTGGTCATGATATTACGGGTCATCTTCCAGTCGCCATCACGCTCAGCCCACTTTCTAAAGGCATCATATAGCATATCTGTATAGGTAAAATCCCCCTTACAGGTACATTCCTCAAGGAATATCGCGAGTAAGTCTGACTCGTGACGATACTCTGCGATTTCTGACTTTATCGAATTGGGAATCGAGGCTTTAATGCCATCCTTTAGCCACATTTGAACGCCTTCTAGAGCCCAATTGAGGATACCTGAGAGTTCAGCATATAGCTTATCCATTAATCGTGGGTCCATCTGTTCCTGACTGAAACTCGCATTGAATGGAAGCATGATCATTCTTCGCCACATGCCGAGGCTCGTATCACGAATCACGGGCTTGTGGTTACCTATCATGATGAGTTTAAACTTCGGACGGTATTCTAATTCTACCTTGGCATAGAGTTGACGAGTGACAATCACATCATCACCAGTCATAGATTTCACTAGGTTTTCATTCATCCTAGAGCCTTCAGGTAATTCATTAGCCACAACAACACGACTACCATCCAGCTTAACTAAGGATGGGTTAGGGCCTGTATTACCGTTATTGGTTTGCAGCAAAACACTACTATCGATCTGATGATAATAACTTCCCATTAATCGCTGTATCACGTTCATAAAGGTGCTCTTACCATTACAGCCATGACCGTGGAGGAAGAACAGTACCTGTTCGTCTGTTCGCCCGGTTAGCATGTAACCGACTATGCGTTGTAAAAACTTAGCGTATTCTTTGTCGCCACAGGTGATTTCATCAATGAACTGTAACCAACGAGGGCAACCTGCTGAGCTATCGAAATGAACATCCCCACAGCGGCTGATGTACATTTCTTTCTGTGCAGGTAATAGTTTTCCGTTAGCTAAGTCTAATACGCCATTGTTTACTCCAAGCAGCATAGGATTAGCATCGAAGCGGTTCGAAGATATCTGATTGCCTGACTTGAAGATTTCTAGCATATCCATCATTTTTTTACGATTAAGCGTCATCCGGCCAAATTTTTGTAATTGCTCTGCTTCAGCTAACTTAGTCTTATTTTTGGTTTGTATTGCTTCTTCTAACATACTACCAGCTTGATTGATAAGACGTTCTCCAACACAGCGGGTATATTCAAGCTCCTTTCCGCTTGATGGAGCCCAATGTTTGCCATTAAAGTTAACTATGCTGTTAAGTTCTGGTACGTACATCATGCTGTCGTTGGTGATCGCTTTTAATCGGTCAGCATTACCCACATCATTCAGTGAGTCTTCGTTGAAGTTAGCCCAGATCTCGGGGATAGGTTCATCAGACACAGACACAGGGTCTGTCGAGGTGTTGTCATGCTTTACAGCAGGTTCACAGATCGCTTCAACAGACTGCTGGCTTACACCGTATTGATTAACCAGCTCCTCGAGTGATAAGGCATCTTCACGCCTTAAATAGTCGTCAATGTCCTTGCCTTGACCTTCAGGCAGACCCACTTGAGTGAGTGAGGATAATCCTAATTCTGCCAACTTCTCGCGATACTTATCACCCGCAGCATCACTATCAAAGAAGGTGATCACATCACGTTCTTGCAAGTTCTGCTTTACCCATGCCAGCTGTTCTTGACCCAGTTGCCCATTGGTTGCCAGAACAGGTCCCTCCCAGTTGTGATTTAGTAAGGCTAACAAGTCGTGTTCACCTTCAACGATAGCGACTGCCCCTGCGGTATTTATTAAATGTTGTCCATAAAACTGAATGTCATTTAACCAAAATTGCTTAGGCATTTGATATTGTTTCTCTTTCTTGGGATCTTTAAACGTGAAGCGGCAAAGATGTCCATCTTCATCATAATGAGGAAAGATATAGACATCCCTTGGGAAAAAGTCCGAAGGATTGGATTGGCCTTCTTTAACCAATCCTGATGCGTACATCTCATTACGACTGAAGCCTTGAGCTTCTAAGGCACACCAAAGTTGACCTTGGGAATATCCTATGTCGCTATCAAACAGTACTTCTTGACTGAATTTTCGCTTTTCCATAAGAGTAGCAAGAGGCTTACTTTTATCAGCAATCATAGGTTCAAAGTAGTATTCACATGCTGCATTCATAAGCTCTTGCCGACGAAGGAATTGCTCTTCGGTCAGTTCTAGCTTCTCTGGCTTAACTTTCTTAGCTTTGGGTTGAGTATTGATGGTTATCCCTTCAATCTCGCCAGCAAGTAACTTGTTGGCCGCATCATAGGGATTGTTTGCAAGGTCATAACAGGTCAGAAAACTATAAATATCACCGTGTTCCTCACATGAGTAGCAGTGATAGTTTTGGTCTGTTGGATCAGCATGATAAATTTTGAAACAGCCTGCATGCCCACAGAAGGGACAAACATCATCCTCTAACTGGCAGTAGTCGCTCGATGTTGGCTTAACCTCGCTGTCGACGAGCTTAGCGATCAGCTCTGGCAAGTCATAAAGTGCTTTAACGCCCTCTAAGCCGATTTCATTCAATGTTTGATGGTTAAATCTGTTATTTCTTACAAATACTTGAGATGTCATGTGACATATCCTCTAAAACAGAGGCCAACAGACTAAAATATATATGTAAATAGTTTGTCTGTAGTTTGGCCTTCGAGCTGGTTTTAGCTCTTCCCCTGTTTAAGTCGTCCTTCAACCTAAACAGGGGCATTCTTTCCTCTATTAATCGAACATACGACGATAAAGGTTTGTTGCCTGCATCCCTGTGGCATTAGTTGTTTGAGAGCATTCCAGAAGTCCCGAAGCCACCAGCCGACCGATATGGCGTTTAGCCGTTCTTAATGAATAACCGCAACGCTTCATTAAGGTATTAGCTAGACTCTCCCTACCACCCAACAGCACGCCATTACTAACAGGCATCCGGCTTATCTCGTAGAGTGTTCGGCCTAATTGATCTTGGAATAGCTCAAAAGGTAGCTTGAACACGCTAGAGCTAACTGCGTTGCTTGCTGTTGCTATAGGGCTGTGGTTTAGGTCATGGTTTATCATCTCAATCTCCGGTGGGGTCATTCATGTCATGCCTCTCACATAATGTTTTAATCGATTGGAGTTAGAGTTGAACGCAGTAAATTGATGAGATTTCAACCAAATCGGTTAAAGAGGCGAATTGTTGCCTAAAAGGTTTTCATATGACATTTTTTCATTAATGCGGCTGTAGTTATGAATAAATGGAATAGTGCTAATTTATAAGGTTTTTATTGCTGGTTTACTTAGTGGAAGTCACAAAAGAAGATAAAAGATGGCATCAACTGTCTTAGACTGGTGATGCTAGAGTTCACGATAGTAACTCGTATGACGTGAACTCTAGTGTGCTGGTGGAGTGTTCAGCATGAAGGCTCCCACATCTATCAGGTCGATAATCACTTGTTCACTCGTCTTCACTCCATTTCCAATAAGCCTAAACCGCTTTACACCAACCTCAGCCGAAAATTCAGCAGACTGACTAAAGTATTTCTATTAACTTTTTTCTATAGCTATTTTTAGAAAATCAATTAAAAATCAGCAAGTAAAAACAATAAAACTGTCAAATAGGGCAATGTTACTTGCATTTGATGGAGAGTGAGTTGGCAGAAATCAGCAGCAAAATCGGCATGGAGAAAAGGTGTTGTCCAAGCTGGTCGTTAGCAGCAAACTTTGAAATAACAACTGTTCAGCCTGATTGAGGGTTGGTACACTTCGGGATTATTAGTTATTGTTTTTAAAGAGTTGATTACGGCTCTCACCCTGACTAGCTGAAACTTGATGCTACTAATATTCTGATCGCAAAGCTGTAATATTGCTGACTAGTATCATGAAGAAATATCGCAGGTACTGAGGCAGAAGATATTTTATAACAATAGCTTATGATTTAATCGATAAGGATGCACACATGTCCATTGACCCTAAGCAATTACAATCATTGGCGGCAAGCCAACCTGAAGTCGCCGCACTATGGCTTTATGGTTCTCAGGCCAAAGGTAATGCTACAGAACAGAGTGATTGGGATTTGGCGGTCGCATTTGACCCTGTTAAGACTGATAACGTGCTCGATAATCGTCTAAGAGCAGAGTTATTAGCGATGGACTGGCAGCGTGCACTGGGTTTGCCGGAAGGAAAGCTCTCAGTCGTCGACATTAATCTGGCTCCTATTCCACTAGCATTCGGTATTATTGATGCTAACAAGGTTCTATACAGTCGTGATGAAGGCCGAAGGATGCAGGAAGAGGCCCGTATTATGTCGTCGATGGAACTCGATTATGCAACGTCGCCAATGAGCAGAGGAACAACTAACTGATGTCTGATAATGCCTATATAACGTCTCTACGCCTTAGCCTCAACCGTTATCAGGCTGAGCTGGTTGAACTAAAGCTTATACTCAGCCAGCGTTCGCTATCGAATCTTGAATATCGTGCTGCTGAACGAACCTTGCAGGTTTCGATTGAAGCCTGTATCGGTATTGCTAAACATTGGGCTAAAGCATTGGCAGGACATAGCCCGCAGGATGCCTATCAAGCTTTTGAGATCCTCTGTCAGCGTGGAGCACAACCTGTTGAGGAACTTAGCGGTTGGCGTAAGGTGATAGGTCTTCGTAATGCACTGGTTCACGATTACCTTAATATTGATCCTGAGATTATTCGCAGCGTGATAGCTCAGGGCTATAGCGATAAATTGTTTGTCTTTGCAGAGCAAGGTCTTAACTGGCTTGCTCTGCAGCAGGATCACTAAATAGGTTCGTGATAACGGTTGGTTGGGATCACGGAGAACGTTAACATAGATTCTGAGCCTAGACTCACCTTAGCCACTTGATAGATGAGTCTAGCAACGACCCATAATGACTATTTATCTGGATAATCTCTATACCAATAGTTAACCGCAAGCCATTCCCCAAAAGCCTGAAAATGGACTAGCAGCCTGACTATCCAGTGCATATATGGTAGATGTTCTCTAGGATGAGTCGCGTATAGATTACCATCCTTTGTGATTGAGATAGTCTCAGGGGTAAAACCTTTCTCAATGAGAAATGCTTTAATAGCACCTTGATCTCTAAAGCTTCCTGCACCCATTGCTACCTCTCCTTGAAGGTGCATCATCTTCTGATCTGTACCTCGTTTATCTGGGACAATCTCGACTGTAAAGAAGGGGCTGTGGTTTTTGATGGCTTCGTTAATCTGATGATCTCTTGTTTCTGGCGTAAATCGGCCTTCAACAAGCAAAAGGGGGTAGGTTAAGACTAATTCGTCGTGCATGATTTTTTCTCCGATTGAACTTTCAATGGGGCAGTATTTGTCACCCCCCATATTTCTATTTTAATCGGTGGGAGATCGTTTCAACTGACTTATACCGTCATTTTTTACCATGAACTAAGGCATAAGAAACCTGATGTAAATCAAATACACAGGAAACATATATGCTTATTTCAACATTAACCCACCGTAATCAACTCGACTCTTCAGACTCTGTTATCAGGGAAGCCATTGCTATCTTGGAGAGTCGCTACACCCTGCAAGCTAATCCGCAGGCATTCACCTCTCCACAACTGGTAAAAGACTATCTTCGACTGAAAATGGCTGGATACGAGCGGGAGGTATTTGCGGTATTGCTACTGGATAGTCAGCACCGTTTGATTAGTTGTGAAGAACTCTTTTTCGGCACGATAGATGCCGCCTCAGTATATCCTCGTGAGGTGGTAAAAATAGTTCTGCATAGAAACGCCGCTGCCGTAATATTCGCCCACAACCATCCCTCAGGCATGCCTGAACCCTCAGAGGCCGATAAACGCATTACAGAGCGTTTAAAGACAGCCTTGGCAACTATTGATGTATCAGTGTTAGACCATTTTGTTGTTGGTCATCAAGATGTCGTTTCGTTTGCTGAAAGGGGATGGTTATGAATACACCAGCGGCAACTGAACAGCCTATTCAGATTGACCTTCAGTCAGGAAGGAAACTACTACCTATCACGCTTAGTTTGGCTCAGCTCCTCAAGCGATTGCTGGTGGATGCTAACAAACCAATCAATAGTAAAGCTGTTACGATTAACTTCCGTGATCCTAGCTATTCTGCTGAGTCTGGTGGCTTTCATCCGGTCGAAATCCGTTTGGAATATTCATCAACCACCAGCATGTGGCAATTCTGCTATATCACTGACTTTGCCTATCAGGGACGTTACTACCCAGAATTAGAGAAGGACATCGACTTCAACTTTGCAGAGGCTTCAGGGTATCAGGCTTATGTTGGTCATCATCCGTTAAGCCACTTCAGCGGCCTATACCGACTATGGGAAGCCAACTTCAGAAGCTATCTGGTAGATGATCTCTACCAAATAACCATCAACTGGGATTAACCCGCAAACACCATTAAGGCGGCCAGCGTTTCACTACATGGGTTCATGTGGTGGGTATTCGGCTGCCTGAACGACAATCAGGAAGGAGAAACATCATTAACGAGTTACTAAAAAAGGTCGCTAAAGCTGCACTGCTGACCATAGTGCCGATCCTCATCCAAGCCTTCGCTGAGCGTTATCTTTCAGATGAAGAACCTTGGGCAAACATTGATGTTGATGAAGATCAAGAATCTGAATAACACATTGTTTTCATAACCAATAAACCAAGGCCATGTGACACGGTCGTAAACACATCAATAACCGTGTCACATGGGTTGTTTTGGACCTTTTGAAGGGCTTGGTCAGTATACCTTGCCCTATTGAACAGGAGTCGTTCATGGCAGAAATCGGATATGCCCGTGTATCGACCACGGGACAAAGTCTCGATGCCCAACTGAAAGCATTAGCAAACTGCGACAAGGTGTTTCAAGAAAAGGTAAGTGGTGCAAAGGATGACCGTCCACAACTGCAACTCATGCTTGAGTTTGTCAGGGAGGGTGACATTGTGATTGTCACTAAGCTCGACAGACTTGCTCGTAACACTCGTCACCTGCTGGAAATTGCGGAATTTTTGGAACGCAAAAAGGTGTCACTGCAAATTCAAAACCTCGGGATTAATACCGCAACCCCGACAGGCAAACTCATGCTGACTATGGTTGGAGCTATCGCAACCTTTGAAAGAGAGCTGATGTTAGAAAGACAGGCTGAAGGAATCGCTCTCGCAAAACTGCGGGGGAAGTATAAAGGACGTAAACCCACGGCAATCACTAAGGCGAAAGAAGCCGCTCCAATGCTTGCAGAGGGGATATCTAAACCGGAGGTCGCAAAAAGGCTAAATATCAGCTTATCAAGCGTCCAGCGGATAGCAAAGAAATTAACATCTAAGGATAAGTTATGAATAAAAAGCAGAAAAATCGTTTTGAGATGTACTTCGTTATATTGATTGCACTAACAATATTGAGTGCCTTTGTAGTGGTCAAGTAAAATTGGCCACGGTTTTAGAGTCATTCCAATATAAACGTTCTGACTCATTTGGCGTTAACCCACCATTATATTGATGGGGTCTGGTCTCACTGTAATATCCAGTGATGTAATTTGTGATCTCTTTATTTGCTTCTGTAAAATTCCCATAACCACTGGCGGGTATCCACTCAGATTTCAAACTTCTAAAGAAACGCTCCATTGGTGCGTTATCCCAACAATTCCCGCGGCGACCGCGGCGAC